>JAFZRP010000112.1 GCA_017619795.1 Treponema sp.
AATTTCAGATAGTCAGTCTGAAAACCAAAATGACAAAAAAATAAGTCAGAATATGTCAAAGAATATGCCAGAACGTGGGGGTCATCAAAATCAGACGATAAGTTTAAAAAATGTGATTTTTGTAATTCTAAGATTCACAGGCATTTTGATTTTCTTTGCAGGACTTACTGCTATTGTTGAATGGCTTTTAAGGAAGTTTCTAGCTCACTAGGCATCTTACCAAGGCTGTGATGCTTTCAATTAAATGAATCAGATATCCAGAATCTTTGAGATTTAGATATCTGATTCATAATCTATATTCTATATATTATTAGGGGCCTTCTTATAATATCAAAAAAAATTTTCTGGAATTACTTTATTTTTTCTAGAAATCATTACTTTCTTTTTTCCAGACGTCGAAAGTGTCGCAAGGGGAAAGCCTTCCTTGTTTACAGGGCAGTCTATACCAGGCGAAGTCAGTATGATCTATCAGAATATTTAACTTTTCAATTCAGGATCAAGCAGGAACTCAATCAGATTGCAATGAATAATTCCATCATTATCTGTGTAATGAGAAGGGATGTCATTCTGGATAATGATTTTGGCAAAGAAATCTTTAGCAAGTTTTAGTGAATCTAATTCTGCTGTGATTTTTTCATCGGTATTCATTTGCCAGGCAGACTGTATGTAAACTCGTTTATCGCCTTTGTTTACAACAAAATCAATTTCCTTCTGGACATTGCTTCCACCTCTGCGATCTACAACTACACCAACATCAACTGAATATCCGCGAATTAAAAGTTCATTGTAGATGATGTTTTCCATGATATGACCAGAATCTAATTGACGGAATCCAAGACGTGCATTTCTTAAACCGATATCTGTAAAATAGTATTTGTTCGGATAATCAAAATAGTGTTTTCCTTTTACATCATATCGCTGTGCTTCAGAAATTAAAAATGCGTCTTCACAAAAGCCAATGTAATCACTTACAGTATTTGAACTCAGTTTTTCCTTTTTTACGCTTTTAAGGGTATTTGTAATATTATGTGGATTTGTAAGAGAACTTATAAACGTGCTCAATACATTTAATATATCTTCAAGAATATCTGTACGTTCAATTTTATTTCGCTCTACTATGTCTTTGATATAAACTTCATCAAAAAGGTTTGTAAGATACTGTTTATACTGTTCTTCATTCTTAAGATGCAAAAGATATGGAAGTCCGCCATATATCATATAACGATCAAAATTATCTCGTTTGTCTCCGCCTACAGCTTCATTGAATTCAGAAAAACTTAATGGGTAAACATGTATTTGAGATGAACGTCCTCGGAACTCTGTAGAAATATCTTTCGAAAGCATTTTTGAATTACTGCCAGTTACATAAACATCAAGATTTTTGTAATCCTTTAGTTCATTCAGCATATCGTAAACAGTGATTTCATAACCTTCATTATCAGGATCTGGAACAGAATAGCAGAATTGTATTTCATCTATAAATAAATAGAATTTCTCATTGCTTTTGCTAACTTGATTTTCCACAAACTCTGTAAGGACAATTGGATTTCTATATTTTGAATCTTTTCTTTTGTCGAGTTGCAGCTTTATGATATTCTCAGCATTTACACCTTTCTTCAAAAGATAATCATAAAACAAATCAAAGAGTAATGTTGATTTACCAGCTCTACGGATTCCGGTTATTACTTTAATTTGTCCGTCCCACATATAATCAATGATTTTCTGTAAATATAGGTCGCGCTGTATCATAATTTTACCTCTTTTTATATTGAGAACTTACGACGTATGCGTTGCAAGTTTTCAATATAGTTTTAGGGTAATTACTATCGTTGTTCATGTCAATAGTTATTTTTTGTAAATTATTTTATCTATTGCTTCAATGTTTTACAAAAATCTCCAATCTCACCAAGCATTTTTCCAAGACTGTGATATTTTCCCGAATAAATAACCGGGTCCAGAACAGTCAAATCAATGTCAAAAATATCACGTGGTGAGAGTCGTTCATCTATCTGAATATTTTTGATATGACAGAAGAACGTCGTTGAATCTCCGGTTTCTACAGAACGTGCAACCTCGCACTCATATACCCACGGGCTTTCATCTAAGGTAGGCACATCTAATACCTCGCCACGACTCACGCTATATGAGATGTCATTTTTCTTTCCGTCTTTGGCATGTTTTGTTCCAAAATAATCCATGAGGGGAAGCATTTTTGTGTTTACAAGATTTGCACTAAATATGCCTGTTCGTATAACATTCTGCTTTGTCCTTTTTGTTCCGAACATGCTTATGACAAGGAGGTATCCGTCGTCTTTTTCGTGCGTAACGCTGACCCAGGTTATAGGTGCAAAATTGAACGAGCCGTCTTCATTGTTTGTACCAATGATAAAGGCTGGCTGAACGCACATAGAGTATACAGGTTTAACAGATTTTCTTTTCATATTGCTATCAATTTCCATAAATCATTCCATCACCGCACGTCCGGCTTTACGGATTTCCACAACACTATATCCGCCTTCCTGGTAAATCTTTTTTGGAGTTTCTCCGTCCGGCCAGATATAAACATTTTCGATCCCCATCTTTTTACACCATTCTACGTAAGTATAAAACAACGCGCGGCCTGCTCCCATTTTTCTATGTTTCTTAGATACAATAAGATAATCAACCCGGCAAGCTTTTTCCGAAATATGTCCATACAATAAGCCGACAGGTTTGCCATTTAAACACGCTGCAAACATCCAGGCGGTTGGACATTCCAAGGTCTTTTGTGCCACTTTGATTTCCCAAGGCTCTTCCGCTTCGAGGAAAACATTTTCTATCGTTGCATCCCATTTTTCAACCTTACAAACTTGTATTTCGGGATTTGGAACAATAGTGTTCTTTCCTGTAAGAAGCATGTATTCCTGATCTTCAATCCAGCTTTTATAACCAGCTGCAGAAAGCTCGTCTTTTATTTCATCAAACCAGTTATCATCAAGCATGGACTGATAGATTATCGGACGGCTTCCTTTTGCTTTGTAAAACTCGGCAATATCAGAGAGTACCTGCTGAAGATTCTGAATCTTATCCTTGTAAATCACTGCATGATTGGAATCAAAAGAATCTTTGTTTTCGGTGTTATAGAAAAGGATTCCATAATCCCGCTCTTCGTAGTTTGTAAAAATCTTTGGAAAGAGGTCTTCTTCTAAATAACAGTCTGTAAGGTTCATTTCAGGTACTCCCTATTATATTTTTCCTAAGTTCTCGAATTACTTCTTCTTTACCGGAATCCAGACTGCAGAGTGATAATTTTCAGAGCTTGGATCTCCATCGCCATACCACTCAATGTTTGCACAGCCCGGGAACTCGAAGTCAGGATTTCCAGGAAGCCACTCCTTCCAGATTTTTGTGTTCACGTCCTGAAGAGCTTTTGGACACGGACCATAACAGTCGAACACTGCCCAGTCAAACTCAGGAAGCTCATAAACACTCATGCCCTCTGGAACTTCGCCGCCCTTGTAAATGCCTGCAACAAAATAACGGAACTTGCCGTCACCAATATCATCAACACAAACTCCGTACTCGCCGATGTTGTTGTCTACGATTGCTTTTTCATACGCATTTGCTGGAGCCTCGCCACTCCAAACCCGAGCGGCATATTTTTCGCGAATCTCGTCCCAGAACTTTGGAATCTCTACATAAGATGTTTCGCCGTCAAACTCGCGGGCAAAACCGATCACTTTAAAGCCAGCCATAGTTTTAATTTTGTAATCCATCTGATTACCTCCGTGAATAAAAATTTCAATTTTCAGAGGAAGAAATGGTTTTACCGGTGAGCCTTCCCGCACCTGCGATGGACTGACTCCATGGAACCGCGAAAAAGCCTTTGTAAAACTTTCGGGAGTTTCATAACAGTAACGAAACGCAATGTCGATTATTTTTTCATCAGTTTTCTGAAGGTCCAGCGCCGCCTGGTACAAGCGTCGGTTTCTGATATACTCACCAAGCCCGTACCCCGTCATCAGCGAAAATCCCTTCTGAAAAAAGAATGAAGACATAAACACCTGGTCGGCAACATCCTGCGCAGAAATGTTGTCTTCCAGATGTGATTCCATGTAATCAATTGCCTTACGAATGCTTGTCAGCCACTCCAATTTCTTCTCCTTAAGCCTTTGCAGCTTTGATGATTTTATTCTACGCGGAGTTACGCTAGAATTCTTGTCAATTATTGTTCAGTTTTGTCATGCTGAAGTTTATAGCCACGAATTTATAAACTGTTTTGTAATCAACATTTTGCCGTGCTCAGTTGTTAATGGATATGCGTCACCAAAGTCCAGACATTTTCCAGTGTTGTCAAAAACTTTGCGACCTTTTACAAGCAGAGCTTTTTTGCTTATGCTGCAGTTATCATCTATTTCCATTATTAAAAATGAACAGTCATCGTTGCCGGGTTTTAAAAGCAGGCGTACCTTGAGTCCAGTTTTCATTTCTATCCAGATATTCAGGATTATGTTGTCCATTTTCGAATTTATTATATCATAAGTTTTTTCACGACTGGTGAAAAATTAAATCAATTTCGTAATTATTCTCAATAAACCCGACAATTTTTTCCATAAAAACTTTTTCTCGCCTGAAATAATCTTCTTCCGAACTAATATCCTGCTTATAGATTTGCAAAATTAAATCGTCATAATTGGCAGGAAGATTTGGAAGACTGTGCGAATAATAAAGAGCCCTGTCTTCTGCAGGAGAATAAAATCCATTTATATAAAACAAGGCACGGATTCCAGCTCTGATTGCGGTGTTCAGATTTTCATGCAGCTGGACAAATGCATCCCGTCGATACCAGCGGTCTTTTTTGTAATCTGAAATCAGATAATGAATGTATCCCAAAGCACCATCAAGATTATTTTTCAAATCCTGCTTTACAAATTGATTGATTTTTAAAAGTTCATTTTTATATGAATCATTCGGGTCGTACAAAATCTGGGATTCCAGAATTGAAAATTTTCGAGGTTCTTCAAATTTAGAAAACGCATCTGTGTCTATAAAATCCGTAAATAAAATTGCAAACCACAAATTATCAACTTTTATACAATGGTATGGAATGGGCGGATCCTGATCTGGTCCAAAAATTTCTTCGGCTGTAATCTTGCTTCCGTGTTTTTTCATTACGATTAAATCAACCATGCCGTCATATTCACCATTTTCTTTTATACGAGGAAAGAAATCTGAGCGCGAAACACTTCCCGAAAGCAGGATCGTTTCAATTTCTGTTTTATCAATTGTGTTTAGAAAATCCCAAATTTTGTTTTTGAGTTCCTTAATAAAAGCTTTCTGTTGTTCAATTATGACTTCTTTTGTTTTCATTATTTTCATTTTTCTCCATATAACAGCATTCCTAAAAATTCTATCTGCTCAAATAAGATTTTGCAAGGAAAAAATACTGTAAGAAAAGAATCTAATGAGGTATAATTCTGGCATGGCAGAAATGAAATATAAAGTTGTTGTTTTTGATTTGGGCGAAACTCTTATGGAATATAAGGGGATGCATTTAAGTTGCATTTTTTAATTCAGCACCAACAGAAATGATAATGATAGGCGATAATCAGCGGGACATTCAGGCAGCTAAAAACTTTGGTTGTACCTCGGTTTTAATTTCCAGAAATGAAAAGTCTCCCACTGACTTAGGTCAGGATTTTACAGTTCACTCCGCAATTGAAGCAGCAGATTTGATTACGAAATAATCAAGCTTAATTCCATATCAATGCATTCCCAATCCGAATCAAGAATCCGAACAGTTCTTGTGCTCACGGGCGAAAATCCAAGCGATTCATAACAAGCCTGCGCTTTAGGATTATTTTCAAAAACTCCGAGTGTTGCTTTTGTTGCGTGCAATTCGGTTCTGGCATAATCAATTGCAAGCTCGAGCATTTTTTTGCCGTTGCCTTTTCCGCGAAATTCCGGCGAAACAATTACAAAGCCAAAACGAACAGTTGTTTTCACATTCACATCAGGAATCAAAACAAAGAGATGACCAATTACCTTGTCGTTTTCATCAACAGCGGTGAGCGGGAAAAAATCTGTGCCCGCATTTCGTTCGGCATAGTTTTCATTTAATTCATTTCCCAGCAAAGGAAACTTCCCGATTCTGTCAGCTGACCACTGGAATAAAGTTTTTTCATCTTTTACCCAGCTGCAGATAATCTGGGAATCTTCGGGTTTATAATTTCTTAATTTCATAATCATCTTTTTATATCCCACATATCATCAACCTTAAGAAACTCACGGGCTTTTTCTTTGGCAAAGTTCAAACCGTTATCATTATTTGTAAGGATGACTACATACTTGTTTTGCTCCGGATATAAAACAAACAGGCTTTGTGCACCTGGATTAATTCCTGAATGCCAGTATGTTATTTCTGATTGATTAGCAGCTTCAATCGCAATGCCTAAGCCCCATGAGTTTTTCTCATCAATTGTTACTGCAGGAATAAACATTTGGGCAAAAACATTATCCGAAGATTTTTGTTTTTCCATGAGCTCGTTACAAAAGTGTGACATATCTTTTGCTGTGGATTTTAATGAATAGGCACAATTCGGTCCTTTTGAAACAAGCTCGTTTGTAACTGGAATACGCGCCTTAACCGTGAAGCCCAGAAGAAAAATCACGACCGCAATAACAGGAACACAGGCGTTAAATAGTTTTGCTTTTTTTCTTGTGATTAACAGCGCAATCCCCATTATTGCAAAACAGATGATAAACAGAACAAGCACCTTTGACATAATCAATAACAAAGCAATTACATTGATTATTCCTGCTGCAAAAAAACAGAAAAGATAAGCTGTGCGGAATTTGAAAAACTTATGTTTTGTAATTTTCCCAATTATGGATGAGATAATGAGCAGCACAACAAATGCTAGAACAAAAACTACCAGCGCATAAAGTACAGCGTTGCCTGCATTCATGTATGGGGTGATTGTTCTTACATTTTCAAAAGTGCTGTTATTCATTCCTAACGGTTTGAAAACATAATGAGTAGCTGCCTGCTCAAAAGTCATTCCACTTGCTTTTTCTATTACACTCTGTAAGTAAATATAGCCGACTCCAGAATAGCGGAATTCTTTTCCAGGCTCTGAGTATATTTTTTTATCTATACCAAATTCATAACTTGGAGAAAAACCTGCTGTATGACACAACAGCTGTTTAAGTGTGATTTCGTCAAGTCGGGAATCTTCAGTAATAAGCTTAGGATTCAGGTAAGGTTTGATTTTCTGATTGAGCTCCAGCTTTCCTTCATCAACCAAAGCCATTGCGGTATATGCGGCTATGGTTTTACCACAGGAGCCAAGTTCAAATACAGTGTTTTCATCAACATTTTTTCCGTAATTATAAAAATCTGTCGAACCATTCTGGAAATAAACAGCAGAATAACCATCTCCGCACGAAATGAAAGAAACAGACATTATCAATAGAAATAACAAACTAACAAATTGATTCTTTTTCATTTTTTTTACCTCATATAATTATAACCACTGAATGAATGCAGTTTTGTCACTACTATTGTAACCGGCCTTTTCATAGAAACGAAGAGTCTCCGGATTTTTGGAACCGGTTAGAAGCATCATCTTATAGCAGTTTTCTTTTTGTGCCAGCGATTTTGCGTAAGCAAGGCATTCAGCTGCGTATCCCTTTTTGCGATAATCGGCATGAGTCACAACATTTTCTATAAACGCATACGGCCGAACATTTCTTGTCAGATTAGGAATAATCACGCAAACGCAGGAAGAAACAATTTTGCCGTCAATTTCGTTTACAATCAGATGATGATTTTTATCTTCCAGAATCTGGTCCCAGGTGTTTTTAAGATGCTCGTTCTGCTCGGGAATGCTGTCTTCGTGTAAGTAAAGATACAGCTCAAGCAGGGCAGTGAGGTCGTTTTTTGTTGCTTCTCGAATCATAGGGATATTGTACAGCTATCTTGTTTCTATTTCTACATTTCTATGATAAAATAGAAACATGAAACATCATTACAAAGAAATGCCTGAAAACTTAAAAGGCACTTACGCAGACTACTCGCACAATTTTGGTTTTAATTGGAAGGAATTTGTTATGACAGTTCCGTCTCCGTTGCTTCTGGTTACGACTTACAAATCAAACGGTTTGCCTAATGCCTGTATGCAATCGTGGGCGACCTTTACCTGCGCAAATAAAGGCAACGGTTATTATGCAATTCTTGCGAGCGTAAACAAAAACGGTCATTTTTATAAATCACTCAAAGAGACTGGCGATGCAGTAATCAATTTTATGTCTGCACCTATTTTTGAAAAGTGTATGACAACAATTAAAAACAATCAGTTTGAAGTTGATGAAATTACCGCGTCTGGACTCTCTGCGGGCAAGGCAAGTTGGGTAAATGCACCGCTTGTTGAAGAATGTTTTATGAACCTTGAGTGTAAATATTCTTGGGAAAAGGAAATTGCTCCCGGTGATGATCATGCGCTTATTTGTCTTGAAATTATCGGTGGTCATATTGACGATGAGCATCTTTCTGACCGAACCGGCGAAAACGGAATCCTCTATAATATTCATCATCAGCAGAATCCAGAACTCACCGAAAAAACAGGACACGATTGGGCAGCTGTTCTTCAGAAAAAACTTGATATCGCGGAATACTAAAAAATGCAAAATAGCATCCTGACTTATGCAAAAGAAAATCTACATACTTTCGAAAAGGGCGGTGTTTCTTCAAACGAAATCTACTTTTTTGAATATCAGAATAAAAAATATGTTCTGAAAAAAGCCTTGATGCTTGGCGACAAGCTTTCTCCGTTCTGGCAGATGATGAAAAATGTTTTTAATTTTACTTTTGAAAAGCAAAATACAGCGTTGCCAGAAGTTTATAATATTCTGAAGGATAATTCTCATATACGAGTGGCATCTTTTGTTGCAGCAGATGAAACCACAATGATCTATGGTTTTGAAGAAGGTCAGTCTTGGGATGATGATAATTTTCCACGTGGTCAGAATAATGCATTTAAACTTGGCCAGTTTATTGGCTACAACCATCAGATAAAACATAAAAATTGTGGAATTGTTGATATTGAAGATGTGGATAATTTTTATGAAAGAGCTCTTCTTCATATGGAATCGACTATCAGCAGGCATTGGAATAGTGATGACGAAAACGATAAATATGTGCGGACGGTTTTTGAAAAACTGAAAAGACAGCACAAAGACTCTCCGTTTGTTAGTCAGAATTATTCTCTTATGATGGCCGATATCAGTGCGGATCAGTTTCTTTATAAAAATGAAGACATAATTGCTTGCGTAGATTTAGATGCGTACGTTATTGGTCCGGTAGAATGGGAATTGAGTTTTCTGCATAATCAGATAGAAGATTGGGAAAGTTTCAAGAAGGGATACGAAACTTATCAGAGGTTTCCACAATTTGAAGAGCAGGAAGCTTTTTTTCAGCTTCTTATGGCTCTAAATTGTTTTCCAAAATCTTAAGGCCTTCTTCAACATTGTCGCCAAGAACTTCTTGGATTTTTTCAAACTTCTTTTTAGAATGCAGGGCATCGAGAACTTTCAGCAATTCTTTTTTACCGTGCCTTTGAATAAACAGCGCCATCACTCTTATAGCGTTTGTTTCTTTTCCAAGCGAGTAAAATCCTTTTTTACAATCGTAAAGCTCATCACATTCGTAGCAGCCGTCGAGACCTTTTCCTTTACAGCAGGCTGTATTCGGGCAAACTCCGTCTGGTGACATAGTTGCATAAGAACAAGTGTTGTAAATTGTCCTGCACGAGCCGCACCATTGGGTTAGAAAACAGTGATTGCACGAAAGCCCACAATAGGCAATCTGGTCTACGCCTTTTTTAGCCTGCTGACACAGCTTGTTTTTAATCCGCTGCATTGCTTCAACGTGCATAATCCAATGGCGGGAAAAAGGCATTTGGATTAATCCTTTGACATTCTTACTGCACCAATAGTCAATCAGCCAGACAGAGCTTTCATCATCACTTACACATTTACTCGCAAGCAGATTCTTTTTATCATCATCTGTAAATGCTTTCTTCAGTTCCACAAATTGCATGCGCGTCAAAAGTTCATTTGTAGACTCCATCACAGCCTTACAGTATTCATAAACACCTTTGATATTCAGCTTTTTTGAAAAGTCAATCAACGCATCTCCACTAAGCTCGTTACCCGTTGTGATAATCGGACTGTTCGTTTTTTTCTGCCATCCGTCCTTAAAAAGAATCTGACTGTCTTTCAAAATCAACGTGTGCGCAACAATATCTTCAATACGGAATGTATGCCAGAGCGACCACGCAAGAGTTGTCTGATGATTTCCTTCTCCTTCACCAAACGGCAGCTGATAAAAAGCTACTGGTGGAAAAGTCTTTACAATGGAGGTTATCTGCTCGAACAATTCGTTTCGCAGCTCAAGGAGGATTTTTATTCCTTCAGAAAAAGTGGCTTCCTTTGAAATTAAGGTTTGCATTTGTTTATTTTTGTCAGACCAGTTTTTATCCATATCTAAACCTCAGCAAAAAATGAATACTCCAGCAGTAGAGTAACGGAAAATAGAATCGAAGCTATTATATCCGAAAGCCAGTTTATTCCGCTGATTGTACAGCAGATAAAACCGGCGGCCATTACAATTATACACGGAATGCGAAGAATCAGGACAAGTTTTTTGCGTTCTTCAAGAAAAAATCCAATCATATAAATTGTTGTACCCATTGAGCAGATAAAATGCATGCAAAGAAGAGAAGGGAACGTGTGATTCGGATACGGTCTACCGGGTAAGATTACGGGGCCATAATTTATTTTAATCAATTTAAAAACAAGCCAGGTTATAATTTCAATGCCATATACTGCGAGTGTTGCAATGATGGTAAAATCAACACCTTTAAAGCTGCGTTCCTTTATCCATTGTATAATTCCAACTACAATCCATGAAGCACATCCACCCAGCGCAATCCAGGCAAGTATCTTTGTAATAGAAAAAATCAGCTTGTAATATCCAATTTCTGCATCATAGTGCAACAAGTTCCTGAACCACTGATTCATTGTGGCCATTCCAACAGTCGTTTTGTACGGCCCGATTGGAGCCAGGTCAACTATTTTCATTGCCAGAATCCATGCAAGCGAGTACAGAAGGCTGTAAATCCAGAGTCCTCTCCGTGTATCTAAAGTCAAAATAAAAACCTCTTATAAAAACTATACAGGCAATTTTTATTATCGTCAATTTTTCTGTGCGGTGTGTAAATAAAATATTACTAAAAAAGTAAAATTATCTTGACAATACAGTTATATAGTATATACTGTCAGTATGAACGAAACATTAAGAGCATTAAGGGAACAGAATAATTATTCTCAGGCGGCGGTGGCATCCTATCTTAACATTTCAAGACAGATGTATATTAAATACGAAAATGGAGATGCCGTTCCACCGGTAAAAACTGTTGTTGAGCTTTCTAACTTTTACAGAGTTCCATATGATGTAATTCTGGAAGATAAGTTAAATCATTCAGAGAGACAGAAACAGCAGGAAAAATCAGAAGATGGTGTTTATACAATTCCAGAAGAAACAGAATTAGAATTGCATGATTCTAACGCTGTCTTTGCAACAATGAATAATCCTTCATATTATCTCACATCTATTCTGGAAATGCTTCCAAAGCTTGTTTATAAGGAACAGCTTAAGGTTTTGGAAAAAGTATCTGGTCTTGTGCAAAAGGCAACGGAAGAAAAGCTTAAGCCGAATAAGCAGAGTGATTTTTATGTTGAGCTCAATAAATTAAACAGCAAATATCATCCAACTTCAAATGGAAAAGGCTGGACAAGAGAGGAATTGTATGAAAGATAAAAAGTATAAATCAGCTGTTACTGCAGAAGGAAAAGTTTTCTTTGATACAAATATACTGGTATATTCAATTGATGAAAGCGATTCTCATAAACAAAAAATTGCAGCAAGGCTATTAGAAAAATCGGCACTTGAAAAAACAGGAATGATTTCTACTCAAAGCCTGCAGGAGTTTTATAATGTTGCAACAAAAAAACTCAAGCTTTCAAAGCAGGCTGCAAAAGAATATGTTGAGTTTTTTTCGAATCAATTTCAGGTAATACAAATCTCCGTCTCCCTTATCCTCAATGCTGTAGACATAAGCATAAAGACAAGTTTTTCTTTCTGGGATTCACTCGTCCTTTCCGCTGCCAATGATACAGGTTGTATAATTGTTTATTCAGAAGATATGAACGACGGACAGATTGTTTCAGGGACTAAAATACTGAACCCGTTTAGTGAATGTGCAGCGTAGACCGTAGCTGGTCTTTCTGCACATCCTTTACCGAGTAGACGGAAGCTTTACTTCAAAATCTCTCTGGCTCGTTCAAGTGCAGAGTTTATATTGTCGTAAATGTTTTCTCTGCCAAGCTTGTCGGCCATACCGGTTTTTTCCAGAAGGATATACGGCTGAGTATGAATACCGCTTATTACAATCGTAATGCCCTTTCTGTCGCACGCAGTTTTAGCCTGTTCAAGCGCTTTAATTCCACCGGCATCAATATAGATTGTGTTGCGCATTCGAAGGATTAAAACTTTACAGTTAGCTTCGGCTCGTTCTGTGGCAAGCTCAAACTTGCGGACAGTTCCAAAAAACAGAGGACCTTCAATTTCATAAACAAAACAGTCCTTAGGAATATCAAGATTTTCAGCCGGCTGATCTTTTTTAATTCCTCCGGTAAGAACTTCACGCTGATTCTGAACCTCGCTCAAATCAATCATCTTTTTAATAAAGAAGAACGCTGCAAAGCCAAGACCAACTTCAATTGCAACTGTCAAATCTACAAAAATGGTGATAAAGAATGTAACAAGGAAAACACAGATATCTGATTTCTGTCCTCGGGTAAGAGCTTTAATTGCAGAGAAACCAGCCATGTTCCAGGCAACATTTATTAAAACAGCTGCAAGTGCGGCCATAGGAATGTACGAAGCATATTTACCTGCAAAAAGAAGGATTAAAAGAAGTGTAAGCGCGTGAATAATTCCTGCAACCGGAGTTCGTCCGCCATTTTTAACGTTTGTAGCAGTTCTTGCAATTGCTCCTGTTGCCGGGATTCCCTGGAAAAGTGGACTTGCAATATTTGCAATACCCTGAGCAATCAGCTCCATGTTTGAATCGTGCTTTGAACCAATCATACCGTCTGCAACAACAGCACTTAATAAAGATTCAATCGCTGCCAGAACCGCAATGGAAATAGCTGTTGGGAAAAGTGTAATCATAGTCCTGATATTGAAAATCGGAAGCTGCGGGGCAGGAAGCTTTGTTGGAATTACAAAGTGTTCCATTCCGTTTGCAAATCGCCCGATTGTGTCTGTATGAAGATTGCAGAACTTTTCCAAAAGAAGGTTCACAACAGTTGCAAGAATAATAACTACAAAAGAACCCGGTATTTTCTTAATAAACTTTGACCAGATAAAAATAAAGGCCAGACAAACAGCTGCCATTGTAAAAGAGTACCAGTTTACGGTCGAAGCACTTTTTATGTACACAATCATCTTTGGTAAAAAGTCACCAGGCATTTTTGAATATTCTTCTCCAAGAATTGTCATTGGAGTTGAAAAATCTGGAATGAGTCCAAAGAAATCACCAAGCTGACCAAAAGCGATTGTTACGGCAATTCCAGCAGTAAAACCGGTTACAATTGTGTATGGAATGAACTTTACAAGACCACCCATCTTAAACACGCCGAGTAGAATCAAAATAACGCCCGCCATAAGCGTAGCGGTCGCCAGTCCACTTAATCCATACTGCGAAACTACTGAATAAACGATTACAGCAAAAGCTCCGGTCGGTCCACCAATCTGAACGCGGCTGCCACCAAAAGCACTGATACAAAAGCCTGCAATAATTGCAGTATACAAGCCGGCAGAAGGATTTACGCCCGAAGCAATTGCAAAAGCTATTGCAAGCGGTAAAGCAACAATTCCTACTATTATACCCGCTATTAAATCACTAAAAAATTGTTTTGAATTATACGTCTTAAAAGTATTAAAAATCTCTGGTTTCATAGAACAGTATTATAGTGATGTGCTCAAACATAGTGAAGTAGGGGATATAATTTGTTTTATTTTCATTTTGATATTATATTTAAAGTAGGATAAAAATCTTTGACCGCACGCGGTTTGGCTCAGGAGGCATGACATTATGAAGATTGCATTTTTTGATACACGTTCTTACGATAAGGTTTCATTTGCAAAAATGAATGAGGGCTTTAATTATGAAATTGATTTTCGTGATTACAAATTGAACGAGAATACTGCTCCTACCGCAAAGGGCTACGATGTAGTTTGCGTGTTTGTAAATGATCTTGTAAATGCAGAGGTTATAAAATCGCTTAAAGAATGTGGAGTAAAGCTGATTGCCCTTCGCTGTGCCGGTTTTAATAATGTTGATTTAAAAGCTGCCGCTGAAGCCGGAATCAAGGTTGTGCGTGTCCCAGCTTATTCTCCTTATGCAGTTGCTGAGCATGGAGCCGCTCTTTTAATGTCGCTTACCCGTCATATTCCTCAGGCTTATCTTCGAACTAAAACTGCTAACTTTAATATAGAAGGATTAACCGGCCGTGACTTGCATGGACTTACAGCCGGAATTATCGGTACGGGAAAAATCGGACAGATTATGGCAAACATCCTCAAAGGCTTTGGAATGAAAATCATCGCCTATGATCTTTTCCCGAACGAAAAGTGGGCACAGGAAAACGATATTACTTATGTAAGTAAAGATGAGATTTTCCGCGAGAGTGATGTTCTTAGTCTTCATTGTCCGCTTACCGAAGAAACAAAGCATATTGTTAATCACGATACAATGAAGATGATGAAGCACGATGCTGTCATTATCAACACTGGTCGAGGTGCCCTTATAGATTCAAAGGCTCTTGTTCACGCTCTTAAGCATGGACACATCGGCGGTATTGGTATGGACGTTTACGAAGAAGAAAGCAAATACTTTTTCAGCGACTGGTCTACCGACATTATGACTGATGACACTCTTGCCCGCCTGCTTACTTTCCCGAACGTAATCATCACAGGGCACCAGGCTTTTCTTACAACAAATGCCCTTAAAAATCTTGCAGAAACTACGCTGAATAATATCCGTGATTTTGCTGCAGGGAAAGAGCTTGTGAATGAGGTGAAACAGCCTTGACCTTCTTTGCCTGCTTGTGGCATAATCACCAAACACTATGGAATGGAATCTTATCTTCTTTGTAAACAGTGTTTTGCTTGGCGTAGGTCTTGCAATGGATGCTTTCTCTGTTTCAATTGCTAATGCATTAGGTGAATCTCAAATGAAAAAAGGCCGCATGTGTTTTATTGCGGGTGTGTATGCTTTTTTTCAGTTCGCCATGCCAATGATTGGCTGGATTTGTGTTCATACGATTGTTGAATATTTTGAAAAGTTTGATGATTTTATTCCATGGATTGCGCTGGTACTGCTTTTGTATATTGGCGGCAAAATGCTCTGGGAAGCCTTTCATGATGATGGTGAAGGCAAAGATGATGATGAAAAAAACAGGAAGCTTACCTTTGCAGTTCTTCTTATTCAGGGAATTGCTACTTCAATAGATGCCTTGTCAGTTGGCTTTACAATTGCCGACTACGGACTCTTAATGGCTTTTATTGCCAGTCTTATTATTGCAGTTGTGACTTTTGCAATCTGTATGACAGGTCTTTTAATTGGGAAGAAAGTCGGAAATCATCTTGGTAAAAAAGCCACAATTCTCGGTGGAATCATTTTGATTGGAATTGGAATTGAGATTTTTGTTAAGGGTGTATTCTTTTAGTAAACCAACCGATTATATCTCAAAAGAAAGGGCTGTCCAACCTGGCGAATTGGACAGCCCTAAATATATATTTTATAAGAGCCTTTGTTTTATTATGTTAGTAGTAACTAACTGATTGCTTACATAATATACTTATTTTATAAGTTAGTCAATACTAACTAAAATAAAATTGTGAAAAAGTTATCTCTAGTTATAATACCCAAAGAAATACATTTCTATATCATTCCAAGGAAACACTTTATCTAAGTTTTCTTTCTTTGTTTTATAGAAATGTTCATTTTCTTCATCTCCAAGCTTTGAATAACAGATCGCGATTCTGTCGTACGCAACAAGTAAACCTGGGCACGCAAATGAAGCCTTATGATTTAAGAACTTCTCCCATGCTTCAATTGCTTTTTTATAATCTGATTTTTTGCTGCTGTAATCTGCTTTTTCGGAGAGAAAATAGGCAAGCCAGTATTGCGGCCATGGATCTGCGGGATTCATTTGAATTGCGTGTTCCATATTGTAAATTATATAACCGCAGGCTTTCTTCTGTGATTTTTTATAATCCAGATAGCCGTAAATATAATCTTCAAACCATTCGTACGAAAAAAGGTATTCAGCGTATTTTTCCCATTCTTCCAGTGAATAATCAGGAAGATTTTTACAGAAAGATGATGGTTCTTTTCCACTTAGAAAGACAGTTTCATTCAAATACTTCAGTGCAGCTTTAAGATTATCTTCTTCAAAGCTGAAAGGAAAATATTCGTCAAAACAATATTTTAAGTATGATATTCCAAGAATAAAATAAGCCAGCTCGCGTGGTTTGTATGGAGAACTTTTCTCAATATCAAAATCAGCAACATATTTATAAAGTGCACGTAAATTATAATCGGTTGTAATGTAAGGACAAACGATTCCATAAATGCGCTGATCTGTTGCACAAATATAATCATAATTCGATAAATCTTCTTTTGAAATGTTCTTTGGCAGATTTGTTTCATTTAAGATTTTAAAATGAGGACCGTCTCCATAGTTTACTTTTGTATAATCATCATTTCTGACGTTATAAATATCAATTGAAGCATACTGCTCGCCATAATAATTATTCAAATAATATCCGGTCATGTACCAGAGGTTTTCTCCTCCATAAAAATGCAACGGATGTTTCATCCCATGTCCGTCGCCATAAAAAATGATTGCCTTTTCTTCCGGCTTTGCATTGTCCATAATCTGAATGATTGTTTTCTGTGCCTGTAAATCGCGGGCATTCAAAATATTAGTAGGAATACTTGGATCTTCCGGCCAGATAAATCCTTCTTCAGGGAAAATAACTTTTATAGGAGCTTCAGGATGAAGCTGATTCACTCTGGCAATTTCAATTTCCATAAGATGATATTCATGCTTGCCTCCAAATGTACACCACGGCGGAACAATCAGCATATGGTAATTGTTATAATTTCCTTCTGGTAAAAAACCGTCACCTTCTTCTTCCAGGAAAATATATCGAACACCCGCTTCATAAAAACGTTCAATATTTTGAGTCATGTATAAAATTGGAAAAACAGTTGAATGATTTTCGCCAATGAAAACAATTTTCTTAGAATGCAGGCATTCCATAATCTGGTCATCAGCATTTTTTGCATTTTGAAGATTATAAGTAGTTTTGCAAGATGTAAGAAAGAGAAATGAAATTAAAAGAATGTAAAAGCTTTTTCTCATCTTAGGTTTTCCTGTTTTATTTTAGGTTAATGGAAACCCATTTTACCTGCTTGCCAATATCTTTGGTCCAACAATTGTTGCCGGGATTTTATAGGATGGCTCTAGATTTGAAAGGACAATTGCAGCCTTTTGATTTTTTACATCAAAACCCAGATAGCAGTTGTAGTTATTGGTTCCGCCGTTATGCCAGAAGCAGGTGTTTTTCTCATCAAAAAGCCAGGCATAACAAATCTTATTCATTCCTATTTCGAACTTTTCAAGAGACTTGTTTCCATTCTTTATTTCTGAAAGTATTTTATGACAGTCACTAAAGATTCCATTTTCATTAAGCTGATGGTCTGCATATATAATCATATCTTCAATTGTTGAATAGAAGCCGCCTGCGCTTAAATATGCATCATCCTTTTTCCAATCCATAAACCTTTTATCACGCGGATAAGGAAATGAATCTGACCCTGCCATAAAGGTGTGTGTCATTCCAAGGTCATTGTGAACAAAATCATTTGCCAAAGTAGTGTATGATGTTTTATAAACTGATTCCAGAATAAGTCCTAAGGTAGCGTATCCGAAGTTTGAATAAACAAAGCTGCGGGATTTCTTTCTGTGGATTTTTGGCAGTCTGTTCAGCATCTGTTCTTTTGTGATTCCATAAAAGCTGTTGCGTTTTGCAAAATAATTTTCTCTCATTCCTTTTTCAAAATAAAATGATTTGTAACCGGAAGAGTGAGTAAGAAGCTCTTGTATAGTTGGATATTGCTCAGGAGTTTTTGCCGGTAAATCTAAAAAGCGGTCGATTCTATCATTAAGGTTGAGATACCCTTCTTTTTGTGCTTTACAGATTAACGATGCCGTTATTGTTTTTGTAAGCGAACCGATTTCATAAACATAATTCTGATTATCTTCAGTTTTAAGTTGCTGTCCGTTTTTCCCGTAAACTTTAATTTCCCAGTTTCCATTGTTGTATTCTGCAAGCGTGATCATGCCGTCGTCTTTATCTTTTAATGTATAACTTAAGGTATCGTCTACAGAAAGCTTTTTAATTTTTTCAGCAGGAGAAGAAGCACAGGAGAATAAAATTATTGAAATAATGATAACGGCAAAAACAATAGATAGTGATTTTATAATTACCGAACAGGAACCTGTAAATTGAATATGCATTTTTTCCTTCGTAAATATTCCAATTATTATTATGCTCCCATATTTGTAAGTGGTGGTATATAATTATCCTGCAATTCTTCTATATAATCTTTTGAGTTATTGCGTTTAAGGACAATAAATGTAATGTCATCATTTGAAGGATTATTATTTGTAAACTCTAATAAAGCTTCTTTGATTTTGTTTCTTATATTTACAGCACTTTCAAAAGCATAACTTTTTAATATTTCTTTAAGGCGTTCTTTTCCAAACTCTTCGTGTTGAGCATTGCAGGCATCGGTAAGTCCATCAGTAAAGCACAAGATAATATCATCCGGAGCCATTCTAAAGCTTACAGGCGGGAACGATACCGGCAAATCATTTAGACCAATCATACCATACTGCTCTCTTGGATCCTCATATTGGATTTCCACAATTTCCTTTGTATCTGCCTTGTAAAGGTAAGGATGAGGATGACCCGCATTTGCAACTTCAACGCTGCACGTATCCTTTTTGTTAAAGCTGCTGAATCGGAAAAGCAAACCGGTAATGTAATTTTCTACATTAACCTTTTCCTGTATGTAAGTCTTGTTTATGTTTTCAAGAACCTGCGAGATTGGTTCAGACTGCGTAATTCCGTTTAAGAAGTGCTGCGAAATAATTCCCTTTGCAAGAATCGTCATCAAGCCGGATGGAATACCGTGACCGGAAACATCGAATATACCAATTCCATCAAGATTTTCGCCGGAATAGTAATAATCATACAAGTCACCGGAAACTTCATTTACAAGCGGAGTATAGCTTATTGCAAGCTCCCAGCCCCTGAAGGTACGCTTCTTAGGTGGAAGGAAGTTTTTCTGTACGTTAGAAACGGCATGAAGACCTTCTGTAAGAATAAGGTTCTTTTCAGAAATCTCTTTTGTACGCTCTGCAACCTGTTTTTCAAGATGTGTATTAAAATCTGTAAGCTGATTGGAAAGCTTTATGTTGTTGATATAGATATCGTTGAACTGTTTTACAAGGAAAGACATAAAGGTAATGACTGTCAGCTGCCAGCCGTAAAGAGTAAAATACGGCAAATCTCTGTAAACAAATCCGCATCTGAGAATAAAATCAACTGGAATACAGAATAGAACTGGCGAGAATCCTTTTAAAAGCTTCTTGGCATTTGCTCTTGTTTCTTTGTGTTTAAGGTGATCTATAAGCTTTGGTATAGTAAAGTAAAACTGACAAAAGCTGAGTATTATAGATGGTATTACTAAATACGACAGAGTTTTATAGGATGGTGCAGTCAATGTCGGTATGGCGGCGAGAGCAAGAATTGAAGTTCGTATAATCATCGTCTTACCGGATTGATGAATGTGAAGAAAGCTTAATATAAAACCGTTTGCAAAATATATTGTAAGGTATGCACCGAAGAAAAAGCCGAATTTTAAGAACGTCAAATAAGAAAGTACTGAAGATGTAAGGAACGGAATATCTGCTGCAAAGAAAATTAGCAAGAAGCTTATTGTATAAAGATTTAAAAGTGCAAAAACAATATGCTCCTGATGGCGGTGTACTTTCTTCAAGCCGATGAACATCAGCAAATAAATAATAAAGGCAACAAACATTGCTCCCGTAAAAATAAGAATTATTTTTGAAGAGAAGAAAGTTATAATTGTTGAATGAAACTGTGCATAGTTTGCTTCAGAAATATACAGGTTTTTGGAAATTGAGCCGCTTCCACCAGTCCAGATTTTAAGGTAGATTGTGTTTTCGCCATAAATATTAAGCAGACCCTGCGGAAGAAGATAATAGTTTGAAACATAACCTGGTGAAAATTCGTTTGGAGGAAAAGAACCGTATGAGCCCAAAAGATTCCCGTTCAGATAACATTCCGAACAGGTTTTTAAGTAGGGGATATTGAGGCCTAAATCTGTGTTTTTAAGACTATTAGGAACAACGAAAGTAGCCTTAATCCAAAGATATGTATTTTCCGTTACGAATTTTGAAAGCTTGTCAAAATCTTTAGGTTCAAGCTTTGTAAAAACGGTCCTTTGTCCATTATCAATAAACTTAATTGAAGCAATGGTTGTACTGCGGTCTGCAGCATAATAAGAAAGGCTGTCTGTTAAATACATTTTTTCTGGAGTCTTTTTCCCGTTACAAGAGATAAGAGACAGGGTGATGAAAATTAGAAAAAAAGACAGCAGACTAAGCCTTTTTCGCATACCTATATTATATATAGGAAATAGTTAAAACTCAATAACATGTTATTAAATCACTTGTTATCACAATGCTAGAAGCGTTCAGCCTTTTTATTGCTCTTTTTGTATAAAGCGGCGTTTCCAGAACGGTTTGTCTGGGTGTGAACGTTTGGTCTGTTTCCCTTTGGACGTCCTTCCGAAGCTTCTGATTTTCTCTTTTTAGAACCATCTTTTTTGAAAGGTTCTTTTCTTTTTTTATCCTCAAAGCGTGATTTTGAACGCTCCAGTTCTTTTTCCATAAGTTTTTCGGTATTTCGTGAACCACTCTTCCTTGAACCGCGGCCTTCTTCTTTTACATCAAAATGCATATGCGGCAGCTTGCGGTTGCTCTTAGAAAGCTCAATTGCCTTTTTAGCCGAAGCAACTGGAAGACTAACAAGAGAGAACTGCTGGGAAATATCAATATCATCAACCATTCTGCCAGGAATATGAAGCAAATTGCTGAAGAACTCTGCAATTTCGCGGGCACGGTAGCCGTCTTTTTTTCCAAGAGAAACAAAGACTCTGAGCTGGTCGCCCTTTGGCCCAAAATCTTTTGAGGAAATCTTTCCGTAATGCTTTGAGCTCAACTTTTCGCCATACATTAAAGAAAGCACTCCAGCCAGAACGTCTTCCGCATTCTGATTTTCGCAAAGCTCGTGTGCCAGCTGAGTGTATTTTCCAGGAACCTCGCGGAGAATCTGGAGAGACTGAGTTTCTACCTGAGTTTCGGCAGGAACCTCGGCTTGAGCTTCATCTGAAACAGATACCTCAGTTGGTGCTGTCTCTGCAACTGTTTTCTGAGCTTCATCTTGTGCTGCAGTTTCAGCCTGTTCGTTTGTAGTAAGCTGCTCCTCATCATCAACAGCTAGAACCTGTTCCTCATCATTATCAGCCAGTACCTGTTCCTTTGTCTCAAAAAGCTTTTCCTTTAATTCTGCAATTACGCGCTTTTCTTTAATTTCAAGAACGTCGTGGATAGAAGGAATTGCTTCTTCCTTGAGTTCACTTTTTGTAGCGCGCGAAACGTTTTTAGCAAAAAAGCCGAGCTTACGTTTTTCTTCTGGGCGAACAAAAGTAACTGCAATTCCTGTAGTTCCGGCACGACCTGTTCGACCAATTCGGTGAACATAAGTTGCAGTGTCGAATGGAAGAGAGTAGTTTACAACGTGAGACAAGCCTGAAATATCAATACCGCGGGCTGCAACATCGGTGGCAACCAGAATGCGGGTTTTCTTCATTCGGAAGCGTTCCAGAACCTTTTCGCGCTGGTTCTGCATAATATCGCCGTGAAGGGCAGCGGCTTCATAACCGCGAAGATCGAGCTGCTTTGTAACATTATCAGCATCCATCTTTGTCATAGTGAAGACGAGACCATAAAAATCAGGAGACATGTCTATAAGACGAACAAGAGCTTCAATCTTTTCGCTTTCCTTTACCATCCAGTATTTCTGGTCAATAAGAAGCGCTTCGTCAATTACTTTTTCTTCCTCAATGATTTCGTACTCGCCCATAAAGTCAGCGGCAATTTTGAGGATAGGAGCCGGCATTGTTGCACTGAAAAGAAGGATTCTGCTGTCCGGATTTGCCTGTTTGAAAATGTTTTCAATATCCTCAATAAAGCCCATGTCGAGCATTTCGTCGCCTTCATCAAGAATAAAATATTTTATCTTGCTGATGTCGAGCGTTCCTTTTTCCAGGTGATCCTGAACACGGCCAGGAGTACCGACAACAATTTCGCAGCCGCGTTTAAGGTCGCGGATTTGTGTTGTATAGGAAGCACCACCGTAAAGAACTGTAGTTCTTGGAATATTGTTTGTTGAAAATGACTGCATCTCAGCGCAGGTCTGCATTGCAAGCTCGCGTGTTGGTTCAAGAATGAGAGCCTGAACATAATCACTTTTTTCGCGGATGTCCTGAATAATTGGAAGACCAAAGGCGGCTGTTTTTCCAGTACCAGTTCTAGCACGGGCAATCATATTGCTGTCGCCGTTCAAAAGTCGTGGAATTGCCAGAATCTGAATAGGGGAAGGAGTAACAAAACCTTTTCGCTTTACAGCATTCAATGCGTATTCATCAAGTCCTAAATCTTCGAAAGTTACTGTGTCTGATGATGTGTCTAATAATGAATCTGTGGTATCTTCTGCCACAGTCTCCTGAGAAATTATTGTATCTGTATCCATAAAACCTCTGCATCCATTTATTGAAAGCAAAGTTTAAAAGATACCTTTGAAAACTTATTTCCACGAGCCAGCTCTTCCGGCTCTTCCCGAATAAACTGTAGCTTTCCTAAAATGAATGAATATTATAAATGAGTCTTAAATATATAGGAAAAGTGCGAAAAGTGCAAGAATATGATGTAAAAACGTTGAATATTTCGCAAATCGTGAACTTTACAGATATTATTGATATTCCTCTATAAGATTATACATAATTTGAATTTTTATATTTTTTGTGATATAATGTACTTATATGGAAACAAAGTTTAGTATTGACCAGAAGGTCGTTTATCCTAGTCAGGGTGTTGGAAAAGTAATTGACATTTTTGAGAAGAAGTTTAAGGACGAGCTTTTACTTTATTATAAGATTTATATCGATTCCTCTGACATGGTTGTTATGGTGCCTGTAAGCAAGGCAGACGAGCTTGGAATCAGGCAGATTGTTTCTGCAAAAGAAGCTGAAGAAGCTTTGAATCTGCTTTCAGAAGAGTTTGAACCTATTACTTCGGACTGGAAACTCCGCTATCAGATGAACCTTGATTTACTTAAGAAGGGCACTGTAAAGGATATTGCTGCAATTGTAAGATGTCTCTATAACAGAAGCAAGGTAAAAGAGCTCCCTATTCTTGAGCGTAAGCTTTATGATTCAGCAAAGCGTCTTCTTGAAGATGAGATTTCTTTTGCTCTCGGTAAATCTCCAAAGGAAATTGAGGCTGCTATTCATACTAAGCTTGAGCCATTTGGTGCTACTCAGCGACCTAAGCATATCGTTTCGTTAGATGATGACGAAGATGATGATTTAATGAATGATGTAAATGACAAATCAAGAGATTCTGATGATGACTTGGATGATTCCGATACTGTGAGCACGGATGAACTTGAGGCGGAAGAAGAAGATTTTGATGATGATGAATTCTAAAAACGTTGCAATAATTATTACTGCCGCTGGAAATTCAACAAGAATGGGTGGCAGTGTAAAAAAAGAATATATGCCGCTTGGTAATGGTACCGTCCTTTCTAAAGGTGTAGCTGCTTTTGTATGCGCTTCTCAGCATCCTAAATTAGGTTTTAATCTTTCACATCTTGTAATAACTGTTCCTGAAGATGGATCAATGGGAGCTGTTGAAGCAGTTTCTGCATTTTTCTCCTTCCAGGGCGACATTCAGGAAAAGGTTCACTATGTAAAGGGAAGTGAAACCCGTCAGCATTCAGTTTATAATGCAATGACTTTCTTAAAGGATAGTGAAGTAAAACCTGATATTGTTCTTATTCACGATGGTGCCCGACCTTTTGTTTCATCACGAATTATTTTTGATGTAATAAGTGCTGCTGAACAGGACGGAGCCGGTGTACCAGGTATTCCTGTTGTAGATACTATCAAAGAGATTAGTCCTATGGGTGTTGTAGCCAGACATATTCCACGTAAATCGCTGGTTGCTGTTCAGACTCCACAGGGCTTTGATTTTTCGCGTCTTCTTTATGCTCATATGCAGGCTATCACAGATGGCAAAGAATACACCGATGATTCAGAGATTTTTGGTGAATACTGCGGTATTGTAAAGATTGTTCCAGGTGATGTAAAAAACATTAAAATTACATACCCAGGCGATTTAGAGCGCGGAATGAATCTTTAATTGTAAAATAAGTCCGAGGTGTTTTAATGATTCGGGTTGGAATTGGCTACGATTTGCACAGACTTGTTTCCGGACGCAAGCTCCTTTTAGGTGGTGTAGAGCTTCCTTTTGAAAAAGGTGAAGATGGTCATTCCGATGGTGATGTTCTTTTTCATGCAATTACAGATGCAGTTTTAGGTGCCGCCGGTCTTGGCGACATAGGCTCTTTTTTCCCTCCTGAAGATCCACAATGGTTGGATGCAGATTCAGCTGAATTATTAAGGTTTGTAATGCAAAAGGTTTATGCCTGCGGCTGGAAAGTTGAAAATATTGATTGTGTTATTAAGCTTGAAAAACCAAAGTTTATTCCATACCGCCAGCAGGTAATTGATTCAATATCTGATGTTCTCAACATACCTGCTGCCTGTGTATTCGTAAAAGCCAAAACCGGCGAAAAACTCCCCCCAATAGGCACCAGCGAAGCCGTTGAAGCCTATGTAGTTTGTTTACTAAGTAGATAACTAATCCTCAGGCAAATCCAGCAGTAATTCAATTTCTGTTGGTGTGCGCTTTGTTCTAGAAGCAATTTCCTGAATTGTCCAGCCCGAACGTTTAAGAGAACGAATTGTTTCTCGCTCTGAAGGTGAAATACCAGTATCCTTAGAAGGCTGATTCTTTGCAACTTCAGCTGTCGTAATTTTATGAATTGCATCGAGCTTGATGTTTACTTCGCGGTTTAAGGTCTGAACGTCAAGCTGCATTTTCTTAAGACCTGTATTTACCGATTGCAAAGATTCAATTCTGCGCTCAGTTTCAGTTAAGAGGTTATCAAGATTTGTAATCTTAGTTGCGGCTTCTGAAATCTTTGGACCGTTCTGGAGCAGTCTGTCAACATTGCCCTGAACTTCCTTGATTTCCTGTGGAAGGGAAGTAACCTGTCTGCTGCAGTCAGCAATTTTCTGTTCAAGGCTTTTAATATTTTTCCAGGAGTTATCAACATCAGTCATAACTCTATTAACAAGCTCGTCCTTCTTGTCCAGTCTTTCGTAATGCTGAGAAAGCTCTTCAAGCTTGTCTCTGTAATTTCTTACAGCAACTTCCATTGCGGTTATATCATCAGAAGTTGTATTGAGAGATTTGATCCTATCGTCGATTGTGTTTGAAAGCGCAATAAGCTGTCCGAACTTCTGTTCGATTGTATTTACACGCTGCTTCTGCTGTTCAATTGAAGAAAGCTGTCTATTCATCTCTTCGTTCAGCTTGTTGATGCTGTCGTAATAAACCTTGTACTGATCAGAAATCTCTGTAAAGTCTTCAACACGCTCGAATGAATCTGTAAGCTGCTGGAGCTTTTCTTCAAGCTGCTTTTTCATTACATCTGCCTTCTCAAACAGAGTAATATTTGAACGGATAGTCTGAAGCTCTTTTGTAAGTTCGCCCATTCGAACCTGCATGTCGTTGGAATCGTTCTGCATTTTAAGAACAAACTGAGCCTGGTTAGCGCGGTTTTGTTCAGAAGCAGTCTGAATGTCCTTGCGAAGCTGTGCAAGACTCTGTGCTGAATCTTCATTCTGCTCGCGGACACGCTTTTCTGTATCTTCAAGCATGCTGGTGTAAGTTTCTTTAAGCTGAGTAAGAATCTGTTCAGAACGGTTTTCGTATTCCTGAATAGAGTTTTCAGTTTTATTCTGGAGCTGAGCAATATCATCATTAAGCTGATTCTGCTGCTGCTGAATAGAAGACATATAAGCCATCATGTCCTGAGAAAGCTTCTGTTTTGCTTCGTCTATGCTGTTGTTTGCGGCAGACTGTAAGCCTGAAAGCTCCTGCTGGAAAAGTCCGGTAGATTCTTCCATCTGATCTTTAATCTGTTTTTTCCAGGAGTTGAACTCTGCAAGAGCTGCATCAATAGAAGAGGTTCCTGTTTCCTGACGTTCAGAAATTGCAACCTCAAAGTTCTTAAGGTCATCCATAAGCTCAGACTGAACCTTAGAAAGATTGTTTTGGATGATGTTGATGTTTCTTTCAATTTCAGCCTTAATTTCTTTTTCAGAATTAGCTTCAAGTTGACTGATTTTTGATTTTGTTTCATCCTGGAAGTCGGCAAGTGTATTCTGGAGCTCAGCAATTGAAACCTGCATTCCGTTTTTGGTTTCGTCAATTGACTGTGAAAGCTTTGAATACTGCTCAGAAGTTTTTGTCTGGAGTCCTGCAACATTGTTTTTAAGGGCTTCAAGATATTTTGTTTCAACATCTTTTCGAGAGCTTTCGTAAAGGTTTGTAATAGAAGAAAGCTTTGAATCAAGGTCATGCTTCCAGTCTGTAAGGCTTGATTCAATTTCGTTGTTCTTTGAGTTGAGGTTGTTGTCAAAGGCAATCTGGAAGTCGCGGAGCTTGGCACTCATGCTTCCGGTTGCAGTTACCTTAAGGTCATCAAGCGACTTGTCGATTTCGTGAAGCCTTACTTCAATTGTATCTGAATCATCCTTTATAGTTTTTGCAAACTCTGAATGGCGGCGAGATTGTTCTTCGGTGAACGAATCAAAATTACCAAGGACTCTGTTCTGCACTTCCTGCATTGCGGCGCGAAGACTCTTTTCAAGGTTATCAACATCGGCACCGGAGTTCTGAATCTGAGAAAGCTTGTATTCAATATCCTTTTTGTAAACATCAAGGCGTTCTTCAATTCCTTCAAGCAGGTTGAGGTGCTTTGATTCGCTGTCGGCAACAGAGCGCTTGAGGGAATCTGTAATAAGCTTGTTGAGGTTTCCAAGCTTAGCATCTGTTTCATCCTGGAATGCCTTAATCTTTTCGCCGATCTGGCTGATTTTTTCATCAATCTTAGGCTGAATTGCATCTGCTTTTTCGTTGGCAGTCTGAGTTTCATCCTGAAGTGCGGCGATAGAGTTCTGTGCATCTTTAACAGAAGTTGTAGTCTGGTTGAGAAGATCCTGCAAAGACTGTGTAAGCTCTGTCTGCATTGTTCCAATCTTCTGCTTGATGAGAGAGCTGTATTTTTCTATATTCTGATTTGCTCTTTCTGTGTAATCCTGAAGGGCTTCTGTTTCACGCTGATCTGCTTCTGTCATTGCATCGCGGTAAAGGGTAGCGTATCTGTTCTGAATCTCCTGAAGTTCCTGAGAAAGCTCTGCCTGGATTGTTTCGAGGCTCTTAGAGTTACCGTCAACATCTTTCTTAAGGAACTCACTTGTTTCGCTGCACTTGCGGATGCTTTCCTTAAGCTGCTGTTCGATTTCGTTGAGCTTCTGTGTACAATCGTCAGAAATTGCATTAAGCCGCTGTCCGAATACAGAGCTTAAGCCCTTTTCTTCTGTGAGGTAGTTTTCAGAAATTGCCTTCAGCTGTTCTTCAAGCTTACCAGCCTTGTCAGAGCATTCTGTTTCAATTCTGCTCAAATCTGAATTAAAGCCGTCGATTTTTGCAGTGAAGTTAGAAGTCATCTGAGAAATCTCTGAAGAATAATCATCCTTAAGCTGTGCGATTTTGTTTGTGTAGTCACTCTTTATCTGTTCAAAAATACTTGTATAGCCTGTTCTGAACTGAGCAAAAAGTCCTGCATATTCTTTCTTTGTTGAACCAAGTCTTGTAGTGTAATCTTCTCTGATTGCAGAAATCTGTGAAGAATAATCTTCTTTTATAGAAGAAAGCTGTGTATTGTAATCATCTTGAAGCTTTGAGAACTGAGAAGCATAGCTGTTTTTGAAAACCTCAAAGTTGTCTGCATAGTTTCCTTCGAACTTAGAGAACTGGTCAGAATAATCTGCCTTGAGAGAAGCAACCTGTTCTTCATAATCCTGGCGAGCCTGAGTAATTTCTGTTGTGTAATCTGTCTTAAACTGAGTAATGCGTTCGATACAGTTGTTTTTAATTTCTTCTGTCTGAGTGTTGCAGAGATTATTGATTTTACCAAGCTGGTTCATATAATCTGTTTCAATTCCGTCGAGCTGAGAAGTGTAATCATCTTTAAGGGCGGCAACTCTTCCTTCACAGTCGTTGCGGAGGTTTTCAATCTGCTGAGAGTAAGTACCCTGAATCTGGTTGAACTGCGAATCGTAGAGATTCTGAAGCTGTTCAAACTGATTTGTGTAGTTTACGTTAAGAGAATTGATTCTTTCCTGGTAGCCGCTTTCAAAGGCAGTAATTTCATCTGTAATTCTGTTTTCAATTCCAGTAAGCTTGCCTGTGCTTTCTTCGGAGAGCTTAGAGATTGCAGCGTCGTATTCCTGCTGAAGTCTCTGATGCTCGGCAACAAAGCCAGTGTTGAAATCATTTATCTTTTTATTGTTGATTGCAGTTGCACTGTCGAAGGCTCTGGTATAATTCTGAACAAAGGTTTCGTGGTCAGATTTGAACTTAGCTTCAAGCTCTGCGTAATCCTTGTCGTTTTTTGCAGTGATATTTTCGATTTGATTTGTATATTTCTGTGAAAGCTTTGAAAAGTCCTCGTTGAACTTTTCTTCAAACTTAGCAATAATTCCATCGTTTTTGCCGGAAACTGAATCAAGCTGCTGGCTGTATTTGTCGTGAATTGTCTTAACCTTTGCAGAATATGATTCAGATAAGGATTCTGACTGCTTTTTGAATTTGTCATCGTAGATTTTGATGATTTCGGAAGATTTGTCGTTAAGATTCTGGCTTACCTTTGAGAACTCATCATCAATCTTTTTGTTAGATTCTGTTGTACGATTATTGAGGATTGCGTTAAGCTGTGCAAACTTTTCGTTAAGCTCTTTGATGTAGCTGTCTGAACGCTCTGTTGCCTTCTGGCTGAGATGCTCAAAAGCTGTGTCTTCAAGAGTGTTTGCCTTTTCTGCAGCTTCGCTGTAAAGATTCTGAATGTCCTGCCTTGTCTGTTCGAGTGCTCTTTCAGCTGCAGATTTTGAATTATTGATTTCTGTAGCAAGGCTGTTTGCATAAGCTTTATATTCGTCCAGAAGGGTAGAGGCAATTGCCTTAAGCTGGTCTGCATTGTAGGTTGCAAAGTTATTTGAGATTTCAGGAATTCGTTTTTCAATTGTGTCGATTGTGTGCTGCTGTTTATTCAGGCTGTTTGTAAGGTTATTAACGATAGTGCTTTCCTTCTGAATGCGCTGAAGGTTTTCTTCAACCTGTACAGTCATGTCGTTCAAATCGTTTAAAAGGCGGGAATAATTGTTTATCTGCGCACCTATGTTATCTATGCTCTGGGTGTACTGCTCAAGCCCTTTTATTTTTTCATCAAAGGCTTCTTTCTGCTGAGAAAGGAGCTTTACGGCAGCATTAGCCTGAGACTGACGAGAGTCAAACTCCGTTACGAGCATATTAAAGCTTTGTTCAACATTCTTATAATGAGTAGCAAGATCATCCTGACGCTTGTCGGCATAACGCTTTACCTTTTCGATTGCGTTATTTTTCTTGTCTACCTCATGAAAATAAATAGAAATACCCAGTGATATTACAGAAGCGATTAAAATTGAGATTAAGATTTCCACTTTTTAATTCCCCACCCATCTTATTTTTTTTTATTCTGAACTATTTTTTTTCAGTGTTACTGCCGAAAAGAAAACTTTCCAGCTGTGAATATTTCCAGAACGTAAGGTCCGCAACCTTAGATTTTCTGCCAGTCTTTCCCGTAACCGGCGATACAAACCATGCGGCTTTCATTCCTATTTTTTTCGGGCCTACAACATCATACTTATGATTGTTTCCTACATAAAGAATCTCCTCAACATTCAGACCAAGCTTTTCGGCCATTTTGTAGAATGCAACAGGAGACGGCTTTAATGCACCGTATTCCTCTGTAGAAAAGCATAAATCACAGTACTGCTTTAATCCCCAGATGTCGCCCTTTTGCTCAGGCGGAAAATCAGAAAGAAAAACAATCTTAACTCCATTGTCTTTAAGACGTTTTATAAGTTCGGCGGCACCGTCTGCAGGATTAAAACGCGGAAAGTATTTGCGCAATCCAATGTAAACAATGTCATCAAGCTTTTTCTGAGCTTTTTCCGGTGAGCATTTTAATTTCTTTGCCATCAATTCAGCCTGAACCCTGTAAAAGTCTGGAATCTGTTCCTGTTTTCTAAGCTCAACCCGTGCTTTTCCGTAGCAACTGAAAAAAAACAAGTGGGCGAAGAAGTGTGGAAAGATTCTGATGTTAAGCTTCCAGTTTTCGTAGAGAGTGCCGTCGATGTCGAACGCAACTGCTTTGATGTCGCCAAAATTAGAAATTTTCACACATAAATTATACACTATTATTGTAAAATCGTCACTAATAAAGTGTATAAAAATGGTTCTACATTTTTTGCAGGGATTCTAACCTTTGTAGCCTTTTCTTGTCTGGCGAAATGCAAAGATTCTTCTCCTGTGTTGGGAGGACTAAACCTTTTGGGCCGTTTTTGGCGCGGCGGAGATATTTAACGTGAGTATAATATAAGTCTACTTTTGTGTTGTTGCGGGCTTTTGAATAATAGACAGCAAGGTTGCCGGCATCAAGAAGGATGTCGAGGGGAACTGTTTTTCCTTTTTGTGCTTTTATGAAAACATAACCGCCTGGAAAATCGCGGACGTGAAGCCACATATCGTCGCCGCGAACATAGTGACGGAGCAGGTCATCGTTTTCGTTTGCGTCGCGGCCAACGTAAAGCTGCCAGCCGTTTATGTTGTAGTCCAGGCCTGGATGTGATTTTTTCTGCTGCTGCTTTGGAGTAGAGTCGCGGCGGAGAAGCTGTTCTATCTTTATAGGATTCTGTTCCCTTTTAATTGCCTCATACTGAGCGTCGAGCTTTTCAATATTTTTCCGAGCCGCCTCAATATCACTCAAAAGTTCGTCCGCTCCGCGAACAGCCTTTTTATAATTCTTGTAGTATTCGGCGGCATTTTCCTGCGCAGATTTTTTAGGGTCTATTAAAAGCCGCACTTTCTCGCCAGTCTCATAATCCTCGCATTCAAGAAAACGTGAAGATCCGTCAATCATATAACCAAACGAAAGAATTAAGTCACCCTGATGCTTAAGCTGTTCTGCATTCTTAAAGCTTTCCTGCTTTTGCAAAAGATTGTCGAGGGCATTCTGTCGCTTAGAATGATTTATGTTGTACCATTTTTCGGCCTTTTCCAGCAGGGCTTCGCGGCTTAAGGAGTCGGCATGCTCCGAATACCACCAGTCAATATATTCATTAAAAGTGGAAAATGCTGGAGATGAAGTAGCTGACGATGATGAAGTTTTTTCGCTCCAGTCCCTAACCGGAAACTTAATTTCCGCTTCCCGGTTTTTTTCTTCATCAATCTCCGGCAGATAATAAATCTCGCCCTTAAGCTCCTTTCGTTCGGGGCGGCGGAACATCGGCTCAAGAATAACATTGTTCTGATCGCAGAGAATTACGTTTGCGGCATTGTTCCAGAGCTTTATATATAGAATATAATCTTTAATTTTTTCTTCTTCCTCTGCGGGCTGAGCTTTAGCCTGAGCCTTTTGTGGCAGCGCTCCGGTCTTTCCAAAAGCCTCTGCCATGCCCGGAAGCATAATTGAGTTTACAGCTTCATTTTTTTTAGGAGTCTCTGCTGCGACTGTTTTACTAAGCTCAAGCTTAATAATTCGTTCAAGCCCAAGCTGACTGCAGGAATTGATTCTTGCTCCCTTTATGTGTGCACGCAAAAACTCCATATAGCGCAGTGGCTTGTCGTTCTTTGTGATTTTTTTTCGGGTCTCGTTTATGCGTACTGAGTTCTGGGCAGTGCAAATTAAGATTGTTTTTGGAGCGGCTTTGTATGTAAACAAGGCAAGCGTATCATAGCCGGGCTGAATAATTTCCTGGATAAAGGCGCCTTCCAGATCAAGCTCAGAGAGAATCAGATTTATTTCATTGCAGTTAAGACTCATAAAAATATTATAACAGTAAAAAAAGTTTAAAACTATGTTGACATACGACATATATCGTGCTACGATATATATATCGAGAGGCGATATAGCGTAAGTCGACAATGTTGTTTCATCTCCCGAAATAAATGATGGAGAACTAAAATGAAGTCAGAACCATTATCAGAAAGCTATTACTACATTTTGCTGTGTCTTTCCAAGGGACCAAATCACGGTTACGGAATTATGCAGCTTACAGATTCGCTTTCGGGCGGAGATGTAAAAATTGGATCGGGAACAATGTATGGAGCTACCAGCAATATGATGAAAAAGGGCTGGATTGAAGAAATTGTTTCAGATGAACACGGACTTGAGCGAAAGAGGCTTTATCGTCTTACAGAAGAAGGCGTAAAGGTTTTTAAGGATGAGGTAGCAAGACTTAAGAGAATGCTTGCTGCAGTTGAACAGATTGAACAATAGGAGAAATAAAATGAAAAATACAAAATACGTTTTTGGTGTTTATTCGGCCTGGGACTATGCCAGAGAAATTGAAGATTTAAATAAAATGAGCGGAAAGGGTTGGCAGCTTGTAAAGGGCGGACTTTTGGCAAATAAGTATAAAAAGAATGATAATGTACAGTATCGCTATCAGCTTGATTTTAATAAAAGCATAGACGATATGGGCCGCTACATTGAAACATTCCGTGAGCAGGGTTGGGAATATGTTAATTCAACTATCAACGGCTGGCATTATTTCAGAAAGCTTTACGATTCAAGCCTGCCACAGGAAGAATACGAGATTTACTGCGATAATCAGTCTTTAAAAGAAATGCAGAACAACTGGAAAAAAATGGCAATTCGCATGTCTGTTGTACTTGGGCTTGCCTTTTTACTGGAGCTGTTTGCTACTATAAGAGACTTTAATCTTACTTCAATTTCGCTTTGTGTAACGCTGTTTATTGAGTTTGTAATGCTGCTCAGGGGTGTGATTGTTATGCGAGAACCTCAAAGAACCACCGAAGAAGCTTCTTCTGAAACAGATAATATAGATAAAAAAATCTTCGGTGGACACAGAATTACAATTATGATCATTATCCTTTTTGTAGGATTTGCAGTTACAATTGTAAGTATGTTCATGAAATAACGGATTTTATTCAATTTTTTACATTTTTTGAACTTTTTTTGATTTTTTTCTTGACCTTCCACTTGGTGGAACCCTTAGAATTAAGCCAGAAACGTGAGGTTGTCGGACCAAGTCCGACAATGACATTGATTTTGGAGGTCAAAAATGACAAATCAAACAGTACCAGCATTAAGTCTTGTTGCAATGGGAATCTCGCTTATATTCGCAGTTTTAATTCCAGTGGGATTATTTATCTTTTACCGCAAAAAGTATGATGCAAAAATAAAGCCTTTTGTTACCGGCTGTGCAGTCTTTGCAATTTTTGCGCTTGTTCTGGAAGGGATTTTTCATGCAATAATTCTTGGCGGCGGCAGGGCAGAGGCTTTTATGGCAAAACCGGTTCTGTACGGATTGTACGGCGGCTTTATGGCAGGCTTGTTTGAAGAAACAGGTCGCTTTATTGCTTTCAAAACTGTGCTTAAAAACTCGCAGGATGATGATACAACTGCACTTATGTATGGAGCAGGTCACGGTGGCTTTGAAGCATTTTACCTTCTTTTTTCAGTGGCAATTACAAACATTGTTTTCTCTGTAATGATTAATACTGGAAATACTGAGCTTCTTACAAAAACGCTTTCCGGAGCCGCACTTGAAAAAATGGAGGAAACCTTTACAACTCTGCTTACAACAAATCCTCTTATGTTTGCGGCTGGTGTAATAGAACGCATCCCGGCAGTTGCACTTCATATTTCCTTTTCAGTTTTAGTCTGGTTTGCGGTAAAGAATAAGGATAAATGGTATCTTTATCCGCTTGCTTTTATTCTCCACTTTGCTGTTGATGCAGTTGTAGGTTCACTTTCAGCAATGAAAGCGAATGTAGTGCTGATGGAAGCCATGTGTTATGCTTTTGCAGTACTGACTGTATTGATTGCAGTATTTGTCTGGAAAAAGCAGACGGTAAAAAAAGGGATTACTTCTACAGAAAGTGTGATAGAATAAAAAGCATGAAGATTTATCAGGTTGAAGAGTTAGTTGGAATTACTAAGAAGAACATCCGTTTTTACGAAGAGCAGGGGCTTTTGAATCCAAAACGAAATCCTGAAAACGATTACAGAGAGTATTCTTTGGCAGACGTAAAGGTTTTGGAAAAAATAAAGCTGCTTCGAAAGCTTTCAGTTCCGATTGAGGAAATCAGGCTTTTACAAAAAAATCAGCTTTCGTTTGCTCAGACTATGACGCAGCAGATTGAACGGATTGAAAAGGAGCAGCAGAATGCGGAGGTTATGAAAGAGCTTTGTGCCCGGCTTCGCGAGGATGCTTCTGACCTGAATGCTCTTGATGCTTCACTCTATCTTACGGAGATGGAAAAAATGGAACAGGAAGGAACTAAGTTTGTAGATATTGAAAAGGAAGATATAAACAGAAAAAAGAAAACAGGTGCCGTTGTTGGTGCTTCTATTTTCTGTGTTATTATGCTTATGGTACTGGGGATGTTGATTTATGCAATTGTTGTGGAATCTGCACCAATTATTCCGATGCTTGTCCCTGGTTTAATATTATTAAGTCTGGTTATTGGAACAGTCGTTGTACTAGTTCAAAGAATAAAAGAAATTGATAGAGGTGAAGAGTATGATGCTCGTAAGTATTGATTCAATCCCTGGAAAGGATTTTGAAGTATTGGGAATGGCAAAGGGAACTATTGTTCAGTCTAAAAACTTTGGCCGCGATTTTATGGCAGCTTTAAAAACACTTGTTGGCGGCGAAATTGCCGGTTATACAGAAATGCTCAACGAAGCTCGTCAGATTGCAACTAAGCGCATGGTTGATGAAGCAACTGCTCTTGGTGCAGATGCAGTTGTAGGCGTACGATACGGCTCTTCTGCTGTAATGCAGGGTGCTGCCGAAGTCGTTGCCTACGGAACTGCAGTAAAGTTTAAATAAACTTAATCACACTTCATAATACTGGGCTTGTGCATTCCAGAGTTCACTGTACAAGCCTGCCTGTTTCATCAGCTTGTCATGGCTGCCCTGTTCAACAATCTGTCCTTCGTCGAATACAAGGATATTGTCGCAGAAACGGCAGCTGGACATTCGGTGACTTATATAGATAGAAGTTTTGTCCTGCACCATCTTATCAAAGTGCTGATAGATTTCGTATTCGGCAACCGGATCAAGTGCAGAGGTCGGTTCGTCTAAGATTACAAAAGGTGCGTTCTTATAAAGGGCACGTGCAATTGCAAGCTTTTGTGCTTCGCCGCCGGAAATCTCTACGCCGTTTTCTTCTACCTGATAAATATTTGTTTTTATGCCGTCCGGCATTTTTGCAAGCCGTTCTGAAAATCCTGCTTTATTAAGAGCATCCTTTACAGCTTCTTCATCATAATCAACACTGGCAGCAACATTTTCTCCAATCGTTGCAGAAAACAGATTAAAGTCCTGGAAAACAACTCCAAACAGCTTTGCATAATCCTTGTAATCGTAATAGCGGATATCAATTCCGTTCAGCAGAATCTGACCTTCGGTTGGTTCGTACAGACGGCACAAAAGCTTTATAAAGGTTGTTTTGCCGGCACCGTTTTTTCCAACAACAGCGGTTTTGCTTCCGAGCGTTATCTTCTGATTTACGTGGCGCAGAGCATAAGTTTCCGTGTTAAGATATTTAAACGAAACATCGCGGAACTCAATTTCAAACTCGTTATCAGTTCGTTTTTCTGTAGGAATTGTTCCTTCATAACGTTTGTTTTCAATTGCCATGTAATCATAAAAGTAGGCGAGGTATTTACTTTCAATATCAAGCTCTGTAAAAATGCCTGCAATATTCTGAACGCTTTCTGCAAGACTTGTATAAGCACCGACATATTTCATTGCATTACCAACGCTTATAAGCTTAAAAATTGCTTTAAGTCCGATAAAAACATAAGTTACAAACTGAAGAAGAACATTTACTACAAGCGGAATCCAGGTAATTTTCATCATCTGAGTACGGAGATTTTTAAACTCTGTTTCCATGTTATCCATGCTTTCGGTAGCTTTTCTGGAAAGGAAATCCTGCATTTTGTAAAGACGGATATATTTACCAAGGGAATAGGTAAAAATCAAAGTAAACCAGTAAGTAAGACGTCTGTTCCATACAACGTTTCGTTCAAAAGAAGCCTGCTGGAGTTTTCCTTCAAGCTTGCGGTTCCAGATATTTACAAGAGTGTTCATTACAATTGCAAGAATCAGAATGAATACGCTGTACCACTTGTTCAAAAAGATTCCTATTCCAAAAAGACCTGTGCCTTCGGTTGGGATAAAAGCTGGAACAAGAAGGATAATTGAATAAATGATTGTGGAAACATTCTGTGCTGCTGCCGCAAGATTTGCACAGAAGGACTGAATACCTCCGCGGCTGTTAATTCCTTCTTCGGCTTTAATTATCATTTCCAGAGTTTCGTGTTTTTCCAGAATGTCATAATCAATCGTACAGGTCTTTTCACTTATCATCTGGCTGATTTTTTCGTTAAGCACCTGCTCGTTAATTCCAATAATTGCTCTTAATCCCCATTCAATAAGATTTAAAGTGGCAACTGTGCAGACCAGGGTAATAGCATATTTCATAATGTGCGGGGCTTCATCGTGTTGAATTATCAGATCGAGGATTTTACTTGAAAAAATGATTCCAACAAATGGCTGTGCCGCAGCAATTAGTCTTGAAATAAAAACAAGCGTAATGTGACCTGGACGTACACGGTGAATTAAAGACATTACCTTGCGGATTGTATGATTTGTATTCTTATTCTTCATTTGAGTTCTCCTGATAATAATGACTCTGGATGTCAAAAATCTCGCGGTATTTGCCGCCCTTTGACATCAGCTCTTCGTGGCTTCCTTCTTCTACAATCTGGCCGTTATCTAAAAATAAAATGCGGTCGCAGAACTTTGTACTTGCAAGCCTGTGCGAAATAAATACCGCGGTTTTGTCTGAAGCAAGATTGTTGTATTCTTCGTAAATCTTACTTTCGGCAATCGGGTCCAGAGCAGAAGTCGGTTCATCAAGAATAAGGAACTGACCATCCTTGTAAATTGCTTTTGCAAGCAGGAGCTTTTGAATCTCGCCGCCAGAAAGCTGAACTCCATCATCATCCAGCTGCTGGGTAATACAGGTGTCTTCTTTATGAATAAGTGTGTCTACCTTTTCCAGAAGTCCTGCCTTTTTAAGACAGTCTCTTACGCGTTCACGGTCTATATCTTTTGCATCGCAGCTGGCAACATTTTCTGCAACCGAAAAGGCAAAAGGATTTGTGTCCTGGAAAAGTACGCTGATTGTATCCATATATTTTTGAATGCTCATGGAACCGTTCCACAAGAGCTTTCCGTTTACAAAAATCTCGCCTTCTGTCGGCGGATAAAGACCGCACAGGAGCTTAACGATTGTAGTCTTACCGGCGCCGTTATTACCGACAAGTGCAACCTTTTCGCCAGCGCGGATTTTGAACGAAAGCTTTTCAAAAATCTTTTTGTCGCTGCCTTCGTAATTAAAGGCGACGTTCTTGAACTCGACCTCCGGTGGCAGAGAGATTCCCGCATCAAGTGCGGGAATGACAGAAGCTTGGTCCGACTTCACACTGTCATTGTCCGACTTGATCGGACAATCTGTGTCTTCCGGAACGCTGCCGTTCATATCATCAAGCGCCATAAAATCGTTGTAATCGTTAAACTCATGGCTTGTGGCACGTATGTTGTGAAGATTGTTTGAAAGACCGTAGATCCAGTTTGCAAAGCCGCTTACAAGTCCAAGATAAAGAGTAAAGGTTGCCGGATCAATTTCGCCCGAAAGAACCTTTGCAATTAAAAGGGAGTAGGCAAGAAAATCACGGGGCAGCATAAAAAGACAATCGGCAACGGTTGGTGAGTACCAGTGAAGCGAAATCCCCCGCTGATTTTTTTCAACATCCTTTAAGAGCTTTTCAAACTTGGAATGGAACCAGCCTTCAAGAGCGAAGATTCTTATATCCTTTCCGGCACTAACATTTTTAATGCTGTTTTTCATGTAATTGATTTTACGGAACAGTACGGAGCGTTCTTCGCGGTGCTTGTCTGAATAACGGATTGCCCATTCGCGGCATAAGGTATCGGCAATAAACATGCCAATTGTAACTGCCATAATTTTCCAGTCCAGCATAAAAACTGCCGTACCATAACTGAACATACCGAAAATCAAAATCACAAACTCCATGCTCTGCTGCATAAGGTGTTCTATACCATGGTAGTTCGAGCTGATTGCGTCAGAAGCCTTATCCATAATTTTATGCTTTGGCTCCGGTTCAATATTCATGTATCCGGTTGTAATGCTCTTTTTGAAGAAATTAATCATATGAACGCCGGATCTTGTAAAAAGTCTGTAGCCCTGAAGATAAGCGTTCGTAATTCCGGCAAGCATGTTCAAGAATAAAACTGCAAGCAGTACAAGTCCCACAGAAATCAGAAAGTTTTGTAAATCGCCGGAAGTAATTCCACGGATAGCCGTTGCAGGAATTATCGTATACGTAATAGGAATTATAACGCGGCAGATAATGTATAAAATCAGAATAACTGGGGAAGCAGGATATCTTTTAAAAACTGCACCGTAAGCAATAAACGCATTTTTAAGAGCAGAGTTTTTCCGCACCTTAGTTTTTTCGTTTTGATTGTTTTTCATTTTAACCTCACACGCTTACAGTAGCATATAAAAACTGCCCCAAGACCAAACGTTCACGAAATGCAAAAAATAGTGCATGAAATGCTAACATTACAGTGGCAGCATAATTTCAGTTGCAAAAACCCCAGGCTCATTCTTGCGGTTTAAGTAGCCGTCATACTGGTCTACAATTTTATCTATGCGGCGGAGTCCAAAGCCGTGTTCTCCTTTTTTGCTTGTAATGAGTTCCGTAAGCTTTTTTCGGTGAGTTTGATTTGTTGAGTTCGTTACGCTTATGTAAAGCTGTTCCTTAAAAAGTCCAATGTAAATGCGGATAAAGCGTTTGTCCACTTCCAGTTTCTGGCACGATTCAATTGCATTGTCTAAAAGGTTGCCGATTATTGTGCACAAATGAACGTCCGAAATCTTAAGCTGTGGGGGAACGCTTGCCTTACAGTTTACGTTTATATTGTTTCGCTGTGCAATAGATACTTTACTGCTCAAGATTGCGTTTACGCTTGTGTTTCCGGTTTTTATTGCAATATCAATACTGTCTAAATCCTCTTCCAGATGATCAAGGTATTCCGACATTTCCGTAAGCTGGTTCATTGAAAGATATGCTTTAAGAGTCTGCATGTGATTATGATAATCGTGCCGCCAACCTCGCATTGTGTTGTAAACGTTTTCAACCTCATCCCGCTGCTTTTTCAAAACAGAATCCTGAAACTCAAAAATCCATTTTTCATCAACACGCTTTGTAATAAAATGGGTGATTATAATTGAGATAAGAACAATAACAAAAACAATTGCGATAATTAAAACACTTTTCATTCTGGGTTAGATAGTTATTCCTATTTTAATTATAATATTACATTATTAATTAAACGACAATGCGGGTAGGATTAATCTTCCTTCCTATAATAATTTATAAATGCTTCGTTCAGTTCCTGGTATTTTCCACGGGCAATCGGGATTGTTTCATCGTTGTCTAAAAGGCAGTCTGTCCTGTTGATTTTTGAAACATGCTCCAGATTTACTAAAAGACCGCGGCGAAGACAGAAAAACTTGTGCTTTTCAAAATCTTCAGAAACAGAACTGAACGAGCCTTTCCATTCTTTTTCAAAAAGCTGAGCCTTGTTTTTGCCGCAAAGATGAACATAGTGACCTCTTGCTTCTATATATATAATGTTTTCGTAAGGGATTTTTGAAACATCATTACCTGACTGCAAGAGGAAAACTTCTTTTTCGTGCTTTGAAAAATCAGTGTAAACGAGTGAAAGGGTTTTAAAAAGCTCCTGTTCTTTAAGCGGTTTTAAAAGATAACGGACTGCGCCAACCTCGTAGCCTTCAATTGCAAAATCCTTAACACCGGTAAGAAAAACAAGTGCACCACCAAAGCCACGACGTCGCAAGGTTCTTGCTAGCTCCACACCATTCATTTTTCCCATCTGAATATCAAGAATAAGCAGGTCGTATTCAAGTCTGTCCTCAGATTCAAAGAGAAAGTTTTCCGCACTGGTGTAGGGGTCTGTGTGTGCCGCAATTCCAGATTCTTCTGCCCACAGATTAATTAGCTTTGTTTCAAACTCACGGGAAGGAACATCATCCTCACAGACAGCAATTCTAAAGTTAGCCATTATAAATATTGTAATATAAAATTGAAAAAAATGTTATCAGAAAAAAAATATTATTGACGATTTGGATTTCTCGATTTATTATTATTTATTAGCATTTAAACTTTACAATTTAATAATCATTTAATAATCTGGAGTCGGAGATGGCGTATTCTAGTGTTGCAATCCTTGCACTGCTGGTACATGTAATTATTAATTACGACGTTTTAAAAAACTCTTACGAAAAAAAATCAAAGGTCTCCAATAAGTTTTATCGACGATTTTTATTTGGTATAATGGCATTTTTCTTATCAGATGCAATTTGGGGAATCCTTTACGAAGCCAAGCTTCCGCTTCTAATTTACACTATTACTGTTATATATTTTGCAGTTATGGCAATTTCCGTTTTCTTGTGGACTAAATTTGTAATTGAATATTTGAACGAGAAAAACGGTTTTGCAACTTTTGTTTCTGTTTTTGGCTGGATTTATTTACTGTTCGATGGTGTTTCTCTATTGGTTAATTTCTTTTATCCAATCAAGTTTTATTTCGATTCTGATGGAATTTATCGCACTGGTATAACTAGACATATAGCTCTTGTAATTCAGATTTTAATGTTCCTTATTTCTGCGATTTATGTTTTTACTCGTGCAATGCGTGTTTCTGGAAAAACAAAACATCATCATAGAACTGTTGGTGCTTTTGGTATTGCAATGGCACTGTTTATTATTTTCCAGTTCTTTTATCCGCTTCTTCCGCTTTATGCAATTGGCTATCTGCTTGGAACTTGTCTTATTCATACCTTTGTTGTTGAAGATGAAAAAGAGGATTATAGAATTGAACTTGAGGAGCATATTTTTAAGGAAGAGTTGCAGAGAATTGAAATTGGCTCAACAAGACTTCTTGCCTATACAGATCCATTAACCGGAATTAAGAATAAACGTGCCTTTATGGAAGATCAGCTGGATATTGAAGAAGGACTTGCAAGCGGCAGACTGCTTGAGTTTGGAATTGTTGTTTTTGATTTGAACGGGCTTAAGGCTGTAAACGATACAAAGGGACATGAGGCAGGAGATAACTACATTAAGAACTCCTGTAAGCTAATCTGCGAAACCTTCAGACACAGTCCTGTTTATCGTATTGGCGGCGATGAGTTTGTTGCTTTTCTGGAAGGAGAAGATTTCCAGAATAGAGAGGCAATTACAACTGCCTTTGACAAGCGTATGGTAGAAAATCTTACAAAGGATGATGTTGTTATTTCCTGCGGCTACGATGTGTATAAGATTGGAGAAAACGATACCTTTACAAAGATTTTTGAACGCGCCGACAGCAAAATGTACGAGCGTAAGCGCCAGCTTAAAGAGATGAATATTCCTGCCTGAGCTTATTCTTTTGATTTTTGATACATCGAGTAATCAACCGGAACAGCTGTTTTTCCGGAAAAACTCACAAGATAAAAGCCTTCGCCGGGGGCTCCTTTTTTCATAATCACTTTATCATAACAAACTTCACCTGGAGCAATACCTGTTATTTTAATTGTGCCTTCAAAATATCCGTTCTGCGCCATATTTGAATAAGTTAGTATTTCTCCGTCAAAGGTCCAGCCTTCTTCATCGCAATAGTTTGTATAGCGGAGAGTTACAACTGCTCCCATACCTTTAACTTTTACATCATAAAATAATGTACCGGAAATATTACCGTTCACAGTTTCTGTTCCAATTTTTTCCAGAGAACCGGCTTTATTCATATAAGTAAGCTTCGTCTGAGTGTCGTTCAGCTTTTTGAAAAAGGTGAGTGCATAATCGTCTGCCGAGTTTTTTGCTGCCTGAGCAAACATAACAGACGCCATAGAAACAATCAGAATAATAAGACATAAAAGTTTTTTCATATAATCAGAGTAAAGGATAAAGATTTAGTTGTAAAGGAAAAGTTTCTGTTGACAACTCATAATTTGTATCGTATTATTTAGTCAACAAGACTAAGGCTAATATGACTAATTAAAACAAACGGAGGTAAATATGTGCCAGATGAATGTTTTGGAAGCAAAGACTAATTTCTCAAAAATCATTGCAATGCTTGAACGTGGTGAAGAAAAAGAGGTGATTGTGGCAAGGGCAGGAAAACCGGCGGTTAGGATTACCTGGATCGAACAAGAGGATGTTTCAAAAAGGATTGGAGTTGCAGAAGGAAAATTCACTGTTCCAGATGATATTGATGAATGCAATGATGAAATTGCCCGTATGTTCGGTATGATTGATTAATAAGGAGGTTTTTATGAGACAGAATGATGTATTACTTGATACCCATATTATTTTATGGGCAATGACAAAGGATGTAAAACTTAATACTAAGATGCGGGATATTATTCTGAATCCAAATAACAGAATCTTTTACAGTATTGCTTCTATGTGGGAAGTGCAGATTAAATATGCCCGCAAAAAGCTTCCTATTTCCGGAGTTGAGTTTATGCATTATTGTGAACAGTCTGGTTATCATAAGCTGCCTGTAGATGATCTGCATGTTGTTGAGCTTGCAAACCTTGTCCGCGATGAATCAGCTCCTCCACACAATGATCCTTTTGATAAAATAATGCTTTCACAGGCAAAGGCAGAAGGCTTTACTTTCCTTACCCACGATCCTTTCTTCCGCGGCTATAATGAGCCTTGTGTAGTAGAAGCGTAAACTGTCATTATCGGGCTTGGTCCGATAATCTATTGCTTGAGTTTGCAGACATAATCGCAGAAGGTGCATATGTCTGCGGTTTTGCCGGGAAGCTTTTTGTGCTGTGAGCGGAGCTGTTTTTTGATATTACGGCGCTCGTGCGAAAGACCTTTTTCAAAGCAGAGCTGTACTATTTTATTGCTGGCTGCGTTTTGCATAATCTGTTCAAGGCTGTCTTTTATGGTGCCAATAAAAAGGGAAGGGTTTTCATTTGCAAAGCCGCAGCACGGAGCAATGTTTCCGTCAGCGTGAATATATAGAATGTTTCCCGGGCCCTGACAGTAATCCTCCTTAAACCAGTGTTTAGCTTTCCACCCGCGTGGATCATCAGAAGTGTAGGTGCGCGGTAAATGGTAAGTTGTTACCCCTTCAGTTTCTGTTATCCCAACTGTATCTGTCATCCTGAACTCGTTTCGGGAACTCTCTTCATCTACGGCTTGAATATTAACTGCATCTGCCCCAAAAATCTCCTGCACAACACGAATAAACGTCTTCATCCTTTCCGTACTTTGTCCGTGGTAGGTATCCCAGCTTAAGCCGATTTTGCCATCATAACCGGAATCGTAAAGTATCTGTAGAGTCTGGCGAAGGTCTGCTTCTTCATGCCACCAGTCGCCGTTTGTCATTATCTGGTCAAAAAGCAGGTCATGAGAAACTGCGGCTTTTGTAAGGGCTGTAAGAAAATCCAGGAATAAAAATGGTTCGCCACCGGAAAATCCAATTTTTTCAATTACAGGAAGTGAACCTTCTTTCGAATTAGTTTTAGCTGGAGAATCAGGTTGATTGATTAGGTATGTTTTTCCTGCACTTGCAACGCAGTTTTCAAGAAAGGCAACTGCATCATCAATGCTGAGCTTGTGAGGATTTCTTTCTATAAAACAGTGCTCACAGTGCAGATTGCAGGCATTTGTTGCAGAAAAAATAATTTCGGTTGGATAAAAGCCCTTTTGTTTCATGGTTTTATTTTAGCATAAAAAGCGGGTTTTAGGGCAGAGCTCCTCCCTCCTTGCTTTTTGATTGAAACAAAGTCTAAAAATCGTTATATTTTAATCATAGTAAACAGCCGGACGTTGGTTCGGAATACATACATTAAAGGAGTTTTATGATGATTAAAACAGTAAAAGATGTTGATCTGAAAGGCAAACGCATCATCATGCGTGTTGATTTTAACGTACCTATGAAGGACGGAGTTGTACAGGATGACACTCGTATTATGGCAGCTCTTCCTACTATCAAATACATTCTTGAGCAGAATCCACGCTCACTTGTTCTTATGAGCCACCTTGGAGATCCAAAAAAGGATGTTAAGAAAGCTCAGGAAAAGGCTGAAAAAGCTGGAAAGACTTGGACAGATGCTGATGCTGAAAAGTTCATCAACGGTAAGAACCGCATGGCTCCTGTTGTAAAATATTTTGCAGAAAAGCTCGGAAAGGATGTTACATTCCTTCCAGATGCTCTTGGACAGAAGGCTGCAATCGACGCTCTTCCAGAAGGCGCTGTTGCAATGCTTGAAAATGTTCGCTTCCACAAAGAAGAAACTTCTAAGGACGATGCAGAACGCGAATCAATGGCAAAAGAGCTTGCTACATACGGTGATATTTTTGTAAACGATGCTTTCGGAACAGCTCACCGCGACCAGGCTTCTACAGCTACAATCGCTAAGTTTATGAAGGCTGAGCCAGTTGGCGGCTTCCTTATGGAAAAAGAAGTTAAATATCTTGAGCCAATGGTAACAAATCCTCCAAAACCAATGGTAGCTATCATCGGTGGTGCTAAGGTTTCTTCTAAGATTGCAGTTCTTGAATCACTTTTGAAGAACGCTGCTTACCTTGTAATTGGTGGTGGTATGGCTTATACATTCCTTAAGGCACAGGGACATTCAGTTGGAAAGTCTCTCGTAGAGGATGATTTTATTGATACAGCTAAAAAGCTTCTTACTGATGCAGATGCTAAGGGTGTAAAAATCCTTCTTCCAGTTGACCACGTTGCAGCTGCTGAGTTCTCTCCAGATGCAAAGCCTGTTGCTGTTGACAGCGTAGAAATCCCAGCTGACGTAATGGCTATGGATGTTGGTCCTAAGACTGTTGAAATCTACAAGAAGGCAATTTCTGAAGCTAAATCTATCGTATGGAATGGTCCTGTTGGAGTATTCGAGTTCGATGCATTTGCTAAGGGAACTGAAGCTGTTGCTAAGCTTGTTGCTGAAGCTACTGGCCGTGGAGCTATGACTGTTGTTGGTGGTGGTGACTCTGTTGCAGCTGTAAACAAGTTCAATCTTGCTTCAAAGATGAGCCACGTTTCTACTGGTGGTGGTGCTTCCCTCGAATTGCTCGAAGGAAAAACTCTTCCTGGTATTGCAATCCTTGCTACAAAATAAAGCTTAAAGCATAAAAAAAAGGCTGTCCGATGCTTCTATCGGACAGCCTTTTTTGTTTATAATAAATCTTATGAAAGAAATCAAACCTGAAGAACTTAATGAAAATCCTTTTAAGCTGATTGGAAAGGACTGGATGCTTATTACTGCACAGAAAGCAGACCGCACAAATATGATGACTGCTTCCTGGGGTGGAGTGGGCATACTTTGGAATAAGCCTGTTGCTACAGTTTATATCCGCCGCTCTCGTTTTACAAAAGGCTTTGTAGATAATGGTGATACTTTTTCCTTGTGCGTTATGCCGGAAGAATATAGAAAAGAGCTTGCTTATTGCGGTAAAGCCAGTGGACGGGATGAGGATAAGGTTGCAGCCTGTGGGTTTAAGGTAGCGTACGTCAAAGAAGGTTCTGCTGATGTTCCTTATTTTGAAGAAGCCCGCCTGGTTCTCGTTTGTAAAAAGCTTTATGCACAGGAAATGGAAGCGCAATATTTTACAAAAGAGGGCAGTTCAATCCCTTCACAAATCTATTCCGATAATGACTGGCACACTACCTACGTTGCGGAAATTGTAAAAGTGTTGATAAAGGAATAAGCCTTCTGCTATAAGCCCGCTGTTATTTTACAGCAGAAACTCCATCGCATTTGTCGATTGTGTTGATAGAGCCGTCCTTGTTGTATTTGAACTCTGCAACACAAACGCTGCGGTGGAAAAGGCTTCCGCCAGGGAGCTCATCTGTATGATAGAATAAATATGAGTGTCCCTTAAAATCTGCAATTCCCGGATGATTTGTAAAGCACGGACCTTCTTCCATCAAAACGCCGCCGTATACCCACGGACCTGTCGGAGATTTTGAAGTAGAGTATGCAAGATGCTCGTTTCGTTTTTCACCTTCTGCAAAAGCGGCATAAACCATATAGTAAAGTCCTTCACGCTTGTAAAACCATGGACCTTCGCCGTAAGAGGTTCCTGTATTGTGGCTTCCTTTAGAAAAGGCTTCCTGTGTCATCGGGATTTTTTTAACACCAACTTTTTTATCGTAAGAAATCATATCTTCGTTCAGGAGAACATAGCGCAGTTCAGGATTTCCAAAATAAAGATAAGCCTGACCATCATCATCAATAAACACTGTTGGGTCAATGTCGTTCCAGTCACCTTCATCTACAAGAGGATGTCCTAAATCCTTAAACGGACCAGCCGGATTGTCTGAAACTCCAACTGCAATTGCCATGCCTCCGTTCTTTTTGTGAACAGGGCAGTACAGATAAAACTTTCCGTTACGCTCAATTGCCTGTGGGGCCCATGCACGGTCATCTGCCCAGGAAATATCATCAAGAGAGAAGATCTTTCCGTGGTCGGTCCAGTTCACCATATCCTTTGTGGAATAACAGCGCCAGTCAAGCATTGTGTAAAAATTGTTCACGAGCTTGTCTTCGTCGTGAGTTGTATACAAATAAAGCGTGTCTCCGTAAACCATTGGTGCCGGATCAGCTGTGTAAATATTCTTTATAATTGGATTTTTGTGAAAGTTTGCTTCGTTCATTTTAACTCCTTGTGCTGAAAGTCGTGATGACAAAATCAGCAGTGCAAATAATAGCATATTTCGGTAGCGTGTAAAATGGGGATTATTTACTATTTGTGTGAAAGCCATTTTAATATCCCAGCCTTCGGTCTACAAGATAATGCAGCGGTTTTTCTTCCGTAAAGTTTTTCAAATCTTCTATAAACATCTGAACATTTTTGTCTCTTGTGTAGGCGAGGGACATGTTCCCGGCAACGTGCGGTGTAATTAAAAGATTTTTTGTTTTCCAAAGGCGATGATTTTGAGGAAGCGGTTCGGTCTGGAAAACATCAAGGGCGGCCCCTGCAAGATGATTGTTTTCAAGATTGTCGGCAAGGGCATCCTCATCAATGGCGGAACCGCGACCAACATTTATGATGTAGGAGCCTTGTGGCAGCAGAGACAGTCGGTCGCGAGAAAGAATGCCGCGGGTTTCTGGTGTTGCAGGCAGACTCATAGCAAGAAGGTCTGTCTGGGGGAGAATAGAGTCCAGCTCGCTTACCGGAAGAACCTTATCGTAAACAGCTTCGCTGCTTTTACCGCTTCTGCAAACTCCAATGATTGCTGCTGGTTCAAAGGCACGTGCACGTTTGGCAAAGGTTGTGCCTATATCGCCTGTGCCAAGCACTGTAATTCTGCAATCTTTTAGGGAGCGTTGCGGGCGAGGGGAGAGCCACTGTCCATTTTTTGTTTCAGCCATAAACTCATCAAGCTTGCGCATCATAACAAGGGCAACGGCAATCATGTGCTCTGCAATTGAAACACCGTAAGCTCCGGCCGAGTTTGTTAGCATGCAAGCTTCGTTTGCAAAATAACCCGGTACCATAAGGGAATCAACTCCTGCCCAAGGTACGCAGAGCCATTTGAGATTTTTGCTCGTTTTTACAATTGAAGGTGCAAAGCCATAGATGATGTCTGCATCATAATCACTTTGAGGAATCTCTGCTTCGACGGAGTAAATGTGAACCTCGTGACCAAGAGAAGCTGCCTCAGCCTTTATGAGGTCAAAATGCTTTTGTTCAAGCTGACTGTTTATTGCTAAGATTTTCATTTTTTAGTTTCAGGCTCCTGTGGAAATAATTAGCTGAGTTCCGCAACAATCGGTTCAATATATTTTTTGTCGGAGATATCGTAGGATTTTGAAATCATTTCAATCATGCGCATATCTTCTTCTGTTGCATCTTTTTTGCAGGAAAGAATTTTTATGAGCATTTTTAATGCCATTTTTGAACCCAAACTCATTTTGTCATAGTTCAAGCCTCCTGGACAATAGAATGCTTTTATTTTAGACCACTCATCATCAGTAAAGTTTCTTCTAAGAGAGGTTTCAGCTTCCGGATTATCAGCAGGATTTGCACCAACCATAAACACAATCACTTTTTTGCCGGCAGCTGTAAGGGCAGGAATCTGCTTTTTGAACCACGGCAGCTTTTTGATTCCGCCAGCCATACACCATCCGCCAAAAACAATTGCATCATATTCAGCCAGTTTTGATTTGCGAACTTTTTTCAAGTTTACACATTCACAGCCAGCTGCTTCGCTTATCCATTCTGCATATTTTTTTGTAAAGCCTGTCTGGCTCGTATAAATTACGATTGATTTCATTTTCAACATCTCCTTTTCTATTATCTACTTCTCAAAGTTTTCCATTCTTCCTTTGTAATAAGGCACGTAAGCTCGCCGGAAGTTATTCCTGTTTTTGGATAGGTACGGGTGCCGGAGTCGTCAACAAGTGTCATCCCGATTTTGTTCATTACGGCAAATGAGGCCGGGTTCTTGCAGTCACACTGAGCGTAAACTTTGTTCACTCCTGTTTTTGTAAAAGCAAAATCTAAAACCGCTGCGGCCGCTTCGGAGGCAAAACCCTGGTTGCGGTATTTTTTATTGACAATCCAGCCGAGCGTGGCGTAGGAGTGATCTTCGCTATGTTCAAGGTCGCAGTCACAGCCACCGATTATTTTTCCTTCATAAACAAGTACAAACTCAAAATTAAGCTGTTTAGGAGAGTCCCATTCGGCAGCGTTTCGTTTTACAAAATCTGCAGTTTCTTCAAACGCGTCGTTCGGCAGCCAGTACATCATTGTAATTTCTTTATCGCCGGCATATTCGTGAATCTCTTTTTCGTCTCCAAGCTGTATCGGGCGAATTGTGAGTCGTTTTGTTTTTAGGATTACTTTTTCCATAGTGTAACTCCTTTGAAGTATTATAGCATAAAATTTGACTTCTATGCACTTTGTTTTATAATTAATAAATACGGCGATTATAACTTAAAGGGGTATGCATATGGCTGAACAGAATAATGAAAATCAGGGAACCGTTAAAAAAGCAAAGAAGCAGCGCAAAGAATCACTTATTGTTAAATATGGTTCAATTGCCTTTTTTGAAATTCTTACAATTATTTCACTTTTTCTTTGGTTTACAACCCGAAATATAAAAGCTCCTATTAAATACATATATGATGAATCGGTTGAAAACTTTCTGGATGCAGCTATAGATAATGTACAATCCTGGTTTGAAAATCAGGTTACTGTTATGAATGTATTCCAGCGGGCTGTTGTTGATGCTACAGATAATCCTGAAAACATCAAAAAAAGAATAAAAACAGTTCCAAAGCCGGAAGGTTTTGAATATGTAATGGTTTTCTGGGATACAAACCATGATGCAAAGGACGGCGGACCGGAAACCTTTAATACAAAGGGCGGTTCTTCTGTAGCCGGTATTCTTCAGAAGGAATACTATGTGAATCACCAGAAGAGCAATGTTGCTGTATGGCTTGAATCTCCTCGTGTAGCAGCAGCTGGTGGTTTTACAATGCCGCTTTTTGTTAAATCAGAATTTGTTGATGAAAAAACCGGTAAAAAGGTTAGCGGTGGTTGTGTAGGCTTCCTTGAGCTAGAGCCAATCAATAAACTTGGAAAATCTTTCTATGACACAGGTCGTATTTCTATTTATGATGATACAAATACAATTCGTGCCGGAGAAGATATTCTTGCGGAGGAAGATAAGTCTCATCTTGAAATATATACAAGAACCTTTGATATTGCTAATAAGACCTGGACAGTTGTAGCTTCTGTTGAAAAAAATGAAATGCATATAATTTCAAACCAGTTGCAGAGACTTTCTTTAATTGGTGGAGTAATAATTGCAATTATTCTTGTAATTCTTGAGTGTTTTATCATCAAAATCATCCTTGATAAGTTTACAAATATTAAGAAGAATATTGATGATCTTAATACTGGCGATAAGGATCTTACAAAGCGTTTAACTATCTATCATAACAATTCAATTTCTGAAGTAAAACGTTCGGTAAATACATTTGTTAATACTGTTCACGAAACAGTCCGAGATATTGGTAAGGCAAACTCTAATCTTAGGGAATCCTTCGAAAATGTTAAGACTCAGCTGGATGCAACAAAATCTCAAATGGACAATATTTCAAGCGAAATCCAGATTGCGTCAACTACACTTGAAGCCGAGGATAAGAGCGTAACAGATACAAGTGCACTTGTTACACAGATTTCTTCTAACATTGGAACTCTTACTCAGATGATTGATTCTCAGGTAGAAGCAATTACTCAGGCTAGTGCCGGAATTGAACAGATGATTGGAAATATCCAGTCTATTACTACTTCCGTAGATAAGATGGCCAGTGATTTTACAGAGCTTAATGCTGCAACTGTAGAAGGAATTGAAAAGAACCGAATCGTAAACGAGCTTTTGAACACTGTTCTTGCACAGAGTAAATCTTTGCAGGATACAAACATGGTTATTGCAAATATTTCTTCTCAGACAAACCTTCTTTCTATGAATGCTATGATTGAGTCTGCACACGCTGGTGAAGCAGGAAAGGGCTTTGCGGTTGTTGCTGAAGAAATCCGTAAGCTTGCTGATACTTCTGCTGCTCAGTCAAAGAATATTGGTGAAAACCTTAAGCTCATTGCAGAAAATATCCGCAAGGTAGTTGAAAGTGCTAACTTGAGTAAGGCAAGCTTTGAGGTTGTTTCTGATAAGACAAATAATACTTCCGAACTTGTTTATTCTATTAAGCAGGCAACAGAAGAGCAGAGTGAAGGATCTATGCACCTGCTCGAAACTCTTGCTAAGATGAATACTATTTCCGGCAGTGTTCAGCGTTCCAGCAAAAAGATTGGAGACCGTGCACTTGCAGTTCTTGATTCAATTGAAGGCCTTAAGGAATCTTCAAAGAACATGGCAAATAACTTCAACAAGATTGTAAGCACAACAGAAGTTACTCAGGAGACTACCCGTAACCTCCACCAGCTTACTGAGGATATGAATCAGGCTGTAAACGATATTTCTGACCGTATTGACGAGTTTAAGGTTTAGAAGCGGAAGTTAGTATTTCTACAATCTCATTCTCGCTAAAACTCACTCCAAGGTACTCGCTGAACCTTTTGAATGCCTCTGTCACAGCCGTTACCATTTCGTCTGTGACAGTTACACCTGGTTCCCACCACCAGTTCTTAATTTTCAGCGAACTGTCCGCCACTGCTTTATCGAACTTGTCCCGCTTTATGGCTTCCGGTTCAAATCGGGCAATAAACTGGTTTTTATAAAGCACCGGTAAAACATAATAACCGAACTTTCGCTTTGCGGCAGGAGTATAAACTTCCCAGGTGTAAGCAAAATTGAAAATCTCTTCTATGAGGCCGCGGTCCCAGATAAGGTTATCCAGCGGAGCAATAAACTGTGCGATATTGTTTTTGACAGGCTTTCCAAGAAGGTCTTCATCTTCTTTTCTGATATAAAAGCTTTCCTTTGAGCCTTCAACCTTAAGCTCAACAAGAGAACCTTCATCTACAAGCTCACGAAGAAGCTGCGTTCTGAGCTTTGAATCTGAAACATAAAAGCCAAGCCAGGTGCCGCCGTTTTTGTTCCATACTAAGCCGACTGCACCGATTCTTCGTTTGAGATACCATTTTGCAAAATCGTGGTCGGTGATGAAGGGATCTGTTGCTGTCAGTATTTCTTTTGGGAAAAGATTTTCACTTAAATCATAAACCTTGTGGGTTTTCTGCTTCGAGCTTATTCCAAGCACACCTGAGTGATAAAGATAATCCAGTGCTGCGCTCGAAAGCTTTTTGTGTCCCCAGCGGCCGGAATCTACATTCCCGCCAATATTGATTTTATTTGCAGGCTGAGGTCCGTTTTCGCGGATAAAGGCTTTTATTTCATCAAGCAACTCAAGTGCCGCAAGCGAGTTTCTCCAGGTTAAAATGTCCTTAAGCTGTTCTACCGTTTTCTGCCTGATTCGCGCCATTGCCGGATAATCCTCCAGCGGGATAATCGAAATCATTTTGTCGGCAGCATCATAAAGCGCACGTTCTTTGTAAAGCAAATCAAACAAAAGCTCAGGCTTATAATTTTTTATGCGAGACTGGAGTACAAGGTCAGGATTTTTCCCAACAACGTTCAACGGATCAAACTGAATACAGCGAACTTTCTGCATATATTCCACAACACCATCACGGCCGTTAAGCTTTCCGTTCCCATTAAGGTTCTGATAATTTACGAGAAAGTTTCTTGCGGTTTCTTTTGATATTGTGGTCATTTATTTTCCCTCAGTCACAATTATTCGCGCTCGCAAAAATTATATACACGCTCGTAAAAATCTTTGCCCTCTTCAAAAGCTGAATGACCAAGTCCTTTATAAATGAATAATTCACTTTTTGTGATTCCCTTTTGCAGCTCGTACGGAGCTTCGTTTCCTACAGTGTTATCATCATCACCCGAAAGAATAAGAGTAGGGCAGGTGATTTTGTTTAACTCTGCTCGGGCATCAAAGCTCATAATTGCATTTGCATTTCTCAAAAAGCGTTCATAATCCTTTGGCTTTGTAAAGAGTGCCATAAGCGGAAAAAACTTTCTGTATTTTTCGAGATATGCTTTTGAGTACATTTTTTCTGCAGTATCAACCATCAACGAAACATGATCCTTTTTCTCTGCCATTTCTATCCAGCTTCCAACAGCAGCTTTTACAACCTCATTGGCGTAAGGGGTTGTAACTCCAAGAATAAGCTTTTCCACAACCTCCGGATAATCAATTGCAATATACTGCGAAATCATGCCGCCTTGTGAAACGCCAAGAACGGACGTTTTTTCAATACCGAGAGCTTTAATCGCTTTTACCTGATCCTCCGCCATCTGACGGATTGTATAATTTTCAGGCATTTTATTTTTTCTGCTGAACATATACACAGTGTAATTTTTCATAAACTTTTTGTACGGGCCGGCAAGTATAAATGCTTTTCCTTTTACTGTTGCAAGACCGTCTGATAAACCTGGAAGAACAATGAGTTTTTTTTCTCCCGAACCAAATGCCGCATAATACATTTCTGTATCACCAAGCTTTACACATCCATTTCTATAATTTTTGCTCATTCCTTTACCTCCGTTAATTTTATCCGTGAAACTGCTTCTAATCAGAATTTAATTCAATATTTATATATGTTCAAGATTATAATTTGACGCCTTTAAAAATCGTATGTTATAATTAACTATTAAATCCAAAAATGCAAAAAATTGAAAAATGCAAATTGAAAAAAGGAAGTAACTATGAAAAAACATTTGCTGTTCATTTTTGCCGTATGTACTTTATTATCTGCTTGTAAGGTAGAAATTGATTCTTCAAGAGACAATCAGGAAAACCCGCCAATTGAAAAAATCTTATTGGTAAGTTATCAGACAGATTATGGTGAAATACCAGATTCCTTAAAAGATGGAATTGAAGTAAAAGAAAACACCGTGCTTACCACCGAGCAGCTTCCAGTTCTTACAGCAGATGATGTTGTTTTTAAAGGCTGGTATGATGGGACAACATTGGCCGTTGCAGGTGAGTACAAGGTTACAAAAAGCGTAACACTCAAGGCTTACTGGAATACAATGTCAACGGTAACACTCAAAACAGATTCCGAAACAGTTTCTTCTATAATAAAGTGTACTGGAGAAATAATAGAAGAGTCCGAAATCCCTGTGCTTTCAAAAAACGGCTACACGTTTAACGGCTGGTTTGCAGAAGAAATACAGCTTACCGCAGGCTACATAATTACAAAAGATATAACTTTTATTCCAAAATGGACAGCAAACGAATACACAATCACCTTTAATTCAAATAATACCGCAGCACAGACCTCTACTCAAAAGGTAACTTATGATACAACCGTAAAACTTGCAGAGTGTACCTTTACCTACGACGGTTACAGATTTGCCGGCTGGAATGTTTCTGCAGACGGAAAAGGTGCTTCTTATTCCGACGGTTCAGATTTTGCCGTTACAATTACAGAGAATATAACGCTTTACGCACAATGGGCAGAATCTGATCGTTACATTATCAAATATGAAAACACAAACGGTGTAGATAACACAAATCCAGTTTCTTACCGCAAAACAGAAGGTGCAGCACTTACAGACCTTACCCCGCCAATCGGCTATATTTTTGAAGGCTGGTATGATTCTGCAGATTCAAATGGAAACGGAAGCGGTAATAAGGTAGAAAGCTGGGGTGTAAATCAGAAGACCGGCGACCTTACGCTTTATGCAAAGTGGAGCCCTAGAACAGATATAGTTTACAAGGTAGAGCACTGGCAGCAGAATATTGCTGATGATGGTTATACTCTTACAGAAACAGACACTTTAACCGGTACAACCACAACCCAAACTAATGCCGTAGCAAAAGCATACACGGGCTTTAATTCAAAATCCTTTGAGCAGACAACAATTGCCGCAAACGGAAGCTCAGTTGTAAAAATCTATTACGACCGCAACCTCATCACTTATACGTTCAACGCAAACGGCGGAAACTGGTCGGGCGACACTTCAAATAAAACTGTAAGCGGAAAATATGGCGCCACAGTTACAGTTCCGGAAAATCCTGCGCTAACAGGATATACATTCAGTGAATGGAGTGCAGAAATCCCGGCAATCTTTGGTACAGAAAATCTTACCTTTACAGCTAGTTATACCGCAAGTAATGCAACCGCGTATAAGGTAGAGCACTGGCAGCAGAATATTACTGATGATGGTTATACCCGTATTGCAACCGACAATCTAACCGGTACAACCGCCACTCAAACAGCTGCTGCAGCAAGAACCTATACAGGCTTTACGTCAAAATCTTTTGAGCAGACTACAATTGCTGCAAATGGAAGTACAGTTGTCCGCATTGAATACGACCGCAACCTCATCACTTATACTTTCAACGCAAACGGTGGAAACTGGTCTGGCGATACTTCAAATAAAACAGTAAGCGGAAAGTACGGGGCAACAGTAACAGCTCCGGCCGCTCCAGCTAAAACAGGCTACACCTTCGGCTCCTGGAATGCAACAGTTCCGGAAACCTTTGGATCGACAAATGTAACCTTTACCGCTCAGTGGGTAGAAGGTACAGGTACCGCATATAAAGTAGAACATTATCAGCAGAATGCAGATGATAATGAATACACACTTAAAGATACCGAAAATCTTGTTGGAACAACCGCCGCACAAACAGCCGCAGCCGCAAAAACTTACGACAACTTTACCGCCGGTGCAGTAACTCAAGCCTCAATTGCCGCAGACGGCAGTACAATCGTAAAAATCTACTATACCCGCAACAATGTAACGCTTACGCTTAATCTTGACGGTGGTTCGCTTGGTACACAAACAGGTACGGCAACTATAACCGGTAAATACGGTTCAAGCTACACAATTGAAACTCCTGTAAAAACAGGCTACGCCTTTGCAAGCTGGAGCTCTACGCTTCCTGCAAAGCTTGAAAATGGAACTTACACCGCAATCTACACAGCAAACACAAATACTGCTTATACAGTAGAACATTATCAGCAGAATATTGATGATGATGAATATACTTGCACCGAAACTGACAACTTAACCGGTACAACCGCAACTACAACAAGTGCAGCGGCAAAAACCTACACAGGCTTTACCGCAAACTCAGTTAGTCAAACGACAATTGCCGCAGACGGAACTTCGGTTGTAAAGATTTACTATGACAGAAACACCATCACTTATACGTTTGATGCAGAAGGCGGAAACTGGTCAGGTTCAACTGCAAACCAGACCGTAAGCGGAAAGTTCGGTGCAACAGTAACAGCTCCAGCCGCTCCAACAAAAATGGGCTACACCTTTAAGGAGTGGTCTTCAACAGTGCCTGCAACCTTTGGAGTATCACCTCTAATCTTTACAGCAACCTATAATGCAAATACAAATACCGTTTACAAGGTAGAGCACTGGCAGCAGAATATTGTTGATGATGGTTACGCTCCGCTTTCGGCAGAAACTGAAACTAAGTTTGGAACAACTGGTTCACAGACAAATGCTGTTGCAAAATCTTACGATGGCTTTAGAGCAAAAACTTTTTCTCAAGAAACAATATCCGCAAACGGCAACACAGTCGTAAAGATTTACTACGATAGAACTACCGCCACTTATACATTCAACGCTAACGGCGAAAATGAAAGTGATGGTAAATGGAATGATAATTCCGAGACAAAAACTGTAAGCGGAAAGTATGGTGCAACGGTAGCTGCTCCGGCGAGTCCTACAAAGACTGGTTACACCTTTAGCGCATGGAGTGGAACTACTTCTGTACCGGAAACCTTTGGTACGGAAAATCTTACGTTTACAGCAAGTTATACAGCAAACACAAATACTGCGTATAAGGTAGAGCACTGTCAGCAGAATGCGAATGATGATGAATATACGCTTAAAGAAACAGATGAGTTGACGGGAACGACTGCAACCACAACTAATGCCGTTGCAAAATCCTACACTGGTTTTACAGCAAAATCATTTGAGCAGACGACAATTGACGCGAATGGAAGCACTGTTGTACGTATTGAATACAATCGTGATGTTATTACTTATACTTTTAAGGCTGATGGTGGAAATTGGAATGGTACCACTGCAAATAAGACCGTAAGCGGAAAGTTTGGTGCAACAGTAACAGCACCGGCGAGTCCTACAAAGACAGGTTATACCTTCAGTACATGGAGCGGAACTGTTTCTGTACCGGAAACCTTTGGTACGGAAAATCTTACGTTCACAGCAAGTTATACAGCTAACACAGATACTGCGTATAAGGTAGAGCATTATCAGCAGAATGCTAATGATGATGAATATACGCTTGTTGCTACAGATAATTTGACAGGAACAACGGCAACACAAACTACCGCTACTGCCAAAACGTATGAGCATTTTACCGCAGATACAATTACCCAGTCAGAAATTGCGGCAGATGGAAGTACGGTTATACGTATAAATTACACTCGCGAAATTGTAACATTTACGCTTGTACTTGATGGCGGAAAACTTGGTGAACAAACAGGAACGATTACCCGTACTGGTAAGTATGGTCAGACTGTAAACATAAGTGCTCCAACTAGAACAGGCTACAGCTTTGAAGGCTGGAATACTGTCGGTGGAACAATGGCTTCTATATTTACTGCAAATACCACATATACAGCTAAGTGGAGTGCTGCGGGAGGAATAAGTGTTACGGTTTCAGAAAGTGATATTGTGGTTACGAAAACAGAAAATCATAACATTATAACATTTACTGCTGAGGAATGTGATGAGTATATTTGGACATTTGAAGATACGGAGCTTGGAAGAGATCAAACATGCGAAATTGATACTTTAGTACTTTACAAGGGTATTTATACGTTATATCTTGAAGCAAAAAAAGGTAATAATTATTATTCTTATTTTGCACAAATAGAAGTTTTATTTGACAAAGCTTTAGTAGCAACTGCATCAACAATAGAAGATGTTTTACAAGCTATGACAGAAAGTGGTACAGTTTATGTAACAGGAAGAGTTACAATATCTGATATCAGAAGCATAAATACGGCGTTAAAAAATTTACAAGCCTCAAAACCAGATATCCTTGTGTCACTTAATTTATCAAATGCAACTGGATTCTCAAAGCTAGAAGATGCAAGTGAAGTAAATACAAATCATGCATTTTATAATTGTACTAATCTCAAAGAGATAATATTACACAATTCAATAAGAACTATAGGTAATAATGCATTTAATGGTTGTACAAACCTAACAAGCATTAACATATCAAGTTATACCGAAAGTATTGGTGAGGGAGCTTTCAGAAATTGTACTAATCTTGTTACTGTGAAAATAGCATCTGGAGTAAGTCGTATAGGGAACTATGCATTTTATAATTGTAAAAAATTAACTGATATTTCGTTACCTAATTCTTTGCAACGTATAGGAGAATATGCTTTTAGTGGCTGTACAAGTTTATCATATATAAAAATGCCAAAAAACCTAGCAAGAATAGAAGGATATGCATTCAAAAATTGTACATCACTTAAAGAAGCATTATTTTCAAATAGTAGTGATTGGAAAGCTGGTAATACAGCCATGGACGCTATAAATTTTATTGGTACACCATTTTTTGCACAAGTTATGGATGGTAATTTTGCCCAATTATTAACAGGACAATATGTCTCACGAGTTTGGAGAGTGCCCTATTTAGATAAAAACTCATAAGGAAGTATTATATGAAAACAATATCAAAAATCATTCAATTTATAACATTTAGCATTCTTCTTATCTCTGTATTATCCTGTTCAAACTTTATGAAAAATAAAGCCACGGAAAAATCGTACATTACGCTGAGATTGAAAGAAACAGAACGTACTGTTTTTCCTGTTGTTGAGTCGCTCACTAATCTTGAGCTAAAAGGAAAAAAATTTGGAGGTACGGAAAAAACGCTGGGAACTTGGAATACGATAGACGAAATGCAATCAGCTATGATTCCTATATCCACAGGAGAATGGACTTTTACTCTAACCGCAAAAGCTGGTGAGGCAGATGGAACAACGCTTAGTGGAACAATCGAAAAGCAGATTGTACTTGGAGTAAACACACTCAGTTTTGTCCTTTCAATTAGTGATGATGGAGCGGGTGATGAGAATAGCATTGGTTCTTTCAATATCACTCTTAATTATGCTAATGCAAATAATGCCAATAATGTATCTTATGCTAATGCCTCACTTGAAGACATGGATGGAACAATTGTTGAATCGAAACAACTTACACCTTCATCATCAAAAACAGTAACATTCGAATCCAGCAATATTTCAGTTGGAACTTACCGTGCAATCATAAAGTTTTACGCTACAAAAAACGGAGCTAGCTTCGAAATCGGTAATTACCGTGAGCTCGTCCAAATTTCTAATGGATTAACATCATCAGCCACTCGACAAATAGAAAGCTTTGAGAATGTTTATACAATTACTTATTATTTGAATGGAGGTTCTCTAGCTGCTGGTTCAATTCAGCAAGAAACCTTTACAAGAAAAACAAACGTAGTTTTACCATCTCTTGAAAAATCATATTATACATTCGTTGGTTGGTATACTGATAAAGATTGTTCAAATGGCAATGAAATTTCAATAATTTCAAATATTACAAAAAATATAAGTGTATATGCTAAATATACTCCAATTGAATATTCTATAACTTATAATTTGAATGGGGGCACTAACCCTGCTGATACAATTGCAACCTACACAATTGAAAGCAGTACAATTACATTACCAACCCCAACTAAAAGTGATTATGTATTCAGAGGCTGGTTTGAAGAAGAAGATTTTAGTGGAACGAAGAAAACTTCGATTTCTAAGGGATCACATGACCCAAAAATACTTTATGCGAAGTGGCTTAAGAAGTGTACGGTAAGTTTTGTAACAGAACATGGAACGAAACCTTCAAATTTATATTTAGGAGAAGGAGAAACACTTACTTCTGAACATCTACAATCTCTTACGTATGATGTTTGGATTTTCCTTGGATGGTATACTGATTCTAGCTATGCTAACGACAAAAAGGCAAATGTTGGACAAATAGTTACTGATAATCTAACTCTATATGCAATGTGGGAATTAGATGATGGCTTTGTATTTGTAGAAGGCGGTACTGTAGAAGGAAGCAATATATATAATCAGAATACTGATTCTAATGGTTCATTTATAGGTGCATTCCCTGCAGGAAGAACAGTAACCTTGAATAGCTTCTATATAAGTGACCATGAGCTTACACAAGGTGAATATGAACAATACTGCTGTTATACATCCTCTATACCAACCTCAGAATATGGAATAGGTAAGAGTTACCCAGCCTATTATGTAAGTTGGTATGATGCAATTGTCTACTGTAACCTTAAGAGTATGGCAGAAGGCTTAATTCCTTGCTATTCATTATCTGACGAAACTGACCCCAAAAAATGGACTGGAATAAAGAAAAGCAATGGAAAATATTCCTGTAGCTATACAAGCTCAAATCCTATTTGGGATTCTTTAGAGTGTGATATGACTGCTGACGGTTACAGACTACCAACTGACGCTGAGTGGGAGTATGCCGCACGCGGTGGACAGAAAACATATGGAACAGATGCATTTGCATATTATTTTGCAGGTGCGGAAACAACTGATTACTTTACACAAAACAACAGTGATTTGGATAGTGTAGGTTGGTATAACTCTAATTCATCCCAAAAAACAAACATCGTAAGGTGTAAAGAGCCTAATGCACTTGGTTTGTACGATATGAGCGGAAATGTTTTTGAATGGTGTTGGGATTTGTATAGTGACTCTGTTGGTACAGGAATCGTGTGTAATCCTTGTGGTGCGTCATCTAGCTCTTATCGCCTCAATCGCGGTGGTGGCTGGGACTTTGATGCCACCTACTGTTGTGTTTCTCATCGGGGCAAAAACGAACCATACTTCCGTGGCTACAGCAACGGTTTCCGGCTTGTTCGCTTAGCAGAAGCAGGAAATTATAATGTAAATTATGTTACAACACACGGTAATCAAACAGATTCAACTAGTGTACGAAATGTTCTTACTTCTAAAAATCTGCCATATCTTGTAGAAAGTGGATGGGTTTTCCTCGGCTGGTATACCGATAATAGCTATGATATAAACAAAAGAGCAAGTATAGGACAATTTGTAGATAATAACCTTACACTCTATGCAAAATGGAAGGAGTGTTCAAGTTCAAATGACGGTTTTGTGTTTATAGAAGGTGGAACTGTAGTTGGAAGTGATGATTACGATAATAGTGAACATAATAGTAGTAGTTCAGGTGTGTTTAAAGAAGGTAGAACAGTAACCTTAAGCAACTTCTATATGAGTGATCATGAGCTTACGCAAGGTGAATATGAACAATTCTGTTGTTATACATCATCTTCACCAGACTCTAAATATGGTGTTGGTACAAATTACCCAGTTTATTACATAAGCTGGTATGATGCAATTGTATACTGTAACCTTAAGAGTATGGCAGAAGGCTTAATTCCTTGCTATTCACTTTCTGGAGAAACAGATCCTAAAAAATGGACAGGGATAAAGGAAATCAATGGGAAATACTCCTGTAGCTACACAAGTTCAGATTCTACATGGAACTCAATCAACTGTGATATGACTGCAAATGGTTATAGATTGCCTACGGAAGCAGAGTGGGAGTATGCAGCACGTGGAGGACAAGAGACTTACGGTACTGATGAGTTTGCATACTATTTTGCTGGAGAAACTACAATAAATTACAGTGGTAAAAGTAACAGTAAATTGGATAGTGTTTGTTGGTATTATTATAATATTTGTAACAACGGTGTTACAGGACAAACTCCAAGTTATGATGAATTAGGTTATGGTACACATGCGGTAAAGCAAAAATTACCTAATGCACTTGGTTTGTACGACATGAGTGGAAATATAAATGAATGGTGCTGGGATAGATTTGGTAATATATCAAACAATGAGACTGTGATTGACCCTTGTGGCGCTGCAACGGGGACCTCTACTATCTATCGCGGCGGTAGCTGGAAGAACTATGCCTATGAATGTTATGTTTCTTACCGGTACTACATCAACCCGTATAACCGCTACAACAACCTCGGTTTCCGGCTTGTTCGCTCCGCTCAGTAACACCCAGAAACAACATTTATAAATATCTTGACGGTATTTATAAATCAAGTTCTATTATAAATAGAAACGCACTCAATAATATTGGGTCGTCTCCACGAAAAGGAAAAACATCCGACAAGTGTGGATGAAAGCCGCCTCAGTGTGCTAGACTAGGCGGCTTTTTTTTTACTCTTCATCTTTTTTATACAGCCCCCTCCATATACATAAACATTAAATGCTAATCTTAAACAACCCGTGGTGATTGCAATACATCACCAAAAACTTTGCGCGGGCAATCTTAAATCGTGCTTCTGCTGTACCTTCTGGGTAAAGCTTTACAAAATCAACGCCGTTATCATAAACTGCCGCAATAAAAGAAATGTAATGCTCTTTTGTCATAGGGTGGTTGGTGCTGACGTAGTATTCGTCTTCAACTGTTTCAATGTGAAGCTGATGGGGAATCGTAACCTCGGTTTCACGAGCAGCGTTTGCATTTGATTCAGCTTCTTCAATCTCCAGCGGGGGCAGCGTAATTCCACAGCAGCTTATAACTGCTTCACCGGTAGCCTGAATTACATTGCCGCATACAGGACAAGTGTAAAACTGCACCTTTTTCATATTAAAAGCACGGTTTTTGTTCCGTACCTCATTCCCCGAAAAAAGCTCAATCACCGAAATGTTCAGTGCTTTTGCAAGCGGCTCCATAAGCGAAATATCCGGTAACCCATGTCCGTTTTCCCATTTACTCACAGTCTTGTTGCTCACAAAAATCTTCTGAGCCAGCTCGTCCTGCGTCATCCCTTTATTTTCACGCAACCGTTTGATTGTTGCACCAGTAATATAATTGTCCATAATTATCTCCTGTGTAAATCATTTTTGTAAACTACGCGTCGTTCAGCCTAAGATTACCACCGAGCTGATAGTGTTACAACCTACGTGTCGTAGACATAAAGAGGATTTAAAACAGCTCCAGTGCAGACTTCATTTCGTCATAATGTACGGCAACGCTTTCGTAGGAGGCACCTTTTAGAAAATATGCCCAGAACAGGAAAGTGTTCAAAAGGGTAGAGGCAGCGCGCTCTTGTTTAAGAGTTGTGATTTTGATTGCAGTACCTGAATATTTTGAAAGGCACTCACAGTAATATGAAAGCAGCTGGTCATCATCAAGCGGGATTCCAAAGCCTAAGCCGCGGCTTATAAAGAAGGCAAGGTCGCTTACACCTTTTCCAATTGTTACAGCCTGATAGTCGCAAAGATAAAGCTTGCCGGTATCATCTAAAAGTAGATTTTCCTGATGAAAGTCACCGTGGCAGATATGATGAGGTTCACTGTTCAGAACAGCGCAGACAGAATCAAGCTTCTTAGAAATTGTTTCGAGCAAGGATTTGTCAAACCTTCCTTCGTGTTCAGAAAGAACTTCGGACCAGAGCTTACAGGAAGCTTCTGCAGTTTCGCTTGAAATCTCAGCAGGCTTCCATACAATACCAGCTTTTGCAAACTCGTCCACCGGCAGGCTGTTAAAGCGGGCACACAAATCAATTGCTTGTTTTTGTAAATCAATATTCCACTGCTCGTGAGCAATCGGTGTGTATCGCTTCATAACAAGGATAATGCCAAAATCCTTGTGGTTTTCTGAATAGACAATTTCCGGAACATAAGGCAGCTTTAAGGATTCATTCAGCTTATAAAAATCATATTCTTTCTTACACAAATCAAAATGAGTCTGATCGCAGCCCCATTCTGTGTTTGCCACCTTCATCACAAAATCGTCGCCACATTCAGCAGCGTGCACCAGAAAGATTTTTGCACCACCGGCGCCGAGTGTAATCGGTTCGTATTTTACAGAGCTTTCCCAGAGTCCTTTTTCTGCAAGATAGTTGATGATTTGTGTTTCCATAATAGTTGTCTATTTTAATACGGGATTCCAGTTGTTGTCGCTTTCAAGAAAAAGCTCAGAAAAATCGTCAGAGTTCATGAGCTCAATCATTTTTTCAAAGTGCCACATGGTCGGAAGATTTTTGATTTCAGAAAGCTCTGTCCAGAAAACTTCGCCTTCTTCGGAAGAGTGCAGTGTACCGGAAAAATGATTTGTTTTAAATATAAAAACTATGTAACGGGTACCGTCCTCTTCATACCAGTCTTTAATGCCGCAGAGCTTTGGCTGCGTAATTGTGAGACCTGTTTCTTCCTTCATTTCGCGGATTACAGAATCTACAATCGGTTCACCTTCTTCTATGTGGCCGCCTGGAAAAATAATGCCCTTAAACCCCTTACCAACCTTTTCTTCAACAAGAACTTTGGTGCCGTCATAAATCATGCATAAGTTTGTAAGGATAGTCTTTTCTCTTCGTTCCATTATTTTTCCTCTGCTTTAGTATTTCAGGTATTATATCACAATCAGCGGGATTGTGAATTCTTCCGGTGTAAGACCTGCATGATTCCCCGGCATCTGTTGGCCCTGAAAGTGCGTAAAATAGATTGATTTATCTGCGATTGCAAGGGCAACAAAATCTCCAATCATTTGCGGCAGATTCGGATTGTCGGTACCAATTCCAAACAGCTTTTCGCTTAGAGCTTCTTCGCGGGTTAAAAGCAGAAAGTCGTTGCCAAAGGTTTTCTTAAATAGCGCCGGAAAGCTTTCCTTATATTCATCCTTTACAAAAAGATTTACGGTGCGTGGTTCGAGTGAAGGCATTCGGACAAGACAATTCATAATCTCCGGATAATCGAGTATGCAGTAATTGTGGGTGTCTACATGACCGTGGTCGGCAGTGATTAAAAGCAGGGTGTCTGAAAGACTTGCTGCAAGCTTTTCAATTCGTTTTTCGAGTGCCCTTGCCATTTCGTGTGTGTCTTTGCTGACTGTGCCTGTTCTGTGCATTGTTGAATCCGGTTCTTCCCAGTAAGCATAAATAAACTTTTTGTCCGGCTCTTTGCAGAGTTTTTCTATGCGGCTCAAGATTGCTTCTAAATCTTTTGGAAATGGAGGAAGAAACGGCATGGAAAAATAAGCTTTACCGCCGGCTTCGTTTATTCTGTCGATTATGGATTTATATGGGTTATAGGTATACCCAACATGAAAATCTGCTGCAGTTACAGGAGGGTTAAGCGAGTCTCTGGTCCAGACAGCCTTTCTCCCATCTACAGCTTCTGGTTTTGCACCAGGTTTTTCTGTAAGCTGCTCTATGTTTCTGAAAACCGTAATGTTTTTGTCTAACTGCGGATAATAAATATCCCACCCAAGCCAGCCGTGTTCATTCGGGTAAAGTCCGGACATTATGGAAGTTGTTGCCGCAACTGTTGTTGGCGGATAAACCGAATTAAACGAACCCGCAAAATGAGAGCGGAAAAAGCCATTCGGCTCAAGATGCTTTTCTATAATGGATGTTCCAAACGCATCGAGCAGAAGTATAACTACATTTTTATATTCTCCGGCAAGATATTTATCTGCGAGCGGAAGAGTGTTTGCATTTGTTTTTGCACCGAACTTTTTCAATACAGAGTTTGCAAGATTTACAAGACAGTTGTTGTAGTCAGGGGATTGAGACGTTTTTATCATAATTTATTTTTCTCCCAGCAAGGTTTTTACTTCGGCTAAGGTTGGAGGATTCAGCGGAAGCGGAAAACGTGAAATTGCAATTGCAGAACAGGCACTTGCAAAGCGAACAAGCTCATCATCACTCATATTGTTCAAAAGTCCGTAAATACAACCAGCCTTAAAGGTGTCTCCGGCGCCGAGGGTGCTCTTTACTTCAACCTTAAACGGTGCCATTTTCTTCATAGGCTGTCCCTTTCGTCCATAAACCATATCTTTTTCGCCCGAGGTGATGATGACTAAGCCACTTGTACTTTCAGTCATCAACTCGTAGATTTGTTCCATAGAGTACCCGTCCGAAAAATAGCGGCTTGTACATTCCTTGGAAACAACATTGATAGCGCAGTTTTTATGCAGGTCGGAATCGTGGCGACAGTCGATTGTAACATAGGGCTTTTTATGCTTTACGCACAACTCCATTGCGGCAACAGTTGCTTCCAGAAAAAATGGATCTATTGCGGCAATTTTGCATTCTTCAATATCCTTTTCTTTAGGCATACTCCAGCGCCTTTTAGCACCTGGCTCGTACAGCGCCTGAAACATTCCCATTGGAGAACGGACAAGTCCTGAAATTACAACGTAATCCATAAGCCCCTGATAATCCGGGTCAAAATAAAGAGAAGATAAATCTACAGATTTGTTTTTGTAAAAATCCTTTAGAAGAGGTGCAACCTCAGTTCCAATGTGAGTACCATCAATTTTTACGCTTACACCAAGAGAAGCAAGAACAGTTGCTGCAGTTCCAGTTTCTCCACCAGGCAGGAAATATTTTGCCTTAATTTCTGAGTATTCATCCGGCTTTAAGAAGTCTCCCTTAAGCAAAAAGGAGTGGGTTCCTAAAACCTGTCCGTGCATATAAACTTCGTTCATGCAATTATCTTATAATTTGCAGTGCCGAAGCGTCAATATCATTTACCTTTTTAAAACCTGTAGAACTCATAATAAAGCGCAGTTCAGCAGTTATACCCTGTAAAAACTTTGTAACACCTGGTACGCCATCCTTTTCCAGAGAAGGAAGCATTGAACGTCCAACCGCTGCACCATCTGCTCCGAGTGCCAGCGCCTTGTAAACATCTGCACCTGTTGCAATTCCGCAGTCTACAAAAATCTGAACGTTTTTACCAGCCGGGTGCTTAGCCAATGCCTTTTTAATTTCAGGAAGAATCATCATTGGAGGAACAGCATAGGGCAAACGACCGTGATGATGACTAACAATAATTGCCTTAGCTCCAACCTCTGCACATTTTATAGCATCTGAAACACTCAAAACGCCCTTTACAACAAACGGCAGCTTTGAATCGGCAATATATGAATGAAGCATATCGGCAGTCTGGGCAGCCATTTCTTCACCGACAACAATATCATAACCTGTTGTGCCGAAAATATGGTCTATGTCCATTCCAATTCCAAAAGCACCGTTATCTTCTGCAAACTTAAACTGGTCGCGTACCTTTGCATTGTCTGCGTACGGTTTTACAATTCTGACAGTTTTTGCACCTGTATCGACTATTTTCTTGAACTGGTCGTTCTCCATCATCCCTACAAAATTAAGGATATTGCATTCCTTTGCCGCGAGCGAATACTCTTCCAGACCGGTGTGCATCCTGCCGTTATAATTGCTCAAATGCGAAAACGCCGGTGTGAGTACGGGGCTTGAAAACTTTTCGCCGAGAAGGGTAGTGGAGGTTTCTGCAACAACAGAATCAATAAGCCGTTCCTGTATAAGGATTGAGTCCATATAGCGTGCGGTAATTTCATTTGCATCAGAGAGTCTTGTATAAGCCATTAAGCTGCTCCTTTAAATAATTCATGTATTTAATATATTGTTCGTCTGTGTTCAAGTGTTCAAGAATTACAGGCATGTCCGGGTCAAGCTCGTTCATTTTTTCTACATAGTATCTGAGCGGGAACTCACCATCGCCAGGACCACATTCTTTAAGTCTGATTGTGTAGCGCTCATCCATATGAACGTCTTTTATATGGCAGCTTCTGATTCGTTTGCCAAGGAGAAGTGCACATTCATCAATAAACTCTTCTGCGTGGAAATAGCGTTCTGCCGAACTAATCATATTGATGATGTCCATATGAATGGCAAAGCGGTCTCGGTCAACTGCTTCTATAAGGCGGAGATATTCGCGGGGACCGGTTGGAACCATCCACGGCATTGGTTCTAGCGTAAAGTACGTGTTTTTTACATTTGCACGGTCTATGATTTCCTGTACCATTGCAACTGTTTTTTTCCATGCCTCATCAGTAAAGTTTGCCTTATAACCACCATCCCAGCGCGGACCAAAGGAACCTGCAACATTTACGGCACAGCGCGCATTCAAAAAATCTGCCAGCTTCAATTGATTTACGCAATAATCCATATTTGCCTTTCGTTCGTCAGGATCTGCGGCAAGTGCGTTTCTCCAGATTCCAACCTCTGCAATTGTAATTCCTGCTTTATCTGCGGCATCCTTGTAGGCAATTATTTTCTTTTCGTCATCGTTGCAGCTGAGTGGAAAAACAACTGTACTGCAGCCAAGCTTTACCTGATTTTGAGCCCATTCCTCCGGTGAATTATGTTTAAGTGGGGATGATGTTCCAAGCCTCATTGTTTACTCCTGTAAGATTCGGTTTTATCGCGTAAAGTTTGTCCAGACGTGTTCTTCTGTTTCTGGAAGACCAAGCTTTTCTTTACCAAGCGAAATACTCTTCATCATAAAGACCATATTTCTTGCAAGCACGCGCATTATCTGACGACCTTCATCATCAACCTGTGCTTCACCTGGAGTCCAGCCGTAAATATTGTTCCAGTACTGACTTGTTGCAACCGGCATATTTGAAAGGGTAAAAAACTTATTCAGTTCATCAAAGGTTGCCGTACAGCCGGATCGTCTTGCACTTACAACACTTGTACCAACTTTAAGACTTTTGTCAAAGGAGGTGCTGTAAAACAGTCTCTGGAGTGCAGACATAAGAGTTCCATTTGCAGAACCGTAATAAACCGGCGAACCGATTACAAGACCGTCTGCTGCCTCAAACTTTACCGCCAGCTCATTTACAATATCATCAAAAGCACATTTGTGATTTTTCCGACATGTTTCGCACGCAATGCAGCCACGTATGTCCAGTCGTCCAAGCAGGATATTTTCGTATTCAACATCATTCTGTGCAAAGATTTTTTCCATTTCTTCAAAAGCGAGCGCAATGTTTCCGTTTTTTCTTGGGCTTCCGTTTAGCATGAGAACCTTAAGCTTCTTTTCCATTGTTTCCTCCGGTTGGATGTTAATTAAGTGTGGTAAACTTAGATGTAGTAAACGTAGTTTTCTTTTCGTGGAGCAGGAGCCTTTGGAGGTTCAGCAGCGTAACCAAGGGCACAGTGTCCAATTCCAACAACTTCGTCAGTTATTCCAAGCTTTTTAAGAAGTGCTTTTCCAAAATCTGATTCAAACTCTTCTTTTGCGCGGTGAATCCAGATGCTTGCAACGCCAAGGCTTTCTGCGGCATTCATAAGGTTACCAAGAACAAGAGAGCCGTCGTATACGTGAGTTGAAACTTCTTTTTTTGCAAGAACAATTAAGATTACAGGAGCACCATAAAATGGATCAAAGCCTTCTCCCCAACCGCCGATTTTTCTGTTTTCTTCAACAATTTCATCGCGAAGCTTTTTATCTGTAACAGCGATGATTATTGGGCTCTGTTTTCCCATACCAGTTGCGGCATAAGTTCCTGCCTTAATTATTGCTTTAAGCTCTTCGTCCTTTATCATATCCGGCTTAAAGTTTCTGCAGCTGCGGCGTGTTTCCAATACCTTTAATGTTTCGTTCATATTGTTCTCCTGTAAGATTATGTGTAGTTATGATAATCTTACAGTACCCGTGTGGATTTACTTGTATGAATATGAGCGTTTGTTGTAAAAAAATAGAGTTTTCTAATCGACTTTTTCAACAAGCACGCCGGCTTTTTTCAGGAACTCAATGCCGTCAAGTGTTTTATAACCTTCTTTGTAAACAACGTGCTTGATTCCAGCCGCAACAACAAGCTTTGCACAATCGCAGCAGCAGGCGTGAGTTACATAAAGAATGCAGTCATCATCAATCTTTGCACCTGAGCGCGCAGCATATGCAATGCAATTCTGTTCTGCGTGAAGCTCATTTTGTACACAAAACTCATGATGAAGCTGGCGCCCTTCTGGAGTAGTGATGTCGATATCCTTAAACTTATCCTTACAGTGCTCCATTCCTGATGGAACTCCGTTATACCCTGTGCTTATTACCCGTTTGTCCTTTACAAGAATTGAACCAACCTGTAGTTTTTTGCAGGTACTGTGCTGTGCAAACTCCTGCGCAATATTCATAAACGTTTTGTTCCATGTGATATCTGTGCTCATACTGTAATGATAGCGTAAAAAAAAGGAGATGTCCAAAAAAATTACTTCCCTTTTACATTCCTTGTTAGTCATGTTATAATCTTATTTAATGGAAAAGAAAAAACTTGATTTAGGACCTACCGACAGTCTCCTTTTAAAATTTGCGTTACTTTTTGGTGCATTTACTATTGTCACCTTGCTTATAAGCGGAATTACAACGTACACTTCTCAGATGAAGTCTTATAAAGATCAGTGTGTTGAAAAAATCAGCAGTATCGGCGATTATCTGGAGCAGATTATTCAGGCTTCTGGAGAGGATTTTATAAGATATCAGGAATTTTATATGGAGCATTTTGCCGAAGCAGATATTCCATATGATTTTGATGAGTGTAATACGGCAAGACAAAATTATATTTCTTTGCTCTCAACAACTACACCTCCAGGCTACAGAGGCAATGGCTTTAATTCCTATTCAGACGAAGCAAAGATGGCTTATTTTATTTATATGCATGAATACTGGGTTTTGCTTTTTGAACAGGCAAGAAAAGCCTTTAATCTTCCTTACACCTATTATTTAGTTCCAAAAGAAGAAATCTTTAATATGGTTTATATGATAGACGGTGAGCGGCTTCATAAAGGACCTGATGGAAAAGAGGCAGATGAAGGTGAGTTTCTTTATCTAGGCTTTGAGTATCATGATCCGTATGAAAAAACTCGCGTTCAGTGGGATACCTGGTTCACCGGTGAAAAACAGGATGGTTTTCAGGTGTGGAAAAACGAATGGGGGCACACCTACGGTTATTACACACCGCTTATTATAAATGGTCAGAAGCTCGGACTCATTGGAACAGAAATTGAAATTGCTGATGTAAATAATTCAATTCTCAGTGCTGCCTTCAGAATCTCCGGTGAGATTTCTGTAATTATGATTATCTGTATCATTCTTCTTTTGTTGTTTGTAAATGACCGCTATGTAGAGCAGATTAGAAGCCTTGAAGCCGATATTCGGGAATATGAAGAGCATAAAAAGGGTGATATTGTTAATCACATTTTGAGCAATGTAAAGGGAAAGAACGAGATTTCTTCACTCGCGTACCAGTTTGCAAACCTTATTCTTGAAATGGAAGAGCATATGAACAGCCTTACGGTAACTACGAAGGAGCTTCAGGATACAAGGCAGCGTGCTGACGAAATGAACCTGCTTGCAAATAAAGATTCGCTTACCGGAATAAGAAATAAAACTGCGTATGATAATGAAATAAAGCGCCTTGAACTGCAGTTTAGACAGGGATATAAAAAGTTTGGTATCGTAATGATTGATTTGAATTATCTTAAAAAGATAAACGATACTTACGGACACGAGCATGGTAATGCGGCAATCAAGAAGCTTTGTTACATTGTTTGCCATGTGTTCGCACATTCTCCTGTTTTCAGAATTGGCGGAGATGAGTTTGTTGTTATTCTTGAACGAAATGATTATAATGACGTGCAACTGCTTGTAGATACATTCAATTCACAGATTGCCATTACCGAAACTAATGGTTCTCTTGAACCTTGGGAACGGATAACTGCTGCAATAGGCTATGCGCTTTATGATGATGAAACTGATACAAGCATAGATGATGTCTTCTGTCGTGCTGACAAAAATATGTATGCGCACAAAAAGGAAATGAAGGCACAGCGGGAAAAATAGCATTATGCTGCCATACGAACACAAAATTAACTACTACGAAACAGACAAGATGGGAATTACGCATCATTCTAACTATGTGCGTTTTATGGAAGAAGCCAGAGTCGATTTTCTAGATAAAATTGGCTGGAGCTTTGACAAGCTGGAAGAGCAGGGAATTGTTTCTCCGGTTTTAGCAATCGAATGTAATTATAAAAAATCTACAAAGTTTGCTGATATTGTAAAAATCGAAGTAAAGATTGAAAAGCTTGCCGGTTTGAAAATGGTTATTTCATATACTTTCCGTCTTGGTGATGATGTTGTTTGCACTGCATCAAGTACACATTGCTTTTTGGATTTAAACGGCAAGCCTGTATTTATAGAAAAAACTTATCCGGACTTTTTTGCCGCATTAAAAGCCACAATGGAAGAAGCTTAATTTTTTTAGATTTAAGCTCACAAATTAAGCTCACAAAATCCTTAGACACAAAAAAAAGCACTCCATCGTGTGATGAAGTGCTTCCCTCCTAATTTATGTAAAGTCTCAAAACAACCGCTAAAGGTTATCTTGCGTACTCAACAATTCTGGTTTCACGAATCATTGTAAGTCGGATTCTTCCTGGATAGCGCAGGTCAGTTTCAATCTGCTTAGCAATGTTTCTTGCAAGATCCTTTACGTCGTTGTCCGGAATCTTTTCGTTGTTTACAAGAATACGAAGCTCTCGTCCAGCCTGAATAGCGTATGCTTTTTCAACACCGTTAAAGCTTTCTGCAATCGCCTCAAGATTTTCAAGACGTTTAACATAATTGTCAATTGTTTCGCGTCTTGCACCAGGACGTGCTGCAGAAATTGCATCTGCAATCTGTACAATAACAGCTTCTATGCTGGTAGCTTCAATATCATTATGGTGAGCTCCGATGGCGTTGATAACCTTTGCATCCTCGCCCATTTTTCTCGCCATCTCCGCACCAACCTCTGCGTGGTTCTGGTCACTATCGCTTTCGGCACCCTTACCAATATCATGCAAAATAGCTGCACGTTTAGCCAGCTCCCTGTCGGCACCAATTTCTGCAGCGAGCATGCTTGCTGCCATTGCAACCTCTTTGGAGTGGGTAAGTACATTCTGTCCATAGCTTGTTCTGAAATACAGACGACCAAGCGCACGGATTCCATCAGTGCTCATATTGTGAATGCCCAGATCAAACAGAGCCTTTTCACCTTCTTCGTAAATCTTGTTCTGAACCTCGTGAGTTACCTTCTGAACAATTTCTTCGATTCTGGCTGGATGAATACGTCCGTCAGAAATAAGGCGTTCAAGAGATTCCTTTGCAATTTCCTTGCGAACAGGGTCAAAACAAGAAATTACAACTGCTTCCGGTGTATCATCAATGATGATGTCTACGCCAGTAAGAGTTTCCAAAGTTCTGATGTTTCGACCTTCACGACCGATAATGCGGCCTTTCATTTCATCGCTAGGAAGGGAAACAGTAGTAACAGTAATATCACTTGTTGTTTCCGGTGCGATTCTCTGAATTGTTGTAATGAGAATGTCTTTTGCTTTCTTTTCTGCTGTAAGCTGCGCTTCCTGTTCGATTTTGTTAATCAAACCCTGCGCATCATGGCGAGCTTCGTTCTCAAGATTCTTAATGATAAGATCTTTAGCTTCCTGTGCAGACAAACCAGAGATTCTTTCCAGTTCCTGTCTGTACAATTCTTCCTTTTTCGAAAGTGCTTCTTCTCTTTTTGCCATTACAGTCTGCTTTTCGGCAAACTCTTTCTCGTTTTTTTCATACTCGGCTGCACGCTGATCAAGCAATTCTTCTTTTTTGCTTATACGTGCTTCATAACGCTGTACTTCAGCGCGACGCTCTCGATTCTCCCGTTCCTGCTGATTTCTTTCCCGAATGAGCTCATCTTTTGCATTTAACAAAATTTCTTTTTTCTGTGCTTCAGCTTCACGTATTGCATCCTGTTTTACACGTTCTGCTTTCTGCTCTGAAGCAGATAATTGAAATCTGGCATAAAGCCAGCGAATAATCCATCCAAGAACAATTCCAACAACAGGGAGAATTATGTACCAGATCCATTGTGGCATATAGTTCACTCCTAGTTTAAAAAATTAGAATAGTTCACTGATAATTTTACCGCAAGAATAATGCGATGTCAAACTTATTATTACATATTTTTTACACGATTATGAAAAAATTGAATAAAAATACTCTAAGTTCTTATGTTGTATATTTAATATATGATGTTTATACTAAAACCATGAAGATATTTGTTAAATTAAAAATTATTATTTTGGTTTGTTTTGTTGTTTTTTTTAATTTGGCTTGTAAATCCCTGCCTGACAATGTGGATAAGGAAAATGATAATCAAAAAGAAGAAAAGAAAGATTTTGTAGTATTAAATATTCCGGAGCCGCTTATGCTTGATCCTTATCAGACAGAATTTACGGGAGACGGAACCTTTCACGAGGCAGGTTTTATTGCAAAAGATATGAAGCTTGGTCTGAACCTTGGCAACACAATGGAAGCCTACGCCGCAGGTAATTGTGAAAAAATCACTTATACCTGGATTCCTGTTATAGGAAGTAATACTCCTTCTAATTACGAAACCTGCTGGGGTTCTCCTGTGATTACTCAGGAAATGGTTGATGGAATTAAAGCCGCTGGATTTAATACAGTCCGTATTCCTGTTTTCTGGGGAAATATGATGAAAAATGATGGAACCTGGACAATAAATCCTGATTATATAAACCGAGTCCGCGAAATTGTGGATTACTGTATGAAAAATGATTTATATGCAGTTGTTAATATCCATCATTTCGATGAGTTTATTATCCGCCGCTACAATCTTGAAGATTGCCGTACGATTTTTACTAATTTATGGACTCAGATAGCTTCATACTTTCAGAATTATTCAGAGAAACTGGTATTTGAAGGCTTTAACGAATATCTGGGTGGAAAACAGTTTGATTCTAACGGATATTTAAGAGATTTAAGAATCGATGATGCTTATAAATTAACGAATGCCATGAATAAAGCCTTTGTAGATGCAGTACGTTCTACCGGAGGTAACAACAGCGAACGTGTTTTAATAATAAGTGGATATTGGACGAATATTGATAGAACAACATCAAGCAAATTTATTGTTCCTGAAGATATTGCAGAAAACAAACTGATGGTTTCTGTTCACTATGTTGACAATGCAATGTACTGGTCAAATCAGATTGGTGGACAAAACTGGGTTAATTATATAGATAGTCAGTGTGTACTTCTTGATAAAGCCTTTACCTCAAAAGGTATTCCTGTTTTTTTAGGAGAAACAACGGCCGGATATCCTGCAGAACGCATTACAGGAAGCTTATATAAAAAATCTCATGAATGCCTTGAGTACGTGTTGAATAAACTTATAGAGCATGGTTTTGTGCCTGTTATTTGGGATACCCACAACGACAACAGTTTCTACGACAGAAATAACTGCTGTATCCGCGATGTAAACGACAAGGAAGTTATAGAAAATATTACTTTATGATATAATGTAAGAATGAATGTAATAATCATAACTCCGCCCTTGGTGCAGCTTAATTGTCCGTATCCGTCGGGGGCATATCTGGTGGATTTCTTTAAGAGCTATGAAAACTGCAGGGCAAAATGGCTTGATTTAAGTATTGAGCTGTTTTATTCAATTTTCAGCAGGGCTGGACTTACAAAACTGTTTGAACTTTCGCAGGAAAAGGCGCTGGAGCTGGCGGAAAAGGCTGAAAAGCGAGGTGATTCTGCGGCAGCATTTAATTTAAGGCGTTACATCAGCTCTAAGGGAGCCTGGATTGAATGGATTGATTTTATTACTGCAATACTTTGTGACGGTTCAAAGGCGGTGAGCGGCAGGGAAAAGGCACATCAGTTTTTGTTTTCGCCTTTTGTTCCGCGTGGAAACCGTATGGAAGGCTTTCTTGCTGGTCTGGAGCGTGAGCCGACTGTTGATGATGTCCGATTTTTGTGCTCTTATGCGCTTGCAGATTTAGCTGATTACATCACCTTTGTTTTTGATAAGGATTTTTCGCTGATCCGGTATGCCGAAGAGGTTGTTGCCGGCGCTGGAGTTATCGGGTCGGAGGGTGTAAATCCTTCGTTTGCTGAAATTGAAAAGCATATTGATTCGCCTGTTTTGAAGCATTTTTACGAACCTGTGCTCGAAAAAGCTTTTTGCAAGGTTGTAGACGCTGGTTTTGTTTGTGATGATGATAAAGCTTCTTCCCCGACGTTGTTCTGTATTTCTGTTCCGTTTGCAGGAACCTTTGTGCCGGCCCTTTATACTGCGCGATTTATAAAGAAAAAACTTGGTACGTCCGCAATTATCAGCTTTGGCGGCGGTTATGTGAATACAGAGCTCCGTGATTTTGAAGAACCTCGTTTTTCTGCTTATGCCGATATGCTCAGCTTTGACCGTGGGTATGGCAGTTATATCGCTTTGTTCAGGGCTTTGTCATCATCACCACTTTCTTCTATTAATAATGCTGAATTATACAAGCTGAGGCTTTTTGCAAATAATACAGGGCGCAATTCATCATCATCAAAACCAACAAAAGTTCTCTGGCACGATGAGGCGCTTGAAAAAGAAGAGGATGAAGTTACAGCCGCAATTGTTCCGGATTATTCTGATATTGATTTTACGCGTTATCCCCGTGTTTGCGATGAAAAAAATCCTATGCACAGGCTCTGGACGGACGGAACTTGGATAAAGGCTTACCTTGCGCACGGCTGTTACTGGCATAAATGTGCGTTCTGCGATACAAAGCTTGATTATGTTTGCGGTTACAAGCCTGTAAATGTAGAAAAGCTTTTTGCCGGACTGAAAAAAACGGCGGTAGAGAAGGGTGTTTACGGCATTCATTTTGTAGATGAAGCTCTTCCCGCTGCCTGCCTTAAAAAGTTTGCGCTGCTGAATGCCCGGAATGGAAATGAGCTTTATTTCTGGGGAAATGTTCGTTTTGAAAAGGTTTTTACAAAGGATCTGGCGGCATTTTTGAGTTACTGCGGCTTTGGTGCGGTTAGTGCGGGAATAGAGGTCGCAACGGGAACTGGGCTTAAAAATATCAACAAAGGTACGGATATTGATTCAATTGTTTCTGCGTGTGCCGCCTTTAAGGAAGCGGGTATTCTTGTCCACGCCTATATGATTTACGGTTTCTGGTATGATACTCCTCAGACAATCATTGATTCTATGGAAACCTTACGCCAGTTTTTTGCGGCAGGTCTTCTTGATTCTGCATTCTGGCACAAGTTTACACTTACTAAAAACTCTGAGTTATACGACCAGCTGAAAAACTCCTGGAAGGGTGGTACAGAGTTTAAAAAATATGGCCGACCACTGGAAGCGGCGCTAGATTCGTGGATGCATGGCATTAAAATAGAACAAAAGGTACAGAAATGGTTTGATTTTCCGGTTCCAGCACCTACAATTCAAAGAGATTTTGTTGAAAAAGCGATTGAACGGTACACGGAACGAAGTGAAGGCTTTGCAAGGAAGGGTTCTGGTGATTTTGATTCTTCACGTCTTTTGGAAGGTGTCTATTGGCTTGGAAGTGAACCGGTTATAGCTGGTAGCAGAAATGCTTCCAATTTTACAGGCGAGCTTCACTGGTATTATCTTCAGGAAGAGCACTGTGTTAGCGTGAAAGAATTGTTCAAAAAGGATGATGATGTTTCTACGGATTCTTTTATTCAGCTTTTGCATAATCTGCGGCCGGAATCACCATCAGAAGAACGCGAACAGGCACTTGCTGCCATAAAAAAAACAAAGCCTCTGCAGAATGCACTGCAAAGGCTTCATAATGCAGGTATTGTATTTTTATAAGCTAGCTTTCTACAACCTTAATATGTGCTCCCAATTTTTGAAGCTGGCCAACTAAATCCTCGTAGCCGCGCTCAATCTGATAAACGTTACTTATTCGACTCTCGCCGTGCGCACACATCGCTGCAATAACCATTGCCATTCCGGCTCGAATGTCAGGCGAAACAAGATGGTCTCCGTGCAGGATGCTTGGACCGCACACTACAGCCCGATGAGGGTCACACAGCGTAATTTTGGCACCCATACTAATCAATTTATCTACAAAGAACATTCGGCTTTCGAACATCTTTTCAAAAATCAGAACAGTACCGTCCACTTGGGTCGCAACAACAGTCATAATTGAAGTTAAATCTGCCGGGAATCCAGGCCAAGGCATATCATCAATCTTTGGAATAGCGTTTCCTAAATCATCATTAACCTTAAGCTCCTGAATATTTGGAACTGTAAGCTCATCACCGTCAATTCGCCAGGTAATTCCAAGCTTTGCAAAGCTGTATTTAAGCGGGCGCATTTCTTCAGGGCGAATACCTTTGATTGTAATCCGGCCTTTTGTAGCCGCTGCCATTCCAATATACGAGCCGATTTCAATATAATCCGGTCCAATTTCAAACTCGCAGCCGTGAAGCTTTTTTACACCTTCAATTCGGAGAATATTGCTGCCAATGCCGGAAATCTTTGCGCCCATAAGGTTGAGCATTTTACAGATATCCTGAACGTGTGGTTCGCTTGCACAGTTCTGAAGGATTGTTGTACCTTCGGAAAGAGCCGCCGCCATAACAGCGTTTTCTGTAGCGGTAACAGAGGCTTCGTCAAGGAAGATGTCTGCTCCTACAAGCTTAGTTGCGGTGAAGTCAAAGCAGCCGTTTACATGAATGTTTACGCCGAGTGCCTGTAACGCAAGAAAATGAGTGTCTACGCGGCGGCGACCAATTACATCTCCACCTGGAGGAGTCATTTTACATTTGCCTGTACGTGCTAAAAGTGGACCTGCAAAAACAATTGAGCCGCGAATCTTTTTGTTCAGCTCAGAAGGAAGCTCCGAGGTTTTAACTTCCTCGCACTGGATTTGCCAGCTGTTTTTTCCAAGGTTTTTAACCTTTGCTCCAAGAGCCTTAAGAATCTCAATCATAACCTTTGTATCCTGGATTTCAGGAATGTTATGAAGAATTACAGGTTCGCTGGTTAATAATGTTGCTGCCAGACATGGAAATGCCGCATTTTTGTTTCCGCTGGCTTTTACGGTTCCCTGAATAGGATAACCGCCTTCAATAAGGTATTCATGCATATTTGCGCCTTGAGATAATAATTTATTCTGTTCAAACTTCAGTTTTGTTAAATTTGAGACAGTAGATTAATGAGTACATCGGCAGCTTTTGACATTTGGTTTAGGGAAACCCATTCGTTTCTTGAATGAATCTCGTGGGCGCCTGTAAAAATATTTGGAGTAGGAATGCCCATTTCCGTAAGCCGAGAACCGTCTGTTCCGCCGCGTATCGGGTTTCTGATGATGTTGACACCAGCGGCTTCGTAAGCCTTTTCAAGCTGCTGTACAACCTGTGGATTTTGTTCCATTTTATCGTGCATATTCAGATATTGCTGCTTAAAGTTTACTTCAACCTTGCCGCCAAAGCTGCTTTCTACTGCTTGGGTAATATTCTGAATAATCTGCTTTTCTTCTTCAATTTCGTCTGCATAAAAAGAACGGAGCAGCAAAGAAACCTCTGCGCTTTCAATTGTTCCGCTAATCTGCATTGGAGCTATAAAGCCCTCGTATTTTTCTGTAGTTTCCGGGGCCTTGTGGCGGGGAAGGGCTGCAACAAAAGCCGAAGCCATTACAGTTGCATTTATCATTCCTCCTTGTTTTGCGTAGCCGGTATGAGTTGCTTTTCCTGTAAAAGTGATATTGGCACCCCAGGCATTAAAGCATTCAGTTTCCATTTCGCCGATTGAACCGCCGTCCACCGTATACGCACATTTTGATTTTATAAGCTCAAGCGGAACTTTATCCATTCCGTGCCCCGTTTCTTCATCAGGCGAAAATATAATTTCGAGCGGCCGGTGCTTAATCTGCGGGTTCTCCACAAAAAATGCCGCTGTACTCATAATCGCCGCAACTCCGGCTTTGTCGTCGCCCCCCAAAAGAGTAGTTCCGTCCGAAGTGATGATGATGTCAGCTTCCTTTTCAGTATCCATCTTTTTTATCTGCGGTTTTACATCTTTCCCAGAAACTTCCTGCGTTGTATCCATATGTGCAAGCAAAAGAATCGGGTCAGCCTTTTCATTATCACCATTTCCCGGCAAAAATCCGTAAACATAACAGTTCTTTGTAACCTGAACATCCTGCAGCCCGAGTTCTTTCAGTTCACTTTCCAGTACTTTAGCCAGATCAAACTGCCTCGCCGTAGAAGGAAAAACTCCCATTTCTGCTGATTCTTCATCACTCTCTGTCCAAATCTTCACATACCGCACAAAGCGTTCCAATAATTTATTTTTATTAATTTCGTTGTCACTAATGTAATTCATGCCTACAGTATACATTTTTTTAATCATTTTGCGAATACAGAAGTATTGTAGCAATTCAAGAATTTCAACTATCTGGTCGATAAATAAGATATGGAAGAAACCCAAAATTTTATAGAAAGACTGGAATCCGCAATTTTAAAGAAAAAAGAATGGTTTGACTCAGTTCAGCTGCCGGCGGCTCTTGAGCAGTACAGGCTTATGCTCGTTTGTGTAAAAACAGTCAATGAAAATCTTGTAAAACGCTCAATAATTACACCTGATCCATATAAATGGGATAAACGTATTTCTGAGGTTGTAGTTCCTCCGGCAGATGCTTTTACCGATCAGGATTTTTCTCAGGTTCTTGGCGAACGACTTTCTTCTTATGAGACAATGATTGATTTTGTCTGCAACTATTATCGTTTTAATGTAGACAGTCTTCCGGTAACAAAAGTTAAGCTCCTTGTAGATTTGAACAAATGCTTCCAGTGGGATAATCTTACAACGGCTAATGGAAATCCTAATACGCAGGGACTTGCAACTGCAATTCAGCGGGTAAAAACAAACGCTCCGAATATGACCTTGAGTATGATAAACGACAGTGTTGATAAATGCTCTAAGGCTTATGGATTTATAGCAAAGACACTTTCGGAATTTGCAGGTTTCCAGAGAGAATATTACAAATGGTCGGTTAGAAAGGAAGTTATTGGTAGCTCTGATTTTGATAAATCTAAGGCTTCCTCCAAAGAGAGTGAATGTGCAGAAATAAAAAGGCTTTTCCAGAAAATAATGGGTAAAAAGCCGTTCTATGCAGACTTAATAAGTGAAATTGCAGAAGAGGATCTTGGAGACGATAAAACAAGGCTCCAGGAGATGGTTCTTGCAAAGCTTGCCTTAAAGCAGACAGATGCAAAACCAAAGCCTAAAGGACCAACCTCTAAAGAAATCCTTATGGGCTCTGTACAGGCACTTGGCGGAATAGCTCCGGTTTTGACTCAGCTGGATGTAAAGCTTACCGAAAACTTTGATCTTTTGTTTTTTGTAAAAAAGACTTTCTTCAGAAAAATAATGCAAGCACTCAGAAAAGCAATGGGCCTTTCGGAAAAAGAAAGAACATGTACAATTCCTGTAGTTGACCAGAAGACAGGCGTAAAAGTAATGCAGAAAATTAAGGTTAATGAAATGCTTACAGACCTGGACAATAAAAAACGAATCTATTCTGGTATTGCTGCCAAAGGAATTGAGTACGCAAAGATAGAAGGCGCTTCTGAAACTGCAATCCTTACTTTTGTAAACAAGCAGATTTCCGAAAATCAGGCGCTGTTTACTACAATAAATGCTCTTGATGATTATTTTAAGGCAAACGTAGAGGTTCTACTCCGACCAAAGGTAAAGGGACTCAAAATTGATTTGTCTTCCTATAGAAATGCTATAATCAACGTAAATAAAAAACGAGGTGAATACGTATCTATCAAAGAAGAAGTGAGTCAGATGCGTCAATTAGGTATAAATGGAAAGATATAGAAGATTTTGGTTTAAGTTCGGAAAGCCAGCTTTTTTGTGTTTAATTCTCTTTTCAGCAATCTCTGCAAGAGTTTTCTGTCAGAATAAAGATGACTCTGCAGAGGAACTGTACGATAAAACACTTCAGGACAATTTCGTTATTGTTGAAGGAGTTCGTCCGCACGAGCTTAATCCTCAGATTACAAGCTATGCCTCCGATTCTCAGCTGCTTACGGGGCTGTTCGAGGGGCTTTTTTCTTATAATCCAAAAACTCTTGAACCGGAATACGCAATTGCATCAGATTATAAAATCTCCCGTGATAAAAAACGCTGGACCTTCACTATCCGCCAGAATGCCCGCTACAGCAACGGTGAAAAAATTACTGCCGATAGTGTCCGCGACTCCTGGCTTCAGCTGCTTGGTACAAAAGAAGCGCCTTATGCATCCTTGCTGGACGTTATTCGTAATGCCAGCGAATACAGACATGGTGAATGTAATATAGAAGAAGTTGGAATCTATGCACTTTCCGATTATGTTCTTACCGTTCATCTTGTAAAACCGGCAAATTATCTTCCAAGAGTTTTGTGCCACACTGCATTTTCTGTAATCCACAGAAATCCTACAGTTTACAGCGGTCCGTTCTTTCTTTACGACCGTGACGAAAACTCATATATATTGAAGAAAAATCCTTATTATTGGGATTTAGAACACACTTATTTAGAGCAAATTACTTATGTTCAGAGTGATGATGAAGAGGACTCAACGTTCTGTTTTAACACCGGGCTTGCAGACTGGGTAACCTCCAACATCAACTCAGAAAAAGTTCTTGATAAAAATGCGCTGAACCTTAGTGCCGAGTTTGCAACAAGCTTTTTGTTTTTTAAACACTCAAGCCGCCGTCCATCGTATGTGGCAGAAGGCTATTCCAGTGTCTGGGATTTTGTTGAGTTCCGTAATGCGCTTTTTGAAGCAATTCCTTGGGATGATTTACGTGCAAATACTTATGTTCCGGCAACAACGCTTGTTTATCCGCTTGGCGGTTATCCTACAGTAGAAGGCTATTCTTACACCGATTCTGCCGAAGCTTATGTTTTAATGAAGCAGGCTAGGGAAAAATATGGCGTAGAGCCGGACCGCATTCTTCCACTCGTCCTTGATATTTCAGAAAACAGCTTTACAGAAGATAAGCTTGAATTGTTGAAGAAGGCTTTTGAACCGCTTGGCGTAGAGCTTAAGGTTCGAACTTATCCTTCTGCTTATTATTTAAGAATAGTTGCTGAATCAGATGCAGATTTGTTCTGTTATGTCTGGATCGGCGACTTTGCAGATCCTCTTGCATTCCTTGAACTGTTCCGAAGTGAATCTTCACTTAATGATTCAGGCTGGAGCAACCCGGAGTTTGATAAGCTTCTGGAAAAGGCAGCAATCGGTTCTGAAGAAGAAAGAATAAAGCTTCTCGCACAGGCAGAAACACTCCTGCTGGATAATTACGTTGTAGTTCCAATTCAGCACCCTGTTTCTTTTAATGTTATAGATTTGAACGAGGTTGGCGGCTGGTACTCAAATGCATTCGATATCCACCCGCTCAAGTATCTGTACAAGAAGCAAGTTAAATGCAAAGTACCGAATATAGTACTTCGTTGAAAATTTAGGAGTTTATCATTATAATTTACGGATAATTTTTTACAATATATATAGAGGAAAATGAGATATGGTAATTTTAACATTGAACTGCGGTTCATCATCTGCAAAGTATCAGGTTTACGACTGGGATAACAAAGAAGTTATGGCCAACGGTGTTGTAGAGAGAATTGGTATTGACGGTTCCTGCATCACACACAAGGCAAAGGGTAAGAAGACTGAAATTGAAAGTCCTTGTCCTACACACAAAGAAGCAATTGAACTTATTATGAAGGAAATAACAGATCCAGAAGTTGGCGTTATTTCTGATATGAGCATTATTGGTGCTGTTGGCCACCGCGTTCTCCATGGCGGCGACAAGTTCACAAAGTCAGTAATCATCACACCGGAAGTTCTCGAAACCTTCCGCTCTGTTCAGGATTTGGGACCTTTGCACAACCCTGCAAACATTATGGGTATTGAGGCAGCTCAGAAGGTTCTTCCAAATGTTCCTCACTGCGCTATTATGGATACAGCATGGCATCAGACAATGCCTGACTATGCCTTTATGTATGCAATCCCACGTGAGTGGTATACAAAATACGCTGCAAGAAAATACGGCTTCCATGGAACTTCTTTCCTTTATACTTCAAAACGTGCAGCTGTTCTTCTTGGAAAACAGCCTAAAGATACAAATGTAATTATCTGCCACATTGGTAACGGTGCTTCTGTTTGTGCTGTTAAGAATGGACAGTGCTACGACACTTCAATGGGACTTACTCCACTTGATGGTCTTGTAATGGGAACCCGTTCAGGCGAAGTTGACCCGGCGCTTCCTTTCTATATCATGAGAAAAACTGGAATGACAGCCGACGAAATGGATAAGGCTTTGAACAAAAAGTCAGGCTTGCTCGGTATTACAGAAAAATATGCAGACCGCCGCGACATTGAAGTTGCTACAGCTGCAGGCGACAAGCTTTCTGAGCTTTCTATTGATATGGAAGCTTACAGACTTAAGAAATATGTTGGTTCATATATGGCTGCTCTTGGTCACGTAGATGCAATTGTATTTACAGCCGGAGTAGGCGAGCGTTCACCAATTATCCGCAAGCGTTCTCTTGAAGGTCTTGAGGAGTTTGGAATTAAGATTGACTTGCAGAAGAATGAGTGGTCATTCACAGGAAATGCAGAAACCTGTATCTCCGCCGACGACTCAAAGGTAAAGATTTTCGTAATCCCTACAGACGAAGAGCTTGTAATGACAGAAGATGCTTATGCTCTTATGAAAGGCACTTATGACGTTCATACAAACTTTACTTACAGCTTCCAGTCTCCGGATTATGTAAACAAGGCTCGTGTTGAAGGTTTGAAGGGCGATTTAGTTAAACGTCCTCATATTGCTGATATTCAGGCATTCCCGCCTAAAAAATAACATAAACCAAGCGAGATAGTTTATGAAAAAGCTGGTGGCCGTTTTTTTAGTTCTTTTTTCTCTGGGACTTTCCCTTGCTGCTCAAACTACAGGGGTTACTTCTTCTAGTGGTAGCAGCGAAATAGGGCAGATTGAAACTTTTTCCTGGGAAGAAGTTCCAAAGGCAAGAAAATACGGCGTTGATATTGAACGACTGAATGAGAAGGGCAAATGGGTTAAGTTCTACTCAAAAGAAATCCGAAAGACTTCTATAGAAGTAGAACTACCACCAGGAAGCTACAGAATCGCCATTTCTACGTTCAATATCCTCGGTAAAAAAACAGCCTCCGACTGGACTAATTTCTATGTACTCGATGAAGGAACCCCATATCTCTTTGACAATTACTATAAAAAGCCAAGCGATTGGAAGGTTCCAGTCCTGTACATAGATTATAAAGGCAAAGACCTTCAGTCTGTTCCAGGTTCTAAAAACTTTATAACCGCAGAAAAAGGTTTTGACGACAACACCTTCTTTATAAAAGGAAAGCATCTTTCTTCACCAGATTTAAAATTTTATCTTGTTCCGTCAGATAAGGCACTGGATGGTGGAAAAGAATACATTCCGTTCTATACAGACAGAAAAGAAGTACCGCTTACAGTTGTAAAAAAAGATGCTGTAAAGGGCGGTGTTTATGTTTCTTACGATAAGAAATTACTTTATTCAGGCTATTATTCTCTGGAAGCAAGAAACGGTATGTCAAAGGATTCTCTCGGTATTCTTGTTCTTGCCGACCGTCCTTTGAGTATTGCTCCGTTTAATTTTGAACAGGATTTACGCTACAAGGTTAATGCATTAAATGCTGATGGATCAAGTGAAATCCGATTTGCGGTAATAGGAAAGGGCTTTGATTCTAATACAAAGTTTTCTCTTGTTCCTACAGATACAGCGGGTATTGATTATCCTTATGCGATAAATAAAGACAGAAGTATTGTAGCCATCAATCTTAAAGATAAAGTCAGTGTAAATGAAGATGGAACAGTAAGGCTTGAGTTTACCTGCAGTGCAAGAGATATTAAAACCGGCTACTATTATATTCAGGCTGATAATGATAATAAAGAAACTGCTCATGCATTAATTCTTATCAAAATGCCTCTTTTAAAAGAGTCAGATGTCATAATAAATAAAATCGCTACAAAGTATAATAAGAGATCTAAAAAGCTTGATTTTACTGTTAAGGGCGAAAATCTTGATAAAGCAAAAGCAATAACTCTGGTTTCTGAATATTCTTTGGAAAACGGCGGTAACGTTAAGATTCCGCTTAAGATTTCAAAATCAGCAATACCGGGTACAAAGTTTGTTACAGCTCTTGATCCGGGTTCTGTAATTTTCGGCGATTATATGGTGCTTATAGAAACTGCTTCGGGAGTAGTTAGAGAGTTCTTTACTATAGATAAGCATTTTAAAGCCAGAATCATTTCTATGAACGACATTAAGGCAGATAAAAAGTTCCTTATGCCGGAAGGCGACGGTACAGAAGAAATTGATTTTACAAGTGATGCTCCTGCGAAGGTAACCTTTGTTGACGGCGAAACAACTGTAACGGCAAAGAAGCCTTCTTTATTCCCGTATATTCGATTCTCTGCCGCTTCTACTAAAACAGCAGTTAATGAACATGGCTTGGATTTTGACCTTAGATTTGAACAGGATATTTTCAATAACGGCTGGGTTGGTCTTGGACTTGGAGTAAAGAGCAACAGGTGCGGCTTCTTTGACAGTACTTACACAGTTGATGGATCTACTGTTCATATAGAAGAGCAGATACTTCCTGATTTTGGTATTGAACTTCATACAAAGTTCCTTATTTCAAAGGATATGTTCTGTCCTTATCTTGGCGGTGCTGTAGGTTACAATTTAGTGAACCCTGCTACAGGTCTTGAGTTCTCAAATCTTTTCTCAAAAATCGGCGACGACGGATTTATAAATGCGGGCGATTTTTATGCTATAGGTTATATTGGAGTTACACTCATAGAAATCCTGGATTTCAGATTTAATTTTGAATTCCATAATCTCTTAAAAGATTCTGAATTTAATTATATGAGAAGTAACTTTGCTCTGGGTGTAAGAATGCCAATAAGAAGGTCTGTATACACCAGAAAGGTAGTAACTCAGGGTGCCGTAGTTACTAAGAATGGCGAAGTACGGGGCGAAGATTACAATAACCTTTCAAAGCTTACATTCCTTGAATTTGATGAAGGTGTTACAGAAGTCAGCGGTTTTGAAGGTTACAATGCAATTCAAAAGCTTTCCTTCCCGTCAACACTTGAAACAATTGGAGACCGCGCATTCAAGAATTGTTCAAATCTGGAATCTGTACGCATATTTGGAAATGGTCTTACATATATTGGTGATGAAGCCTTTGCCGGAGATACATCTACACTTGCAATCTCAATTCCTGCTTCTGTAACATACATTGGAAAAGATGCTTTTGCCGGCTGGACAGATGGACAGGTAATTACCCTTATGTGGAATGCTGATGATAAGGTAAAACGCGATTTAACTGGACTTAAAGATACAGGTGCTACAATTCTGTATCTGGATGGAACTCCTGCAGAAGGTTTTGCATATAAAACAAGCTTTGAAGACGAAAAGAACTGGAAGAGCTTCAGCGGAATAAGTTATACCCGCGGTACAATGTCATACAAGGAGGCTTATCATACAGCAATTCATCTGAAAGGCTTTGTACACGATACAGATGAAGCAGAAGCTGCAAAATTAACTAACAGCAAGCTTGCCGAAGCAATAAAGGATAAATCGAAGGTTAAGTTTAAGGTTTATGGCGACGGCAATAAATATATGTTCTATGTAAAAACATCTGGTGATGGTTATTTTGCGACCGAGTTTAATACAAAAGATAAAGGTTTCACAGAAGTTACCATACCGTTAAAGTCATTAACAAAACGTGAATATTCAAAACAAAAGAAATATGACGGAAGTGATATTGTATTTGCACAGGTTATTCCTGTAGGTAAAGAAGGTAGAGTTCCTGCTTGTACCGCTTACTTCTTTGATTTCGAGGTGGAATAATGAAACAGACAAAACAGAATAGAGTAAAGGTTCCTATAAGTCTTAAGCTTGTCTCAATTTTTTCGGTTCTTGTAATTGTAATTCTTGTTTCCATTACGTATATGGTTTCTACCATTGTCCGCGATGATGAGCGTAAAAAAGCAGAGGAGAATAACCTTACAATCAATACACGTTCTGCACAGACAATAGAAAACTCAATCTTAAATGCACAGGCAAACGCTAACGGATTTTTCAATACACTTCTTCTTTTGGAAAGCGAAGAAGATTATAAAAAAAAAGCTGAACTGTTGTTTGAAGATTACTGCCAGAGAAATAAATCTACTGTATTCCTTTATTCTTCTGATATTGGAATGAACGCAAATGCCGCTTTCTTAAAGGCTCATTCAGATTTGTCTTATACCTTTACCAATTGGCTTGATAAAAATCCTGGAATAAAAACCTCAGTTTCAAAAGGTGAGTTTGTAATAAAAAATATTTCGCCTCTGTTTAATCAGGCAATTATATGTATTCTTTTCCCGCATTATAATTCAGTTACTCAAAAGTCAGATTTTGTTGCAGTTGCCTTCTTTGTAGACGACCTTGCCGAAATCTTGAGTACAGGTTCATACAATACATCTTTCCTAATTAATAAGGATGGTGATGTACTTATTCATGCAGTAGAAGAAAAAATGCTTAAGGGTATGAATGTTTCTTACCTGGAAGCAGTTCAGAAAATAAAAGCAACTAACACAGATAAGAGTCAGTATCTTTTACCAGATGAAAACGGCGAAAGATGGTTCTATGCGTTTAACAGAATTGTAGGTGATATGGCTGTATTAACCTGTGTTTCAGAAGCCGATGTATTTGAAGCTATTAACAGAACGACTTATAGAATCATTCTGCTTTCAATTGCTGTACTGTTTCTTTCTATTATAATAATCAGATTCTTTAGTAAGACAATTTCCCGCCCGATTGCAACTCTTGTAGATGCAACAAAACAGATTGGTGCCGGTAATTACGAACTTGATCTTAAGCCAAAAACAAAAGATGAAATTGGTTTCCTTACAACAAACTTTATGGACATGACCGAAGGTCTTTCTGAAAGAAACCGACTTATGAATACGTTCACAAGATTCACAAATAAATATATTGCCGAAAAGGCAGCAAAAGGTGAGCTTAAGCCGGGTGGAGAACGAAAGAATGCAACAATCTTCTTCTCAGATATCCGATCATTTACAGCACTTTCAGAAAAGCTTACTCCAGACGAAGTTGTAGAGTTCTTGAATGAATATTTTGCACGAATGTGCGAGTGTGTTGATAAAACTAACGGTATTGTTGATAAGTTTATTGGTGATGCAGTTATGGCAGTTTGGGGTGCACCAGAGTCTGCCGGTTCAGCAGAAGCCGATGCCTGGAACGCAGTAAAGGCCGCCCTTATGATGCGAATTGCCCTTTATCATCTAAATCAGAAACGAATAGCAACAGGCAAGAACCCTATTAAAATAGGTTGTGGAATTAACACTGGTCCTATAGTTGCCGGTCAGATTGGTTCGGAAGGTCACATGAACTACACCGTTATTGGCGATACAGTAAACCTTGCCAGCCGAACAGAAGCGCTGAATAAGCCTTTTGCTACAGATATTCTTATTACAGAAAATACATATAAGCTCATAAAGGATAAGATTATTGTTGAAGAAATGCCTGGTGTTCACGTAAAGGGCAAAACCGATGCAATAAAAATGTATGCAGTTGTAAATGCTGTTGGAGTTAGAGGTCCTGCTGATGTTCACGAAATGCGTGAGTTCCTTGGTTGGGATGAACCAGATCTTGGTAAGGTAAGCACAGATGAAGAAGAAAAGAAATACAAGATTGACGGCTAAGGATGTCATTGTCACACTGCTTTGTCTTGCAGGAGTAGGGGCAGCTGTCTTCCTTTTTTACAAAGATATAAACATGACTCTTTCCAACGACAGTTCTGAGCCGATTGGTGTAATCTATTTTAAGCAGAACACTGCACAGCGAAGACTTCAGGGAAGAAACCTTTGGGAACGCTTAAAGGTCACAAGCCCTATTTACGACGGTGACCGAATCCGAACTGGCGATTTGTCGGAAGCTTCAGCCGTTTTCAATAATGGTAGTAAGATTGATATTCACGAAAATACTTTAATCCAGATTGACTTTAAGAAAGATAATACCCTTCACTTTATGAACGGTTCTATTTCTGTAGTTTCTACAGAAGAAGCAGAGGGATTTTCAATCAAGACTGGAGACAAGGTTGTTAATCTTGCAGAAAATACTTCTGCCGTAATTACTGTGCCAGATAAGCGTCAGGCTTATGAAAATAAAGACAACAAGATTGTTCAGGAAGCTACAGTAGCCGTAACCTCTGGTGAAGCTAAGATTATAAAAGCTCAGCCGGAAGAAACCGGTATTAGAAAAACAGCAAAAAATATTTCAAGAACACTTTCCGGTACAGAAGCTCCTGCACCTAAAGTTGAACAGGTTATTCGTGCCGGTGATTATGCAACCTTTGAGGCAGAGGTTTTGCCTGAGCCTAAAGAAGAAGCTGCTGTTTCCGATACAGCTGTAAGCGTTGTTCAGAAGATGCGCCAGAATGTAAAGAAGATTGTTGCACCAGAAGTTGCAAAGCCTTTAGCAGGTACCGTAACCGAAACTCAGGGAACTGATTCAAAAGAAAGCGTTGTTGAAGAAGATGACATTACTCCAGAAGAGCTTGCTGTAATTGCTAAGGAAAATGCAAAAAAGAAGCAGGAAAATCAGTTTAAGGTTTTAATGCCATCTGAGTATTACATCATTAGCCAGAATCAGAAGACTAAAGAGCCAGTTCCATTCTTCTGGACAAATTATGATGATATTAAGCTTGTTGTTTCCTTTAGTTCTGCTTTCAACGAAATTATAGATACAGAATATCTTTCTTCTCAGACAAGAAAAGGAACAGTTGTTTTTGATTTTGGACGTCCAGGTGATATTATTTACTGGACTGCAGTTCCAGCAAAAGAAGAATATAATTCTAAAAAATCATTCCCGAACGGAAAGATTTATGTAAAAAATCCTGCGGATGACAACATAGGTGAGCTTGCCGAAAGCGTATTTGGCGAAGAAAAGTCTAAGGAAATAAAACGTATTGCTCAAAACTCTGAAAAGACAGTTAATCAGAATGTTGGTCAGGTTATTTCTGATTTGCCGACTTCTGTTTCTGTTGTGCCTGATTTACCTATAGTTACAAATGAAGCTGCAGTGGCTACAATCGAGTCTAATGAAGCGATAATTGCTGCACGAAAAGCAGAAAAAGAACGTCTTGCAAGAGAAAAGAAAGCAGAAGAAGAAAGAATTGCTGCTGAGAAAGCCCGAATTGCTGAAGAAAAACGTTTAGCAGAAGAAAAGAGACTTGCAGAGCAAAGAAGAATCGCCGAAGAAAAACGGATCGCAGCTGAAAAGGCTCGTCTTGCCGAAGAAAAACGTATAGCTGAAGAAAAGAGAAAAGCCGAGGAAAAACGTCTAGCTGAGGAAAAGCGTAAAGCCGAAGAAAGACGCCTTGCTGAAGAGAAACGAAAAGCTGAAGAAGCCCGTATTGCTGAGGAAAAACGAAAGGCTGAAGAAAAGCGTCTGGCAGAAGAAAGAAGAATTGCCGAAGAAAAACGCATTGCTGAAGAAAAAAGAATTGCCGAGGAAAAACGTATAGAAGAAGAAAAACGACTTGCAGAAGAAAAACGTTTGGCTGAGGAAAAGAGGAAGGAAGAAGAAGCTCGTCTTGCTGAAGAAAAGCGTCTGGCAGAGGAAGCAGAAAGACTTCGTCTGGAAGAAGAGCTTCGCCTGGCCGAAGAAGCAAGAAATAAAGAATTATCAGAAGAGGAAGAAGCAAGACTTGCTCAGGAAGCACTGATCGCCGAAGAAGCAAAACGAATTGAAGAAGAGCGTAAGATAGAAGAGGCTAGAAAGGCCGAAGAAGAAGCACGAAAAGCAGAAGAAGCTCGTATTGAAGAAGAAATGCGCCTGAATCGTCTGTATGAAATTGCAAAGCAGGCTGAACAGGAAAGATTCGAAAAAGAAATGGCACGACTTGAAGAAGAGCATCTTGCTGAACAGATGAATATTATTGAGACAGTAAAAGCTTACGAAGAAAAACGCAAGGATGATGAAGCTAAAGCCGAAGCCGCACGAAGAGCTGAAATGAATAAGCGTGCCGAAGAAGAAAGAAAGAAGGAAGAGGCTCGCAAGGCTGAGGAAAAGAGACGTCAGGAAGAAGCTGCACGCAAGCGGGAAGAGGCTATTAAAAAGTCAGAAGCTGCAAAGAAGGCGGCTGAAGCAAAGAAAAAGGCCGAAGAAAAGCAGGCTGCTATTGCTGCTGAAAAAGCAAAAGCCGAAGCTGAAGCTGCTAAAAAGGCAGATGAAGAAGCAAAGGCTTCTTTGCCAAAGATTACAAAGCTGCAGCCGGTTCTTGTTTCTCCAAAAGAGAATTACACCTTCAGTGAAGATTTCTTCTCTGAAGAAGATAGACCAAAGATTACCTTCAGCTGGAAGCCTGTAGATACAGCAATGGCTTATAGATTTGTTTTGAAGGATTCAGAAGGAAAGAATCTTCTTGTAACAACTGTAAAGACTAACAAATATGTTCTTTCCGACAAAATATCTGTACTCTCTGAAAGCGGAACGTATGAATGGTCTGTAACGGCAATGACAAAAATAGACAAGAAAACTTATTCAAGCCTTACAGGAAGCAGGAAGTTCACTATAAAGCTTGAAGAAGTTGGTAAAGCTAAGATAGATCTTTCTAATTTGATTATATCGAAATAAACTTATACTAAAAAAATAGCTAACAGTCGAGTTACGGCTTTAAAAACCGCAGGCTCGCCTGCTACACGCTGATGTGCCTTGTAATTATATACGTTTGCCGCCAAGGCGGCAGCACATCAGAGTGTTTTTTAAAGCCGTTCCTCTCCTTCTCGCTATTTTTTTTAGAATCATTTTATAAATAGATTACAAAAAGAAAAAGCTTCAACTATCTCTGTTGTGTTCCGTCGTGGATTTTATTGGCAATTTCTTCGCCGGCAAGAAGGCGTACAAGCTCCATGGCAAACTGTTCGGAGGCGCCGGGGCCGCGGGAAGTTACAAGGTTTCCGTCGGTGATGAAAACCTTGTTTGAGTAGCCGCCAAGGTATTCTTTTTGAGCGCAGCTTTCCATATCTGGGTAGCAGGTCCATTTTTTACCGTTAAGAACTTTGGTCTGGCCAAGAACAACGGCTGGAGAGGCGCAGATTGCTGTTGTAAGTTTTCCGGCACTGTAGCAGGCTTCAAGATGGTCAAGAAGCTTTGCGCAGGCTGCAAGATTATCTGCTCCTTTTGAACCGCCTGGAAGAACAGTGCAGTCAGGAAGTTTCTTTCCATATTCTGCAAGATATTCATCAAGCGTAAGGTCCATTATCATAGGAACCTTGTGTGAGCTTGTTACAACGTATTTGTCTTTTGTTGTTGGCGACGGTACGGCAACGGTAATTACGTTTACTCCGGCACGTCTCAGATAATCAACTGGAGAGAGAGCTTCAATCTCCTCAAATCCGTCTGCGAAAAATACAGCAGCTGTTTTCATATATCCTCCTGTGAGTTTTAGTCTGCCAGACAGGCATCCAATTCGGCTTCAATTGCTTTGCGGTCAAGGTGACGGCCAATTACAACAAGCTTAATCATTCTGTCGCCAACCTTTTCATCCCAATCTTTTTTCATTTCTGGATACTGCTTGAGTACCTTTTCCTGCTCTTTTTTAGGACAGGCAGCAAGCCACTGTCCAGAGTAACCTGCAGAAATCTGGCGGCCACTTGTTTCCAAAACCATGGCCATATCATCTTCATCGCTGAACCAGATAACACCCTTTGAACGGATAATATTTCTTGGCCATCGTGAAGCAAACGAATCAAGCTTTACGCGGTCAAAAGGTTTTCTTCTATAATAAACGAAGGATCCGATTCCATATTCGTCTTCAGCTTCTCCTTCGTGTTTATGCTCGTGGTGGTGATGTTCGTGACCGTGATGGTGTTCGTGCTCGTCATCATCATCATCGTCATCATGGTGATGCTCATGTTCATCGTGGTCATCGTCATCATGATGATGGTGGTCATGCTCATCGTCGTCGTCATCATCTTCTTCTTCTGCGTCGTGCTCTTCCAAAGCCTTTACCCAGCCTGCAGAAGAATAAACTGTTTCAAAATCAAACTTGTCAGTACCGATTATTTCTTCAACTGGAACTTCGCAGCGAACAGCTTCAATAACCTTTACTGTAGGCTGAATCTTGTTGATTACGGCGAGAACCATTTTCATCTGGTCGTCGGTAACAAGGTCGCGCTTATTTATAATTAAAGTAGAACAGAACTCAATCTGCTGGATAAGAAGAGATTCAATATCCTCTTCATCAATATCCTTTTTAAGAAGAGCCTTACCTTCATCAAACTCTTCAACAAGACGACTTGCATCAACAACGCCAACAACATTATCAAGCTTACCAATTTCGATTGTTTCAATAGCCTGAGCGATTGGCATAGGCTCACAAACTCCGGAAGCTTCAATAAGAATGTAGTCGAACTTTCCGGTTTTCATAAGCTCTTCAATCTGATTAACCATGTCAGATTTGAGCGTACAGCAGATACAGCCGTTTGTAAGCGGAACGATACTGCTTGAATCTTCAATTTTTGCTTCCTGCGAAATAAGTCTTTCATCAACGTTTACTTCGCCAATATCATTTACAATTACAGCTACCTTGTAGCCCTTCTGATTTGTAAGAACCCTGTTAAGAAGTGTTGTTTTTCCTGCTCCAAGATAACCGCAGAGCAGAGTGATAGGAATCTTTTTAGCCATATATGTCTCCAATAAATATTTTTTTGCAAGATTGTTTCTATTAAATATACTGAAAATCTGGCAAAATGGGTAGAGAAAAGAATCATTTATTATTTTAGGCGCGTTTTTAAAATATGGTGTATACTAATTATAATGAGAAATAAAATTGAGCTTATAAAACGCTATTCATTGTTTTTTATTGGAGTTATTGCAAACGCGGTGGGACTGGCACTGATTACTTCGGGGATGCTGGGAACAGGTCCAACTGCTTGTATACCATATATTCTTTCAAAAAAGTTTCCTCTTTCGCTTGGTGCTTTCAACTTTTTCTTTTATATGCTGCTGCTTCTTTGCCAGATAGTGATGCTGCGGAAGGATTTTAAGAAATATCAGCTTTTGCAGCTTCCGGCGGCACTGCTTTTTTCTGCGTGTCTTGACGGAATGATGTATCTTTTGAGCTTTATAAATCCTGACCGATATTATCTGGCTATTATTGTTACGGTTGTCGGGTGTGTAATTCGTGCTTTTGGAATTACCTGCCAGCTTATTGCCGATGTTGTTATGCTTCCGTCTGAAGCCTTTGTTAAGGCTGTTTCAAATATCAGTAAAAAGGATTTCAGCATTTGTAAGCTTGTTTCCGATGCAATTATGGTTGCAATTACGGCTGGACTTTCCATCTGGTGGTTCGGGAAGATTATGGGTGTTCGCGAAGGAACGCTTATTACAGTTCTGCTTGTTGGTCCAATCTCTCACTTCTTTACGAAAAATCTCAGCTACACAAATCACTATCTTGAGAACGAAGGAGAGTTCATTTACGAGACTAAGTTTAAGCTTGTTGAAGGAAAGAGGCTTGTAATCACTATTACTTCGGAAGCTGGAAGCGGCGGTAGATTTATTGCTCGCATTTTGGGAACTATCCTTAATATTCCGGTTTATGATAAAGAATTGATTGATATGGTTGCGGAAGAGGGTAATTTTTCTAAAGCGTTTGTCCGCCGTCACAACGAAAAGCTTTACAGAAATGCACTTCACGCTTTCTTCATGGAAAATTATTCCTTCTCTGACTGGTTTGCAGATTATATTTCGGATGATTCAGATGATGATTCAAACAGAAACTACGAGCGTTACAGGGAGCTGTTTGAGGCGCAGAGCAAGGTTATTACTGACCTGGCCCAGAAAAAGGATTGTATTATTGTAGGTCACTGTTCAAATTATGTGCTTAAGGATTTTGCAGGTGTTATCAATATCTTTATAACATCAGATATGGAGCATCGAATAGAATACATTGCAGAAAAATATCTGCTTGAGCGCGATAAGGCGAGGGCGCGAATTGAAAAGCAGGATGCCGACACCTATGAATACTACAAGCACTTTGTCGGACATGATTGGAAAGACCCTAACGGCTACCACATCACCATTAACTCATCGCAGTTTGGGTATGAAGGTACTGCTGAAATTATAGATCACATAGTCCGCCATAATTACATTGCCGTTCCAAAGGTAAAGGTGCGGGAACTGCGCAAAAAGTACAATCTGGAAAAGTAAATTGATTCAAATATTGTACTTTTATCAAAATCTCTATATTCTGTGTGTATGGCAAAGAAAATTGAAATATTAGACTCCACCTTGCGTGACGGTGCGCAGGGCGAAGGAATAAGCTATTCGGTACAGGATAAGCTTCATATCTGTGAGGCACTTGATGAGCTTGGCGTTACTTACATAGAAGCAGGTAACCCTGGCAGTAATCCAAAGGATATGGAGTTTTTTCAGGAAATTAAAAAGCTTCCTCTTAAACATGCGAAGGTTTGTGCTTTTGGCGCCACCCGTCGTAAAGACACAACCTGTGCAGAAGACAGCAACATTCAATCTTTGCTTGCAGCGGGAACAGAAACCGTTGTTATTTTTGGTAAATCTTGGACGTTCCAGGTAACAGACATTCTTAATGCCACACTTGAAGAAAATCTTAAAATGATAGAAGAAACCTGTGCTTATTTTAAGGCTCAGGGCCGTTCTGTTATTTACGATGCCGAGCATTTCTTTACTGCTTTTGTGGAAGATAAGGACTACGCATTTAAAACACTCAAGGCTGCGGTTGACGGCGGGGCAAAGGTAATTTGTCTTTGCGAAACAAAGGGCGGCTTTATGATTGATGAATGCCGAAAAGCTGTTTCTGAGGTTGTAAAAGAGTTTGGAAGTAAGGTTACGGTTGGTATTCACACTCACAACGACTGTGGACTTGCGGTTGCCAATTCTCTTGTTGCGGTTAGCGAAGGTGCGGCTCATGTTCAGGGTGTTCTGCTTGGTTTTGGTGAACGCACAGGAAATGCCTGCCTTTCTACAATTATCCCTGATTTACAGATAAAAATGGGTTATGAATGTATACCGCCACAGAATATGAAAACTCTTACTGCAATCTGCAATAAGGTTTCGGAAATTACAAATGTAAGCATGAATCCTCAGACACCGTTTGTTGGAAAAAGTGCGTTTGCCCATAAGGCTGGAATGCACATAGATGCAGTTTTGAAAAATCCGCGTGCGTACGAGCATATTCCTCCGGAGACTGTTGGAAACTCAAGAGTATTCCTTATGAGCGAGGTTGCGGGACGCAGTACTATAATAGAAAAGATTCAGAAGTTTGCTCCATCTCTGAAGAAAACCGACGAAATTGTAGACAAAATAATTAAGCGGATGAAGGAGCTTGAGTTCGAAGGCTATCAGTTTGAGGGCGCGGACGGCAGCTTTGAGCTTCTTGTTCGAAAACAGCTTGGTCAGTATCAGCCGTTCTTTAAGCTTCATTATTACCAGACAAATGGTTCTAATCCGCGGCCGGAAGAAGGTGTTTGTTGCTGTGCGCAGTTGAAGGTTGAGGTTGATGGTGTAATTGAAATCACTGCCGGTGAAGGTGACGGTCCAGTAAATGCGCTTGATATTGCTTTAAGAAAGGCTCTGGAAAAGTTCTATCCGCTTGTTGCTCAAATCAGACTGGTGGATTTTAAGGTTCGTGTTATTGACGGTAAATCTGCAACGGCCGCAAAGGTTAGGGTAATTATTGAAAGTACCGATGGAAATGCAAGCTGGACAACAGTTGGTGTTTCTGCCGACTTGATTGAAGCTTCCTGGATTGCACTCTGTGATTCTTTTGAGTATAAGCTTATAAAGGATATAGAAAAGCACTATAAGAAAATTATAATATAATCAGCTCTTTAAGTTGCTTTTTGTTTTCGTACATTTCCATATCAGCTCGTTTCATTACATCGCCAAAAGAATTATCCTTTGTACTGTCGTAAACTGCAAAGCCTGAAGCAAAGGATCGTTTTTCGGCAGGAGGAATAAGCTTTTGTATTTCTTCCCTGCTGAACTCTGCAATATCTTTTTTAATCTGTTCAAGGTTGTCATAATCATCTGTCTGAAGAATTGCAACAAACTCATCGCCGCCAATTCTATAAACCGGGCTGTGCTTGAAGAAATTACAGATAACTTTACAGCAGTTGATTATGTAGGTGTCGCCATAATCATGACCGAGAGTGTCATTAACAAGTTTAAGACTATTTAAATCACACACGCAAACTGCAAATTTAATGTTTTCTTCATCTTCTGCTATCTTTTGGTCAAATTCCTTAATCTTATTATCATAAGAGATACGGCTCAAAACCTTTGTAAGCGCATCGTGACTTGAGATTTTCTTTTCAATATCAATTGTTTCCAGCATAATATGGCGGAAAATGTTCTGAAGACAAATGTAAAGAAGGGTAGCAGTAACACAAATAGAAGAATATCCGGAAGTTATGTTACCGTCCACAATGTTTGCAGTCTGGCCGACAATCATTATGGTAGCAATAAGGATGATGTTGATGAGATTGCGCAGTCTTGACCTTATACCAATCTGAATAAAAACAATAAGAATATAAATAAAGCTTATGCCGCAGAATATAAGGTAAATCCAATATAGATTACCACGCTCGAACTTTCCGTCTGAATCTATATAGAAGATAATCCCTGTAAAAAGCGAAACTATTTCAATAATTACGTGTATGCCCATAAGCCCAAGCATAGGCTTAAGCTTACGCTTCATTCCGCTGCTTCGTGCAAGACAAATTGCAAGATATGGAGAGACGCTGAACTCTGTAAATGTTATTAATTTGTGCAACAGAATAGGCGAATTTTCCATTTTATCGAAGAAAACGCCAAAGTATTCACAGCAGGCACCAGCTGCGGCAAGAACAAAAGTAATTCTGAACCATTTGATGTCGTTTTTATTAAGAATTGTGTTCCGCCCTACATCAATAGCTAGAATTATCATGCTTATTACACAAATAATTATTGTTACTGTATAGTTGTGATCCATAATCTGTCTTCTTAAACAATCTTCTCGGTAAATAGTTTTATGCAATAATTATTATACACCTAGTTGTGGAATATGCATAATAAAATATGATAAATCCTTTGTTATTGTTTATTCCCCATAAAATCGCTATACTTCACTTCTATAATATAAGCAATTTTACGAATAAAAGCATTTTTACGAGGTGGAATAATGGCAGATTCAAAACAGGATTTTAAACAGATAATTGCAGAGGCTGTAAACGAGTTTATTAAACAGAAAACCCCAGATGGTCAGGAAATACAGACAGTTGAGGCAGAAAAAATAGTTGTACAGTCAGCACCAGATCCTGCAATGGGCGATTTAGGCTCTCCAATGTTTGCGTTTGCAAAGGCTTTAAGAATGGCGCCACCTCAGATTGCCGCCGGTGTTGCAGAGCTTGCCGCTGAAAAAGCAAAGGCAAAAGGCCTTGGCCAAGTACTTGCTGTTGGTCCGTATGTAAATATTAAACTGGATAAGGCTGGCGCTGCGTTCCCAATCCTTTCGGCAATATCCTCACAGGGAAAAAATTACGGTTCGCTCAATAAGGATGGAAAAAAGCCGTTTGAAGGCCGCAAGGTAATGGTTGAATACTCTTCACCAAATACAAATAAGCCGCTTCATCTTGGTCACCTTAGAAACGATGCTCTTGGCGAATCAGTAAGCCGCATTTTAAAAATGGCTGGTGCCGAAGTATACCGCACAATCATCGTAAATAACCGTGGAATCCATATCTGTAAATCTATGCTTGCCTACAAGCTTTTCCACGAAGCAAAGGGCGACACCCCTGAAAGCCTTGGAATGAAGGGCGACCATTTTGTAGGACAGTGTTACGTTGAGTTTGACCGCTATTATAAGGGCGAAAAAGACAAGCCGGAAACCGCTCACCCGGAAGCACTTACAATGGCAGAAGAAATGCTTGTAAAGTGGGAGCAGGGTGATAAAGAAGTTCGTGCACTTTGGGAAAAAATGAACAAATGGACGCTGGACGGAATCAACGAATCGTATGCGCGCACCGGAATGGGCTTTGAAAAATATTATTACGAAAGCGAAACTTATCTTTTAGGAAAGGAAACAATTCAGCAGGGCCTGGACAAGGGAGTTTTCTACAAGGCTGATGATGGTTCTGTTCGTATTGATGTAACAGAGGCAGTTGGAAAAGGAAAGGATGGCGAACCTCAGCAGAAGGTTCTTTTGCGAAAGGACGGTACTTCTGTTTATATCACTCAGGATTTAGGAACAGCAATTAAGCGCCACGATGACTGGCCTTTTAATCAGATGGTTTACGTTGTTGCGAGCGAGCAGAACTATCACTTTAAGGTTTTGTTCTATATCCTTAAAAAACTCGGCTTTGACTGGACAGACAAGCTTTATCATTTAAGCTACGGTCTTGTAAATCTGCCAAGCGGAAGAATGAAGAGCCGCGAAGGTACGGTTGTAGATGCTGATGATTTGATTGATAATCTGCGTGATGAAGCGCTTAAAGCTATAAAGGAGCGTGGCCGCGATGATGAAGTTGGCAATGCGGAAGAGGTAGCAGAAAAGGTTGCTCTTGGTGCCTTGCATTATTATCTTCTTCAGGCAACTCCAATTAAGGATATGCTTTTTAATCCGGAAGAATCCTTGAGCTTTAATGGCAACACAGGACCATATCTACAGTACATGGGAGCACGAATCAACTCTATTCTGGACAAGGCTGCCGAAGCTGGAATAAAGGCAGACGGTTCTGCACAGGCTGTTTCTCTTCTTACAAGCGAGGACGAGTGGACTTTAATCAAGCAGCTCGGCGAGTTCCCTGCAGTTGTAGAAAAAGCTGCCGAAAACCTTGATCCAAGCGGTGTTGCAGCCTTTATTTACGAGGTTGCCAAAGACTTCAGCAAGTTCTATCAGACCTGCAGCATTGTAAATGCCCAGAGCCCAGAGCTTGCCGGTGCACGACTTTATCTGGCACAGTGTACGCTTACTGTAATTAGAAATGCACTGGAGCTTGTTCTCGTTCCATATTTGGAGAAAATGTAACAACAGTGCAAAGATTTTGTGCTGAAATGCTTATTTCCACTCTTCCCAGGTTTTCTGCTGCATCCCGACAGTTGCAAGCATTTTTCCATTGCGGCACACTGGCTGTTTGAGTAACTTAGCTTGATTTTCAAAAAGCTTGTTTTCTTTTTCGCTGTCGTCCAGGTAGGCGATGCTTGCGTATTCTTTTGAGCTTGTGTCGGTCATTGCTTCAATTGCAGCGGCTCTGGAACCAGTTACTTTTGCGATTGCACTTACAACAGAATCGAATTCGCCCTTACTCATCTCTTTTTCTTTTAAATCAACAAACTGAAAAGGAATGCGGCGTTCCTTAAAAAAGCGCTGTGCAGCCTTACAATCAAAGCTTTTATTTGTACCAAAAATCTGAATCATACGAATATTATAATGAAATGACAGGGCAGGTAGAAGTGTACGAATTAGGAAAGTGTGCAGATTGTAAAAGTATTCGCATTGCACATACTCCCTTCCTGCCGTATACTTTTTGTATGGATTTCAGTTATATTTTTCGAGCCGCATGCCCCAAGCCGGAAACCTTTGCTGATTTTGGTTTTCAAAAGGATGATGCTTTGCGCGAGGATAAAGTGTTTACAGATGCTAAAGTACCAGCAGATGTTCTCATTTGCAAAAAGTCTCTTCCACAAACCGATTTTTATGTAATTCTTATACTGAATCTTGCAAAAGAAACTCTTTCTGCGCAGGTTTATGATTTTGCAACAGACGAACAATATGCACTTTTCGATGTACCTTCTGCAAACGGCGCGTTTATATCACAAATCCGCGAACAGGTAAAAAATATAATAGAAGATTTCCGCAACCTATGCTTTGAAACCGCAGATCTAAAAGAAAAATATTTTGAATATATGAAGTCTCAATTTTCTGCCGTTCCCGATTATCCCTGGGACGATTCACCTGATGCCGGTGTGTTCCGCTGTAAGAACGATAAATGGTTTGCACTTGTTATGAAAATAAAATACCGTCAGCTTGGTCTTACAGGGGATGAAGAAGTTTTTGTTGTTAATCTAAAAGCACCACCAGACAAAATCCCTAATATCGTAGATCACAAATCTGTTTTTCCAGCCTGGCATATGAACAAAAAGCACTGGATTACCGTTCTCCTTACTGCGGCTACCACCTTCGAACATCTTTGCGAGCTTACAGAACAGAGCTATAAGCTTGTGTACGAAAATGTGAGCGGAAAGAAGAAAAGTGAAAAATAGAAATCCTCCAAAAAATACTCATAATTGCCACACCCTTAAAAAATCATTATAATTCTTTCTATTATCTTAATTATTCAGCACGACGGAGAAGGATGCTGAAGAGGACGGAAAAATGAAAGCAATTGAATTGGAAAAGGCTTACGATCCGAAATCATTTGAGGACCGTATTTACAGTGATTGGGAAACCAAAGGTTATTTTAAACCGGCAAGCGATGAAGCTTCGCCTATTCACAAGCAGTACGAGTGCCAGTGCGCAGACTGCAACAAGAAAACCAACACTTATGCCGTCGTCATTCCTCCTCCAAACGTAACCGGTGTTCTCCACATGGGACATGGTCTTAACAATACTCTGCAGGATATTGTTGTTCGCTATCATCGAATGAAGGGAGATAACACTCTCTGGCTCACAGGTACAGACCATGCCGGAATTGCTACACAGAACGTTGTTGAACGTCAGCTTAAAAAAGAAGGTCTTACCCGAAACGATCTTGGTCGCGAAAAGTTCCTTGAACGAACTTGGGCTGTTAAGGAAGACCATCACAATACAATCGTAAAGCAGCAGAAAAAGCTTGGAAACTCTACAGACTGGGATCGCGAGCGTTTTACTTATGACGAAGGTCTTTCTGAAGCTGTTCGTGATGTTTTTGTTACTCTTTATGAACGCGGACTTATGTACCGTGGTAAACGCCTTGTAAACTGGTGTCCACGCTGTGGTACTGCTCTTGCTGATGATGAAGTTGATCACGAGGATACACAGGGTGCTATGTATCACCTCTACTATGAATATGCTGACGGAAGCGGAAAGATTGAAGTTGCTACAACTCGACCTGAAACCTTCTTTGGTGATACTGCTGTTGCCGTAAATCCTACAGACGAACGCTATACTAAGCTTGTTGGCAAAATGCTCAAGCTTCCGTTGACTGGAAAAGAGATTCCTATTATTGCGGATGAATATGTTGATAAAGAGTTTGGAACCGGTATGGTAAAAATCACTCCAGCTCATGACCCTAACGACTGGGAAGTTGGTAAACGCCACAATCTTGAAGTTGTAAATCTTCTTACTCCAGACGGACGCTTGAACGAAAATGTTCCGGAAAAATACCGCGGACTCAAGCCTGAAGCTGCCCGCAAGCTCGTAATCGAAGACCTCGAAGCTGCCGGTCTTTACAAGGGTGAAGAAAAAATGGTTCACTCAGTTGGTCACTGTTATCGCTGTAAGACTGTAGTTGAGCCATATTTGAGCGACCAGTGGTTTGTAAAAATGAAGCCAATGGCAGACAAGGCCTTAGCTGCCTGGAAAAAAGGAGAAATCCAGTTCTTTCCACAGAAATGGGAAAACACATACGAACAGTGGCTCATCAATATCCGCGACTGGTGTGTAAGCCGCCAGATCTGGTGGGGACACAGAATCCCTGTATGGTACTGCCAGAAGTGTGGTGAAGTAATCGTAAGCCGCACAGACCCGACAAAGTGTCCTAAGTGTGGATGTGGGGCCGCAGATCTTAAACAGGATGAAGACGTACTTGATACCTGGTTCTCTTCCTGGCTCTGGCCTTTCTCAACTCTTGGTTGGCCACATGAAACAAAAGACCTTGAAATGTTCTATCCTACAACAGCCCTCTTAACTGCTTACGATATCATCTTCTTCTGGGTTGCCAGAATGATTATGGCTGGTCTTGAGTTTACAGGTAAGGCTCCATTCCATGACATTTACATGCACGGACTCGTTCGCGACAAGCAGGGCCGAAAGATGTCTAAATCTCTTGGAAACGGAATGGACCCTCTTGAAATTATTGACATGTATGGTGCCGACGCCCTTAAGTTCACACTTGGATTTATGTGTGCTCAGGGACAGGATGTGCTTATTGATAAAGATTCCTTCAAGCTTGGAAGCCGCTTCTGTAATAAGGTTTGGAACGCAAGCCGCTATCTTCTTGGAAATCTTGATGGCAGAAATCTTGTTCCTGTTACAGACGCAGATCTTACAGAGCTTGATAAGTGGATTTATGGCCGCCTGAACAATGCAGTTAAGATTGCACGCGATGCACTTGATACATACCGCTACAACGATGCTGCCAGCGCACTTATGGAGTTCTTCTGGAATGAGTTCTGCGACTGGTATGTTGAAGCTACAAAAATCAACTTTAAGAATGGTGATGATAAGGAAAAGGATCGTCAGGCTTCAGTTTTGATGAACATCCTCGAAGAAAGTCTTCGCCTGCTTCATCCATATATTCCTTTTGTTACAGAAGAGATTTATTCTAAGCTTCCTTTGGCAGAGATTGCTAAGAACCGCAAGGCTGCCGGTGCTCAGAAGATTTCAAGCTCCAGCGAATATGTTGGAATGCTTATCAATGCTCCTTATCCTGAGGTTTCTGATGACCGCGACAATGCTGCAATCGCAGATCGCTTTGACACGCTTAAGGATTTGATTGCCAAGCTTCGTGCCGCTAAGGTTGACTGCGGAATTGATCCTGCAATAAAGATTAATGTTGGAATCAAAATTGAAAAGGGAAGTGCTGCCGAAGTAGCCCGCGAAAAGGTTGAAATGATTCAGCTTTTGGGTGGTGTTGCAAAGGTTGATTTTGTTGATGCAAAACCTGCAAGTTCAATCGGAACTGTTGGAAAGGGCTTTGAAGCCTTTGTTCTTGTTGACGAAACAATCAATAAGGAACAGCTTTTGACCCGCTTCCAGAAGGCTTTGGAAAAAGAGCAGGGCTATGCCCGAATGAGCGAAAACAAGCTCAACGGTAACTTTGCCCAGCATGCTCCTGCCGAACTCATTCAGGCTGAACGCGAAAGACTTGCTGAAAGCCAGAAGAAGATAGCAGTTCTGGAAAGCTACATCAAAGAGTTGAACTAGAAAAGTTTTTTGGGTAAATAATCTTTTTCCAAAACATTTGTTGTAATTATTGTGGTAGAAAATTATTGATTTAATCATTTTTTTCTACCACTTTTTTTATATTTATAATATAAATGTAAGTATAATTTCAATGTAAGAAAAAGGATAATCGAAGATGAAACTTAAACAAAGAATATTTGAAATTCTTCAAGACCCAAAACCTAATGATAAAGTAAGTAAGTTTGTTGATATTACATTAATCTCCCTTATAATACTTAATGTCTGTCTTGTCATAGCAGATACATTTGATTTACAAGAAAAAGTCAAAACCATTTTCTCTTACATAGAAACTGTTTCTGTAATTATTTTTACTATTGAATATATTTTACGAGTTTGGATTTCAGACTTATTGTATCCTGACAAGAAATATATTGTAGCAAAAATTAAATACATCTTTTCATTTTTAGCAATTATTGATTTATTGGCTATAATTCCATTTTATTTACCTTTTATTATACCAATTGATTTGCGTGTCCTACGAATGTTAAGAATAATTAGATTATTTAGAATTTTTAAAATAAATAGATATACAGATGCACTTACTAAAATTTTCAAGGTATTTAAAAATAAGAAACATGAATTGTTATCATCTATATTTGTTGTGCTTTTATTGATGATTATAGCTGCAGTGTTAATGTATAATATTGAAAATGTTGCACAACCAGAAGTCTTTAAAAATGCATTTGATGCATTATGGTGGGCTTTGGCAACTTTAACTACTGTTGGATATGGAGATATTTATCCAGTTACGGTTTTAGGGAAAGTATTAAGCGCTATAATTGCTCTTCTAGGAATAGGGCTTGTTGCTGTTCCGACTGGTATTATTTCTGCAGGATTTGTTGAATCAATCTCTGATAATGATAATTCAAAAACAATTAAATACTGTCCATATTGTGGTGAAAAATTAGAATAACATTGATTGAGAAATAATTCAGAATCATAGTAAATATGATATAATTATTTCATAAAGAAAATAAGAAGGTTCGTATGGGATTTAGATTTAGAAAAAGTATAAATCTTGGTGCAGGGTTTAGAATCAATTTAAGTAAATCTGGAATTGGTTATAGCTGGGGTGTTCCTGGTTATAGAATAACAAAAACAGCGAATGGAAAAACTCGTAAATCATATTCTATTCCAGGAACAGGTCTAGGATATGTAGAAGAATCTTCTAACGAAGTGAGAAAAAATAATTCAACAGTAAGTGAACAATCTTCAAGAGACGTGGTAAACACTATATATGATAGCAATAAGTTTTCTTCTGTTAGAAATATTGAAACAGCAAGTATTAATAATTTTCAATCTGAAGAGTATAAATTGTTTCTGAGGCAAATTAAGTTTAGGTTATTTTTTAAATGTCTTTTCGCTTTTTTTAGCTATTTTGTTATTTATATTATTTTTTGTATTACCATCCAAATATAGTAGTTGGTTTTTCTTTTGTTCTTTTGTTTGTTTATTATTTAATGTAATTTTAAAACTATGTATAAAAGTAAAAGTGCAATATGATTTTCAAGATGATATGGAGGGAGCTTTTAAAGACTATGTTGATTCTTGGAAAGAATTAAAAAAGAGTTATAAAATATGGCAGATTGCAAAACTGGCAAATGTTAAAAATTCAAAAAAAATGTATGGTGCAGAACAGGCTTTAGCTAGAGAAAAAATGCGTATCTCGTTTAGATTACCTTGGTTTTTAAAATCTAATATAGAAGTACCTGTTTTATATTTTAAGAAAGCCACATTAATTCTTTTTCCTGATAAAATATTGGTAGTAAATAAGATAAAAGCAGGGGCTATAAACCAAGAACAAGTGACTTTAAAGATTTATGAAGATGCTTTTATTGAGCATGAGATAAAACCTAAGGATGCAGAATTTATAAAATATCAATGGGAACATCCAAATAAAGATGGTGATCCTGATAAAAGATTTCAGAATAATCGTCAATTACCAATTTATAAGTATGCCTTTATAGAAATTAATTCACCAGAAGGTATAAACGAGATGATAATGTCAACAAATAATAAAATATGTAATAGATTATCTGAATCGTATAACGCATATAGAAATAGCGTGACTTATTAATTTATCTAATCATTATAGTAGTATGAGTTGGATCTTACTAGTTTTATTGTATGGACTTTTAAAGGGTGGCCGCGAAATTGCCAAGAAAAAGGCGATGGAACGCAATACCGTAATGGAAGTTTTATTCAGCTATACCGTCATCTCCCTGATTCTTGTGCTGCCACAGGCACCTCGCGCCGGTGGCCTTGAAGCAAAATATTTTTTCCTGATTGCCTTAAAATCCTTTTGTATGTTTCTTGCCTGGCTTTGTAGCTTTCATTCTTTAAAAAAGCTGCCGGTCAGCATTTATGGGATCTTATCATTATCACGTGTATTGTTTGGAACCTTGCTTGGAGTAGTTTTCTTACACGAAGCAATGGGAGTGTTTCAGATTGGCGGAATGGTGTTGGTTTGTGGTGGACTTTTGTTGTTAAAACTCATAGATACGAAATCACAGGAATCTGTGGAGTTACAACCTGAAGGTCCGGCCACCACTTTCTTCGTAATCCTTGCCTTCTTGTCCTGCCTGTTCAACTCCTTCTCCGGCTTCATGGACAAAATCCTCATGAAGGACATTACAAGCTCGCAGCTTCAGTTCTGGTACATGCTGTTCATCGTTCTGTATTACATAATCTACCTGCTGATAAAAAAAGAAAAGCTAAGTTTTTCGGTGGCAAAAAACGGCTGGGTGTGGGCCCTGGCGATTATGTTTGTTATTGGCGATAAGGCTCTGTTCATTGCAAACGGTAACCCGGCCAGCAAAGTCACAATCATGACGCTTATAAAACAGTCGGCTTGCCTTGTCACTATCATCGGTGGCAAAATCTTTTTTAAGGAAACTAATATTGCGCGCAAGCTTTTGTGTGCCGTCATCATCATCGCCGGAATTATTCTGGCAGGTTTTTGCAGATAACGAAAAAAAATTATTAAAGTAAATTGATTTACTCAAAAAAAAACGCTATATTTTTATCCGCTATGATAAAGGATTATGAAATGAAAATAGAGCGTTCTCTCCATATGGATGATTCGAATATGAATCAGCTTGGCGAGATGCGTATTGCTCCTTACATGCAGCTTGCTACCGCTCTAATCGGCAAGGCTCGTCATGCGGGAGGAAATATGTTCCGTCATCAGATGGACACTCTGGCAATCCTTATTGACTACGGCTATATTGATTCTGTGCTGCTCAAGGCTTCGGTTGTTCACGATACTGTTGAAGATATTGAAGGCTTTGACAAAAATCGAATTGCAAATGCAGATGAAGAAGGGCAGCAGGTTCTGGATCTTGTACTGGAGGTTACCCGTCGCGAGGACGAAGACAAAAAACAGTTCCTTATGCGCATTCTAAAAGAAGGTACTCCAAAGGCAAAAATCCTAAAATGTGCCGACAGAATCTCCAATATGATTTCCCTTGGTTACGTTACCGACCCTAAGTTTATTGAACGCTACTGCGACGAAACCGAATACTTCCTTCTTCCAATGGCCCTTGAGGTCGACTACAACATGTATCAGGAACTTATAGAACTTATCAGAACCCGCCGCCGCTACCTTGAAGATGGTGGTTATTTTGACACAAGAGAAAAGGTTTCCGAGAGTACGAAATAGAATAATAAAATAAGGAAGAAATGGCTGAGAAAAATCCTTTTGATATAGATTTTGACTCATACATCCGACAGGGCGAACCGGACAAAAAAGAAAAAAGTATCGCATGGGCAATTGCTACTGGTTTACAACAGGTTGATGGCCTTACTCCTTCTAAATATCTTTACGAAACTGCAAAACGAAATATTGAAGGCGAAATAACAATTGCCGAAGCAAAAAAACTCATAGATTCTTATTACGAAAGTAAATCTGTCAGTTCAGAAGATGATGGTGATAAAGAAGAGGCAGACAAAGTTTCTGCTAGAATTACAGAACTGCTTTCAGAAAAATCCTTTAGTTTTTCTCCAAATCAACTCTTATCTATTCATGAAAGACTTTTTAAGGGAGTTTTATTCAATGTTAAGGCTGGCAAATTCCGCGATTACAATATCACAAAAAAAGAATGGGTGTTGGATGGCGATACTGTTTTATATGGAGATGCCAATCTAATCAGCGAAACTCTGAAATATGATTTTGAAACAGAAAAGAGTTTTGATTACTCAAAGCTTACTCCAGAAGATTCAGTAAAACATCTTGCCCGATTTGTAGCAAATATCTGGCAGACTCATCCGTTTGGTGAAGGGAACACACGAACAACAGCTGTATTCACTATAAAATATTTGAAGTCCCTTGGTTTTAATGTAAATAATGAACCATTTGAGAAAAACAGCTGGTATTTCCGCAATTCCCTTGTCCGGGCAAATTACACAAATATGAAAAAAGGTATTTACATGAATACAGAATACCTGGAACGATTTTTCCGTAATCTTCTTCTGGGTGAACAGAATGAATTAAAAAACAGGTATACGCATATTCGGTATGATGAATATGTGAAGTTGCACACTGGAGATTTTGTTGAAAACGATAATGTAAAGTCACACAAAAGTCACAGTAAAATCACTGTAAGTTTGACGGAAATTCAACATAAAATAGTTGATGAGCTTACAAAAAATAAATATGTTTCTCAAACTGAGCTTGCAAAAATACTTTCTGTTACGCGAGAAACAATTAATCGAAATATGAAAAAACTCCAGGAGCAAGGCTTAATCCGCCGAATTGGTGCCGATAAAAACGGTCATTGGGAAGTTCTTTAGCAACAAAAAAAATCATTCCCTTTATATTGACACAAAAATATTAAATCTATATTATCAGTGCATAAAACGAAAGGCAGAGTCGCCAAATTGGCGGTTCTGCCTTTTTTCGTTTAACTCAAAATTACACAACTTTTGGAGGTTTTTTATGAATAGTATTGTAGATGCAATGTGGGTTGCGGTATCAGGAGCGCTGGTATTTTTTATGCAGCCTGGTTTTTCAATGGTGGAATCGGGGCTTACGCGTGAGAAAAACAGTATAAACGTTGCTATAAAAAACCTAACCGATATTGGTATTTCGCTTTTTGTCTATTGGCTTGTTGGTTTTGCACTTATGTTTGGAAAATCTGCCGGTGGTTTTATAGGGCTTTCGGGCTTTGTCCCTGGAGCTGGATGGAATATCGATTTTAATGTAGGAACTTTCTTATTTTTCCAGGCAATGTTCTGTTCAACCAGTGCGACAATTGTTTCAGGTGCTGTTGCAGAACGAATGAAGTATTCATCCTACATAATTTCAACGTTTTTAATGTCGCTGATTATTTATCCAATTTTCGGACACTGGGCCTGGGGCGGAATCCAACCTTCTTTTGTTTCCGATGCACAGGGCTGGCTTTATAAAATTGGATTTGTTGATTTTGCAGGCTCAACGGTTGTTCATTCTATAGGTGGATATGTAGGTCTTGCAGGAATTATAGTTCTGGGTGCAAGAAAAGGTAGATTTCCAAAAAATGAAAAGCCGCGAGAAATACAGGGCTGCGACGTTCCTATGACTGTAGCCGGTGTTTTTATTCTTTGGTTTGGCTGGCTTGGTTTTAACGGTGGTTCAACTCTTGCTTTTAATGATATTGTTCCGCAGGTTTTGATAAATACTTGTATTGGTGCGGCAACTGGTATGCTTGCAGCTTTATTTGTTGGCTGGGCATTCAAAAAGATTCCTGACGTAAACTTTGTAATTAACGGAACTCTTGCAGGTCTTGTTGCTATTACTGCAAACTGTCATTGTGTTACTCCGGGCGCAGCAGCAATAATTGGAGCTGTTGGCGGCATAGTTATGCTTCTTGGTTCATTTATCCTTGAAAAACTCAAGCTGGATGATGCAGTTGGTGCTGTCCCAGTTCATCTTTGTGCAGGAATCTGGGGAACACTTGCTGTTGGAATCTTTGGTCAGCCTGAACTTTTAGGAACAGACCCTATTTGCGGAAGCCAGCTTCTTGCTCAGTTTATTGGAGTCGTTGCCTGTGGTGCTTGGGCATTTGGTCTTTCGTTTATTGGATTATTTATTTTGAATAAGATTAAGCCGTTACGAGTTTCTTCAGAGGATGAAGATAAGGGACTTAACATAGTTGAACATGGTGCTTCAACCGAAATCTTCGATGTATATGCTAAAATGCAAGAGCAGGCTAAAACCGGAGATCTTTCTATGAGACTTCCTGTGGAACCGTTTACAGAAATAGGGCAGATTTCTTCCTTATATAACAATGTAATGGAAAAGCTTGAAGATTCTTCTTTGAGCGAAGAAAGCTTTGGTGTTTTAATGAAGTCTATCCCGTATGCACTTTTTATGCTTGATACAGAGTGGAATATTTGTCCGCAGTATTCTGAATCTACTCCGCGTATTTTAGGCTGCCCAAATCCTGAAAATTATAACTTTTTGCTTCTTATGGCACGTGTTCTACCGGCTGATAAGACTCAGGCTTTGCAAAGATATCTGACAAATCTTTATTCTACGGATTTTAAGCAGGCGGCCGTTGAAAGCTTAAATCCTATAAAGAATCTGACTGTGTCTGTCCGTACTAATAGTCCGGAACGAAAAATTGAAAAGAAGGTTATAAACTTCGAGTTTACCAGGATTTTTAATACTCAAAAAACAAAGGTTTTGCATATAATTGTTCATGCAAAATAAGGAAAATACTGGAAAATCTTCGTAGTAGACTATTTTTGAGAAATTCGGTATTTTATATACAACAAAAATCTTAATCAATTTTTTAGGAGATATAATATGGCAAATGTAAGAGTTGCTATTAATGGTTTCGGCCGCATTGGTCGTTTGGCTTTCCGTCAGATGTTTGACGCAAAAGGATATGAAGTAGTTGCAATCAACGATTTGACAAGCCCAAAAATGCTTGCTCATCTTTTGAAGTATGATACAGCTCAGGGTGGTTATATGGGCCGCATCGGTGAAGGAAAGCACACAGTTTCTTACAAGGACGCTGTTCTTGAAGAAGATGGAAAAACT
>JAFZRP010000016.1 GCA_017619795.1 Treponema sp.
AATCTTTACGGTTAGGCTCGGGTGCCCAGCCAGTTTCATCAAGATAAATTAAAAGATTTTTGGAAGAAATACGGTCTGTGAGCATTACAATAAAAAGTTTGTCGTTTCTAAAACCGCAGGCAAGCTGGTCTTTCATTGTGTATGGAGTACCGAAAACGTTTATTTTATCCAGGTATTTTTCATCTGAACCTGTAAAAACTCCGTTTATATTCTGCTGGATTGTGTCTGTTTTGTTACCAAAAGCTATAATTCGTGGACGAGCTCCTTTATCAATCATTTTCTCTGCAATTTCTTTGTAACAATTTACATAATCTGAAGCTTCTTTAAAATAATCAGTAGAAAAAAGCATAAGATCAACCTCAGAGCACCCCAATAAAGACAGCTTCATATTATTAAAAGCTGTGTCTATACAGTTAAGATTTTCTTCCTGCTTTTGCAGGATGATGATATTGTCGTAATACTCAAAAAAAGACTTATCGTAGCGGTAATATTCACCATTAACGCAGTATTTTTTACCGTTGAAGCAATCAAAAGTAAAGATTTCCTGCTGGAGCCCCGAAAACTGCTTACCTTTATAAGGATTGATGATGATAATTGTCTTTCCAGAAAGAGTTTTTCCTTCCGAAAGCTTTTTCATCGGTTCAATTATCTTCTGATTCATTTTTTCAAGGGAAAGACCACGGAAAAGTGCACAGTTTGTCATTTCTGTGCCTTGGATTTCAGTGGAAAGCAGACTTATTGAAACAAGAGCCTGAATATATTCGTCAAACTCTCCTTGCTGCGGGATATTATAGAAATAGTTTTTACACTTATCATCATAAAAATTGATAACATCGAGTATTGCCTTATAAAAATTGTATTTATTTTCATAGCTTTGGTTTGAATGACCGCCATCAATTATCTCCTTATAAGTATTTACAGCCGCTTCAATATCGCGCTTCCCCCAATAACCATAGTAGGTACAGTCGGCAAGCCTTGCCTTTGCATAAATACTGCCCTTTTCTAAAGCCCTCTGGTAATACTTTGTTGCATTGTAATAGTTTTTTCTGCAGCCGATTCCATCCATATAGCAGTCTGCACATTCAACAAGCGCAAGAATTGAAGCATCTTCTTTTTCTGCCAGTTTACAGAAGAGCTCAAAAGCCTTTTTTTCATCTTTTTCGCAATATTGTCCTTTCTGATAGCACTGTGCAAGCTCAATAGCCAGCGATTCATCATCTAAACCGCCGTTTACAGCCTTTTCCATCCAGTAAAAATACTTTTCTTTATCAACAGGCAGCTCATCACCATCTCTATAGGAAACTGCCATTTTATTCATTGCAGAAAGATTTCCGGCATTCGCGCTCCGTTCATAATATTCAAAAGCTTTTTTCATATCCTTTTGCACGTAATAGCCGTTTGAATAAAGCTTTGCAAGCTGAAGAAGTGCATAATGCTGTTCAGATTCGGCTGCCCTAACACAAAGTTCATAACATTTTTTATAGCCTTCTTCTGTATATAAATAATAATACTCAGCGGCAAGCCTTGCCATTGCAGAAGCATTGCCTCCATCAGCTGCTAACTGAAGCCACTTTGTATAGTTTTCTACACTTTTTCTTACAAGATTGTCCTGATTATAATACTGTGCAAGCAAATATTGTTTTGAAGGATTTTGTGGTGCACTAATAACAAGACGGAAACCGTTTGCACCCTTGTTTTTTTCATAATTATCAAAAGGAACCGGCTCAAGCGACTGGATTTCTTCGCGCGTAGAATAAATGTTGCCGCCCATAAACACGTATTGTTCGTTTTCTTCATCCCAGCAAAGCTCACTTACATTTCCAAGTATATCGCTAAGAGCATTTTCGTTTTCTTTAGTCTGCCTTACTATGTTTATACGCCCGCCGGAGTTTTTATTGTACCAGACAGAATCGGAAAAATCCTTTTCCGATAAATCTTTATCTAAAAGCTTAGTTCCGCACGCAAGGAGCCATTCTTTTTTAGTTGGAAGCCGTATTCCAAACTTTGTATAATCACACTCAAAGGTTTGTTCATCCTCAGAAATTGTATAACATTGCTCAAGATTAAACCAATCGCTCATGTAATTACAGTATTTTACAATTGTAACAAGCGGTAAATCGGTAATTGCTGATATTTTTGAATGCTGATAATGGTCAAAAACCGGAGGTTCTGTAAATAAATCCTTGGATATAAGTCTTCTAAGATAATTTGAGGTAACTTCAAAATCAGAAATAAAAAAACCGTCTGTCAAACTTTCGCCTGAAGAAACATACTCAAACCAGTTGAAATAATCTCTTCCGAAACTAAAAGTAACCGGCAGGTTTTCGTTATCTGTACAAAAGCGGTTGCGGTATGCTTCTACAGGGTCTGAAGCCCCGTACGGATAGTAGGATTCTGCATGAAGCCACGGAAGCTTATTGAACTCTTTTTTTGTCATTAAAGGGTAAACACAGGCATCTTCAGGGTCGTCGGGATAATGACGGAAGGCGAACGCTGCGGGATGGGTGTCGAACCATTGTGGCGCAAACTTAAACGAAAAGTGGCTGCCCTGTACATAACCGGCACCCCAGCAGGCATCGAGCAGTAAATCGCGGTCTGGCAACCTAACAAGATTCCACGCATGACCGCCCCGCCCTACACCAGGACCACCATAACCTACACCGACAACCATAATTGAATTGATTCCGGCCGCATCCGCAAGGTACTGAAAAAGCTCTGCATACCCCTGACACACACCTTTTCGTTTCTTAAAGGCCTCTGCGGCACTATGAACCTTGTAACTTGTGTCGTAAGCAACATTGTAAGCAAGCCAGTCAAAAATTGCACGAGCCTTTTCTATATCTGTATTCAGACCTTCGCAGATGATTTTTGCAACTGCTTCCGGAGTTTCTTCATTTTTGGCAAGCGTTTTTATACGTTCATCCAGCTCGGAATAATCAGGCCGTTCAGCGGTAAACCATTTATCTGTAGGATGCTTTGCAATCTGTTCGGGAGTAAGCTGCGGAGTTGGAATAAGATCAGAATAGTATTCTGCCTGGGCAAACAGGTAAAGCGGAAGGAAAAGAGATAGCAGGCATAGAATTAGTTTTTTGTGATTCATAATCAATTTCCGAACTCTTTACAGAACTCTTCATATAAGGCTTTTGCAGTTTTTCCAGTGCTGCAGCGTCTATTACAGTTTTCCTCATAAGCACACTGGCATAAAGTTCTTTTATAGTTGCCGTCAAAAAGAGCCTTTAACAAAACTCCTCTTTTACAAATATAATCATTTTTTCCAAGAATACCAAAAAATCTTTTTAGCTGAAAGCCTTTACAACGGACATACGCTTCGTAAAAATCTTTATGACAGGAATTGTAGCTTTCCAAACTGTTGGTATCTACGCTTTTAGCAAACTCACTGTGATTGTATTCTATACAGCAGGATAAAAAGTCAATCAGTTCTTCTTTATCACTTAAAAAATGTATTTCTTCGGCTTCCTTTATTTTTTCAGATTTTTTTAAATAATCTTCCCAATAAGTTTTTGTAACCTGCTCAGACGAGGCATGACACTCAAGCATATCACGGATTACATCTCTTCCTCTTGTAATAAATGCGTATTCAATAAAATCACAATCAAGCTTTTCATCGCTGATAAAATAATCGGCAAACTGTTCGCCAAAACGGTTACTGATTTTTTCCTTCAGCAGATTGACTATATCTTTATAAGAATAATTAAAAGTATCAGACCATTTTGCATAAAAGCTAAGCAGATTAACGGTTATAAATAAATAACAGGTATCTTCAATTTTTTTTACAAAAAGCTGCGAAAGAAAACAATTTGACGGAGGTTCATAGGGATCTAAATGCTCCAGCAGCTGCTCATAAAGATACTCCGGGATTTCTATAGTCAGCCGAAAGCTAAGTACAATTGGTTCAGAATAACCTTCTTCTATATAATCATATCGATATAAAATACCCATTTTGCTCTCCTATTGTCCGCAACTTTATCATACAAAAACCTTTATTGTCCGCCGGCCTTAAAATTATAAATTGGTTTTATGCGTTTTACAACTTCAACAGTCGGTTCTATTTTTTCTAAGATTGATTCCATAGGCTTGTAAGCCATTGGTGATTCATCTATTGTAGAAAGAGCTATGCTTGAAGAAAAAATGCCTTGCATCTGCTGTTGGTATTCTTCCAGCGAAAAAAGCTCCTTTGCATCTCCACGCTTGTAAAGCCGGCCTGCTCCGTGTGGTGCAGAATAATTCCAGTCAGCATTTCCTTTACCAATGCAGATTAACGAACCATCGCGCATATTCATTGGAATTATTACGCGCTCACCTTTTTGTGCAGAAATAGCACCTTTGCGCAGGATTTTGTTTTTTATATCTATGTAATTATGGATTGTGGAAAACTCTTCGATTATGTCCTGCTTTTTAATTCCAAGGCCGACTTTTATTTCGTCAAGCATTGCACATCTGTTTAAGGCTGCATAATTCTGGGCAAGGTTCATGTCGTGAAGATAATGTTCCAGGTCACTGCCTTCGATATAGGAAAGCTTACTTTGATTTACAAGGTTCTGATAATAATCACAGATTTCTTTTCCAAGATTACGGGAACCCGAGTGAATTACAAAGTAAAAATTACCTTCATCATCACAGTCAGCTTCTATAAAATGATTTCCGCCGCCAAGAGAGCCAAGCTGAAGCTTAGCTGTTCTCACATCCACAGAAGCGATAAAGGCGTTCCAATCAAAATCTTTTGTAAACTTATGCTCACTGCTTCTGCCGCTTCTACCGGAAGGGATTTTGTTATGGACAACATCGTCAAGCTTTTCGAGAAGGTCTTGCAGAGGATATTGAACAAAATCTTTCTTTACAACAAGAACCTCAACTCCGCAGCCAATATCTATTCCCACAAGAGCCGGAGAAACTTTATCGGAAATCGTCATTGTACTACCAACCGTACACCCCTTCCCCGCATGAACATCCGGCATAATTCGGACAGTCATATCACAGCTCCACGGCTGATTCATCATCTGCAGGATTTGAGCATAGGCATCGGAATCTACCTCGTCTGTAAAAACCTTTGCGATATTGTAGCGGCCTTGGATTTGGAGTTCAAGAGGTTCAACAGATTTTTGATGTATTTCAAAAAGGATGTCATCTTGTTTGTTCAAAGTATTTCCATATAAAGCAAGACCTTTGGCAACAAGATTTTCATGCTCTCTTACATATTTACATTCACCTTCAAACAATTTTCTAAAGGCTGTCCTGACTGCCTTGATAAGAGGTTTGTCTTTAGTTACAAAATCCTTTTGACCAACGATTAAGACTTCGTCTATATGTTTTAGGTTCAGTTCTCTAATTGTAGTTAGACAAACTTCTTTTACAACATGATTATCTATTCTATGTTTTCTTCCGTTCAGTTTTTTAACAACAAAAAGTCCGTTTTTAATTTCTATAATGGCAACTCCAAAAGACGTTGAATCGCCAAGAACATTTCCTCTGAAAACACAAGAAGCAATTATTTTATCAGCTGAATGCCTCTCATTCCAATAAGCACCAATTGCCGCTGCGATAGATTCATACAAAAGATAAACTTCATTAAAACCAGCGCGTCTACCTTCGTCTGAATCAATTTTACGATCACTATCAGAAGCACACTCAGAAATCCCCATGACCAGTTGCAGCTTATCTGTACCTAATAAGTTTTTAGCAAAATCCCTCGCCTTTTCAAGAAGACTTTCATGATAATCAGTCTGCTCCAATTCTATGGAACGAGCTTCCCCATCAGCAACAAAACCAATATTTACCCCAGAAAATGAATAGTCGATGCCGATGCAACTTTGAGAAGTTTTATAATTGTATTCTGAAGTTTCAATGTTTTCTTGGGCGTTGCAGGTCATAATGGGTCCTTAGATTATAGAATTAGATGATGAAGGGTAATAATTATTCATAGATTTCTTCCTGTTTTTCTCCATTAGGTAAATATATTATTTTATGTTTTATCTTTTCATTCTCATAAAATTCTTCTATTCTGGAACCATCTGTTGCATAAATTGTTTTATGAACTAATTTATCATTTTCATATTCTCCAAACTCTTCTCTTATTTTTGATCCATCAGAAGCTGTTCCTAAGTAATGAACACATTTTTCATTTTCATCATAAAAGAACTCTCCTTTACTACCATCAAAATAATAATCTACGATTCTGATTGTTTTATTGTCTTTGTAATATCCTTCTCGCTTTTTCAAATCAAGCCCATAATATTCTACGTATATCAGATTACCATTCTCATATTTCTTGAACCATTCTTTTTCGACAACACCATCTTTAGAAGTACATACCTGATGTACACTTTTTTCATTTTCAAGAAACTCTTCTGTTTTATTTCTATCTATGTCGTAACCTAAATAATAGGAAAGTTTTCCGTTCTCATATTCCTTAAACCATTCTTTTTCAATTACACCGTCTTTTGAAGTAGATATCTGGTGAACACATTTTTCATTTTCACAAAACTCTTCTGTTTTATTTCTATCTATGTCATAAACTAGATAATAAGAAACTTTCCCATCTTCATATTTCTTGAACCATTCTTTTTCGACAACACCATCTTTAGAAGTACATACCTGATGTACACATTTTTCATTTTCATAGAACTCCTCTATTTTACTTCTATCTATATCATAATATACTGAATAAAGAAGTATGTTGTTCTCATAATTATGACATTCTTCATATGTTATTATTCCATTAGAATCATATTCTATAAAATGAACTGGATGACCATTGTCAAAGAAAGATTCAACTATTCGTCCTTCAGAATACACATTCTTTGTATAAGTCATTACTCCATTCTGGTTTTCCATATATACTTCTTTTTCTATATCATCATCAGCTGAATAATAAATAATATATATTGGATATTGATTTTTATCATAAAAAGTATCTTCCTTTGTTCCATTTTCGTTATATTTCATTATATGTGATATATCATTTCCTTCTCTATAAATTTCTGATAACTTAGTTGTTTCATTTTTATATTTTATTATTTTCATTGTTTTATGATCATCATCAATAAAACACTCTTCTTTTGTACCATCTGTATAATAATCTACGTTATAAACAACTTTGTTATTTTCGAAAATGGAAATCTTTTTTTCAATAGATTCTGCGCCATTATAATAATCTATTCTTTTTACTATTTCTCCATTTTTTCTATATAATTCAGATTGAATTCCATTTAAATTGGAAACAACAATATATGTAACATCTCCATTTTCACAATAGTATTTTCTTTCTTCTCCTTCTGAATTAACCGTAATAAGACTTAGAATGCCATCTTTAAATTCCCACTCTTTTTTTTCATCATACTTAGATACATATTCCATTTTATAAGTTTTATTACCATTTTCATCAAAAAAAGTTTCATATTTATTTCCATCAGAAGAGTATCCATAAGTATGCATACACAATCCATTTTCATATTCACAAAAAATATTTATTGTTTGCTTAGTATCAAAGAAATACATAATTTTTTGAATAGGATTTCCTTCTTCATCACAGATCAATTCTGTTCTATCTCCATTTTGGAAATAATCAATACCATGAGCTCTAACACCATTTTTATAAGTTATAATTTCTTCTACATTCTTTTCACCTGAGGCTGTATATCCTATATATTTTTCGCATTCTTCATCTTTATTAAAAAAACGTTCTTCTCTACTTCCATCATTATTAATAAAATTGCTAAATATTTTTTTACCGTATTCATATTCTATAAAAGCTACACCTGTATCAAATGATTCATATGCTTTCAATGGGATTCCTTCATTTGAATAAACTATTTCATGATAACCATCTTCATCATCTAACCAACAATCAGTAACCTTATCTATACAATCTCCTAAATAATAAAGTTTTCTTATTATAAATTCATTTATATCGCAGTACTTTATAACACTAGTTCCATCTGAAAGTTGTTCCATATTAAAAGAACAAATTCCATTATCTACCAATTTTCCATGCTCATTTAAATACTTACCTTCTATAAGAATCGTATCATTTAAGTTATTTTTTGCTTCAAACCTGGCATAATTTAAGTCTTTAGGAATTATGTAATTATCATCTGAATCTAAATACTGTTCCATAAGTAATAAAGAATTTGGAGTATATATAGCCCAATAAGTTGAAAAACCCAAATCATTACTATCAATAGGAATTCCTTTATCATCCTTAAAACTTGCAAGCTGAATCATACCATCGTTCGTATAAACAAAATCAGCACGAACATATTCAGCGATATCAGGAGGACAATAATTATTGTTTTTAAAATAACAAATGCTTCTATTAAGTCCATGATAAAGTATTTTTACACTATATGAATCATCATCTATATAACTAATATTTTCTATATATCTACCATATTCATCATATATCTGTTTATTATTGAACATTTCTGAATTAGTGACAAAACTTTTATTAAGAATTACCTGCTTATCCTTTTTATCAACATTTAAATTAAGTTCGTTAATAACAATACCATTTTCGTCGCATATTCTATATGAAGGTAATGTTAAATTATCTATATATGTATTTTGTTTATAATATACATAATTATCTCCCATTATTTTAACTTTTTCTGGCAGACCTTTTTCCGTAATCGTTATTATTTCTTGAACTAAACATTTATCATCTGAAACAGAAACCTGTTTAAGATTTATTCCATTTACATCATAGAAATTTTCAATTCTTTCACATTCAAACTGTTTATCTATAGTTTTTTGACCATTATCACCATAAAAAGAAATAGATTGGATATATTCATTACCACTTTCACTCCATTCTATTTTCTTTTCTGCATAATTACGACTTTTATTAGTAACTAATTTTTTTGTCATTACAGAATCATTAATTGTTGAACTATCAAAACTTAAATCAATCTGTTGTATATTATCTTTTTTAAGGGATTCAATTAAAGAGTTTAATAAACCTGTATTGCTATTATAATTCTCACTATCAGAAGATATTTGATTTTTTATATTATTTTCATTATATAAAACCGATTCATTATTTTCATTCTTTTTTTCCTGATTTTTATTAATATAATAGAATCCAATCGTTATTAACCTATCATTTTCATCATATTCTATCTTTTTCGTGTTTATATTATTAAATCCATAAAAATTATTACTATCATACAAATATCGTTCTTCAATTATTCGTCCTTTTTCATCATGAAGTTGAAGATATCCATTTATACCATTTGAATCATGTACTGGATGTGAATTCTTGTTATAGAATGTAATCTTATTCTCCCATCCATTCAATTCATCATAATCTATTTTGAACCGAAAAATAGAACTTGTTTGTCTAAAAAAAATATATTCAGGTGATTGATTCTCAGAATAACCATTTAACGATAAAAAGGGTATATCAGAGAAAAAAATATTTTGAGAAGAAAAAATATCATTTAAAATACTTTTTGGAAGTTTGTCTTCTGAATCATAATAAAAATCTACATAAGATTCCGTGGGAGAAATTCTCGTATAAATTAACTGCATTTTATAAATTGGACAATAAATATCTTTTAGATTCGGTTCAATTTCATAAACAGCCTTTTCCAACTCCCATTTTCTTTTATCTTTTGAAAACAAAAAAGGATGTTTATATAAATAATTAGCCATTCGTGGTCTATTTTGATGTTCTTCCAAAGATGATTCCGCAACACAAGTCCCAAAAACATTTACATGAGTAAGTCTTATAGGTTTAAATGCACGAAAAATTATTTCATAATGTAAAGGATATTTTTTACGTTCTTCTTTATTCAGTTCTCTAATTCCTTCTGGAATTCCCCATCTTGTAACATAATCAGCGTAATACTTTGTATGCGGAGTTACATACCAGATAATAAGACCAATAAAACATGCTATTAAAAATCCAAGTCCGCTCCATACAGCAGTTATTCTATTTTTTCTAACCTTTTCACGCTTATAAATTTCATCAAACTTTACATCAAGAAGATTTGCCAGAACACCAACAAAAGCTTTCCATTTACCGTCACGCAGAACACTAACACCATTCAAAGTATCCTGTTCTTTGTCTCCAAATAAACTAGGAACATAACAATTGAATGGACTCTCTCTGTTTACCTCTCCTCCAATTATATATGGTATGATATCATTTGTAGAATGACCAAGTGATAAAAAATTTTTAACCTCAAGTTCAACATATTTTGATCTGGCGGAATTTGGAGAGCAAACAACTATGAGTTTTTTAGAATCTGCCAATTCACGGCTTAATGCATTCTCTACAGTATCACCAGGGACTATATCACCTTGATCAAGAAAGATATGCATCCGTTCTGGTACGTCTGTATGTTGTTTTTGTAACACAGCAGGCAAACGATAACGCTCCAACTTTTTCCAGAGAGATTTTGCAACTTTTTCATCTTTTGAGCTATAGCTTATAAATGCTGAATAGGTATATTCTTTTTCCATAACTATCTATTCTTTTTTTTAAATTTCTTATATGCAATTTGAATTTTATTTATATATTCCTCGGATTTTTCAATGGAATTACCAGCATATACAGTACCAATCATAATTCCCTTTGTACCAGCATTAAATTGAATAGAATAAAAACTTTGATTATCTGGACGATAGAATACAATTTTCTGATTTTCTGACTTTCCTTTCTCAACATTTTCATTTAGTTCTGCTTCTGAACCTGTTGGAAAATAGGAATACTTTCCCCATTCAAGAATAATATCATCTTTAAGAACTCCAAGTTTCTGAGCTTGCGAATCTTGAATAACATCCATTACCTTGACTATTATTCCAGACATATTGCTTAATGAACTAAGATTCCCATTTTCATCAGCTTTTAATACTACTTTTCGCTTTATTCCATCCTCATCAAAGCCATAACCAATACCATTATATCCTTCAGGACCATTTATTGTTTTTTTGTTTTTATCATAATAACTCATTGAATCTGTTTCATCTGTATAATCATGAGTATTAACAATGTAACTACCATCTTCCTTATAAGTAAAAACTGATGTTGTTTCTTTCTGTCCATTTTCAAGCCAATCTTCATGTAAAATAATTCTATCACAAGAATCTTTTTTCATTAATTGATGGATATTACCAGATGAATAGTATGACTTATAATCATTATTGCCATCAAAATACTTTATCATTTCGTTATCAATGACAGAAAAATCTGAAGTTGAATAGTTTTTTACAATTTGTGCTTTATCGGTATATTCTATATCTCTCTTTTTGATAAGCTCTCCGTATTTATTGAACTTTCTGCTTCCAGCAAATCGACCTTCACCATCTAAATAGTAAATATCAGAACTATCTGCATGATAGCCATATAATCCTCTTTTATATAAAATATTATCGTTGTAAAAATCAGTCCGTTTTTTAGTGTCAAAGGAATAAAAATTTAATTGCTGTTCATTATCCACAATATCAGATTTCATATGTGTATATTGTTTATTTATCGGTTTTGCATATCTACCATCCTCATCCATATATTTGAAATATGTTAGATACTTATGATTAAATGATTCCTCGGCATAGTACTGTGCATATTCAAAATATTCACTTAACACAAGCTCATTTTTAGGATTCAAATATTTTTCCATCAACTTGAGCCCATTTATATTATATTTAGCTTCATAATGTGAAAAACCAAGATATGAGTTTATAAAAAAGTTATTTGTATCTTTAAAATCACAGGAAATGAGCTGATTATTGTTATTATATATAAAATTTGCCTGTGCATAATTTCTAAAAGGATTTAAATAAGGTTGTCCATCTTTTAAGAATGAAATACTTCTATTATCTCCTTTATATTCGATAACACACTCAATAAGGCTACCATCAAATTCAAACAAATTACTTTGTTTTTCTGAAATCAAGCGCTCATGTAAATCATAAGTTTTAGATTGTATAAAAATACTCTCTGAATCATTAATAGGAATTGATGTTTTTTCTATTCTCATTCCATCAATGTATTCAGTTTCTTCCACAGAAATAAAAGAATTCTCATTGCCGTACAAATCATAAGAAATTGAATATAATTCTTTTTTTGTTTCATTAATTCTTTTCTCTGCTAAATAATTTTGTTTTGTTTCCTGATTATTTATTACAAGATATGTCGTAAACTCTGTTGTATTTTTATCTATTGATGTGATTATTTTTTCGTATACATCCGTATTAGGATATAATTCATCCAGCTCGTTTCTCCATGTTCTTATTTCTGAAGTTTTATCATCAATAATAAATGATTCTCCCTTGTATCCATTAAATGAACTGCAAACAATTGGATTATTATCAGAGTCAAAAAAAGAAATTGTTTCTCTGCCCGATGAAAACTTATAATCATAAAAAGCATAATTTACGTTTGAATTAATAATACAAGCAGAATCATCATTTGATTCAGAAATCTCTAAAAATCTAAGTGAAAACAAATGACCTTTTCCATCATATTTATATGCTATTCCTTTAGGCAAAGTTATATCAGGAGAATCATATCTCAAATCCTGTTTTATTATTCTTCCTAAATTGTCAAAATATTTTTTTATTTCTTTTATAGAATTTTTATCACATACTTCCGATCCATTGTAATTATAAAAATGTGTAATTTCATCAAAACCATCTTCATTATAAGAAATTCTAAACTGATAAATTGTACTTACATCAGTCAGATAATATATTTCAGGAGAATAATTATTCAACCCGTTATCTACAAGTAAGCTTCTAACATCTGAATAAAAGAAGCATGAACCATCTAAATAATTATTCGATAATGATTTTCGTTCTCTTGTTCCTTTTCCATAATAAAAATCAACAATAACTTGATTTTCATTTTCTGAATCACTATTGTATTCTAAGATAACCGAATAATCTTTATCACCATCCTGCAAATCGCCACTATTAATCGTGTAAAAGGCAGAAGATAATTTCCAGTCCTTCATAGATTCAAAAGGTAATATACCATTCTTATACTCATAAGTAGCAATCTTTGGGCGATTTAAGAAATTTAAATAATGCGATTGATTCAATGCCTCAAAATGGTTGTCAGCATGAACTAGTTTTACAGGACGACCATATCTAGTTGTAATCTCATAATGCTCCAACTCTTTTTTTGCATCGTTTTTACTGATTTCAAAAATACCTACAGGGATACCCCATTTTGTTATGTAATCACAATAATACCTTGTATGTGGCAAAACATACCAAATAATAAGACTCATTAAACAAACTATTAAAAATCCAAGTCCACTCCATGCCGCAATTATTCTGTTCTTTCTTACCTTTTCTCTTTTATATATTTCGTCAAACTTTACATCTAAAATATTTGCGAGGACCCCTACAAAGGCTTTCCATTTACCATCACGAAGAACGCTCACTCCGTTTATTGTATCTTTACCAGTTTTTCCAAAAAGGCTCGGAACATAACAATTGTCTGAACTTTCTCTATTCACTTCACCTTCGATAATGTAAGGAATTATGTCATTTGGTGAATGTCCAAGAGAAAGAAAGTTTTTTACTTCAAGTTCAACATAAGGAGACACAGCAGAATTAGGAGAACAAATTACAATCAGTTTTTTAGAATCAGCCAATTCACGGCTTAATGCATTCTCTACAGTATCGCCGGGAACTATGTCACCTTGATCAAGAAAGATATGCATTTTTTCAGGCACATCTTCGTATTGTTTTTGTAGCACTGTTGGTAAACGGTAATGTTCCAATTTCTTCCACAAGGCTATTGCTACTTTTTCATCCTTTGAGCTGTAACTTATAAATGCGGAATAGGTGTAATCTTTTTTCATAAATCTCTACTCATTTTTATCTATCCCCTTCTCGCCAACATAAACTTCACACCCGCAATATTTCCAGGATTGTTTTTCTGACAGCCAATTATTGACGGAATCTCACGAATAAAATCTTCATCATAAATTTTAAAGTTGCCATATTCTTTTTCTAAAGCATCTAAATCTTCCCAAGAACACAAACAACCATGCAATCGTGCTAAAACATATTTGTGTTTTTTATTTTCTAAAAGCTTTCTATAGATGAAGGTTTCTTCTAAAGTTGGGCTTTTCCAGCCTTCGCTAAAATGAAAAGCAAGCCATCGTGCATGCTCAACTTTCTGAAGAACTTCCATTTTTTCTTTGTCATTAATATTCATTACAAAAACTTCAAGAGCATTTTCAGTTTCTTTTATTTGCTCTGGAGTAGGTTCTTTCTCACAGGAAATCAATTCCAGACCCATCATAAATAATTTATTCTTAATATGTACAGCAGCAGCTCTGTTAGAAGATTTATCAAATTCACTCAAATTACAACCAAATACTGCATTTTCTTTTGTTTCATAGACAGAAGAATTTAATTCCTTGTTATATACGGCATGACAATTCATTGCCATTTTTTCAATCGTCGATTCAACAATTAAATTATATGAATATATTTTGCTATCAGAACCAAATGAATAAAGATCATAAGAAAAATCTTTTGCGGCAGTTAATTCGTTAACTCTGTCTGCCATTTTTGAATCTGAGATTTTTACTGCAATGAACGGTTTAAAATTGAAATCCTCTGAATTACGGATATAGAACACACGAAGATAAATAGCAAGTTTTAAGTTTTCTTCATCATCTCCCGTATCAATTACTATATAGTTTGGTTTTGACAAATTGTTTTTTAAAACTTTTTCTAATTCAGCTGATTTCAGCTCAGCATTATAAAAGTTTAGATTGTAGTTTTGTGCAAACAAATCCCGGCAATCTCGTTCCATCATTGATTTGTATAACTCTGCTTTGTTGTCTAAATAAGAAAGCGAAACATTGTATGAATCATCCAGCATAGATGCCCATATTGCATTTCTGAAAAACTCTTTTGCATAAATGCCGTTTCCAAATACTGCAATTGAAAGAGCCCTATTCTTTTCGTCAATTATACCTTTATCACAGAACGATTTTTCAAAAAGGAGATTGTAAACACTCGATTTTACAGGATCCACTAATATTATGTTTATCTTTTTCTGCTCATTTTTAGAAATTAATTCCGAACCAAAAAGTGCAGATTTCATAAACAGATAAATTTTTACATTTGGTATAAAATCTTTTTTAAAGGAATCATAAAATTCTATAAGACGTTTTGTACTATCAAGATTTTTATTATCATCCTGCGAGATTTCAAAATAATATTGTCTTTTATTTTCTAAAGAAAACTTTAATACTAAATCTCTTTCATTTTCCGAAAGCAGAATAAAATGATTTTTGTCTGCCCTTTCTGCTAATTCTCCAGAAACTTTTCCACAGTTACAAAAAACTATAAGTGATTTACGCTTTTCTTTCTCAACAATATCCTCTGCAAGAATCAGAGCCTTCTCATTTAATTCAGAAAAATAATATACATTCTTTAGATGTCGTTTTAAATGATATGAAAGGAAATACCATAACGCTTTTATGTAAGAAACCAAAAATCCACCAAAAATAACAGGTGTAATTATAGAAAGAATAAGAATAAATATTCCATATGGAATACCCAACTTCCAGGGAAATCTAAATGCAGCGGCAAAAAGTGACGGATATTTTAATCCAAAAGCTCCCATTTTTGGAGCATAGATAAGAGCATAAACAAGAGAAAATGCAAGCTTTTTATCTGACTTTATTTCATATTCTGAACTATGTGCCAGAATAAAAGGTTTTTCGGCATCTTTATCCTTTACCGCATCATAATCGGATACTACGGGATTCTCACCTTCCGTATAAATATTTCCATAATAAAAAATGCTCGAAAGCATAATAAAATCTGTAAAAACAACTCCAAGCAACAATATTTTTAACGCAGCTTTTAGATTTCTGTTTCGTCTAAAACCAACATAAAACGTTAGTACAAATACAGCCACTGAAAAAAGCAATAAGAATAATGCAATAGATTTCATCCCCTTTTCTCCTTCTACATTCCAACTTTTATTAAAAACGGTCCCTGCTCCGTTTTATCATTCAAGGTTAAAGCGTATTCCTTCGATTCATTGTCGTCGGCGTCAACATATATCACTTTTATTGTTGAGTTTGCAGGCAACGTCAAAACTGTTTTTCCTTCGTCATTTATCCAGTAAATGTCATACACAAAATCATTGCTGCACCACAAATCATAAAAAGGAATAACATCTTCTGCTAAGAGCGGACGTAAATCTTTTTTTTCTGTAACAGCTCTTAATTGATATGCAAGTTCTTTACTTATTTCAACTTCAGCCAAAACAGCATCGACATCATAATTCCATAAAAGCTTAACAATTTCCCATGACATATTAAAATCTTTTTCATACTGCATATAATCTGCAATCTGATTACGAGTCATTTCATCTTTAAAAACAACAACATAACCGCCATTCATAGGCTTCTGAACATTTTCCTTGTGAACAATTTGGACAGGAACATAAACCTGATTCTTGTATTTTTCTGAACTCGGATCCGCTTCCATCCATTCATAAGAAAACTCCGGTAAATATATTTGCGGATAAATATACTTAGTAAAGGCAAAAAACTCATTCCAATATGTATCTGGTTGTGCTACCGCAACAGGACGAGAAGCTGTTATACGATTATCCCAGGTGTTTATACCAATCAGTTTATCTTTATAAAAAAGACCGCCGCCACTATTTCCATTTGAAATCCAACTTGTATGAAGAATATTAGATTTTGTATCATCTTCATAACCTAATAATTCACCCGAAGTTTTTGATGAACGATTCGGATCTCCAGAACCAGGAAAACCAACAGCACGGACTTTTGTTTCCAGATAATCATGTTCAAAAGGATTTGCAAGCTTTGAATAAGGTACATTTATTTCATTAAAACAATCTTCACCAATAACAGGTAATTGATTCTCTCCCATCGTGGCAGTACATACAATCTGTAAAAGTGCCCTGTCACGAATCTGGCTATCGTAATCAGAATCCCAGAATACTTTTTCAGCTACATACGAAAGAAACTGTTTGTCATCATTTTTTTTAAGTCTTTCAATTTCACAAAGACCAACAAACATATGATTCGGATATTCATTTACAATAACCTGATATACATTTCCTCCTGTTTTTCCAATAAGAGGTTTACCCGCAGGATTCGCTTTTTGTTTTATTTCTGCATTTAAGTAAGCTCCAAAAACGTGTGCATTAGTCATTATTAAACCCTGCGGAGTTACAATTACTCCAGTTCCAACATGAACAAGTTTTTCTTCTTCTGAAACTACAGTTGCATCGCCAAAATCAGGACTTCCATTGACTGATTTATAAACATAATCTGAAGCAAGACCTTCAACTGTATAAACTTTTAAAAGGCTCGAAAGCTTTACAACAGAAGCAACTGTTTCATCAGAAATCCAATCCGAAGATTTATCGAACGAATTACTTTCACCAGTCAGGCTGATTGAATTAAGAAGAAAAATCAAAACAAACATAAAAAAAATTTTATTATTTTTCATTTTCCTTCCTCAATGATTTTGCAATTCTTTTAATAATTTTTTCTTTTTCAAGTTCAGAATATCCATTATTACTTTTAGCTTCTAATTGAACCATTACAACATCATCATCCATCACAAAAACATATGAATCATCCTGCATTTTATAAATATTCCAGCCACTCAAAAACTCTGTTTTACTGTTTACAGGAAGTAATGATGATGATGACGGAAATGAAATATAAACACTTAATTTTCTATCCGAAAACTCCTGATATTTATTTGCAGAAGTTTTTTCAGCAGACTTTTCAAATATAGAGTTAACAGATTTTTTCTTAGTTGTCTCACTAAATTCATACGGCAACTCAAAGGACCATGTTTTATCATCAGAATAAAATCTAATAGTTTTATTCAACTGACTTTGAAGAATAAAGCAATTAAATATGATTACAAGAAACAATACAATTCCATATACTCTGTAAAAAACAGAACCTTTCTGGTCCAACAAAAACTCTTTTGAAATATTCCTTAAAATAAAAATCACTGTAAGAAGATAGACCAGCACTGTAAGGACAAATGGAATTATAAAACTTAGTGACTCTATCTGAGCAAGCTGAATATTCTTATCAATCATTGTATCTAAAAAGAAATCCAGCGAAAAAATAATAAAAAGAATAGTTATAGAAGCAATCATATAAAAAGACTTTTTAAGATTTCTTAACATGAAAATTAATAATCCTGATAATGAACAGGCAGAAGAGCAGATTAAAAGTCTTACTAATAAAATCTGAACTAAATATCTTATACTTAGGGATTCAAAAACAAATGTTTCATTTAAAAAAACAGCACAGCCAATTCCTACTCCTGCAAAACCTCCGTAAATCATGCTGTCTACAAATTCATCAAAAGAATCAAGTCTGAAAATAAATAAATCAAAAACAGCGTATATAGACAAAAGCGGAATTAACACATACTTCAAAAGAAAAAAAATTGGAAACTCTGCAATTCCTGCATTCAAAAAAACTTTATCAAAAATTGTAATTATAAAAAAATGAATGAATAATGCAGCACAAAAGGTATATAGAATTGATTTTACTGGTTCTTTTTGTATTCGATCCATGTACCAATAATCAAAAATCCAAAATGCGGCAAAGAAAAACATAATTACAAAAATAAGAAATAAACCGAAAAAAGTTGTCGTCTCTAATTCAAAAGAACCTATTCTTGTAAAACTAAGAGCATAGAAAAGAACTGCAAAAATAAGCGATAGAACTGCAGAGTTTATAACTTTTTTATAAACTTTATTACTTAAATCAATCATAAATTATTTATTCCTTGAAATTGAATATCCGAGTTCTAACAATGCATTTACAACAGTCCTAACTGTTTCGCGGTCGTATTCTTTTTCATATTCTGGAAGTTCATCATAAGGAACTATACATGGGGTTGTTTTTTTAGCATCATCTCGTTCCTTACTATAAGTCCAACCTTCCTGCATACGTTTTTTCATCCATGAAATATGGACTTGTTCTGAAACCTGTTCGAGAAGTTCTTTAGAAATAGGTGGTTCATTTAAAGGCATTTTTTCTCTCTCTTATAAAAAGTATAACATGATTGAATTAAAGCGCAATAGAAAAATTGTTTTCTCCCCCTCACCCAATCGTGTTAATCTCATTCAAAGCTTCAATTTCTTTTTCTATGCACTCGCGAACCTGCATTTGTGCAGAAGAAAGAAACTCTTTGTTTTTATTTTTCAATTCCGAAGATAAGTCACGGACTATTTTCTTTTTCATTCCCTGAAGCTTTCTGTCGGTAAAAAGCCTTTTAGCAACTGCTGGCTTTAGCTCAACCTTTTTTTCAAGGAGTCGTTCCAGTCTGTCTGTTCCGAAAAGGACTGCAACAAAGGCAACCACAAAACCAATTATCATTGTAACCGGTTGAGAAAAAATTATAACAAAAACAAAACCAGCTATGCCGGCTAAAAGATTGTTTATAAGCGTGTACAGGCTGCCGAATGCGGAAAAGTGTTCATTTTTTAATTCATAGCCGAAGGTATTTTGGAAAAGCTGCTCATCGGTAAGACAGATATTGTGGAGCGAAAACCATTGTGAAATATCGTGGCGAATCTCAAACTCAATGTCATTTCCAAGCATCTTTAAGATTTCAGAGGTTAATGTCTTTATTGAAGCTTCTTTTTCAACAAGCTTATCCTGTATTTCCGCTTTCAATTCTTCAATTTTTCCACCCCGCTCCCTAAAGTCCACTATCAGTGGAATAACTTCCTTTTCATAAACCTCAACAATTACCGTATCCGCAATTGATTCAAGTTTCCCCTCAATCAGCGCTTTCATTTTCGCATTCAATCCAGGCTTATCTTTGCTTCCTTCCATAAACGCAGGCAATTCCTTTTTCAAAACTCCCTGAATCTCAACATTCCGTTTTTTCAGCGCCGGGATGATGGAGAGCCCCTCGGAAATTGTCGCATAAGGTCTGTCGCTTCTAATAATCCTTGCTCCAGGAATATATTTTTTTACAATATCAGAAACAAAATACCACAAGCTGCTTCCACCAGCTAAAATAACGTACTGAATATCTTTAAAAGCAAGTCTGGAAATATCGGCAGATTCCCCAGCTCCATTCTCAAAACCTGAAACAAAGGCTTTTTCAAACCAGCCAAGCAGATCAATTGCTTCATTAGAATTACTGCCACCACCCAAGGCTTCAAAATATCTTCTGAAGGTTTCAGATTTTCTGTAATTCCTTGCCCTATGCTCAAAAGTCTTTTCATTTATATTATCAAGATGACCGTAATTTGCGATTGTTTTACGAATACCTGCGCTTCTTTCCAGAGAAATGATTTCAGAAAACTTTTCTTTTACATCCTTACAATCAACTAAAAGTGTAAAAATCTCGCGTCCGGCATTTCTCAATTCACCAAGCATTTTTGGATTTTCGTCAATAAACCACTGGAAAAACAAATCATCAAAAAGACGTCCGCCCAAAGCTGTATCACCCCAGGCTTTTACAATATGACCGCCGTTCATTACCGCAAAATCACAAGTTCCGCCGCCAAAATCAATTACCATAATCCCTTTTTGAGCGTCTACTGCAGAAAGTGCTCCCATTGCAACATGATACAGCAGCGCACCAACAGGCTCTTCTACAAATCTTACAGCACCATATCCTGCATTTTTTGCAATTTCAGCAAGCACCGATGAATAAGTTTTCCCGTCATTTTTTTCGTCATTGGCAGCTTTACTTTCGCAAGGCATTCCAAAAATTACCTGCATCTCCTGAGGAGAAAGCTCTATTTTATTCTGCTGTGCATTTTCCAGAATTGTTGATAAATAAACCTGCGCTAAAGCCCTTGCCTTTTCGGAAGTTTTTATTTCCGGCTTAAATTGAGAGTAAAACTTATATCGTTTTCTTTCGGCCTCAATTGCATCTGCATATTCTTCAATTGCAACATCGCCAATCAGAGGATTTTTTCCTTCACGTTCGAGTACAGCCGTTGAGATTCCTTCCCTATTAGATGAAAAATGAATCCCATGCGGCAGACATTCAGTTGAAGAGCATTTTGTAAAATATGTATTAACCGTACCAAAATCTACGGCAAGAACATCTTCCTTTTGATTTTTCAGCATCATTTTCTATTTTTCCTGACAAGTCCTTTTTTAATTACAATTCCATCCTTTACAATCGCTTCACTTTCCACAAAAAAAGGATCTCCCTCTTCAATTGAGCCATACCTGTCATAAAACTCAATCAAAGAATTATCCCATATCAACGCTCTTTTATCCTTTTTATTCTCTCCACCCGCTTCAATTCCAAATCTCTTAAGATATTGAGTTGCAAACGAAACCTCACGGTTCATATCGTCCAGGCTGTTCAGCTTATTGATTTTTCCAAGCTCTTCCACCATAAATGCAATAGCCTGGTCATTATGAGCTTTAATTCCGCCGTCTCCAAGCATTTTACCTGTAAGCTCATATGCAAAGCTGACCTGACTCAGCCACCAGTCAATACTGGAATCAAGATACTCTGAATACAAGGTTTTATTAAACTTATCCTCCGATTTCATAAAAAGAATTACAAAAATAGCCGCCAGGAGCAAGCCAAGCTTTTTGAATAAGTTCTTTTTTCCTCGCAAGGATTTTACAAAGCTTGAAAAAGCAAAGGAAGAAAAGCTTGCCACACCAAGAATTACAAGCAGTCTTCTCCTGAGCTTTTGATTTTTAGCTACAAGACCAAGCAACCAGGTAAATAAAAAGGCACCTGCAGCTCCACCCACAAGTAATCCCAAAGATGATGAAAGATGGAAAAACTCAAAAACAGCTTCAAACAACAGTCCGCCTGCAACACTTCCAACTCCACTTGCAATTGCAATCCGTAAAATTGAAGCCTGAGTGTTTACAACCGGCGAAATTATTGGTAATTGTATTTTTTCTTCTATTAAATAGGATTTTATTACGTTTTTCAGCTTATCTGTTTTATTTATGTCGTTGCTGACTATACCAAGTCGTGTATTTTCCTTTATCCATGAGTCTGATAAAATCTGCTGCTGCAAAAAAGCTTCCGTTTTTTCGGTTGCTACAGCTAAAGCTTCTTTTGAAGGAACTTTTTTATACTGTAAGGCTGACCAGAAAACCTTTGAAGCCTGTTTTTTTATTTCTCTGACCATAACGTTAATTGTACACTAATTTTTCCATAATCGGTATTTTTTTTCAACTTTCCCGCTTTTTTTTAACACTTTAAGCTGGTTATAGTGTATAATCTAATTCAATATCTTTTCACTAGGGAGAAACATTATGGAATTGAAATTTTACAGATGCAAACACTGCGGAAAAATCATTGCGATTGTTAATGACACAAAAGTTCCAACAATCTGCTGCGGGGAAGCTATGGAACAGATAATTCCAGGAACTACAGATGCGGCTGTTGAGAAACACGTACCTGTTATCACAAAAAATGGCAATATAATAGAAGTAAAAGTAGGTTCTGTAGACCATCCAATGGCACCAGAGCATTACATAGAATGGATTGCTTTAAGAACAAAACAGGGCAATCAGCGCAAAGTTCTCAAACCGGGTGATGCACCAGCTGCAACCTTCGCTTTGGTTGACGGTGATGAAGTAATTGAAGCTTTCGCTTACTGTAATCTTCACAGCCTTTGGGTTTCAAAATAAAATAATAATTAAGGATAGATAAAATGAGCAAATATAGTGGAACAAAAACAGAAAAAAATCTTCTTGCAGCATTTGCAGGAGAAAGTCAGGCAAGAAACAAATACACATACTTTTCAGCAATTGCTAAAAAAGACGGTTTAGACAAAATTGCAGATATTTTCTCTAAAACAGCTAACAACGAAGAGAACCATGCAAAAATGTGGTTCAAAGAGCTTGGCGGCTTAAACTCAACAAACGAAAATCTTAAGGCTGCTGCTGACGGAGAAAACTATGAATGGACAGATATGTACGTTCAGTTTGCAAAGGAAGCCGAAGAAGAAGGTTTTGCAGAGCTGGCAGCAAAGTTCCGTGCAGTTGCAGAAATTGAAAAACGACACGAAGAACGCTACCGCTCACTCCTTAAAGATGAAGAATCTTCAGCACAGCTAAAACAGAGTACAGTAAAGGTTTGGGAATGCCTTAAATGCGGTCACATTGTTGTAGGCCCAGCAGCTCCAGATTACTGCCCTACTTGCGGCGAATACAACCAGTACTTTGAAGTTCGCGAAGACAATTACGACTTAATCCTCACCTGGGGACGATAGGAAATCTATTTTATGGATAATAAAGCATTATTCAGCTTATCGTATGGCGTTTTCATTCTCGGTACAAAAAGCAACGGCAAAATCAATGCGTGCGTAACAAACACCTGTATGCAGGTTGCCAATGATCCGACAAGAATCGCCATTTCGGTAATAAACACGAACCTCACCTGCAGCATGATTAAGGAATCTGGAGTTTTTGCACTCTCAATCCTTGATAAAACTACTGCATTTGAAACAATCAAACGGTTCGGCTATCAGAGCGGAAAAAATGTTAATAAGTTTGACGGATTTTCGTATTCTACTGATGATGAAGGCTGCCCTTATCCTAACTCGCAGATTTGTGCGCTTATCTCTGCAAAGGTAATCAGCTCGCAGGACTTAAAAACTCATACTCTTTTTGTTGCTGAAGTAACAGACGCAAAGCTGATGAGTAAGCAGGATCCAATAACTTATGCCTTTTACCAGAGCTACATTAAGCCAAAACCTGTAGTACAAAATTCAAATAAGATTGTTGGCTGGCGATGTAAAATCTGCGGATACGAGTACACGGGTGCAGAGCTTCCATCAGACTTTACCTGTCCGCTTTGCGGTCATCCGGCAGAAGATTTCGAACCGATTTATGAAGCAGTTGCTTCCAATACAACTAATATATTAAATGAAAAAACAACAGTAAGTTCTCAGGAGGAAAAGATGAACAAATACGCTGGAACACAGACAGAAAAAAACTTAGAGGCTGCATTTGCAGGAGAAAGCCAGGCTAGAAACAAATATACATATTTTGCTTCAGTTGCTAAAAAAGAAGGCTACGAGCAGATTGCTGCAATTTTTGAAGCAACCGCAAACAACGAAAAAGAACACGCTAAAATGTGGTTCAAAGAGCTTGCTGGAATCGGTAAAACAACAGACAATCTTAAGGCTGCTGCTGACGGTGAAAACCACGAATGGACAGACATGTACGAAGGCTTTGCAGTTACAGCTGAAAAAGAAGGCTTTAAAGAGCTTGCTGCTAAGTTCCGTGCTGTTGCCGCAATCGAAAAACATCACGAGGAACGCTACCGCGCACTTCTCAATAACATTGAAACAGCTGCTGTATTCGAAAAGAGCGAAGTAAAGGTTTGGGAATGCCGAAACTGTGGACACATCGTTGTTGGAACAAAAGCTCCAGAAGTATGTCCTGTATGTGCACACCCACAGAGCTACTTCGAAATCAGTGCTCAGAATTACTAGCGAATGCTACCAATCCATTTATTTATAAAAGTTTTTTGACGGAGACAGTAAACATATTTTTATAAATTAAGGATGATTTTTATGAAACACATTAAGACTCTTTTTGTACTTACATTACTTTGCGGTATTGCATTTGCTTTTAGTTCTTGCCAGACAAACCCAACTGCAGGTTTGGACGAAATTTCTTTTGAGGAAATCTTGAAAGCAGATTTGTATGATGAATACAATTCAAAAACAGAAACAATTACCTATAATACAGAAGGTCAGGAAACAAGTCATGATACTGAATCAGGAGTTGTAACTGGTGCAGAAGTAAAAGCATATGCCACTGTAAGCAAAGGTTTAATTGAAGGTATTAAGATTCTGACTTACTATGAAGGCCGTGTTTGTGCAAACAAAAAATATTCAAAAATAGTTATCTATTTTTATACAAAAACAAAAGACGGCACTATAACAAGTGAAGTAATTACAACGTACACTAAGAAATAAGATTTTGTAAATCTTACACAAGGCTGTCTTCGGACAGCCTTTTTTTATTCCCCTTCCCTTTATCCGAAACTCGTATTTTTTTTTGTTAGTCACAACTTTCATATAAGTTAGTTATACCTAATCTATTGACATTTTTGTTAGTTAATACTAATTTAACTACATACAAATAGTTAGTTATACATAACTATACTATAAACTAATTGTTAGCTAATTCTAACTATTTATAAATGTTTAATCTGGAGCAAAATAAAATGCCTTTGAGTATGGTCTCTCAGGGAGATGATTTTCTAATCAAAAAAATTAACGGTAAAGAAGAAGTACGCCGTTTTCTTGAAAACCTTGGCTTTGTAGCAGGAGCACAAGTATCAGTTATTTCCGAAATAAGCGGAAACGTAATCGTTCAAATTAAGGATAGCCGTGTAGCTATCAGCAAAGAAATGGCACAAAAAATTATTGTGTAACAAGTTTGAGGAGGATATAGAAATTATGACTTTACGTGAAGTAAAAACGGGACAAACAGTTACTGTAGAGAAGCTGCTTGGCGAAGGAGCGGTAAAACGCCGCATTATGGACATGGGAATTACAAAGGGCACAGAGATTTATGTACGAAAGGTTGCACCTCTTGGCGATCCGGTAGAAGTTACTGTACGCGGATATGAGCTTTCAATTAGAAAAGCCGACGCAGAACTGATTCAGTTAAAATAGGAGCACAAAATGATAAAAATTGCTTTAGCAGGAAACCCGAATGCGGGTAAAACAACCTTATTTAATGCACTCACTGGTTCAAATCAGTTTGTAGGAAACTGGCCAGGAGTTACTGTAGAAAAAAAGGAAGGAAAGCTTAAAGGTCACAATGGTGATGTCGTAATCATGGACTTGCCTGGTATCTACTCGCTTTCTCCCTACACTCTCGAAGAAGTTGTTTCGCGCGACTATCTTGTAAAAGAAAGACCAGATGCAATTCTTAATATTGTTGACGGAACAAACCTTGAACGAAACCTTTACCTTACAACTCAGCTGGCAGAGCTCGGAATCCCGATGGTAGTTGCCGTTAACATGATGGATATTGTTAAAAAGAATGGAGACAAAATCCATATAGAGGCAATGTCAAAAGAGCTTGGCTGTCCGGTTATGGAGATTTCTGCCCTTAAAGGAACAGGTTGTATTGAAGCAGCAGAAATTGCAGTAAATAAAGCAAACGAAAAAAAGCCGATGATGTACAAGCACCGCTTTGAAGGCTGTGTAGAACATGCTCTTGCGCATATTGAAGAAGCAATCGTTCACGATCTTCCTGAAGAACAGCACCGCTGGTATTCCGTAAAGCTTTTTGAACGCGACGAAAAGGTTATTCAATCACTTGGAATTGCACAGGAAAAGCTTGCTCACATTGAAGAAGACATTAAATCCTGCGAGGCAGAGCTTGATGATGATTCGGAATCAATCATTACTGCAGAACGCTACAAATACATTGAATCAATCATTAAAAGTTGTGTTACTAAAAAGAACAGAAACAAACTTTCCACCTCAGATAAAATTGACCGCGTAGTAACAAACCGCTGGCTGGCACTCCCTATTTTTGCAGTTGTAATGTGGCTTGTTTATTATGTAGCAATGGTAACTGTCGGAGCCGCTGCAACAGACTGGGCAAATGACGGACTCTTTGGTGACGGCTATCATCTATTCGGAATCGGCACCGGAGCTTACGAAGAAGCCGCAGAAGAATATGGCGACACATCATCAATTCTTGCCGCAATAGAAAACGGCGAAACAACTTACATTACAGTTGATGATGAAACAATGGAAGCTTCCGAGCCGATTGAAATTACAGACGAAATGATTTCTGAAGCAGAAGCTATGGCAGAAAAATACGGTGAAGAAGGTCCTGATCCGGCTGATTATGGAGTATGGGTTCCGGGAGTTCCTTCACTTATTGAAAAAGGACTTGATGCAATTGGTTGTGCCGACTGGCTCAAGGGCCTTATCCTTGACGGTATTGTGGCCGGTGTTGGTGCAGTTCTCGGCTTTGTTCCACAGATGCTCGTTCTGTTTATCTTCCTTGCTTTCCTTGAAGCTTGTGGTTATATGGCACGAATTGCGTTTATCCTTGACCGTGTATTCCGCCGCTTCGGACTTTCGGGCAAATCGTTTATTCCTATGCTTGTCGGTGTTGGTTGTGGTGTACCTGGAATTATGGCATGTCGTACAATCGAAAACGAACGCGACCGTCGTATGACAATTATGACAACAACCTTTATCCCTTGTGGCGCAAAGGTTCCGTTCATTGGACTTGTTGTTGGAGCAATTTTTGGAGGAAATCCTTGGCTTGCAGCGTCTGCTTACTTTATCGGACTTGCCGCAATCATCTGCTCTGGAATTATTCTTAAAAAGACAAAGCCTTTTATGGGCGACGTTGCACCATTTGTAATGGAGCTTCCTGCTTACCACTGGCCAACAGTTGGAAACGTTCTGCGTTCAATGTGGGAAAGAGGATGGTCATTTATTAAAAAAGCGGGTACAATAATCTTACTTTCTACAATCGTTATCTGGTTCCTTTCCTTCTTTGGTTGGACAGACGGCGGCTTTGGAATGCTCGAAGAAGATCAGATGGATGCAAGTATTCTTGCAAAGTTTGGAAGTCTTATCGCCTGGATTTTCGCACCTATTGGTTGGGGTAACTGGCAGGCAGCTGTTGCTTCTATTACAGGACTTGTTGCAAAGGAAAACATTGTTGGTACAATGGGTATTCTTTACGGCGGAGAATCAACCTGGGCAAATATGGCTTCTGCCTTTACAGGACCAGCTGGACTTTCGTTCCTTATCTTCAATCTTCTTTGTGCTCCTTGTTTTGCTGCAATCGGTGCGATTAAGAGAGAAATGAACAGCAGAAAATGGACCTGGGCAGCAATCGGCTGGCAGTGTGGCTTTGCGTATGTTGTATCGTTTGTAGTTTACCAGTTCGGCAGCATGTTTACAGGCAACGGTAATATTGCAGGCTTTATCTGCGCAGTTTTAGTTCTTGCCTGCTTTATATTTGCATTGTTCAGAAAGCCGGTAAAAAAATAACTGTTAGAGATTTTTATATGGAGGAAATGATATGGGAACACTAATCGTAAGTTTAATACTGATTGTTATTATTGCCGGTATCATTTTCTCCATGATAAAGAAAAAGCGTTCCGGCAAACACATAATCTCTTGTGGCGGAAGCTGTTCATCCTGCAACTGTAATTGTTCTCACCGGACAAACTGTGCAGGATGCAATTTTAATCAGAACGAATAAAGGGTCATTATTTCTTCTTCTGTCATTTCCCTGTAACTCCCACTTGGCAAATCTTCAGGCAAACGTAAGCTTCCAATGGATATCCTTTCCAGCTCTACAACTTCATTCCCCAAAGCCTTAAAAATCCGTCTTACCTCGTGAAACTTTCCTTCGTGTACAGTGATTTCGCAAACAGTGTCAGCAGAACTCATTATCCATTTTATTTCTGCAGGTTCCGCAAGCTGCTCGCCAAACTTTTTCTCAGGCGGTAATAAAATACTTTTTTTCACCGCAGCAGAATAAGCTTTTTTATCATCATCAGAAACCGGAAATGCAAGCACAGCTCTATAAGTTTTTGCAAGACTGAGCCCATTTATTTTCGTGCTTGCAGAAACCTTGTGAGAAAAATCTCCGTCATTTGTAAGAAGAAGCAGCCCCGAAGTGTCGCAGTCGAGCCGCCCGATTGTATGAAGCCGTCTGCCCCGTTTTGCCCCACTCACAAGCTCCTGTAACTCAGGCGTAAGCAGCTCGTACACAGTTTTATGCGAATCGGAAACAGCAGAACAGACATAGCCCACTGGCTTATTCATTATCAAATAAAGATTGCGTTCCATCATCTTTTTGCTTTTTTGTTTTTTTCTGTTTAGGCTGGGATTCTTGTTTCTGATTTTGTTCTCTATTCCGCTTCTGTACTAATTCCGTTGAATTACGTTCCCAAAACACACCGTCGCCATAACCCTGAATCGTTTTATCATCATCTGCCATTTGCAAACGTTTTTCCGCAAGCATAGCATATTCTTCATTCAGCTCAATTCCGCAATAACGGCGCCCAAGTTTTTTTGCAACAACACTCGCTGTTCCACTTCCCAAGAACGGATCAAAAACAATATCACCAGATTTACTTGAAGCGAGAATCAGCTTGGCATAAAGCTTTTCGGGCTTTTGCGTAGGATGGTCTGTATTTTCCGGCATGGACCAGAACGGAATGCTTATATCATCCCAAAAGTTCGAAGGATAAGTGATGCGATAATTTCCGTTCTCGGTTTCGTCCCAATCCTTTGGCTTTCCATCCACACGGTACGGAGCAATCACACGGCGCTTTACTTTTACAGCTTCAACATTAAAATAATAATCTTTTGGATTTTTAACGGCAAACCAGATATCTTCCATGCCATTCTTCCAGTTTTCTTTTGCACCTCTTCCCTTTTCGCGCTGCCAGGTAATGCGGTTCATTATGGTCAGCTCTTTTTCTACCGCCCGCTGCAACGAAGCCGTGCATTTCCAGTCGCCGCAGATATACAGGCTTCCATTCTGCTTTAGCTTTCGGCACACAAGAGGAAACCACGAAGCAAGATATTCGTCATACGCTTCAATCGTTCTGGAATTAAAAACATTGCCGTTAAAGTTTTTAGTTAAATTATAAGGCGGGTCGATGATGATGAGGTCAGCAAAATTATCAGGGATAAAATTGATTGCGTGAAAAAGATCATCATTTATAGTTTTATTTATAAAAAAGTCACTCGTAAGTTTTTCTGAAGCTTCAAGCTGCTTAGGAATTAAAAGCCGTTTTCGTAATCCCTCAAGCTCGCTCTCTTCAAGCACAATTGTCCTGTTTCGTCCCGCTCGGATTTTCTCTTTCATGATGATGATTATAACCTTTTTATGATTAACCTTCTATATAATCTTTTGCGCTTAATCCAAAAATCCGTTCCACTTCATCCTCAGCCTGCGCAATTTTCTCTGTACGGATAGCTTCATCTCCGCAAACAATTTCTTCATAAAGCTTTTTTAGCTTTTCGTGCTCTTCCTTCGGCAAAACAGGAAGCGGAAGCTGCTTCAGGTGACTTTTCAAAATCTTTACGGAATCGAACAGCTTTTTGTAAAGGAACTTATATAGCCTGCTGTTAAAAAGGATTACGATTGTTTCAAACGGATAGCCGTTGCGTGGAATAAAAAAGTTTGCACTGTTCAAGGTAAGCTCGCCTTTTTCAGAAATGCAGCAGATTATATGGTCGGCTATAAAACGATATATTATTTTTCTTTGGCGGTAAAGCTTTTCCGGTGCAGACTGCTGCAAAACCTTTGGATTCCACTCCAGAAACTCTGAGCTTTCTGTAAGCATAAAAGGTTTTATGTTCTTTCCTCGATATACTGGCTCGTTGTTCTCTGTTTTCGTTGCTTGAATAAAGCGGCTGTTGTTTCCGGTCACAATTCCAAGTCCAAAATCGCAGTCTTTACCCAGCGTTGTATGCGGAAGTGCATAGACTTTTTTTATAATTTCCGCAGCAACCTCATTTTCTTTTACAAGCCAGAAAAAATCGGGCGCGGTACAGTCAGACTTTTTTATAGAATAACTGTGGTTCTTTTCTATTATATTTATATTGTCAGTGATTTTGTTTACGCCAGCCGTGCTTTTGTTGCAGTTTTTTTTCACCACGTTGAGCAAAATCACTTCTGAAACAACTTCTGCAAAACACGAGCCAAGCATTTGAACAGAGATTTCTGCACCGCTTTCCAAAAGGAACCTTCTTATGCCGCGATGAGTGGCAACGTTCAAAAAAGCTTTCGGCAGAAAAAAATAAAGTTGACCGGGTTTTACACCAGGTGCATCATCATCCTTAAGTAGCTTGTAAGAATTATAAAGCGCAATAGAAAAGCTTTCCGAAGTTCCAAGAAAACTGTACTGCTTTTCAAGAGCTCTTTTTATCTCGGTAGAAAACCGAGCACCCCACGGCGGATTAGTGATTATATAGTCGTATTTTTCAGGATGAGCTTTCAAATCCACAGGCTCCAAAATTGACCGCTCAAACAAAGTTGCCTGCAAATCGGGATTTTGAAAAAACATTACAAGATTCACTTCGCAGATTTTCAAAGCAAGCGAATCAATATCGGAAGCAAAAACAAGCAATGTGTCGTGATTTTTTGAAAGCACATTCAGCAGAATGTTTCCGCTTCCACAGCACGGATCGTAAACTGTTTTGTCAGGTTCGGGCTTTATATTTTTAAGCAGTGCCGACGGAGTGTAAAAGCTTCCTTTATTTGACTTTTCCGAAACACTAAGCAGCGACTGATAAAAACAGCCCGCAAAATCATCATCTTGATTTTTTATTTTATACTTCGAAAAAATCGAAAGAATTGCTTCGACTGTAATTTTTTTTCCGGTGTACTCGTTATATTTTTTGCACGCACCAAGCAGCCAGTTTTTACAATCCTTTTCTATTTTTGATGATGATGAAAGCCAGTTTTCGCTGAGAAGCTTTTCTGTCCGCAGCTGACACACAAGCAGAGAAAGAACCGCAAGCTCAACACACAAGCTTTGCAGTCCGCCCACTCCCGATTCCAGTTTCTTTGTATGTTCCGAGCAAGTCAATGATTCACAAAAACTTTCATAAACTCCGACAAGCTCTACAAGCAGAGCCTTACGTTCAGCCGATTTTATTCCGTGAAAAACAATTGATTTTTGAAGGGATGCCGAGCGGTTTGCCCGGGAAGAAAGTTTATTTTGAAAATCAGGACTACTGCGAATCTTTTCAATATATATAGAAAACAAAACCGAAGGCTCCTGCACATTTGAGTTATCAGAAACCTTCGGTATTTCGGGGATTATTCCCTGTTTTTTCCAGTTATCAAAGGTGGCAGGGACAATTCCAAGGGCATCGCAAATGTTTTTCTTCGAAAAAAGCTTTTCTCCCATGAAATTGTCCTTTGACACATTTATTTCAAGTTAATCATTGATTTGTCGTAGTCTTTTGGAGGAACATAACCCATCAACATCATCAAAGTTGCTGGCCATGAGCTGATTCCAAGACCATCGTTGAGCTTAGTATTGTCGTACTCGCCCTTGTATTCTGGATCGTAAATGATTCCAGGAACAGGATTGAGAGAGTGGCTTGTTTTTGCCTTTGGCTCGCCATCCTTATCCTTCTTTACGCTGCCGTCTTTTCCGTGCTCGTACATATCGTCTGAGTTTCCGTGGTCAGCTGTAAGACAGAGAATACCACCGGCTTCTTCAATTGCTGCCTTAAGACGACCAAGCTGGAGATCCATTCCTTCCATAGAACAAACTACAGCGTTGAATACTCCAGTGTGTCCAACCATATCACCATTAGGGAAGTTCAAGCGGATGTGGTCATATTTGCCGCTCTTGATTGCTTCGATTACTTTGTCTGTAATTTCTGCACACTTCATCCATGGGCGCTGCTCAAATGGAACAACATCACTTGGAACTTCAATATAGTCTTCGAGCTTTTCATCGAACTTGCCCTGCTTGTTTCCGTTGAAGAAGTAAGTTACGTGACCATACTTCTGTGTTTCAGAAATTGCAAGAAGCTTTACGCCTGTCTTTGTAAGATATTCCCCCATTGTGCGGTCAATGCTTGGTGGGTTTACAAGATACTGAGCTGGAACGTGAGCGTCTCCGTCGTATTCCATCATTCCGGCATATTCAACAGCTGGAACGCGTACACGGTCAAATGGAAGATCTCCACCCTTTGGTGTTTCGAAAGCACGTGTCATTTCAAGAGCACGGTCGCCGCGGAAGTTGAAGTAAATTACGCTGTCGCC
>JAFZRP010000113.1 GCA_017619795.1 Treponema sp.
CCGCAAGTGGAACGAAGCTGTTTCCTGTAAGGATATTGTCGGGCTTGCAATCGGTACACGCCCGGATTGCCTTTCACGCGAATGTCTGAACCTTCTTGCAGAGCTTGCAGAAAAGACCTTTGTTCAGGTGGAGCTTGGCTTTCAGACAAGTAATGAAGAAACTGCTAAGTATATCCGCCGTCATTTTATGAACGACACTTACCTGAATGCTGTCCAGGCGCTGCACAAAGCCAGCAGCAAAATCCACGTTGTCACACACATAATCTTTGGGCTCCCGGGAGAAACAAGCGAAATGATGATGGATACAGTTCGATTTGTTGTTGCAGCCGGTACGGACGGAATAAAAATAATGAATCTGTATGTGCTCAAAAATACGGATTTAGCTTTGGATTATGAACGCGGGCTCTTTAAGGATTTAGACTTTCAGGAATATCTTGCGCTTTTAAAACAAGCTCTCACAATCATCCCTAATAACATAGTAGTTCACCGTCTTACAGGCGACCCTCCCAAATCCCAGCTGATTGCCCCAAATTGGGTGACAGATAAGAAAAGAGTCTTAAACGAACTGAAAAAGCTTTAGCCGAAAAAGTGTGCAGTTTTGTTATACAAAACTGCAAGCGAAGGCAGTTTAAGTTATCGTTTACCGAGGAGTGGCAGCCTTCGCTCTTACTTGTGCTAATCCATGCTTAAACTGCGGTATTCTTGCGCTTGTAACTGTATTCCAGTCGCTTCTGTCTCCACGCTGCAGGAAATGATACGCAACACCGGCGATCATAGCGCCGTTGTCTCCGCAGAGTTTGAGTGGTGGGAAGATGCAGTTCAAATCCTTTCTTTCGGCTAGCATTTCGCGAAGTCTTGAGTTTGCCGCAACACCGCCACCGCAAACAACAGTTTTTAAGCCTGTATCATCAGCGGCCAGCAAAAGCTTATTAACAAGCGTTTTAATTGCAGTTTCCTGAAATGCTGCACACATGTTTTCAACCGAATGCTCGTAGCCATCCTTCCAGAATAAATCACACTGATGAATTACCGCAGTCTTTAAGCCGCTGAAAGAAACATCGTATTTGTGTTCTACAGGATCCAGCTTAGGAACAGGAAAATGTGCCGATTTTGGATCGCCTTTTTTTGCAAGGTTATCAATAATTACGCCGCCAGGGTAACCAAGATTATAAAACTTAGCCACCTTATCAAACGCTTCGCCAACAGAATCGTCTACAGTCGTACCTAAAATCTCAAGATCATCAAAGCCATTAACTTTACAGATTATGCTGTGTCCGCCGGAAACTAAAAGTCCTAAGAAAGGATATTCAACGGGAGTCTGAAGCTGGGCTGCGTACAAATGTCCAAGCATATGATTTATTGCAATAAACGGTTTTCCAGTTGCCCACGCAAGAGTTTTTCCAAAGGTAAAGCCAACAAGAAGTGATCCCATAAGGCCTGGACGGTTTGTAGCGGCAATTGCATCAATATCATCAAGCGACAGATTTGCTTCTGTTAAAGCCTGTCTTACTACCGGTAAAATCCATTCTGCGTGCTTGCGGCTTGCAATTTCCGGGACAACTCCCTTGTAAATCTGATGAAACGGAATCTGCGTAGCAACAACATTGCTTAAAATTGTTTTTCCGTCTTCAACTACAGCACAAGCTGTTTCATCACACGATGATTCAATGCCAAGAACCTTCATTTCTTACCTCTAGAATTGGAAACCGTTGCAAACGTGTAGCCCTTCTGTTTTAGCTCCGGATAGATTTCGTTTAATAAATCGGGGAGCACATCTGCCGACCAAATGTGTCCTATCATTATAGCAACTCCATTTTTATTGGCAATACCCAGGCCTTTATTTATTTCTGCAAGAATATCTGCACGTTTTTTTGTATTATCCAGGAAAATATTTCGTTCATAATATGAATAGCCAAGCTCCTGTGCAACGTAAGGAACCTTTGTTTCAGAATTAGTACGCGAATCAAGAAAGTATATTCCGTTTTCAGACGCGGCTTTTAAAATTATGCTCATTTTTTCTGCATCGGCAGTTATTGCAGAGCCTTCGTGATTATTCATTCCGGCAATCTGTCCAAGCTCGTTTATGTTTCGGAAAAGCATGCTCATAATTTCATCTTCGGTCATTTCCGGTGTAATTGCGCCAGGACCCGGATTTACCTTTGCGTTGAGTGCCTGCATAGGCTGATGAAGAATAAGCTCGTTGCCGGATTTCCTTACCATTTCGGCAGACTCTTTTGAATGAGTTATCTGAGGTAAAACTGCAACTGTTATAGGGAAGGGAAGTGATAAAAACTTTTTAAGATGTTCGGTATTTTGTCCGCCATCATCAAAAACAAAAACAAGCTGAGCACTGTTTACTGCCTGCGGAAAATTAAAGCCCGTAGCTTTTTGTTCAGTCTTTTTAGTTTCGGTAGTTGATTTTGTCACGGCAGGTTCCGGAGTTTCTGTTGCTTTTTTTGTTTCAACAGGTTTTGGTACTTCACCAACGTTTTTTGAAACATCATTAGTGTTCTTTTTGGTATCTGCTGCAGGTTTTGTTTCCGGTGATTTTGATACGACCTCTTTCTTTGTGTCAGCCGAATTGTCAGAAGCTGTCGCCTTTTTTGTGCTGGAATTGTTGTTTTTCGGTGCAGGAGCTAAATCAGTTTTTTTGTCTGACTTAATTTCCTGTGTTGAAAGAGATTTTTTCTCGGCTTTATCATTATCATCCTTTGCAGCGTTATTTTCAGAGAAAAACGGCGAAGTATTTTCAACATTTGTGGTTATATCATCAGCCTTATTCCGTTTTTTGTCTGCTTTATTTCCGGACGCAATTGTAGTAATTAAAAGCAGCGTCATACAGACAGCAATTACAGAGGCACACAATATTATGATTTTATAAGTTGGAATATAAACCTTTGGCTTACGTTTTTTTCTCATAATCACCTTATTATATCATTTTGACATATTATGATTAATACATTATGGTATTATTAGTAACTTTTTTAATTTTGTGAGGTTTAAATATTTATGTACATAACTTGTCTTGATTTGGAAGGTGTTCTTGTTCCTGAAATATGGATTGCGTTTGCTGATGCTGCTGGTGTTCCTGAATTGCGCCGTACTACCAGGGATGAGCCAGATTACGACAAACTTATGAAATACAGAATAGGTATCCTGAAAGAGCATAAGCTTGGACTCAAAGAGATTCAGGAAACTATTGCTAAAATAGAGCCAATGCCGGGAGCAAAAAAGTTCCTTGATGAATTGAGAAGCTTCTGTCAGGTTATTATTTTGAGCGATACTTTCAGTCAGTTTGCAGGACCACTTATGGCTAAGCTTGGATATCCTACAATATTCTGTAATTCACTGGAAGTTTCAGACTCAGGCGAGATAGTTGGATACAAAATGCGTGTAGAAAACAGCAAATTGACAACTGTAAAAGCCTTGCAGTCAGTTGGCTTTGAAACTATTGCTTCTGGTGATAGTTTTAATGATTTAGGAATGATTAAGGCTTCTAAAGCTGGTTTTCTTTTCCGTTCTACAGAGAAGATAATCAAAGAGAATCCTCAATATCCGGCTTTTACTGAGTATTCAGAGCTTCTGAATGCCATAAAAGATATAGTTAATAACTAAAAAATGTAACTATAGCGAAGTATTTCGCTTTTTATTTCTGAAATCTTTTTTACAGGAGACTAAAAATGAAAAAGATTATTGCTTTGGCTATAATAGCCGTTTCTATCGTAAGTGCATCTTTCGCTCTTGAATTTGAGGTTGGTGCAAAGCTTATTGGCGGACAGAATGTTGCAGACGGAAGTACAGCAGCAGATACTGTAAAAGGTCTTAATGCAGAGTCGAAATTCCAGTTTGGTGGCGCAGCTTATATGAATTTTGCCCTGTTTGGCGGTCTTGGACTCCAGCTTGAACCTACAATCATTAAGGGTGTTGTTTCATTTGAAACAGAGCAGATGCAGAATAACACTATCACAGCTAATACTTCTGATTATGATGCTCTTACACTCGACGTACCTCTTATGGTATGGCTTAACCTTGATTTGTGGAAACTCACAATCGGTTTTGGCGGCGGTGTAGATTTCTCAATGGACTTGAACAGAAACGAATCATATCTTAAGCAGATTTCAAATGAGGCACAGAGACAGCAGGCAGCTGCAGTTTCTGACGGTCTTGCAAAAATGTCCTTTGCCTGGATCGCAGGTGTAGATACAAAATTCTATCTTACTGACCATCTTGGACTCGTAGCTTCTGCTCGATACATTATGGACATTAAGAAGAAGGAAGTTCCTGTAACTGTTGGTGTTGGAAATGCTGAAGTAAACACAGGCTTTACTTATTCAACAGTTGAATATGGACGTCGATTCCTTTATGGTGGCTTAGGAGTTGAGTTTAAGTTCTTCTAATAGCTGATATTCAAAGCTAAAAGAGCGGCGGTTTTGTTTTGCAGATTCTGCTTGACGAAACTGCCGTTTTTTTTTATACCTATGTGCACAGGGGTGCTTTTCTTCCCGTCGGGATAAAGAAAGGCTGAGATTATACCCTAGAACCTGAACCAGATAATGCTGGCGGAGGAAGGACAATGAAAAAGAATCATTTCTATTTAACATTAATCCTTTGTATTTTAATTTCTGGCTGCTTTTTTGTTGGTTGCAAAAAAACTGACAAAGCTGCAGATAGTCGCAAAAATGAAGTAATCGTTTATACTTACGATTCCTTTTCGGGAGAATGGGGCGCTGGTCCTGAAATTGCAAGGCTCTTTGAAGAAAAAACTGGCATCAAAGTAACTTATGCAGATTGTGGAGACAGCGGTCAGATTCTCTCAAAAGCTGTGCTCGAAAAGGCTTCTCCTTATGCAGATGTTCTGATTGGAATTGACAACAACCTTTCTGAACAGGCTCTTGAAAGCGGAATTATTTATCAGTATAAGCCGCAGAAGCTTGATGAAATTGTTCCTGCAGATATAACAAAGGAGCTCAATTCTGGTAAAAACACTGTTTCTCTTGTTCCTTATGACTTCAGTGATTTTGCTTTTATTTTCAACACACTGTCTGGCTTACCGACTCCAACCTGTCTTGAAGATTTAACAAAGCCTGTTTACAAAAACAAAATAATCCTTATGGACCCGAGAACAAGTACACCAGGCCTTGGCTTTAAGTGCTGGGCAGAAAAGGTTTACGGCAGTGATTATGATGCTTACATGAAGCGTCTGGAGCCTTCAATCCTTACAATGGCACCAAGCTGGAGCGTTGGTTACGGAATGTTTACAAAAGGCGAAGCACCTCTCGTAATCAGTTATACAACAAGTGCCGCTTATCATATTGAATATGATGAAGGCGACCAGTTTAAGGCCTTGAAGTTTACAGACGGCCACATCAGACAGATTGAAGGTGCCTGCATTGTAAAGAATGCTCCAAATCTTGCTGGGGCAAAGAAGTTTATGGATTTCCTTATAAGCGACGAAGCTCAGAACATTATTCCGCTTACCCAGTGGATGTTCCCTTCGAACAAGAATGTAAAGCTTCCAGCTTCTTATAGTGCGGCGTTCTAGTGCTTAAAATAATTTTATATACGCTTGAAATTGCAATTTTTTCTACGCTGCTGGCAGCCCTTATTGGGATTCCGGTGGCGTTTTTTACTTCACACAGACGGTTCTTGGGGCAAAAGCTTTTGCTTTCTGCTTCTATTGTGCCGCTTTGTGTACCGCCGCTTATTGTTGCGCTTGGTTATGTAAGCTTCTTTGGAATAAGCGGCACTGCAAACTCTTTCTTAAAGCTGCTTGGCTTTAGCACCGGCGACAATAAAACCTTTTTGTATTCAACAGCGGGAATTATAATTGCACAGGGCTTTTACAATTTTCCGCTTATAACAAAAATTATGAACGATGCCTGGACCAGACTTCCAAAAGAACAGGAAAATGCG
>JAFZRP010000114.1 GCA_017619795.1 Treponema sp.
GCCGGATTCGAGTTTACAAGTACAATCTTATAACCCAATTCGCGCAAAGCCTTACAAGCCTGAGTTCCCGAATAGTCAAACTCACAAGCCTGTCCAATAACAATCGGTCCCGACCCAATAATCAAAACTTTGTTAATGTCCGTTCGTTTCATATATATAACTCCTATAAAAAACTGTTTCATCAGTGGTGGTTGAACTTTTCGAAACCACCTGTCATGCTGAACTTGTTTCAGCATCTTTAGGAGGGGGAAGTCTCCCCCTCGCTCCAGCCTCCTCGCTTCGCTGCGGTGTCTTCCACTACCCCCTCTGCGGGCTCAATCGCCGCCCGCAACGCCTGCTCAAGACTTGAGGGTATAAAAAAAGCGAGTTCCTAAAAAAGAAACTCGCCGTTGAAATCAAATAAAAATAGTATGAACTGTTTTATTAACCATGAGAATCATAATGTCAAAACTACACTCAATTTTCATACTGAGACTGTATATTATCATAAAGTCAGATTTTGTGCTAGTCTATTTCGCTTTCAATTTCATTAAGAACAGTATCAACATACTCTCTCAGATTCTTAGCTATAGCAGATTTTATTATTCCAGAATCCGTTGAATCCTCATTAAAAGAACTATGAACAGGAAGAAAAAGCGTATGGATATCTACATCTAAAGCCTTTGTTAATTTTGCAAGATTCTTGTCGCTTGTCCAGCATCTTGAAAGTTCAATGTTCTTTACAGTTTCTTCTGAAAGTTCTGCTTTTTCTGCAAGTTCAAATTGTGTGAGTTTAAGACTTTTTCTTATGCGTTTAACATTTTCACCAAGTCTATTTTGTATGTCGTCTGGAGTCATACATATATTTTTTAACAAGAACTAAATAATCTGAATGATTAAATACGACATATTTATCTAATTCTGTTGCAATATAACATATCTAGATGTAAAATTAAAACATATAAATTATTTTGGGTTGTAAGCAACACTAAAGTTGTCATATTATAGGAGGTTTCTATGTCTTGGTATTGGGTTCTTATAGTAATAGTAGTTTTAGTTATTATTTTCTTTGTTTGTAGAGGTCTTATGTGTTGGTATTGGAAAATCAATGAAAGATTAGATCTTCTTTCAACAATTAACTCAAAATTAAATAGCAATCTATTTTCTAACGATTCAGATAAACAAAAAGATATTATTCGTTTATTAACAAGCATTGATACAAAGCTTTCTGAAATCACAATAAAAGAAAACAGTAACAAGCAGTTTGAATCTAAATCAAAAGCAGAAAAACAAGGTTCTTCTAATGCTTCTGGAAAAGATTCAACTGGAGATGATGAATATTTTATTATTCACCAAAACGGACGGACTTTTGCAAGGAAAGGACTAAACTTGTATTGTCCAAACTGTCATTCTTTTATTGATTCCGAGTCATACACTATGTGCTCAAACTGTGGAAAATCATTGACTGATTAAAATTGTTTTGAAAATATGAGCAGAGAAGATCTTTTTTCGGTAAATAAAGAAATTATTTCCCATCTAACTGATATAGGAATAAATGATGCTTTTTATTATGAACCTGGAAATCCTGATTGGTATTGGTCAAAAGATAATAAAAGAATCGGTTTATGTAATCTAGAGACATATCAAAAAGGAATAAACAAAGAAGAGTTTCATGGTATAAATGTTGTAAACCAAACAATTCTTGATAATTGGTCTTGGGGAAATAAAACAATCCGTAATACATATTTCATAAATTATTGTATAAGAAAGAGTTTAGAGAATGTTCATATAAAATATACCGAAGAAGATTTACGTTTTTTTAGAGAACAATCAAAATCAGAAAAAGCTCCAGATTCAAAATATTGGGATGTATATGAAGCAATGGATAAATCATTGTATTTTAATTTCCGACATTCCATTTCTAAAACGGTAGGAGCAGATGATGCATATCTTATAAAAGCATATTCACAAGATGCTTTTCTTTGTAAAAACTATCGTGATTTTATAAAAGCAAGCGAATTAAGTATTGTAGTAGCAAGTGGAGAAACTGGAGCAAAGTTACTTTCATTAATTTACCCGGAATTAAAAGGTAAACTAAAGTTCCGTGGTAATCCTGTAACTTTTGAAAAAACACTTTTTGTTTCCATACCACATCCTTCGAGAATAAGTTATGCAGATATAACGGCTTGTGTTAATAAAATTGCAGAAGCAATGAAAACAAATGAATAATCAATATTTTACAAAAAACAATACAGGAGGAAAGAATGTCAAAGTTTTATTGTGAGTATTGTGGTCATATGGCTTATACAGTTCAGTCTCTGACGGCAAGTACTTGTCAGCGACACCCTTTAGGACCTTATAAAGGAAAACACAAACTATATGAGGGTGGAGAGAAATCTCAATACATATGCAAGTACTGTGGACATAAGTCATCAACAATTGTTTCATTAGTTGCGGGTACTTGTCAACGCCATCCCGATGGTCAGTATAAAGGCAGGCATGCTCCGGCATTATAACTTTAGCAGACGGCAGTAATGTCGTCTGTTTTTATTTATTTGGAGGAAAAGTGAAAAATAATAAAATATTAAAAAGCAAGGGCGGAATAATTTTAATAATTGTATTTGCTCTGATTTTTTTAATTACATCGGTTTTATTTAAAGTCTTTGGTATTACTGATATTTGGGCTCAACTTACAGGAACATTACTTGGAACAATTATAACCGCAATTGTTACAGTCCTTTTACTTGGAGTACAGACGAATAAAGAAATTGGTCATGACAGAGATGTAGGGATATTTGAAAAAAAGCAGGAAGTCTATTTTGATTTTATCGAGACACTCGAACAAATAACACAAGACGGAAGAATAAATGTTCCCGGAGTTCCTGGATATATTGAACCAAAAACAGATAATGAAATAAATGATGAATTACAGCATCTCATTTATCAACTGGGGAAACTTCAAATGACGGCAAATCCAGATACTTCTAAAGACATTACAGAAAAAGTTGGTCAGATAATAAAGGTAATGAATGATAAGTCTGCTTTAAGTATTTCTGAAAAATATTCAAAATTTGCAGGGCAGCTTTTTCAGATTGTTTCAATTCTAAGAAATGATATGTATAACGATGGAAAAAACACTGAAATTAAAAATGCAGTAGATCCTTATTGCATAAAAGGAGCATTAGAAATAGCTGGTCTTGATGTAAACAAAACAGAATCAGATGAAGAAGTTCTTGCGAACTTTTGTGATTTGATGGTTTCTGAACTAAAAGAAGCTTATCCAAATACAAGCGGAACTCATATTGATTTTTTATCATCAAATAGAAAAAGGGAAGCAATGGTTTCTATAGATGCAGCAAAGGCGTTTTATGATAATACTGTAAATGAAAAATTCATAGATATTAGTACTCCTGTTGGAAACACAGTTGTTGATATTGAAATTATAAACTCAAATAAAAACCCAACAGGTATTATTCAGGTTGGTGTAAGAAAGGGAATCAACAAAGGTTGGAATCCTTCAAAGAAAATCCCTGATAATAAACTTAAAAAAATTGGTTTTGCACAAAAAGATTCTGCATTTTTAGAGTTTAAGTCTGCTGATGAAAATGGAAGAAAAGATATTGTAAAAGAAGTTCTTCAAAAGTGTGATGGTTTAAAAGATTTTTTGGAGGGAAAATGAAAAGAACAACTTTTATGATTTTATTATTATTCACAGTATTTTCGGTTCATTCTCAAAATCTTGCACAGGCTGTTTTGCAATGTGATTTTCCTACTGTGCAAAAATATGTAGAGAAACTTGATGTAGATTTAAATAAACGATTGGATAACCAATATATTGGTTATGTAAATGATCCAACTTATCTTTTTTTAGCAGTTTATGACGAAAACTCAGGAAATGGACTTGAAAGATGTAAGATGGCAAAATATCTTATAGAACACAGTGCAAAAATCGATGCTGATTCTCTTTTTTGGGTAATTGAATTGCAAAGGTATGAATTACTTTGGTATTTTTATGTTTACGGTAAATTTGACAAAAATATACGTCTTACACTTGGAAGTCTAGATGCAGTATATAGCCCTATGAATTCATTGACCAATGCTTTTAGTTCATTTAGTAAAAATTACAATGAAGAAAAAAAGAAATTAGCTCAAAAAAAATGGACATTACTTGATTACTATCAATCCTCTCTGTTGCATAAATGGAATAGTAACTTTACTTATAATGCTGAAAGGGATTTTTATGCTGGTGTATATACAAATAATCACTGGCTTTGGAGAAATCCAACAAATGCATTTTATACAATGGAATTACTAGCTAGAATTAGTAATACAGAAGATTATGAAAAATGCAACCACACCGTTTGGCTTATAGCAGAAGATTTAGAACATATAAAAAAATACCTCAGAGAGGGTGGCGAGTTTTACGAAGTTGATTTTATGGTTATGAATCTTTTAAGAAATGAAGAGCTTATTTCATTTTTAAAAGACTTAGATTTCTACAAACCTTGTAATATTAAGACTGAGGAACTTGGGCCCTTTGCTTTTTGGATTTTAGATAATTTCTTTAAAAATAAAATTGACAAAAACAGTATAGAATATCTAAAAGCACTTTATTATCAACATTTTGATTCTTCGGGAGAATATGCTAAAAAGATATTAGAACTTGAGGCTAGTGGTATAAAATTGAATAAATCCCTAGATAATTTTTCTGAGCTGACTCTTTCAGATTTTAAGATGAATTATGAAATACTAGATTAATAAGAAAAGAAAATTTTCACATTCCAAGAAAATCTTCTGGTGTAATCGCCTTAACAGGTGAAAACTTATAATCCTTCACATTTCTTGTAATAATATATTTTACATGATACCGTTTTGCACAATATGCTTGTAAAGCATCTTCAAAATCAGTAATCACACCAGAAAAAGCAAACTTCAAGTCTTTTGCAGAAACTTTAGCTATTTTGAGTGTGTCAATAAAATCGGATACCTTTTTCAATTGTTCTTCTTTATTTGAAAAATACTTCCTTGTAATGTACATAACGTCTGCAACTGAAATAGTTGAAACAACAGCCTTATTACCTTCTAAAACGATTTTTTCATAACAGGCAACAGAAGCTTTATAATCTGGTTCACGTTTTGTGAGAATATCAATTGTAATATTTGTATCTAAAAGAACTTTCACTGTCGAACAAACCTCTCCTGCTTTTCCTTGTTTTCATCAATATTCGACGGAAGAATTCCAACAACCGCATGGAGGGCATCTAGTTTTTTTTGAGCAGAACGAGAAATTTTCTTTTCTTTTTTCTTGGGAAGAATTTTAATACCATAATTCTCTGCCTGCTCTTTATAATTAGCAGGATTTGAGAAAAAATCTGAATAAGATACAACAATCATTCCGTTTGCTCCTTAATACCATTATATCATATAAAGAATAATTTTGTAAAACTTTCGTTATTACCCTTTTTCCAACAATTATTCGAAAAACCTAAAACAAATCACTCGAAAAAAGCAAAACAAACTTGTTTATCGTTTTTATCAAAACCCCTTCTCAAACCGCTCCAACAGCTTCTGTTTCTTATTATTCTTAATCATTGTAGCAAGCGACATAGACACTTTTTCCACCTCGCAATGCTTTTTGTCAAAGAACCGTCCAAACTCCTCAAAAGCCTTGTCGAACATTTCCTCATTGCAAGAATACAACTGCACCGTACCAGTTTTACCATCGTAATAAACCGCCGCACTTCCTAAATAATCATCCTTGTTAAAAATCCAACGTTCTGTTTTGGAAGAGCCTTTTTGGGAAACCTCGTGCACCCATTCATTTCCTTTTTTTCTTGCCCATTCCGGTGGAAAATCTTCTGATAATGAAGTTTCCGCAAACCTTGTTTCTGCAAAACACTGTATAACTCGACTTCCATTATGATAAATCGGTGGAACAGTCGCAATTTTCTGTGCACACCAGAATGGAACAGGATTAAAATGAATAACTCCATTCAGACCTTTAAGCTCAAAAGTCTGCCCTGCAACCGAACGCGCTAATGCTTCAATATCCCTCGCTTGTAACCCCTTCCAGCCTAACTGCGGCCCATACGCAATAAACCAGCCGCCCATATCCACAAGAACCGTAAGACAGCAAATATTATCTTCATCAAAAAGCGTATTCAAAGAAGGAGATGCTACTACAATAGGTGAGCCATCTGGCAAAAGACAGGTAAATAAATTGTCACGGAGCTTTTCGGCAATATCAAACGTATAAAAATCCCAGGTACGGTCACCAAAAGCACCAGCCCTATTCGCATTCGTATGATAAACACTTGCAATCCATTGGTCAAAAAGCATATTCATAGAGCTTTCAGGCATTTGCGACAACACATTAATATTTGCCTTAATCTCTTTCATAATTCGTCTCATAATCCTTTCGCCATCCTTATGCCAGGCAGGCTCTGTTTTATAATTTCCCCAATATTCGTCAAACTCCGCTCGAATCCTTGCAATTTCTTCATCACTCGGAACAAGGCAACCCTTCGGCAGCTCAATGTGAGGACGATTCTCCCTCTCTTCCTTCTTCTTTTGCAGAAACTCCTCGCTGAATGCAGTTTTATCATAATCACCATATTCATCTCTGAGAGTTTCCGGCAAATGTCCCCAGTTTGACCAAAGATGACTCGTATTATTCAAATCCTGATAAATCGCACAGAACGCCTTAAAAGATTTCTCGCTGGTAAGGATTCCGTACTCGTTTTGAACATAATCTACAATTTCCTGAAGAGTATAGCGCACCTTTATAAGAGGGATAATATCATAAGCCACATCTTCTGCGTAATCAATATCCTTTAATTCCTTTCCTAAAAATGCCACAAGCTTCTTAAAAGCAGGATTTTCTTCATCGTAGTCAGAAAAACCTATGTGTTCAAAAATCTCATCTTCGCTTGGGATATAAGGCTTAAAATGATTTCTATCTTTAAGGATATAATCACGAAAGCTTTTATTAACAGCAAAATCCACCAGCATATTATTGTCAAACACAAATCCGCCGGAAATAAAAGCTGCCCGTTTAAAATAAAGCTTCAAGTCCTTCTTGTTGATTTTGATATCAGGATAATCACGCTCATAAATCTGCATAAAAACGTCAGTCGGACAAAGTCCATACAAAGCAGAAAGCACTTCTCCATATTCCATAAAATCATGCAAATCTCCAGGTGTAAACTTATCTTCTTTTGCTAGTTTTACAAGCTCCTGTATTTTTGCTTTTACTTCATCAGGAACAACAAGCACAGGATTTTCTTCATCCTCAGCAAACAAATACATAAGCCCGTTTTCAAAGGCATTCATATTTGAAAACGTGATTATGTCCTCAGCTCCTTCACCATAAGTCTGCATAAAGATTTCCAGCAAACGCCCCTTATCAGCATCCTCATCCTTGCTATAGGCTGCAGTAACAATAAAATCGTATGATTCTAAATATCGGAAAAGATAATCCAGCCGTTCCATTATTTTATTAGACATAAACGAAACAAGCTCGGCCTTCTTTATATTTGAGGCTATAGGTTCATCAAGATTCATTGAATCTATAAGAAACTGTAGCTGTGCTTTTGAATATGCTTCAAGACATTCAGAAAGCTTGTAACACGGTTTTGTTTTAATGGCGAAAATATTTTTAAACTTTGACATAAGAATACTATAACATAATTATTTATTTTTAATAATTCAAAAATACCACTTATTCACCAAACCAATCCTCCACATACAAAAAAGCCAGCTTTTCCATTGGTTCAAAATCGGTAAGATTGTGAGTTACTAAAACCATACCATTTGCAATTGCTGTGGCGGCTATCTGCGAATCATAAAAGGGGAGTGTTTTTCCGTCTTTTTCGGCCTTTGCCTGTATTTCGCCGCAGATTTGTGCTGAAAACTTGTCGTAAGGAATAATCTCAAAAGCTTCTTCATATTTATTAAGACAATTTTGAAGATATTCTTTTTTTCGACTCTCAGGTAAACGTTCTATTCCTCTTGTTAATTCTTGCCAGGTCACGGCGGAAATAGCACATAAATCTTTATGGTTTTCATAGGATGAAACGACTTGTTCATTTGGTTGAGCTTTCGAAAACTCAGAAACTATATTTGTATCAAGTAAATACATCTTTTTCATAAATTATTTCCTCCCAAAAAGCTAAGCCCAAGGATCCTTTGAATAATCAGGGCCTTCACGAGATGGTGTAACATCAAAACCTACATCATCAACTACATCAGCATAGTTCTTTTTTAAATCCTTTAGTTTATCAAGCAAGGATGGCTTATTCGATTTGGCATTACCATATTCTTCATAACTAATAATCACCGCAACCGGCTTATCATAGCGTGTTAGCTCTACAACCTCGCCTTCTTCTGCCCGCTTTACAAGAGATGAAAAATTATTCCTTGCATCATAAATCGACGTCCTACACATAAGCGCCTCCAAATCCTTTTTTCATTAAAAGAGTAACACGCCAACTCGTTATAGTCAACATATTTTATTCTAGCCAACATATAATCAAAATCTCTTCCTTTTTATAATGCGTTTGCCCTGTTTGCAACACCCACATTTCCATGTTAAACTTCAATATATGATTAAACTAAAATACAAACTCGCGGCAAATAAGGTTCGCAAGCAATTTGGAACCGGCGACAAAAAGCGTGATGAAGGTCAGACAACTCCCGAAAATATAATTCGTTTTGACAATATTCAATATGGCGAAGATTGCAAGTTCAAAAAGTGGCAGCTTCTAGATGTCTATCGCCCAAAACAAAGTGCGCCCAACGAGGATAAAGCTCCGGCAAGTGCAGATAAGGTTACCGCAAGCGACAATAAAGCTCCCAAACTGCCAGTAATCGTTATTGTTCACGGTGGCGGTTGGGTTTATGGCGATAAAGAGGTTTACCAATTCTACGGTATGCGATTAGCCCAGCGCGGTTTTGCAGTTGTAAATTATTCCTACAGACTTGCGCCCGAAGTAAAGTTCCCCGCCTCTCTGCAGGATACCGAAAAGGTCTTTCAGTGGATTTGCGACAATGCAGAACAGTATGGCTTTGATACCCAAAATGTTTTTGCCGTTGGAGATTCTGCCGGCGGTCATCTTCTTTCGTTGTATGCCTCTGCTGTAACAAATGAAGCTTATGCAAAGAACTTCCCGTTTATTCAGAAAAAAAACCTTGTTCTGCGTGGAGTAGGCCTGAACTGTGGTGTATACGAAATGTCCTATTCTGCTGATAAGTCTCAATCGAATATTTTAATAGAAGCTCTTATGCCAAAGGGCGGCACCAAAGAAGAACTCCAGCTCATAAATGCAATTGCCCACATAACAAATGCTTTTCCACCAGCCTTCATCATGACCGCCAAAGGAGATTTTCTTGTTACGCAAGGCCCAGTTATGGCAAAAGCACTTACCGCAGCCGGAGTTCCCCACGAATACAAATGCTATGGAACAGACGAAATGCCACTTTGGCACGTTTTCCATTGCGACCCAAGGCTACCCGAAGCAGTTATATGTAATGATGATGAATGCAACTTTTTTAAAAGCTTGATAATCTAAACAAGCCAAAGAAATCAATAAATCAAATATATAAACCGCAGAAGCAATCTTTTTCACCAGTCCCATTTTGTGCTGATTCTGTGCTCTTTTTTTTCCGTATTTGTGCTGATTATGTGCTAGAAGAATAGTATCATAAATACATATTTTTCCATAAAAGATTAATGTGAAAAAAAGAATAGTGAAAAAAATGGAGTTTAAAATGAAAAAGATTTCTTTATTTCTTATTCCTTTGTTTTTAATCCTTACTGTAACTTTTACAGTAGCCTTTTCTTCCTGCGAAAACTTTCTGGATGGAAGCGACGTTCAGGAAAAGCTTTCGGAAATAATTGATGTAGCAAATGCAAAAAGCTACAAGATTATTGTTTCACCGAACGAGGCAATGGGTACATTCCTTACAAGTGGAGAAAAGGAATGTAAGGTTGGTTATACAATTGACCTTCAATTCACAGTTAATACCGAAAATTACATTTACAATTGTCTGGAAGCTGTAAGTAAGGTAAATCCTACAAAAAGCCGTGCAGATTATGTTGAGTTTATAGAAATGAGCTCTGAACCGGAAGAAAAAAGTGGTCTTTTTAAGGTTCAGGTAAAGCTTGTAAAAGAATCAGATGACGTTATGATTCGACCAAATTGTACTCTTATTCCAAAAATTACGCAGATTACACCAGATTTTACGCCTTCCGGCTACGATCAGGATGAGCTTGTTCAGATTAAGTTTAACAAGCCGGTAGATCCAGAATCGTTTGGAAACTGCGAATGTGTTTCTATTTTCTCAGATTCAAGCGACCTTAAAGATGAATATTTTGAAGCACCAAAGTTTATTGAAGACAATACTGTATTAGTTTTTGCCCCAAAGCAGGATGTTCATATGATTGCACCAGATTCGGGCAAAAAAATGGACATAACTGTAAGCATCAGCTTTAGCGAAGAAAAAGATGCCGAAGGTATTCCTTTTACAGACAGTAAAACACACTCCTACCGAATAAACGAAACTTTTGGTAATCAGGAAATATCAACAATCCTTATAAGAGAAGATGACAACAGCGTTACAGGTTCCTTCGACAAAACTGGCGAATTAAAGTGTACAGTTGGCTACAGCATTGCACTTCAGTTTACAGTAAAGAAATCTGATTATTTATTCGACGGACTTGTTGCCCTTAGCCGCGAAGACGGAACAACAGAGCTTACCGATGTTGTAGAGTTCTCTGTTCTCAAGGGTGATGCTGATACCGGTATCTATACTATAGCTGCCGTTATTAAAAAACAGTCAGACGATATCCTTATAAAACCAAAATGTATTCTTCTTCCAAAGGTAGAGCAGATTACTCCAGACTTTATTCCAACCGGTTACGAGCAGGACGAAACCATAACAATTAAGTTTAATAAACCGGTAGATCCAGAATCGTTTGGAACCTTTGGCTGCATTTCTATTTTCTCAGACAGCGGCGACCTTAAGAGCTATTTCAACACACCAACCTTTGCCGACGAAAATACACTTTTGAAAATCACAACAAAAAAAGATCTTCACATTATCACACCAGACACCGGCAAAAAAATGGACATTACCGTTAGCATTGATTTTGCAAATGTAAAGGATGTGGACGGCATTTCTATTTCGCAGAACGCGTCTCAGACTTACAGAATTAACGACAGTTTTGGAAGTCAGCGTAAATCAAAAATCATGGTAAGAGAAGAAGGCAACGGAACAACTGGAACCTTCGACAAAACCGGCGAAATTGAATGTACAGTCGGCTACAGCATTGACCTTCAGTTTACAGTTAAAAAATCAGACTATCTGTTCGACGGACTTGTTGCTCTTAGCCGTGCAGACGGAACAACACCGCTCACAGATACAGTAGAGTTCGAAACTCTTAAGAGTGATGATGATACCGGCATTTATACAATCCGTGCAAATATTAAAAAAGAGTCAGACGATATCCTCATTAAACCAAAATGCGTTCTTATTCCAAAGGTATTACAGATTACACCGGAATTAAATCCGTCTGGTTACGATCAGGATACAGTAGTAAAAATTAAGTTTAACAAGGCAATCAATCCGGAAACCTTAAGCAACGATAGTATTTCAATCTTCTCAACCGATACAGATCTTAAACGATATTTTGACGATTATTATTTCACAGAAGAAAACACAGTTCTTAATCTTGCACCAAAGAGTAACCGCCACATTATTACTCCAGATTCAGGCAAGCGCCTTGATATTACAGTAACAGTAGACCTTAAAGAAGTAAATGATGTTGATGGCATTTCTATGGGTCAGACACTTTCTCATACTTACCGAATAAACGACAGTTTTACAAATCAGAAAAAATCAAAAATCCTTGTTCAGGAAGAAGCAAACTCTGCAACAGGAACCTTCGACCGCAAGGGCGAAATTGAATGTACAGTTGGCTGCAGCGTAGACCTTCAGTTTACAGTTAGAAAATCAGACTACCTGTTCGATGAGCTTATTGCTGTAAGTCGTGCAGACGGTTCAACTCCTCTTACTTACAGCACCGTAGAGTTTGAGGTTTTAAGCGCAGATAATGATAAGGGAATCTATACAATCCGCGTGCTCATTAAAGAAGAAACTAACAATATCCTCATTAAGCCAAAATGTATTCTTATTCCAAAGGTTGAAAGCATAGAACCAGATTATGAATCTTCCGGCTGCGAGCAGGATTCTACAATCAGCATTACATTTAATAAACCGGTAGATGTTTCTGCTTATTTCAATCCTACAATCACAGATGCTTCGGGAAATAACCTTGCAGAATATTTTGCACAGCCTTACTTCTCAGAAGATTCAACAATTCTTTATATTCCTACAGTTAAATCAAAGAGACTTATTGATGTAAACGGAAGTATAGAAACAAGAGATATTATTGTAAAAATAGATCTTTCAGATATTTCAGATAAGGATGGTAATGCGGGAACAGGCGTATTCCAGCACAAATACCGTATAAACAAACACCTCGACAGCATAAAACCTATCCTTTCAGGAGTAAACCTTTATTCAACTTCAAACAAGCTCAGCAAATATTACAAGCAGCTTACACCAAAAGCCTACGACACCTGGAGCAATCTTGGAAGCAACGATGGTGATTTTGGAACAAACCATGTAAAAGATTCTGTTTATATTGAAGTTGATGGTTACGATGTTGATTCTGGAATTGGCGGTATTATTGTTAAAGAAAAAATACTCAAATATACAGATGAAACAGTTGTAGATTATGATTCAACTACAGCACATTTAACTTGTACTAAAAACGAAACAACCGGAAAGTATTATGCAGAATATAAAATGGAAACTGCTTATGACGGAATTGTAGAACTTGAAATCTCTGTAGAAGATTATGCCGGTAATGTGAACAGTAGTGAACAGTCTAAAAAGTTCTATGTATTAAAAGATACAATGGTTGATACTGTTAATATCAGATTTACTCAGGAGCTTGAGCCTGGTTCATTCCCAAGAGAAAATACTGAAGCTAGCCGTGCTGCCAGAGCAAGAAGAATGGAGAAAATCCCTGTTGTAAAAGAAGATGAACAGGATGTTGTATTAACCATTAATAATGAACTGACAAATGGAAAAATAGGCTCTGAAGATTATTTCTATTCTTCTTACCATTCTCCATATGAAATTGAAGTTTACTGGGGCTATTCAGAAGATTCTGCTACAAACAGAATTACAAAGGACAGTAATAACAATTATAATTTTACACGAGATATAAGCCGCTTTGTATTTATTAAGGTTCTTTGTAGGGATGAGGTAGGAAATGAAAAGGTTAAAATTAAGCGAATGCCTCCTCGTGCCGAAATCTGTGCTGGTGAACAAAATAACGAAATTAGCATAACAAACCTGCAGTCATGGGTAGTGCAGAGTGGTGTATCTATATCTCAGCAAACAACTTACAATATTGAAGATTATTCTCATTTGATTTTCGAGTTTGAAGATGAAAATGTAAATCCTAATAGAGTAATCTGGTGCGGACAAGCTTCGCCTCTGGGTTTGATGAGAGATCTTTGTTTTACAAATTATGAAAACGTAGATTATCCAACAGGAAATGTAAAGGTATATGCATCAGCCAATGTTGGAGATTTCCCTTCTCCTCTAAGTCTTAATTACGTTAGTTTCTCAATTACAGGATGGGATGCAGATGGATTTGGATCGGCAATAGTGACAACTCCTGTTATTTCAAATGAAACAGATGGAGAAAAAACTGTAGTTCAGGGTTATGGACCAGAAGGCACAGATTATATTTCAAGAGAACCATTAAAGGTTACATATAACCCAATGCAAAATACCGGCTGTAATAAGGTTGTAATTGACGATTATATGACTTCGGCAGGCCAGGCAGCAGGAATAACTTATTCTTTCTATATACTGGGATGGTATGCAAAAGGAAATAATAAAGCTTTTGATCCGTCTTTCAGCTCGTTAAATAAATCTCCAGAATTACTTCTTTATTCATATAGTGGATATAAGATTTTTGTAGAGGCTTATGATCCATCTACTAATATAATTTATCGTCCATTCACTTATGAGTTAGACGATATATTGGATTATGAAACAGGCGGATATATCAAACAAAACCTTCCTAGCTTTGAGTTTACGATTAATTCTGAAACAACAACAACAAAGGATCTTATTTTAAGAGATGATATTCTTCCTCCTATAGTTAATGCATCACAGAATTTCAATATTGCCAACGTAGGAATTCCTGGTGGCTTTATGATTAATGGTCCTGTGGATTACTATTTTGATTCTTTTGATGAAACCAACGATCCAGATAGTCCTAGCTATGAACCTCCTCTGACCCTTCCAGTCAATGAAGACGGATACTATGAATTAACTTATTATATTATTCCTAATCCAAGTAGTGATATCAATTTTGTTCCTACATATTCAATAGAAGAACTGAGAACTCAATATCAGGGCTTTAAGAGAACCCTGGAGTATAATCTAGCTGCTTTCCCAGATTTAATTGTTCCGTATGGTAATCTGGCAGAAGGTTTCTATACAATTTCGTTTATTGTAGAAGATATTTCTGGAAATGCTGAGGTATATACTTTTGCTTTTGTAAATTATACTTTAGGAAAATTACCATTTACAGTTAAAAAAGTTTATAACAACGTTACTCAACAGCAGGAACTTAAATTCTCAATTTCTGAAAATAAGCGAGCTGGCTTTACAACTACTGTAGATGGTGAAGAAGAATCGACAATAGTTGTATCACTTGCTACATGTATGAGTAGTACAAACTGGCTTGGTGGTATGGATAACATAGTGTATGATTGGGTGATGCCAGAAAATGGACAAGGAGAGCCTGTATATACATTAACATTTGAGAAGACTATTGAATTTGATAACAATTACCCTTGGCGTAAAGTTCTTGCTCATACTGGATTCGGAGAAGGTAATAATTCTGCTTCTGGAAAAGCTTATTTTAATTCTGATTACATATTTGTAGGTCAGAATAATTATTGTCAAATTAAAAACTGTATGGAAGGCTTAAACGGTATCCAGATATTTAGCGATAATTCTGTATTGGTTCATACAATGTTCTCACCAGATAAGCTTACAGATTCAAAGTATTCAAGAAATGCTCTTTCTATCTGGGAAACAAAAGGTGCAGAAACAGGAATTATGATTTACAATACAACTGAAGTAAATGGTGTTCAACAAGATATCAATAAGACTTATGACTTATCTAAGCTCGATGGTATTCCAGTTGGATGCTGGTACACAACAATTATTCGCTTTGCCGATGGTACTACAGTAATGACCGACATCAAACAGAAGTATTAATGAGGAGCACAAAAATGAAAAAACAACTTCTTTCAGTATTTCTGATTTCGACATTGGTAGGGGCGGGCAGCCTGTTTGCGTTAGACTTTTCGGTAAGAATAAATCCGGGAGTTGCAATTCCATTAAAGGAATATTATAAGCCGGCTGTAAATGTAACTGCACAGGCCGACATTCAGCTGTTCGACTGGGTAACAGTTGGTCCGGAAGGCAGTTTTATGCTGGAAACCCCGGAAAATGCAAGCACACCTCTCACTTTCCTTTATGGCGGACTTGGACTCGGTGTTTATCATAATATTTTTTCAAGACTTTACTTTGGAGTGGGAGGGGCAGCAGGAGTTTATAACTTTTCATTCCAGGATGAAAACGATAAGGTAAAGGCTTCTGATTTTTACTGGCGCGGTTATGGAGAGTTTGGCTTCCGTTTTAATCCAAGCGTAACGCTTTCGTTGAATGGCGGCTATACCTCCTTCTTAAAATCAAACGGTTTTGGTTCTATTTTCACTGGTGAATCAAAATCAATGGTTTCCGGTCCACAGGTAGGAGTTTCTCTCAAAGTCACTTTATCCTCTAAAAAATCAGCTAAAAACGCCTGTTATGCAACTATTCAGCAGGATTCAGAGATTTTCCCGCTTTACATGCAGCTTTATAAAAACAATCCTGTTGCTTCAATCATTCTTACAAACGGTGAGTCGGCAGAAATTAAAAATGTTACCATCAGCTTTACAGCAGGTAAATACACTTCAAGTGCGTTAAAGTCGGAACCAATTCCAATGATTAAAAAGATGAAGAGCATTCCGGTAGATTTACTTGTAGACTTTTCTTCCGACCTGCTTTCGTTTGCAGAAAACGGAATGATTTCCGGTAACCTTGTAATTGAATACGAGCTTCTTGGTAAAAAGAAAACTGCAACACAGGGAATCGCACTTTCTGTTTCAAACCGCAACTCTTACATTTGGGGCAACACAGAATCGCTTGCGGCATACATTTCGCCAGACACCCCTGAGGTTTTGGAATACGCAAAATACGTAGCAGGAATTGCCCGCAATCACCTTTACTCAGGTATGAACCGCAATGTTCAGTTTGCAGGCACAATGTTCGAAGCACTCAGAACTTCTGGAATTGTTTATTCAGGCGACAAAACAACACCTTATTCAACCTTCCATTTCGGCGAAGAACCAGATTATATTCAATATCCTCTGCAAACAATGGATTTTAGCTCCGGCGATTATGATGAGCTTGGTATTCTTTATGCATCCTGCCTGGAATCTGTAGGTATTGGAACTGCATTTATTCCGGTTGAAGACGATTTTCTTGTTCTTGTAGATGCATCATTAAAGCCTTCTTCTGCTGGAAATCATTTTGAAAGCACAGATAATCTTGTAATTACAGACGAAACCGTTTACTTTGCGCTTTCAATGGCAAGCTTTGATTCAGGCTTTACAGCCAGCCGAAAAAAAGGTGCAGAAGAAATTGTTAGAATCTTACAGAGCGAAGATGCGGTTTATGAGTTTGTAGAAACCCATTACGCCTGGAACAATTATCCTCCTGCTATTTATACAGGCTATGGCGATGTTCTTCAGCGACCAACTCAATCTAAAGTGGAAGAGCTGTTCCAGAATGTTGTAAGCGAATATGTTAATTCAGATTTGAACGCAGTTATCAAACGCGTACAAAAATCCGGCGACCCAAATAAGCTTGGAATGGCTTATGTACGTGCCGGCAAATATGATCAGGCAAAAGCAGAATTTACAAAGGCTGCTTCGGGGGGCTCTGTTTCTGCTATGAATAATCTTGGAAACGTATACATGCTTGAAAAAGAGTATTCATTGGCAGAAAAACAATACAACCAGGTTCTTGCAATAGAGCCGGAAAATAAGACCGCATTAAAGGGTATAGAAAATCTTCGTTCTATACTTGAAGACTAAGGGGGAGTTTTTATGAAGCGATTAAAAACTCTTTCCTTGTCTGCGGCTTTTTTTCTATTGTTGTCATCTGTTTCCGTTAGCGCAGTGGATTTTTCTGCAAGACTTTTGCCGTCTTATGATTATGTAATTAAATCCTCTTTTCAGAACGTTTTTGGTGGAACAGTTGGCCTAGATATAAGCTCAGGTATTTTTAAAACCCGCCACGAAGCTTATATTTCACTGCAGGCAGAGCCGCTTTTCTTTACAGCTACAAAGGTAGATGCAGTTAATTCCTTTAACTTTGCGGTTGCTCTTGGCTGCAATTTTAGAATTACAGACCGCTTTGGACTTTCTACAGAAGGCTATGGCGGTGTCTGGTGGCTTCCGGAAGATAAAGATAATGGCCTGCAGTCTGCAAGTGGACCATTTTTTGGTGGAAGACTTTCTGCCGATTATTATGTTTCACCTGCAATCAAGGCAAGTCTTTATGGCGGCTACAAAAACCTTTATTACAAGCCGCAACCATTCCTTGAATCGGTAGAAATGGGAGTCGGAATCTCTATAAATCTTACAAGAAGTCTTTTTAATTCCGATGGTGTAAAAACTCAAACCTACGAAACACAGCCGCTCTTCCCAATTTTCTACGCACATTACGACAACAATAATTTCGGGTCATTCACTTTCACAAATATAGAAAAAAATGACATTAAGGATGTTGAAGTCTCTGTCTTTATAGAACAGTTTATGTCTGTTCCTAAAGTTATCGGGACATTTGAGAGAGTTAAACAGGGTGAAGATTTTTCTGTAGACTTAACTGCATTTTTGAACGAAACAATTATGAATCAAATGCAGAACCAGATTACAGATGCACTTATTTCTGTGTCTTACAAAAGCTTGGGTCAGAAAAATCTTTTTGAAAGTCGGTTCTTCCTGCAGACATTAACGAGAAACTCTATGTCTTGGGAAGATGATCGTCGTGCGGCTGCCTTTGTTTCTGCAAGGGATGGAGCCATTCAGCGTTTCTCACGTCAGATAACACTTGCACTCAAAGACAAAATTGCAACTACGCCTAGTCCAAATTATCTTTATGCACGTGCAATTTTTGAAGTGCTTAAGGCTTATGGAATCAATTATGTAATTGACCCTACAAGTGTTTTCTCTACCTCTAATACAATAGCGGTAGACTTCCTGCAGTTCCCTTATCAGACCTTGCTTTATCATGGTGGAGACTGCGACGACTTATCTATTCTGAACTGTTCGCTTTTTGAAGCTCTTGGAGTTCCAACGGCATTTATAACCGTTCCGGGGCATATTTACATGGCTTATGACTCAGGGCTTTCAAAAGCACAGGCAGATGCAGTTTATGGAAAAGATAAATACATTGTTCAGGATGATAAAGTTTGGATTCCTGTTGAAATTACAGTTCCTCAAGATTCTTTTGCGCTTGCATTAAAGTATGGACTTAGAGAATGGACAAGATATGCAGATGATCATAATCTTATTCCAATTCACGATGCCTGGCTTGAGTTTAAGCCGGTTACAGTTCCTGAATCAGACGTAAGCGTACAGTTCCCAAAAGAAGTACTTAAAAATCTTAAATAAAAGTACTTAACAATCTTAAATAAATCTCCCACAAGCTATAAAAAAACCCGGAGTCCGAGGAGGAACTCCGGGTAAAACTCTCTCACGTTTTATCTTAAGGAGGATTATTTCATCATTTTTTTAATAAAGTTTTTTGCACTTGATACAGGAGATGGATCTGGCTGTGGATCAGGAGTTGGAGCTGGAGCTGGTATAGGATCAAAAAGTGAATAACTATCATAAACATCAATATAAGCACTATTACCGGCATAATACCAATCTACGTGCTCTTTTATATATGCTGTTATGTTAGCCACAGTAATCTTACCTGCCTGAGCTTCTGCTTCAGATGTATAGCTCTGATTGAAATAATAGTTATGAGTTGCAAGACTTTCTGTGAATGCAATGAAATCCATAGTATTGTCATTTTCCCAATTAACTCGCACATTATATGCTGTATATACAGTATCTCCTGCATAAGTCATCAAAGCATCCTTGTATACGCGGGTAGAAGTATCCATTGAAGGAGAACTGTAGAAGCTTCTTGCTGGAGAATCAGGTGTTTCGTAAATAGGAAGATCCCAAACTCTTACAACTCCAATGGTTTGTGTTTTTGTACTATCAGTTGGAGAAGCAGCAACTAAAGTTACATAAGCATCTGCTAAGTAAAGAGAGTCACCATCAGATATTTCTGTAGGACTATAGATTCTGTCACTGAATTCTTTTGTAGCAGGATTATATGATTTATAGAAGAGATACCTCAGGTTTGTCTTCATATTAGGGAAGGTTATAGTATTAATATTTTCGCCAATATTAATTCCCATTTCGTAAACAGTAGGATTTGTATCAGGAACTATATGACTTGTCCAAATAGTAAGGGATCTCTTTGGACGTGCATAAAGAACAATTGAAGAATGACCTTTTCCGTTTTCTGTGCTTCCTTTGTCTGAAGTTGTTGATGTAGTTGTAGAACTATAACCAGGGATAGAACTTGGATCAAAATCCCAGTCAAAATTTTCCTGCTGTGATCCAGTACCAATAAGCAACTTATATTTGAATTCAGAATCATAGTAATATTCAAAAGCTGAAGAAAATGGGTTTAAGTTCAGTTTTACTTCATCTGTATTCTCATAAAGGAATGTTGTTGCAGTTGGATCATAGTAGCGTACAGTAATTCTGTCTCGAGCGATTTCATACTGAGGTATTTCTACAGATGCAACATTAGGATATTCATCTGTTGTCTGTGTCATAGGGAAGATATGATAATCTGGATCTCCTAAATCACTCTTCTGATCTGAAGTACAAGGGAAGTAAATAGTACGCTTATTAAGCCAGGTATTAAGGAAGCCTACTGGAGCTGCAGCTTCAGAGAAAATAGGATTTTCATCTGTATCAAAAGTTACATCATTAGGGTTTTCTGTTCCATAAAGAAGTCTATAAATTGGGTTAAGACCTTCTTCATGAATACCTGTATTAACAATCAAATAAGGTTTATAGCCTGTAAGATCAAGCTTTGTAAGCTTTGAACCACCTTCGCAGATACCTGATTCACCATTAATTTGAACACCAACGTGAATTGAAAGATCCTTCTTTGTAATAGCGTATGCGTTTACATAGAGGTCTACAGACTCATTGCCTACATTTACAACAACAGCATCCTTACTGTAGTGCATGTATTCTGTAAGATATTGTTTTGTAATGTATCCGTGCCAAGAATCACCAAAAAAGGCTCCAGAATAGTCAAGATATGAATCGTTGCGACCATAGATAGGTTTAAGACCTGCTTGTTCAACTTCAAATACCTTGAAAGAACCCATTATAGCCATATCATACATTGGCTGTTCATAAGATGCAGACATCCAGGTCTCAAAAATATCCATAGTATAGTTTTGAATGGCTGCTTTATGTGTATCGTTCAGGAAAACAACTCCCAGATAACCATTCAAACGCTCAAACTCTGCACGTGTCATAGTAAACTTATAAATGCCAGAACCATTAGTAACATCGTAATCGGCAAGGGCAATGTCTTTTTCTTCTATGAAGTCTTCCTCCATAAATTCTTTGTCTTCAAACTGTTCAAACTCGGCATCGTACTTAAATCTCAGTTTATCTTCAGAAGTGAAATCGTCTGCAAAATCAACATCGCCAAAAGTACCGCCAATAAGATTAATTTCCTGATCTCCATGTTCTACTTCCGATTTTTCTATAAATAATTTTTCTACCGATGATTTATCTGCAGCTGCAACATCATCATCTTTTTCTATGAAAGTAAAGCTTTCTGCACCTTCCAGGATCTTTAATTCTTCTATAGAAGATTTTTCGTCTCCTGTTTCAAGATAAAGTGTAATTGGCTTTTCTGTTCTTAATTCATCAATTTCACAGCCTTCAAGCCTGAGAGGAAGAACACCGTCACCAAATTTTTCAATTTTCTGGATTTCGCCGGATTCATTTTCTGTCTCAATATCTGCAATGTTATAAGCTGATCTTGAGAATCTGTTAATGTAAGGATTCTGAACAGCTGGTGTTGGAGCTACAATTTCAATTTTAGCTTTCTTGAAGTTCTTTAATGTAACATCGCTGCTTACACTAGATTCAATTCGTACTATAAGACCTTCAATAGAACTTCCATTAACTGTAAGAGCTTTATTGATATAGATTAAGTTTCCTTCATTAGCGTTTGAAGGATTCAAAGTTACTGTTCTTCCTGCCTGAGTTGAATTAATAGCGCTCTGGAATACAGTGTTAGCTTTTGCTGTTACAGTCTGCTGCTGTTCTCCACTAGACTGCTGACCGCCTGATTGTTCTCCGCCTGACTGCTGCTCACCACCAGACTGTTCGCCGCCCTGCTGCTGACCGCCTGACTGCTCACCACCTGACTGCTGTCCACCAGACTGCTGCTCACCACCTGATTGCTGACCGCCAGACTGTTCGCCGCCCTGCTGCTGACCGCCTGACTGCTCACTGCCAGACTGTTCTCCACCCTGTTGCTGTCCACCTGATTGTTCTCCGCCTGACTGCTGTCCACCTGATTGCTCTCCGCCAGACTGCTGCTCACCACCTGATTGCTGACCGCCTGACTGTTCACCACCAGACTGCTGTCCTCCACCCTGCTGCTGTCCACCTGATTGTTCTCCACCAGACTGCTGATCACCGCCCTGTTGCTCTCCACCTTGTTGTTCGCCACCTTGCTGCTGATCTTCAGGCTTCTGTTCCTCGTTTTCTTTCTCTTGTTCTGTCTTTCCATTATCATCTTCAGCAGCTGAAGGATTCGGACAACCAGTTAATACTAAAGCGAATAAAGCTGCTGATAACAAAGCTTTACCTACTCTTCTAATTTTTTTCATTACCTTTCTCCTTGTTTTTTTTTACCCGAATTATAAAGAGTCCAAAGCACAGAATCAGCACAGAAAAAAGACATTTTTAAGCACGGTTTCAGCACAAAATGATAAAAAAAAAGCGACAAATCAGCACAAAATGAAAAATCAATAGCACAGAATCAGCACACAAAAGTTAAAAAGAGCACAGAATCAGCACACTTTTTGTTAAATATAGCAAAAAATTTAAATGATAATTTTTTAAAGGTATGTTACAATCATTTTTAAAGGATTTAAGCTAAAAAAATGATATTTCAAGAAGTTCGCGGTAAATATAGAGAAAGATACGAAATCTCGTATCAGGATTTGGCAGATGCAGGTGAAAAAAATAGAATCCGTCTATTAGTAATATCACCTTTTTTGTTTCTGTTTGGTCTGATTGATGTCATAGTTGTTCTTATTCTTCACCATAACAACCTTCAGGATTATCTTGTTTCTCTTATTTATTTTGGAGCATTCGCCATTATTTCTGGTTTTGTTTATGTTTATTCTATATTAGCAAAGCGTGTTTCTCAGGATAAATCGTATGTATCCAAAACAATTCCAGTCTATGTAATAATATATACAACTTTTACGGCTTCCGTTTATAACTTTTATATTCTTGAGCAGCCTTTTAATGGAGTCCTTACTTACTATCTAACAGGATTTCTGGGTTTAATATCGTTCTCTTTTTCGCCATTTTTGTTTTTAATTGGACTTTCTGTTGCTATGGGTGTGATGGTGCCTGGAATCTACCAGAATTTTGGTGTAACAGGACTTATGGATTCAATTCTTGGCGCAATCCTTATGTTCTTATTTTCTGTATATAAAAGACGCCTTGAAAAAAGACAGGTTGTTATGCTTAAAAAGCAGACAAAGAATCTTGTAGCAAAAACATTTGGTAATTTTACATTAATTTATGAAGGTAAGGTTGTAAAATATACAAGAACAAAATCAGAAGAACTTATTGGTTATTTGATTTATAAAAATGGAAGCTCTGTAAAAACAAAAGAGCTTATTTCTGTGCTCTGGGGTGATCATGCAGATTCTACACGCTATGGAAACAATCTGCGCAATCTTATTGTAGACATTAAGCACACAATGAGCGAGCTGGAAATCCATGACTTTTTTATTGCAGAATATAACAATTTCCGAATCAATCCGGAGCTTGTAAAATGTGATTATTATGATTTTCTAAAGGGAAATCCAACTGCCATTAAAAACTTTGCGGGAGAGTTTATGAGCCAGTATAGCTGGGCAGAAGATGTAGCAGCTTTCTTGGAGCAGAAAGCCTTAGGCCGTAATGAATAGATGGTGTTTTTATGATTTTTAAAGATCTGATAGATAAGTATAAAACTCGTTATAGTATTCCTTTTCAGGATTTAACCGATTTTGGAGAAACAAACAGAATTAATGCTCTTGTTGTAAGCTCCCTCTTTTTACTTTCTGAAATTATTGATTTTTTTATTGTTTTAGTAATTCAGCATTCTATTTTAAAAGAGAATTTTCAATATCTTATTTATCTTTGTATTTATACACCAATAAATCTTTTTATTTTTCTGTTCTCAAGACATTCAAAAAACGCCGTTAGCTATATACGAAAAACTTTTCCAGCTTATCTGCTGCTTTTCGTAGGTTTAAGTGCCGGCGTCTTCAATTTCTATTTTATGGATTCTCCACATAACGGCTTTGTTACTTATTATTTAGCAGGCTTTTTGTTTCTTATAGTTTTTTCAAGCTCACCGTTACTTTTCTTTCTTGAGCTTATTCCAACTGCAGTTATTCTGTCACCTGGAGTTTATAAAAACTATGGAGTTTTATCTGTAGTCGACTTATTTGTAGTTACAGTTATTATGTTCGCTATTGCGCTGTATAAAAGGCATTACGAAAAAAGACACCTTCAGCTTCTTAGAAAACAAAAGCTTGTTCTGGAAGCAAAAACCTTTGGTAATTTTACTCTGCTTCACGAAAACAAGGTTATAACCTTTTCCAGAACTAAATCTGAAGAGCTTTTAGGTTATTTAATCTATAAAAAAGGAACCTCTGTAAAAACTAAAGAGCTTATAAATGTGCTTTGGGGTGATCATGCCGATTCAGCCCGATACGGAAACAGCTTTAGAAACCTTATTGTAGACATAAAACACACAATGAATGAGCTGGAAATCCAGAACTTTTTCATTACCGAATACAATAACTTCCGAATCAACCCTGAAGTAATCAGATGCGACTATTATGATTTTCTGGAAGGCGACCCGGCTGCCATAAAAAGCTTTGCCGGCGAGTTTATGAGCCAATACTCCTGGGCCGAAGAAATTGCCGCCTTTTTGGAGCAAAAAATCCAGAAATAATTAAGTAAAATTGGTATTGACCATATCCTTTTTTTTCCTTATTTTCGATATATAACAAATTTTTTTCAATTTACGGGGAAACCCATTAGGAGAAATAAATGAAAAAGAATCGAATTGTTGCAATTGTTTCAATTCTGTTTGCTACTGTTTTATTCAGCAGCTGTGGCTACAACACCATTGTTACACTCAGAGAAGGAGTAGATGCACAGTGGGCAAATGTAGAAAACCAGTATCAGCGCAGAGCTGATTTAGTTCCAAATCTGGTTTCTACCGTAAAGGGATACGCAAAACACGAAGCCGAGATTTTTGAGCAGGTTTCACAGGCACGTGCACAGCTCGCTTCTGGAATGAAGGTTGATTCATCAATCACAGATGATCCTGCAAAGCTTGCTGCTTATCAGAAAGCACAGGACACACTCGGTGCAAGTCTTTCTCGCCTTATTGCAATTGCAGAAGCTTATCCAGATCTCAAAGCAAACGAAAACTTTAAAGATCTTCAGAGTCAGCTTGAAGGAACAGAAAACCGCATTGCAACAGAACGTGGACGCTATAATAACGCAGTAAAAGAATACAATGCTGCAATTCAGCGCTTCCCAGGTTTGTTGTGGGCAAAATGGTTCCACTTTGAACCAAAAGCTTATTTCTCAACAACAGAAGAAGCAAAAAAAGTTCCAACAGTTTCTTTTGACTAATAAAAGCTGACTGAAACGTTGACTTATAAAAGCTGAAAAACTCTTTTACATCGGAAGCAGATATGAACTATAAAAGGCTCGTAAAAAAAATAAATCTCAGTGAATCCGACTATAAGGATATTGAAGAAGCCGTAAAAAAAGCGGAAGCCGGTACAAAAGGCGAAATAGCCCTTGCAATTACTCCACAAAGCGACACTTATGCCTTTTGGGAGCTGGCCATAGCCGTATTCACTTCCTTTATGCTTTTATGCAGCCTTTTTCCGCTTGCGAATCAGGTTTACGCCTGGATGAACAGAGTTTTTTGGCTTCCAAAGCCGTGGCATCTTATAGCCTTTTACACTGCGCTGTGCGTAATCGAAGTAATTGCATTCTATCTTCTATATAATATTCCTTGGTTTGACTCCCTGATTATTCCTGATCATGTAAAGGAAAAAGCAGTGACAAACAGAGCCATGCGATATTTTACCGAAAGCGGTGTTTACTGCACAAAAGAGCACACTGGAATATTGATTTTTGTTTCTTACCTTGAGCATGAGGTTCGGATTATAGCGGATAAAGGTCTTAACGACAAAATCCCGAATGATTCCTGGGAGCAGCTTGCAGACGAAATTGCAAAGAATATAGCAAAGGGTTCTGTAAAAGACGGCTTCCTTAATGCAATTGAAAAGTGCGGGGCTTTGTTTGCAGAAAACTTCCCGCTCGAAAGCACAGAAGCAACAGTATCCACTACAGCAGAAGAGACTTGCGAGGTTAATCCAAACGAGCTTTCCGACAGTCTTGTGATTTTGAAGGAGTAGAGATACATGGCAACCAAAAGACAAAGAAGACGACGCAGAAGACTTATCCTCCTGGCAATTGTTTTAGCTTTTATTTTTATTCCTGAACGCACCGTAGATGAAGTAACGGAAGCACCGGTAAATTTAGTTGAAGAAGCTTTACAAGAAGCACCTGTTTCCAGTGAAATTGTTTCAGAATACGAAAAAGCAAAAAAAGAGCAGGATTCACTAGCTGGAACTGCAGCAAATACCGGCTCGACTTCTACCAAACAGAAGGCACAGAAATCTAGTTCTTCGCCATCTCAGCAATATGCAGGTTCAAGCGAAAATAAATACTACACAAAAGATAGAAACGGTCTCTACGATTTTGCAGGCTTTGTTTTGGATGCTGCAAACTTGTTAACTACTGCACAGTACAACGAGCTCACCGCTTTCCTTAATAACCTGGACGACACGACAGGTGTACAGATTGCAGTGCTCACAGTTCCAAGCTTAAATGGAGTTGCTTTGGAGGAGTTTTCTATCCGTCATGCAGAAAAGTGGCAGCTTGGACAAAAGGGCGTAGACAACGGAGCTTTACTTGTTGCCTCTATGGAAGAACACGCACTTCGCATAGAAACAGGTTACGGTACAGAAGGCGCCCTTACCGATGCAAAATGTTCTCGAATTATCAGAAATATTCTTGTTCCACAGTTTAGAGACGGCAAATACGGCGAAGGTATAATTGAAGCTGTAAAAAATATGGCTGGCATTATCACCGAAGACGAATCGTTAGTAAGCAAATCTGTGCTTTCTGAATCATCATCATCTTCTTCTAGTTCTGAGGATGATTATGATACCTTCTATATTATCCTTGGCGCAATTATTATTTTAATTATATTAGGCGGTATTTTAAGTAACATAGGTTCTGGTGGTGGAAGCTCGTATTCGGGCGGCTCTTACCACAGCAGCGGACACAGCTATAGTGGCGGTGGCCACAGTTATAGTGGTGGAGGCGGTCATTTTGGTGGTGGCGGTTCATCCGGTCACTGGTAAAAAACAAATCCGCTGAAGCTATAGTTTCTAAAAAGCTCCCGTTCCTTGTTCCAGCAAAAATCGTAGCGGACAATGCATAAAACCTTTTTATCATCAAGCTTACACCATAAATAGTCATCGTTTTTGCTGGTAGAAGTTTTTTCTAAGAGGAAATCTGTTATATCAAAAGTGCTGCCTTCAAGCACAAATGTAGCGCGAGGAAGCTCTATAGCATAATCCTGATACTTTCCGTCCTTTGTTCCCCACGACATTTCTCCTTCGCTAATCTCCGTCATTTTTGAATAGGCACTAATATCAAGATTTACCGGATGCTCAATGTAATAAGTTGCCGAAAACAACTTGTCAGAATCATCATCTTCCTGATTATGAACTGCAATTCCAAACAATGTTGTAAAGCCTGGTTTTTCGTCCTGATTAGCCTTCATCCAGTCTGGCAGCGGAATCGAACTTTTAAAAGTCAAATAATCAAAGCTTGAATGAAGCTTTTCCCTGTCTTCTTCGGTAATAGTGATATTGAGTTCGGACTTATCGTAAAAGGTAAGAGTATTGGTTTCTTTGTCGAACATTCCGTATTTGTTCAGAATCTTCATCATCCTGTTGTACTGACTTTTATGCGCGCTGTTTATTAAGTTCCAGGGTGTAACAGAAGCAAAAAGGATGATGGCAGAAAGCAGCAGAAGTGAATATTTTGTGAATGCACCTTTTTTAATAAACGTAACTGCAATTGCAATAATCGAAAAGATAATGAAAAGCAGACTCGAAAAACGCCAGCCTGTAAAACCGTAAGCATTCAATCGTATACAATAAGCCGGAATCTGAATACAAATGAGAGGAATAAATGCAAAAGCACCGTATTTATAAAAAACACGTACAGCCGGAAGCTCATCGTATTCACGTAAAATATAATAGAAGACAATGTAAATGCACGAAGCAAAAGATACAAACCAGTTTATTTGACCGTTTGGCAGCTTCCAGAGAATAAGTGCCTTAAAAAGATAGAGGTAGAGAAGGGCAATCAACAAAAAGAATACCGGCAACAAGATATAAAGGAAAATCACCTTAAACGCCTTGCCGGAGCTTTCTTCTTCCCGTTTATAAAACAGATAATATACAAAAACATTTACAGCAAACACAAACAGACAGAACGTTCCACAGTAGCCATAAATCCTAAAGTCGTCAAAATCAAAAATAAGGTTGGAGAAAGCAAAAATCAAAAGTGAAAGCCCGCCAAAAAGCACTCCCGCCATCAGCCCGCTAAAAAGAAAATGCTTAATTAACCCGGCAAAATAGGTTTTAGAAGAAACAGAAACCTCGCCGGAGCCTGTGCTAAAGTTTCCCGGAATAAAAATGTAAACAGTTATAAGCACAACAGCGAATAAAATGCCCCAGTAATAAAGATCTTTGTAGATGTAGTTTCCAAAGCCTCTGTATGCAAAAAAGCCCAGCACCATTCCCAGCACCGCAATTCCACATTGAAGGCAATACTTTTTCCAGGGTGTTTTAATTGTTTGTGTAAGTAAAGCCGCCGGTATAGAAAAAATGCACCCCATTAATGCCGCCAATCCCAGCTCCAGAAAAAGCTCTTCAAAATCTTTCCCAAAATTATTGTCTACATCATATATTTCCAGGCAGATAAACACGCACGCTGCCATACTCAGCAAAAAAATTACCCAGTGTTCTTTTACCGAAGCCATTGTTGTCTTTGCAGCTGTTTTTACACGTTTAAAGAATTCTGTTTTCATCACTTTTCCTCTAATGAATTATTATATCATACACTTGACCCGAATATCTTTTTTTTTTAGAATTTCGGTATGAACGTTCACATTTTGGAAATGCCGCTTGATTTTGGCGCAAGCAGACACGGCTCTGATATGGGCCCTTCTGCAATTCGACTGGCAGGAATTAAGGAAAGACTGGAAACACTTGGACACAAAACCTTTGAGCACGCTGATATTTTTCAGGCAAAGGCGCAGGAATACGAAAAGGTTGGAAACGCTAAGGCAAAATATCTAAAGCCGATTGTAAAGGCCTGTAACAAGCTCGCCGCCGAGGTTGAGGTAATTTCTGCTGCCGGAGATTTTCCACTTGTCCTGGGCGGCGACCACTCTATTGCCCTTGGTTCAATTGCCGGTATTTCTGCAACAGCCAAAAAACAGGGAAAAACGCTTGGTGTTCTTTATGTGGATGCTCACGGCGACTTTAACACCCCGGAAACTTCTCCAAGTGGAAATATTCACGGAGAGTGTCTTGCCGCTTCTGCGGGGCTTGGACTTCCGGAGCTTACGAACCTGTATTTTGACGGCCAGAAGGTTGATCCTAAAAATATCTGCTTTGTTGGTTCGCGCGATTTAGACCCGGGCGAAAAGCAGCTGATGAAACAGTCTGGCGTTACCGTTTTTACAATGAGTGATATTGATTGTCAGGGTTTTCCGGCAGTTGTGCGCCAGGTTCTGGCATTCTTCAAAAAGGTTGATGTTATTCACGTCAGCTTTGATATGGATGTTCTGGATCCGATGTTTGCACCTGGAACCGGTATTCCGCTTCCTGGTGGACTTACAAACCGAGAGGCGCTTCTTTTAATGGAAGAAATTGCAACAACGGGAAAGGTTCGCTCTGCAGAAATTGTAGAAGTAAATCCAATTCTTGATGTACGAAATCAAACTGCAATTCTTGCTGTAAGTCTGGCTGCACGGTTGCTTGGGGAAAAGCTGTACTAAGTTTGCCGGTACAGGAACAAGGCAAAAGCTGATGCTAAAGGTTTAAAGCTTATATTTAATTTCACCTTCAATATCGTGACGTTTTTTCCATTCTTCGATTGCGGTAAAATATTTTCTATTTATGGCTGCATTTCCAGGACCTAAGGCTTGTACAATTTTATAATGATAAGTTTTGTAATCTTGTTTAATTTCCATGCAGGCTTTCATCTTGTTATGAATTATTAGAACAACAATTATTGAGGTTTTGGATAGAACTTTGTTTCTGTAAAGATAACCTACACAGTTGCGCATATTTGTACTAATTTCGTAAAGCTCATCGGTATTTTTTGGAAGAGCAAAGAAAAAGGCATCTTCAGGTCCTCTTGCAAGGATTTTTTTACCCAGATTAAAATCGGCTTTCGAAGGATGACTTTCGTTTTCAACTTTTTCATATTCAAACATATCTTCTACAGGTTCTATTTCATTTTCTGTATTTACGTCGTCACCATCATCAGAAACAAGGGTTTCATCTGCATCCTGTATATTTGAATTATTAGTTTTCATTTTTTCTGCTTTTAGCATCATAAGACGATTTTGTTTTATAGATTCATAATCCTTTTTTATTTTCAGTTCCGGAATTGAATCAATAAAATCTTCAAACTTGAGGACATCTTCATCATATTCAATCTCTTGATTTGTTACTTTTTCTGCATTACTTCTATAGCCCCTTCTGTTATCATCATTATCTTCTCCAAAATACAGAAGAAGCTGGTCGTGCATTTGATTTGTAAAGCCTTCTTTTAGGATTCTTTCGTGAAAAGCTACCGGAAGATTTCTTGCATTTCTGTTGTAAACACCAAGGGCATCAAAAATAACATTTGGCTCGGTTTCTTTAAAAAACTTAATCATCCTTTTTACAATTACAGCTTCACTTTTATCGGTGCGTGCATTTTGAACCCATAGTCTTAGTCCATTCAATACGTTTTTGCCTTGATACAGATTCAAATAAATCGACCTGTTTTTTATTGAAAAACGAAGCCTATCGACCTCTATAAAAATCTTATACATAGTTTCATCAGAAACAAGAGTTTTAATTGCATCGGAGTTTGTAAAACCAATATATTGGCAAAGTGCGTGAAGAAGAATTGTTTCAGGTTTTTTATGAAAATCCTTGCGAAGTCTTTTTGTTTCTTTTAATTGGACAAGGTTGCAGAAATCCTTAAAAAGATTTAAGTCTGCCCGGAAATTGAAGCTTTTGACATTATCAACTTTTTTCTCTATTTGATTAAACTCCGGACAACCTGGATATTTTATAAAATCTTTAATGCTGGCATTTTCGGCGTGCAGATCAATTCCAAACTTTCTTTTACAAAGACCAAGGGTAACGTGCATTATTTTATTGTTTATATCTGGAGGAATATCTTTAAGATCATAATCCCTTGGATGACTCATAATTCCGTTATTAAAGTCAATTATTTTGGAGTAAACCTTTTGGGTTGTAAAAATCTGATTTTCGTAAACGTCAATCCAGAACCAGCGTTCGTTTACTCTGATCAAAAAGTTGTCTGTATCAATAATGAACTCGTATTGATTTTTGTTCCAGTTTTTATTCAGCCCGATATTTGAAGGCAATTTGAGTCCGCAGGAAAAAAACATATTATTGTCGGGAGTGATAGTGATTAATTCCCAGCGTTTATGAAAGTCGCACCAACCCCTTTTTGTTTTGTTGTCAAAGGGAATAAGCACTTGAGGCGTCAGAGAAATAGTTGCATTTTCGAGGTCTTGCTTTAATGGGTTATACTTATAGGAATAGCGGACTATCATAAAAAAATGTTTATTTTCTGCTTACTTATGTCGCTCTTTATACTCTTCGCTGCCAGATTCAATCCAATCATTAAAACCCTTAAAAAGATCTTCAGTTGTAACAATCAGAGTCTGCAAAAGCTTTTCTCCAAAGTCTCCAGTCTTTGAAGCGGCAACAGCAGCCTTGTTATTGCACATCTCTACAGATTTATCTACTGTAAGCTCCCAGATTTCTTTTGTCCAGTTTCCGTTACATTTTTTATAGTAATAAAGATAGGTTGTATCGATAATGTTCTGCTCATATTTTTCAATTTTGTGACCAAGCTCTTTCTGAACGTCCTTATAAAGCTTATCTACCGTTGCCTTTTTTGCATTAAAAGCGAACAGCTGAACTGCCATCAAAAAAATACCAAAAACCACAAAGATTCGTTTCATTTTTCCTCTCCTGACTTAAAAACAATTTACTCTTGAATTTTACCATTCATTTCCTGGATTTTGTCGATTGCTGGTAAAAACTCAAAGCACATATAGTTCCATAAAATGTTATTTGTTTTGAACTCTGGTTTTTTGTTATTGAAGTTTTCCCTTGTTTTTACACAGAGAGAATAAATTGAAAAACTATATTCTTTAAGGGCCCTGGCATGTTCAATTATATTATCTTCGCCCTGCTTTTCTTTAATTTTTTCTTTTGCTTCAGGCGGCATGCTTTCTAGTTGATCTAATAGACTTTGAATTGACTCATCCTGCTTTTTAAGTCCTTCTTCGAGGTTATTTATAAAATTTTCTGTAATGGTGATATTGTTTTCAAGAGAATCTGTAAAACCCATTTTTGAAAGTGTTTCATCATACATAATCACGTCTCCTTGAAAGCTCAAAATCAAAATCATACTTTTCGTAAATCAATTCCATAAACCCTCCTTTAATCTTTATACTATTATAAATGTGATATTGAATAATTAACAGTTTTTTTGGAAAACGTAGAATATTAAATTTGTAAAAGGGATAAAGAATGTTAATTAAGTTCTTTTTGAAGTTCTAATACTTCATCAACAGTCAAACCTTCTGCTTGAGCAATCTGTTCAACAGTTCCAAGTTTCATTTTAAGAAGATTCGTTGCAGCTTCTATGGCTTTTTCTCGTTTACCACGTTCTTCACCAATTGCAATGCCTTCTTCACGAGCATAAGTTTGCTGTCGTTCCCAAGTCATATACTGAAACCTCCATTGCATATTGTGTTTGGCATCGGTGACGTATTTATCTAAGTCTGAAGTATAACTGTTCGTTGCTTTGTTTGAGATAAGGAACTCAAAAAAACTCCTTACTTCCTTGTCTTGAAGTATTTTAGCACAAGTTTCGGCAATAAAAAAGTGTTTTAGTGCCTTGTCGTTCAAGCTTGTATTTCCGTCTTCTTTACAGATGTATTCGAATGTGTATATTGGTAGACCTTTTTTGAAAATGTCATCTATACAAATAAATATAACATGCGAATCATTCAAATACTTGTATGGCTGCCCAGATTTTAACGTATCTAAATCCATAAGAGCCTGATAATATCTGGAGCGTTTGGGCAAGTCTTTTGTATTGGTGGCTTGCATCTCAATGTCGTACATTTTGCCGGTATCTTTTATGAAAACGTCAAGACGGATGCTCTTTGAATCGTGATCCAGGTCAATTACTTCTTCGCTGTGCATTTCCATTTTTTCAATTTTGATGTTGAGAAGCATTTCAATTAAATGTTTACATGCATCTGGATGATGACGCATGACTTTGTAAAAAATAAAATTGTTGGCTAGGGTTGCCTGTTCCCATTTTTCTTCGGGTGTTATTTTTTGCGAAAAATTGGGGAAATACCCAAGAAAAAGTCTTGTTAAATAAAAAACTCCCCTTTCGGAGAGTTTAAAGCCGATTGTCGGACTTGAACAAACCCCTCCAGTCGCAGACGTCGTGTCTGCTCCTTCCGGGCGCCTACGCTCGCTGACGACGGCATCCGTGCCGTCTTTTCCTCCCTAATCGGTCGGCGCGAGCTCCGTTACTCAGTTCAAGTCTGATGAACAGATTGAATTATTACCGATAAAGTAAGGTTAAAATAAAAAAGCCGATTCCCAGACTTGAACTGAGTACCTGCGCGTTACGAATGCGCTGCTCTACCGGGTGAGCTAAATCGGCAAAAAAGATATATATGAAAAATGTGTGAGTCGGGTCGCAGAAAGCTACCGCGGAAATAAAGGTTTAGCGGATGGCGTTTCCGCTGCGAGTGTCATACATTCGTTTCATATCAACAATGTTGTTTACGATGATGTAGTTATCATACATTTCGATCTTTCTTTTTTCAATAAGCTTGTTGATTTCTTCATGTGTAACTTCAAGAGAAAGACCTGACCAGTGAGCCATGTCAGAAATAGTAACGTTGAAACGTCTGGCTTTTTCTGCAGGATTCATGGTTGGATTCATTTCATCGAGCATAAGGAATACATCGGCAAGACGAGCCTGCAAATCTTTTACAACAAGGATTCTGAAGCGGCGTTTCTGGTCGTAAATACGTTTGCAGAAAAGCTTAAGCAGAACGAGTGCAATCTGAGGGTTGCCGGTAATAAGAAGCTCGAAGTTTTCTTTATTGAACTCAAGACACTTTACGTAACCGCTTGCCATACAGGTAGCAGAACGTGGAGAATTATCAAGAATAGCCATTTCGCCGAAGAACTCGCCTGGTTTAAGAATGTCCAGATTCTTCAAAGTTCCGTTTACACTCTTTACAAGCTGAACTCTACCGCTCTGAATTAAATAGAAGCAGTCACCTGGTTCATATTCAGCAATAATAACCTGTCCCGGCTCATATTCCTTTGCAAAGCGTTCAAAGGCAGGAAGCGAGAATATTTTAAGGGATGATGATGAACCTTCTGCTGATTCTACAGGAGCTGAAAGCTTGTTTGCAGCTTTAAGGCGTTCATTCTTAATTTTTGCTTCGGTATATAATTTTGCAACTTCTTCTTTTCTTGGAGTATTAGGATAGCGGGTAAGGAACTTAAGATAAACATCGCAGGCTGAGCGGAACTGTTCATCCTCATAGAAGCTCTGTGCTACAGAAAGCATTCCAGACTGCTGATCAACTGAAACATTGTTAAGGATAGACTCTGTTTTTTTATGGATCTGACGAAGCTGATTAGAGAATACACGGAGCATTTTCATAATCAACTGCTTATTATTACTAACAAGGATTTCGAACTCTTGAACTGTAAGTGCAACTGCAATTGTAGGAACTAAGGCTGTTGCAGTTTCTTCACGGGCAAAATGACCAAGTGCAGATTTTACGCCAAAAAACTCACCACTTTTTACTTGCTCTGCTACAGCCTGTCCAGTTTCAATATCAGTGCTTGATAAGAGGACAGCACCCTGCTGCATGATGAAAACTCTTTCATCACGATCGCCTTCAAAGTAAATGATAGACCCTTTTGTGTATTGCATCGCTTTTGGCATAAAGATCCTTTCTCCTAAATAATAAGCCTAATCCTAGTTAAACTATATTATATCATAAGTTTAAAAAATATGCTATTCTAAATGTATGATTGATTTACATGTTCATACGACAGCATCAGACGGACAATATACTCCTACTGATATTATCGGCATGGCTGCGGAAAAAAATATAAAAATTATTGCAATTACTGATCATGATACGGTTGCGGGGCTCGAAGAAGGCAAAAAAGCGGCCGAAAAAGCAGGAATTACGCTTGTTCAGGGCATAGAATTGAATATAAATAACTCTGCAGTGAACGTAAACGGCGAGTTTCATCTTCTGGGACTTGGACTAAAGAATATTTCATCATCACTTACTAAAATAATCGAAGATCTTATAAATAACCGCAACTTTCGAAACCAGGAAATAATAAAAAAGATTCAGGCAGATGGTTTTGACCTTACGCTCGAAGAAATGCTGGAGGATTTTCCAAATACAGTTATTGGAAGACCACATTTTGCTGCAGAGCTTGTAAAAAAGAAGATTGTAAAAACCCGTCAGCTTGCGTTTGACAAATATCTTGCAAAGGGACGTCCCTGGTACGTGAACAGAGTAGGAGCAAATCTAGATGAGGCAATTACAGCAATAAAGGATTCAGGCGGTTCTCCGGTTCTTGCACATCCTATGTCGCTTTATCTTTCGTGGGGAAAGCTGCCAGATGCCCTGCAGAATTATTACGAAAGGGGAATTGAGGGACTTGAAGCCTTCCATCCGGGAGCACGAGTTACAGAATGCCTGCGTCTGGAAGAGTTAGGACGTAAAATCGGTTATTTTATAACTGCGGGCAGCGATTTTCACGGTGAAAAAATCCGCTCAGACAGGAAGCTTGGCTATACCTGCGGCGGTAAAAAAATAGAAGATAAATATTGGGAAGATATAAAGGAGATTCTTTTATGACCATTTTACAAAGTATTTTACTTGGATTTTTACAGGGAGTGGCTGAGTTCCTTCCTATTTCATCATCGGGACATCTGCAGCTTGCACAGTCTCTTTTTGGACTTGAGGATGTACCGCTTTTATTTGATGTTTTCCTTCATCTTGCAACGCTGTTTGCAGTTTGTATTTATTTCTGGCCAAAAATCTGGGCGCTGCTAAAGTGCTTTGGTCGCTGGGTTGCCCGCAAAGAACGCCCTGCCGAAACAATTGACCCTAACGATGTATTGTGCGGTACAGATGAAGCTGGAAGAAAAACAATTATCGCTGTGATTATTGCAACAATCATTACCGGCGCAATTGGTGTTGTTACAAGCAAGCTCATTCCGGATATGCCGAACAAGGTGATTTGCGCAGGCTTTATTGTTACATCAGCCTTGCTCATTACTTCTGCTTTGCTTGAAAAACGTCAGGAGAAAAAGGTGCAGGCTTCTGCGGAGGAAACAGTCGCTTCATCATCATCAACCTCTACACAGGCAAAGGGCATTTCTGTAAAACAGTCTCTGCTGATTGGATTTATGCAGGGTTTTGGAACTTTGCCTGGTATTAGCCGAAGCGGTTCAACTATTGCAGGTGCTTTGTTTGGCGGTGTAAAAAGAAGTGCAGCCGGCGAGTTTTCGTTTATAGTTTCTATTTCGGCAATTCTTGGAGCATTTGTTCTGGAGCTTAAGGATTTAGGCGAAGTGAGTTCATCAATCGGAGCGGGTGCTGTAATTGCGGGTTGTATTACCGCTGCTGTAACTGGTTATCTTTCTTTGATGATGTTGATGAAACTTATCCGAAAAGGTAAACTACAGTGGTTTGCAGCATACCTTATTCCGGTAGGAATCCTTGGAATGATATTGCTGTAATCAAAATAAATTGTATTCCGAACTTTATTCGGGATCTCGGGAGATATTATGAAAAAGACAAAAATAATGGCTGCAGCATTTGCTATTTTTATGGCATTACAGCCGGTTGTTTATGCTGATGCAGCTTTGAACAAAGAGATTATTGCTTTGGAGCTTGAAATCGTAAAGATGGAGACAAAGACTGGCGAATATTCAAAAATGCCGGCAAAGCAGCTTGAAAAAAAGAAAGCAAAAGCAAAGAAAGACCTTGAAAAGAAAAAGGCTAAGGCTAAAAAAGAAGCTGAAAAAGACAAAAAAGCCTTGAAAAAAGATTTAGATAAAACCGGAAAAGATATCAAAAAAGCTTTTGATTAATAATTGATGTTGTCGGGCCTGTCCCGGCAATCAGTAAAATGCAAAGAGTATATAGTAATCCAACAGAAATTGAACGATACGCTAAAAAGGCTTTTGGTATTCCAGATTTTCTGATGATGGAGAATGCCGCTTCCTGTATGTGCGACTTTATTTCGTCCCTGTGGCAGCATAAAGATACAGAAAGCAGCCAGAAACCAAAAGTGCTTATTGCTTGCGGAAAAGGCAATAATGGTGGAGACGGATATGCTCTTGCAAGAAAGCTTCAGGGCAAAGCAGACGTAAGCTTGTTTTGTCTTGAAGAACCTGGAACCACATCAGCCGGTACAGATGGCACATTTGGAACAACTGGAACTGCAACCGAGGCAGCCGTTCAATTTGAAATGTGCAAAAAACTCGGACTTCCATTCATACAGATAAAAGAACTCCATCAAAACGTTGATAGCTTCAACTTTATAATCGACTGCCTTTACGGCACCGGTTTTCGCGGCGAGTTAAAACCTCAAGCCGCCGAACTAATCAACCTGTTGAATGCACAAACAGACTGCATCAGAATTGCGTGTGACATTCCAACAGCATTTGCCTTTAAGGCAGACTACACAATTTCTATGGGTACGCAAAAGTTAGCATTTTATTCTGACGAAGCAAAACAAGCTTGTGGAAAAATAATTGTTGCAGACTTGGGAATTGCGCGCGAAAAGTTTGAATCGGCTGGGGAACAGGTTGGAGCTGAAAAAGAAGCTTCCTGCGAAAGTACAAAGCCTTTTTCCGTGCTGCTTGTAGAAAAGGATGATGTAAAGCTGCCGGTTCGGAAAAACAAGGCTGCACATAAAGGAACTTATGGTCACACAGCAGTTTTTGCAGGAAACAAAAGTGGCGCAGCAATAATTTCGGCAACAGCTGCCATGAACTTTGGAAGCGGACTTACAACTCTTGTAAAACAACCGTCCTCAAATCTGGAGCAGTTTAAGCTTTCACCAGAGCTGATGATTTCTGACACAATCCCGAGAAAAACAACGTGTGTTGTGCTTGGGCCTGGAACAGAGTTGCTCACAAAAGAAACAGCTTGTGCAATAGAAGGATGGTTTGACGGTGAAGGAAAAGCTGCTGTTTTTGATGCTGGGATGTTCGGGCAGGAAGAGTTTATCCCTCTGCTCACAAAGCTTTGTTCTTACCCGGATGCACGAATTGTATTAACGCCACACCTTCTGGAGCTTGTGCGTTTTTGCAAGCTCTGTGGAATTACCGCCGAACCTTCTGTGCAGCGCGATGGAACAGGTGCAAACGTTACAGTTCAAGCCTTATCATCATCACCAGAAACAAAAATTAAACTTGCCGAACAAATATGCAAACGCTTCCCGGGAATTGTGCTCGTAATTAAAAGCGCAAACACCTTTATCTGCGATGGAGAAAAAACTTACATTGTTGCAGATGGTGCTCAAAGCCTTGCCAAGGGTGGCAGCGGAGATGTTCTTTCTGGAATGCTAGGCGCCTTACTTGCTCAAGGTTATTCTGCTTTAGATGCCGCCATAACTGCCTGCGAGTCCCACGCCCTTGCCGCCACAAGCTACGGTCCAGAAGCCTTTGACCTTACGCCCGAAAAATTGATTGCAATCCTAAATAGAATTATATAAACTTTTTTCATCAATTTCTTTATATTATTGTATAATTAAAATAGCTTTTATCTCCGGAGGCTATCTATGGCAAATCATAAAGAAATTGAAGAATTACGGACTAAGTCTTTTGAAGCTGCAAAAAAACGTTTTGAGAAAGTAAACGAAAAATCTCAGGACATAATTGAAGAGTACATAATTGAAGGGTATCAGAAAACGCTGGCAAACCTAATTGTGTATCTTGGGGCGGAGAAGGCTAAGTCTGTAATGGAAAAGCTTCCGGAGCCGGTAAAAAACGGAATAGAAAAATATCTTGCCGAAGAAAAAGATGATGGGAAATCCTCCACACGAACAGACCCTGAAGTAATGATTGATGCAGGCTATGTATTTAAAAAAGCAGGCTGGTACGGAGAAAAGATGGCCGAGGATTTTCTGGAAAATCTTACGTCAATGGAAAGCACTGATTTTAGAATGAATTATAAAACATTCTTCAAGCTCAACCCTATTCTTGCTTTGAACATTGACTATTACCAATTTACTTTTGAAGATCTTGTTTCTCTTGATAATCGCGCAATCCAAAAAATCTTACGGGAAGTCGATCAGCAGGAACTTGCCTTGGCGTTAAAAGGCGCAGATACCGAGGTTCAGGATAAAATCTTTAGTAATATGTCGCGACGGGCAGCAGGCATGCTAAAAGAAGATATGGAGTTTATGGGCCCGGCTCGTCTTTGTGATGTTGAAGCTGCGCAACAAAATATAATCAGAATAGCTAAACGTCTTGAAGAAGATGGTGATATTGTTATTGTCAGAGATATTTAAGGGTTGATATGATAGAGTATTATTACAGAAAAATTGGTACGGTAGATTTTGAAAAATCTTCTGAACCAAAAACAGTCCTTCCTATCCGCTTCAAAAATATGTATGAAAAAGAAACTCAATATTTTTGCAGTGAAACACAACAATGGAAGACTTTTTCTGGTAATTATGATTCTCTTATTGCTGATTCTCCACAGCTTGTTCCTGCCGAGTTTATACAAACCCTGATATATCCGAAGTTCCCGGAGTTTCACTATGATCCAATAATTGAGACAGAAGTAATAGATAGCGTATATCCTAGTTATTTTTACCTGGAATCTTTAAATACTTCACAATTGTCGGAATATATGGATTATGTAGAAAAAAAACACCGCTATAATTTTTATCTACAAAATTGCAAAGATTCTGAGAATATGGAAAAGAATAATTTTTCTATATTCCTGGAAACAGATGAAGAAAACCTGTCCTTAAAAATCACAATAAAGAGCTTTGGATACGACTATATTCCGACTTCAATTCCGGATGGAGAGCCAAATATAATTCCAATCGTAGAAGATAATTCGGTTTGCTTTGATTTGAAAAATGGCACAATCGAAGGCTGCCTGTCAGATATTAGTGTTCTAAAACGCTTTGAAAGTGAGAAAATACCAAAGGCTCTTAGAAAGCATATTTTCCAAGTTTTTTTAGAGCTTGTTCAACGCTTTACAAAAATCCCATATGAAAGTCTGCTTGAAAGATACCGTGAAGTTTTGGACAAATACAATTTTGAAGAAATATTTAAGCTTACAAAGCTTCCGTATGAGCCGGACTTATATACTGTTCTTTCGAGCAGAGAGTTTGAAAAACGTAAAACTCGTTTTAACTATACGAGAGAGGATCCGAACATTTATGCAAAGTTCTGCGAAAAGATGGGAATCCAAAATACTAAAACTGTCCGTCGCTGCTTTAATAAACGTCCGCAAACTCTCCTGACTTATTTGCAGCTTAAAGATTGCGGCTTTACCGACATCAACCTTTATAACCGCGTTCTTGGAAATAAAAAGTACTATAGCTTTATTGATGGCACAAAGCTTAAACCGCTTAAGTTTTTTACTCTTTACAGCATTAAGGAACGCGGTGAAATAGCAACTATGAATACGCTCTTAAAGTGTAGAGAAGAAACCAGCGAGTTTGACTTATTTGATGAACGCGATAGCCTGGAAATGTTTGAAAGATTTTTTGAGCATATTCCTGAAACTCTTCGGAATGATATTTTAAGGGATGGCTTTACAAGATTTAATCACGATGCGCTTTCAAATATTTCTTACCGCTGTCTGCACAAAAACAGAACCTTTAATTATTCTGCTGAACAAAGGGCCTTGTGCGACAACATTGACGGTTACGAGTTTTGTCTGCCAGAAAACACCTATCATCTTTTGGAAATTGGAACAGCCTTGCATAACTGTGTTGCTACTTATGATGATAGTGTTTTGAAAAAGCATTGCACAATTGTCTATGCCAAAAAAGACGGTGAATATAAAATCTGTATAGAAGTGCACGGAAACATAATTATTCAGGAGCGCACTAACCATAATGCAAATCCTTCCGACTCAGAGCAGAAAGTTTTGGAGGAGTGGCATTTAAGGCACAAGCTGTTGAAGCAGTAATAAAATTGACAGTAGCAAAATAGTGCCTTAAAATAAAACTATTCCAAAAAAACAAAACTATCGACTTTGAGGTAAAAAAATGGCAAAGACAGCAAAGGATGTCATGCAGCTTATTAAAGACAATGACATCAAAATGGTTGACTTTAAGATGGTAGACATCAACGGTCAATTCCGTCACGTAACAATTCCAGCACAGAATTTTAATGAAGACACAATGAAAGACGGCGTTGGTTTCGATGCTTCCAATTATGGTTATGCAGTTGTAGAAAAATCGGACATGGTATTTATTCCAGATCCAGACACTGCACTTATCGATCCTTTCTGCGACATTCCGACTCTTTCTATGACCGGAAACGCAATGATTATTGATTATCCGAACAACAGACCACTTGCTCAGTATCCGAGAAACATTGTTCTGGCTGCAGAAGAATATATGAAAAAAACCGGCATCGCAGACGAAATGCTTATTCTGCCGGAGTTCGAGTTCTATCTTTTTGATGATGTTGCCTGGGACGTTAGCCACAACCGAATTGCTGCAGAGATTGATGCAGATCAGGCTCCGTGGAACACTTACAACGAAGGCTACGGAAACGTAATTGGTTCGCAGAAGGCATACCATGTTGCAAAGCCACTTGATACAAGCTTTGAATGCCGAAGCGAAATGTGTATGGAAATTGAAAAAGCTGGAATTCCAGTAAAATATCATCATCCGGAAGTTGGAGCTGCCGGACAGTTCGAAATTGAACCTAAGCTTGGAAAAATGAGCAAAATGGCAGACGGCACGATGATGATTAAATACATTATCAGAAACGTTGCAGCTAAATATGGAAAAACTGCAACCTTTATGCCAAAGCCAGTTTATAACGAAGCAGGAAGCGGAATGCACGTTCATATGCTGCTGCTCAAAAAAGGCGAGCCTGTATTCAGCGACGACAACGGCTACTCTCACTTAAGCCAGGATGCTCACTATTTTATGGGCGGACTTTTGAAACACATCAGCGCGTTGTGTGCACTTACAAACCCAAGTACAAACTCGTTCAAGCGACTTGTTCCTGGCTTTGAGGCACCTGTAACTGTAGGATATGCAACCTCTAACCGCTCCGCTGTAATCCGTATTCCAGCATATGCAAAAACTCCAAAAATGCGCCGCTTTGAGCTCCGCAATCCGGATGCAACCTGTAATCCATATTTTGCTTATGCCGCAATTCTTATGGCCGGTCTGGACGGAATTAAAAACAAAATCGACCCTCACAAAAATGGTTGGGGTCCTTATGATGTTAATCTTTATACTCTCAGCGACAAGGAAAAGAAAAAGCTTAAACAGCTCCCAAGTCGTCTTGATGATGCTCTTGATGCTCTTGAAAAAGATCACGCTTTCTTAACCGAAGGCGGAGTTTTCCCAGAGGAGCTCATAAAGAACTTTATCAAAACAAAACGTGCAGAGCTTGCTAAGTTTAATGCAATTCCACATCCTGCAGAGTTTGATTCTTATTTTAATTGTTAGGATTATTATGTTTACAGAACTGAATGAATCGTTGGAACAAATGAAAGAAATCTTCTCTCTTATAAAGAACGTTAAGGTTAAAGAGTCCTGTGATGATAAAGAAGCAGCGCAGGAAAAGCTTGATTTCTGGAAAGAAACGATTCACGATGAGCTGTGCGAAATCAGGGAAAAAACAAAAGCCTATTGTAAGGGAATTGAAAAAACTACAGATACTCGTCATGAAGATTTAGAGCTTTTTAAGGAAGCAGATTCCCAGAGAACTATTCTTCATAACAGTTTGATTACGGCCCTTGATATTGTAGTTCGGAACATAAAGTTTAATTTTTCCAGCAGAGATTACGCGCCTGTAATTAAAGCCAGAGGATTAAATCCGGGTGCATTTTTGTCCGGGGCCGAAATAGAAAAAATTGATTTCCCGAACGAGGCTTTGTTTTTACCGGAAGGCATTTATAATGGTGCGCCTTTATTGAATGCCGAAATACTAAAGCAGCCCGGAAACCGTGTAAAAATCACCTACTGGGCAATGGACGTTTATAACAGTTTGTCTGCGGTGGAATAAGGTTGTTCTTCGAGCGATAGCTTTATTTATCTTCCACTTCAGATAACGGCATAACAATTTCATTAAAAACTGCTTTTGCGGTAAGCTCAAGGCTGCCACAGTCAAAAGCAGTTTTTATTTTTTCTACAACCTGTTCCTGAGAAGAATTAATTTCAGCCTCCAGCCCTGCGAGCTTTTCCTTATCATCATCATCAAAAGCGCGGGCTGTATTGTAATCAAAAATTTGACTGTGAAGCTTCCGGCAAAGCTCAATCAATTCGAAAAAAGCAGATTTATTGTTTCGTATAAAAACCAGCATTTCTTCAAACGAAGTAACGTTTTCTTTGTTCATATAAATTATTATAACCCACACGTGGTGAAAAAACTACTTGCCGTTTTGTTATTTTCTTTATTATCTTTAAAGATAAATCCATTTTTTCGAGGCAAAATACAAATGGCAAAATACGAGTTTCAAACAGAAGTAAATCAGCTTCTTAAACTTATTATTCATTCACTTTATTCAAACAAAGATATTTTCCTGAGGGAAATTGTTTCTAATGGTTCCGATGCGCTTGATAAGCTTAAATATCTGACTGTTTCGGACGAGGCTTACAAAGGCATTAAGTTTGAGCCGCGAATCGACATCACTTTTGACGAAAACACAAGCGTTCTTGCCGTTCAGGATTCCGGTATTGGTATGACCGACGAGGATTTGACAAACAACCTTGGTACAATTGCACGCTCCGGCACAAAGGCATTTATGGAGCAGCTCACAGCAGAAGCTTCTAAAAACTCTGCACTTATCGGTCAGTTTGGTGTTGGTTTTTATTCTGCATTTATGGCAGCCAGCAAAATCGATGTTTATACACGTAAAGCAGCCGGCGATGGAAAGCTCTGGCACTGGAGCTCAGACGGTACTAACTCTTACGAAATAGAAGAGCTTGCCGCTGATTCTGCAACAGCTAAAAAATATGGCTTTGATAATGCTGAGTTAAGCGGTTCTGTAATTGAAATGCACTTGAACGACGACAGCAAAGAGTTCGCAAGCCGTTGGAAGATTGAAGAGCTTATCAGAAAATATTCAGACCATATCGCATTCCCAATTTACCTTCACTACGAGCAGAAAAAATATGATGATAAAGGCAATGTAACTGGCAGCGAAAACAAGGTTGATCAGGTAAACAGTGCTTCTGCTTTGTGGAAACGTTCTAAGAGCGAGCTTAAGGAAGAAGATTACAACGAGTTTTATAAAACCTTTGGTCACGACGGACAGGATCCTCTTCATTATATCCACACACACGCAGAAGGAACTCAGGAATATACAACACTTTTCTTTGTTCCTCAGACAGCTCCTTTTGATATGTATCAGGCAGATTACAAGAGCGGCCTTAAGCTTTATGTAAAACGAGTTTTCATTACTGATGATGATAGAGAGCTTTTGCCAAGTTACCTGCGCTTTGTCCGCGGTATTATTGACAGCGAAGATTTACCGCTCAACGTTAGCCGTGAGATTTTGCAGCAGAACAGAATCCTGGAAACAATTAAATCTGCTTCTGTTAAAAAACTTTTGAGCGAGTTCAAAAAGCTCGGCGAAGCTGCAGATAAGGCAAAACAGGTTGAAGCAGACAAGCGAACCGACGACGACAAAAAAGCAATTGAAAAGTGGGAAAAGTTTGTAAAGAACTTCAACCGTCCAATGAAGGAAGGCTTGTACAGCGACTATGCTAACCGCGATGAAATTGCAGAAATTGTTCGCTTTAAGAGCACAGATGCAAGCGGTAATGGAGAAGGCAACTACACAAGCTTTGCAGAATATGTTCAGAGAATGAAGCCGGACCAGAAATCAATCTTCTATATCAGCGGCAGCGACGAAAAGAATCTGCGTGCAAATCCGTTAGTAAAGGCTTACACAGACAAGGGCTTTGAAGTTCTTATTATGGATGATGAGATTGATGATATTGTTATCCCGGGCTTTGGCAAGTATAAGAACGAGTTTGAGCTTAAGGCTGTAAACCGCAGTGGTTCTGACGAAGATTTGGGCGGCGACAAAGAAGAAGCTAAAAAGAAGGAAGAAGCCTTCAAGCCGGTTGTAGAAAAAATCAAAAAGGCACTTGGCGAAAAGGTAAAGGAAGTTAAGCTTTCAAAAACCTTGAGCGGCGAAAACCCAAGCTGTATCGTTGTTGACGAAAACGACCCAAGCTACCAGATGATTCAGATGATGAAAGCCATGGGCCAGCCAGGACCAGACCTCAAGCCAATCCTTGAAGTAAACGGCGACCACCCAATCGTTGCCCGCTTAAAGGACACCGACGACGAAGCAGTAATTGCAGACGTTTCTGAGGTTCTTCTTACTCAGGCTTTAATGATTGCCGGAATGGAAATTAAGGAACCAGCTGAGTTTGTAAAGAGCTTGAATAATTTGTTGAGTAAATAGAAAACTATATGTCATCCCGAACGCTACGCCACATTCGCACGCACTTGCTACGAATGTGTGATTCGGGATCTCTGATTTAGTTAGAGTACTTGAATAAAAAACGATTACTTGAGATTTAATCCAAGTAATCGTTTTTTTTTGTACCCTGATTTATTCCTTGCTACAGGGTATGTGAAATAATAATAAATAAAAGAAGATTATATAAAAATATATGTAAAATTTGATATTCTGTTTTATACTTTTATCATGGAGATTAGATTATGAAAACTATTGATTCTTTTTGTGGACAAAACGAGGGTTATTCACGTTCAATAACATTACGAAATAAATTGATTCCAATTGGAGAAACTGAAAAAAATATTAAAGAGTTTTTAGAAAAAGATGTTGAACGATCAGAAGCTTATCCTCAAATAAAGAAATTAATAGATGATATACATAGAGGATTTATAGAAGAGTGTCTTTCTAATGTTTCTTTTCCATGGGAACCATTATTTGATCAGTTTGAGTTATATCAAAATGAAAAAGAAAAGATAAAAAAGAATGCGAAGAAAAAAGAACTTATTGTTCTTCAAGTGGCAGCACGAAAACGAATTGTAAAAGCATTTAAAGATAATAAGGATTTTGAAAAGCTTTTTAAGGAAGAATTATTTAAGGAATTATTGCCTCAATTAATAAAATCTGCTCCTGTTACAGAAATTGCAGATAAAGAAAAAGCACTTTCTGTTTTTACAAGATTCAGTACATATTTTAATGGTTTTCATGAAAATAGGAAAAATATGTATAGTGAAGAGGAAATATCAACAGGAATTGCATATAGAATAGTAAACGAAAATTTTCCAAAGTTTTTTTCGAACATAAAACTTTTTGAATATTTAAAAGACAACTTTCCAGAAATTATAAAAGAAACAGAGATTTCATTAAAAGACACATTAAAAGGCAAAAAGCTTTGTGATATTTTTAAAGTTGAAGCTTTTAATAATGTTTTATCTCAGAGTGGAATAGATTTTTATAATACGATAATTAGTGGTGTTGCTGGTGAAGGTGGCACACAGAAAATTAAGGGAATGAATGAAATAATCAATCTTGCAAAACAACAACTTCCAAAGGAAGAAAAAGATAAGTTACATGGCAAGATGGTTGTATTATTCAAACAGATTTTGAGTGATAGAGAGACTGCATCATTTATACCGACTGGATTTGAAAAAAATGAAGAAGTATATGCTTCTATAAAAGAGTTTAACAATATTATTGTAAAAGATTCTGTTACAGAAACAAGGAATTTGTTTGCTCTAAATAGTGATATTAAGCTCAATGAAATAATTGTGCCAGCAAAATCTATTACAGCATTTTCTCTAACAATATTTGGAAATTGGGTAATTATTTCTGAAGGTTTGTACCTATTGGAAAAAGATAAAATAACTAAAGCTTTATCAGAAAAGCAAGAGGAACAGCTTCATAAAGACATTGATAAAAAGGACTGTAATCTTGAAGAAATTCAAAGTGCATACGAACGATGGTGTAGCGAGAATGGGGAAATTGTTCGTACATCTGTAAGAAAATATTTTAATCTTATTGAGACACAATCAAGTTCATCTGAAAACACATCAACCAAGAAAGAAGTGTGCATTCTTGACGAAATAACAAAGTCTTTTTCTCAAATAGATTTTGAAAATGAAAAAGATTTACAGCAGGAAAAAGAAGCGGCAACTCCAATAAAAATATATTTAGATGAAGTACAGAATCTTTATCATCATCTTAAGCTTGTTGATTATCGTGGAGAAGAACAAAAAGATTCCAATTTCTATTCTAAATTTGATGAAATAATAGAAAAGCTTTCAGAAATTATTTCTATATATAATAAGGTTCGCAATTTTGTCACAAAGAAACCAGGAGAAGTAAAAAAGGTAAAGCTTAATTTTGATTGTCCAACTCTTGCTAATGGCTGGGATGAAAATAAAGAGAAGGATAATGATGCGATTCTTCTTTTAAAAGATGGAAACTATTATTTAGGAATTTATAATCCAAAAAATAAACCAAAATTTGATTTTGAAGAAAGCAAAGCTTCTGATTGTTATAAAAAAGTTGTATATAAACTTTTACCAGGACCGAATAAAATGCTTCCAAAAGTATTTTTCTCAGCGAAAGGACAGAAAGAGTTTCTTCCACCAAAAGAATTGCTTTTAGGATACGAAGAAGGTAAGCATAAGAAAGGAGAGAATTTTGATAAGGAATTCATGTATAAACTGATTGATTGGTTTAAGGATGCAATTAACAGACATGAAGACTGGAAAAAATTTGATTTTAAATTTTCAGATACAAGAAGTTATGAAGATATGAGCGCATTTTATAAAGAAGTCGAATTACAGGGATATAAGATTTCTTTTAAAAAGGTATCTACAGAAATCATAAATGAATTTGTAAATAGCAGTAAACTTTTTCTTTTTCAAATTTATAATAAAGATTTTGCAGTAAAAGCCACTGGAAAAAAGAATCTTCATACTCTTTATTGGGAAAATTTATTTAGTGAAGAAAACCTTAAAGATATTTGCTTCAAACTTAATGGAGAAGCAGAACTTTTCTGGCGAAAGGCAAGTTTAATCAAAGAAAAAGTTACGGTTCATAAAAAGAATTCAATTCTTATAAATCGAACAAAAAAAGATGGCTCAACAATTCCAGAAAATCTTTATCAGGAAATCTATCAATATAAGAATAATATGATTAGTGATATTTCTGAGAATGCGAAAGATTTACTAAATTCTGGAAAAGTAATTTGTAAAAAAGCAACACACGATATTACAAAAGATAAACATTTTACAGAAGATGCATATCTTTTTCATTGTCCAATTACAATGAATTTTAAAGCTCCTGAGATTACAGGTAGAAAGTTTAATGATAAAGTGCTTGAAGCACTTAAAGAAAATCCTGAAATAAAGATTATTGGATTGGATCGTGGTGAAAGGCATTTGATTTATTTATCTCTAATTAATCAAAAAGGAGAAATTGAATTACAAAAAACTCTGAATCTTGTAGACCAAATTAGAAATGATAAAACTGTACAAATTAATTATCAAGAAAAATTAGTTCAAAATGAGGGAGATCGAGATAAAGCTAGAAAGAATTGGCAGACTATAGGAAATATAAAAGAACTTAAAGAAGGCTATCTTTCAGCTATAATACATGAAATTGCTACATTGATGATAGAAAACAATGCCATTGTTGTTATGGAAGATTTGAACTTTGGTTTTAAGCATGGAAGATTTGCTGTTGAACGACAAGTATATCAAAAGTTTGAAAATATGCTTATTGAAAAATTGAACTATCTTGTATTTAAAGATCGTTCTATAAAAGAACCGGGTGGAGTTCTTAATGCATATCAGCTCACAGATAAAGCTGCTAATGTTTCTGATGTTTATAAACAATGTGGTTGGCTTTTCTATATTCCTGCAGGATATACTTCAAAAATAGATCCAAAAACAGGTTTTGCTAATCTATTTGTAACTAAAGGATTAACAAATGTAGAAAAGAAGAAGGATTTCTTTTCAAAGTTTGATTCAATTTATTATGATGAAAAAGAAGCTTGTTTTGTTTTTGCTTTTGATTATAGCAAATTTGGTGACAATGCAGACTTTAAGAAAAAATGGGAAGTTTATACGAAAGGTGAAAGACTTGTTTATAGTAAACAAGAAAGAAAGTCTATTACTGTAAGTCCAACTGAAGAACTTAAAAAAATATTTAATGAGTTTAGTATAAACTGGAATAATAGTGAAAGTGTTCTTGACCAAATAAAAACTATTCCTGCTGAAAAATTGAATGCTAAGTTTTTTGATACATTATTACGTGCATTTAATGCTACTTTGCAAATGCGTAATTCTGTACCAAATTCTTCACGACAGGAAGATGATTATTTAATATCTCCTGTAAAAGCAAGAGATGGAACTTTCTACGATAGTCGCATTGAAGCTGAAAAGGGAATAGATAAAAATGGCAGGTGGGTTTCTAAATTACCAGTTGATGCCGATGCAAATGGAGCTTATCATATTGCACTTAAAGGATTATATCTTTTGGAAAACAATTTTAATCGAAACGAAAAAGGAGTTATCCAAAATATTTCTAATGTAGAATGGTTCAAGTTTGCACAGACAAAATAAAAGCTTATGGAACTTTACCTTAAAATCAGTTATTTTAATGATTTTATATTTTGTCCGCTCTCAATTTATTATCATCAACTGTATGGAGATTTATCGGAACGTTTGTACTATGGATCGGCTCAATTAGATGGAAAAGCAGTTCATTCTGCAGTTGATGAAAAACGATATTCTACTCATAAAAATATTTTGCAGAGTCTGGATATTTATTCTGATGAATATAATTTGTGTGGAAAAATAGATATATTTGATACAGAGAAAGGTCTTCTGACAGAACGAAAAAAGCATATAGAAACAATTTATAATGGATATATTTTTCAATTGTATGCTCAGACCATTTGTTTGCGAGAAATGGGATATACTGTAAAGCAAATCAGATTTTATTCTAGTGATGATAATAAAGTTTATCCTGTTCTGTTGCCTGAAGAAGATCCTGTGATGTTTAATAAATTTAAAGAAACAAACGAAGCTATGCAAAAATTTGATGTATCATCATATAAGCCACAAACAACAGAAAAATGTCGGAACTGTATTTACAATGATTTTTGCGATAGACCACTTGCTCCTAAAGCATATCATGGAGGATTTTGATGAGGTAGCTTATGATGAGTACGCGAGATTTTGAGTTTAAGCAGATTGCATTTGTATTTACTGATCAAGGAGAAAAGATTAGTTTTAAGAATGATAATCTTATTATTACTGATTTCGATGGAAATATAAAACATCAATCAACCTGTTATAGACTTTTTTTACTGTTTATTTGTGGAGATTATTGTCTTACAACTGGATTACTTGAACGTTCAAAAAAATTCGGTTTTTCTATTGTTTTTATGACTCCGAATCTTCGTATAACATCAATGCTTTCATCAAAGGCCGAAGGAAATGTATTACTGAGAAAAAAACAATATGATTATGATAAAACTGATATAGCGGCTCATATTATTTCAAATAAAATTCATAATCAATGCACTTTGCTTAAAAAGAAACGTAAAAAAACAGATGAAGAAAAAAATACAATTTTAAAGCTAACCCAATTTGAAAAGGAAGTTATGAAACCAAATTTATCGGGTCAGGAAATAATGGGAATCGAAGGAATTAGCGCAAAATTATATTTCAAATCTTTATATGCAGATTATAACTGGGTAAGCAGACAACCTCGTGTAAAAAATGATATGACAAATACACTCATGGATATTGGGTATACAATATTGTTTAATATAGTTAATGCTTTGTTGGAAATGTATGGATTTGATGTTTATGTTGGGATTTTGCATACTCAATTTTTTCATAGGAAATCACTTGTTTGTGATTTAGAAGAACCATTTCGTCCAATAGTAGATGCTGCAATCCTAAAAGCAATGAATTTAGGTCAGGTGAGTGAGAAAGATTTTTGGAAAAATCAAAATCAATATATCTTACCATGGAAAAATTCTAAGAAATATGTTGGTTTAATATTAGAAGCAATAATGGAATATAAAAATGAAATTTTTATTTTTATTCAATCATATTATCGGGCATTTATGCGTAGTAAACCAATTGAAGAATATCCTGTGTTTGAGTTAATTGAATCTGAGGAAGAAGAAGGAAATTAATGCTTTTAATAAGTTATGATATTAGTAATGATAAAGTACGGACAAGATTTTCAAAGTATCTTTCAAAGTTTGGATTTCGCTTACAGTATTCTGTTTTCGAAATAAATAATAGTGATACAGTTTTAAAAAATATTGAAACAGAAATACAAAATACATATATGAAGACCTTTACAGAAGAAGATAGTATTATTATATTTAATTTGTCCGAAACATGTAAAAAAACATGTTATGGATATGCCAAAAACGAAGAAAAAGAAGTTTTTGTTATTGGCTAAGAAATTGCAAACCCTTAGTCTTACTGGAGAATTTGATGAAAAATATACTTTTTTTGTCGATTTTGACTGTATTTAATGCGAAAAACAGTAACAGACAGTACCGTTGTACATTGCGAAGGGTTTCAAACTAATTAAGAATTTCTACTGTTGTAGATGATTTTCTTTATGATAGGTTAAGACGTTTCAAACTAATTAAGAATTTCTACTGTTGTAGATTTCAATATCGACTCTATCTTTTTTGCCGTTTCAAACTAATTAAGAATTTCTACTGTTGTAGATAGATTGCTCCGGCTGATGAAACTTTAGTTTCAAACTAATTAAGAATTTCTACTGTTGTAGATTTAGTTGTATGTCTTCACTTAACTTTGTTTCAAACTAATTAAGAATTTCTACTGTTGTAGATCCAAGTAATGATGTTGTATTTGAAATGTTTCAAACTAATTAAGAATTTCTACTGTTGTAGATAATAACCGATTGCGTTTGTTCCATAGTTTCAAACTAATTAAGAATTTCTACTGTTGTAGATTTTTTGTTAATCATATTAAACACCCCGTTTCAAACTAATTAAGAATTTCTACTGTTGTAGATACAATGCCAAAATGGAATGACCTTAGTTTCAAACTAATTAAGAATTTCTACTGTTGTAGATATAATGAGACTCCGCTATCGGTCAAGTTTCAAACTAATTAAGAATTTCTACTGTTGTAGATCTGGAGCCCTCAGCCTAAACAGGAGCGTTTCAAACTAATTAAGAATTTCTACTGTTGTAGATATGAATTGCTGGCGGCTGATTTTTCCCGTTTCAAACTAATTAAGAATTTCTACTGTTGTAGATTGAAAGGCGGTTGCCTCGGCTGCTAACGTTTCAAACTAATTAAGAATTTCTACTGTTGTAGATAAGCCCGGCATTCCAGTCCTCAATGTCGTTTCAAACTAATTAAGAATTTCTACTGTTGTAGATTCTAACTATCTACATTATACATCAATATGTTTCAAACTAATTAAGAATTTCTACTGTTGTAGATATCAACAACCCAATCCCCATTTATATCAGTTTCAAACTAATTAAGAATTTCTACTGTTGTAGATCAATACATAGGAATTGGTCTTGTTTTGTTTCAAACTAATTAAGAATTTCTACTGTTGTAGATCGTAGGGAAGCTACTTAGCTTTTACTGTTTCAAACTAATTAAGAATTTCTACTGTTGTAGATTTATGTTTCAATCTTGTCATTAATCAGTTTCAAACTAATTAAGAATTTCTACTGTTGTAGATATTATCAAATGCAATTAAACCAAACACGTTTCAAACTAATTAAGAATTTCTACTGTTGTAGATTGATTCTGTCATGCCTCTATTCTTTTGTTTCAAACTAATTAAGAATTTCTACTGTTGTAGATCAGAAAAGCGCGGCTATAATGGATAAGTTTCAAACTAATTAAGAATTTCTACTGTTGTAGATACAATTCTTTTTTTGTATCCATACAGGAGTTTCAAACTAATTAAGAATTTCTACTGTTGTAGATATTAACGCCTGTTCCTTCTGTTATAGTTTCAAACTAATTAAGAATTTCTACTGTTGTAGATTCATTTTTAAGAGCAGAAACATAGGGCGTTTCAAACTAATTAAGAATTTCTACTGTTGTAGATTTATAATCCTGCAACTAGTTCAGAAGGTTTCAAACTAATTAAGAATTTCTACTGTTGTAGATTTAGATGTAATTTACCTATCATACAGTTTCAAACTAATTAAGAATTTCTACTGTTGTAGATGAAGTGTAGGGAAACAATCTAATATCGTTTCAAACTAATTAAGAATTTCTACTGTTGTAGATGGGACTATTACTAGTTATGCTGCTACGTTTCAAACTAATTAAGAATTTCTACTGTTGTAGATATAGTATACGCAATTCACTTATTTTATTTAGTAGTTGAAACCAATGCTTTTTTTATTTTAATAACTGTGATAAGATAAAGGGTAAAGGAGGATTCTATGCCACAGGAAGATTATTCAAAATTAATAAATACGATTCTGACACTGTCTTTTGAACAGCGTTTAAATATCCTTTCTGTTGTAGCGGATTCATTAAAGGATACTATTCCTGTACCTCCTAGCTTGTCTGTTTCTTCAATCGAAGAATTAAATCAAAAACTTGATGAGGGACTTTCAGATATAAAAGCAGGAAATGTTATACCAGCCGAAGTAGTAAATAAACGTCTTCACGAAAAATACGGAATATGAATACATTTAAAGTTTCTTATTCAGAAAAAGCAGAAGCTGATTTAGATAAAATTTACGATTTTGTTGCTAATGAGTACCATAATCAAAAGGCTGCAGTAAGACTTCTCCAAAGATTAACGAAAGCAATAGATGATTTAAGTTTTATGGCAGATTCATATCATTTTTTTCAAGAAGAGCCATATTTTAGCGAAGGTATTCGATATTTTTCTGAAGGTAAATATTCCGTTTTTTACACAATAATCGATAATACAGCGTATGTTCTGCGAATTGTACCAGGGGCAGTAGATTTACTGAAAGTACTATCCTAATTTTTCTAGACAAAAATAGACCCTAAAACTATATCAGCACGCGTATAAATCCGGCAGGAGCTTTTGAAACCGTATTGAATAATATTTCTAAGGTTTCAGGCTCCTGCCTTTTTATTTTTGCTATAATATTTGAAATCTCTATCATCGTTAGTTCTTCATCACCTTCAGAAATCACGACAACTAGTTTTTGTATTTTACCTTTATCTTTGTTTGAAAAATAATCCTCCGCTTCATCCGCAGAATTAAACTCCAGATATTTAATTTCCGTCATATCTGAAAAACATTCTTCAAAATCATAAACACTTGTGTGAACCGGTCCGTTGTGCAGATAGTCATCCAGGAAAACACGAGCTTTTTCGCGATTATCTTCGTTTACCTTTGAGAGTATCTTTTTTGTGATTTCCAATACATCTTTACAATAGTCTCCATAAGCGTTGGAGAGGATTTCGTCTGTTGTTAAAGGTTCATGTTCGGTCTTATTCATTTTATCAAGCGTTATTATATCACTGCCCGGTTTTTTTTCAAGAAAGTCTCACGTATGTTTTAGGATTTTAAACCAATACACATGTATTATATAAAATTCCCAAAACACACTTCCCGAAGTCTTGTGTTATTCCAAAACTGATGTATAATGCACCCTTGAAAACAAACTTTGGAGGATAAAATGAAAACGATTCGAGAAGTGATGGATATGCCGGTAACTAATTTGGAACTGTCTGTTAGATGCTGTAACTGTCTTAAAAATATGAATATCAAAACCCTAAGTGAATTGACATCCTTAAAAGAAGAGGATTTTTCACATGTACGGAATATGGGACAAAAATCTATGGAGCTTATAAAAAATCTGCTTTCAAGTTATGGATTGTGTTTTTCTATGACAGACCGCGACTGGCTTCAATGGGGCTTGATGAATAAGCAGTGGATTTTGAGTCATTAAACAAAGTGTACAATTAAGCAGAACAAACTTATAATCAAAGTGGACACTGGGGGTAAAAATGAACGTAAAGGGACAAAAGGCTGCCGTATGTATGGGAAAGAAAAGCGTAAAGGTACAGGAGCTGATAAAAAGCTTTCCGCCGGAATATCAGAATGCAACAAAAAGAGCTTATTACGAAAAAGCAGCGTACATACATCGTCATCAGAAAGGAATTATAAAGATTTCGCGCTGGCGTTTTGCAGACGAACGTAAAACCCCGCTGGAGCTTATCCGAAAGCCAATAGTCGTAGAAACAGATTCAAAGTTTTTTGATTATTCGGATAAGGATACGGAAACAAAGCGTGTATTTTATCTGAACTTTGCAGACCCCCTTCTTTTTGGTTATTACGCAACAAACCTTTTTGCACAGGACGAGATTCAAACGTTTGAGCATCCTTTGCTTGGGTCGGTAGCAGAATATCTTGAAGCGGCAAAAATACAGGAGCTTGTGCCATTAACAGATGTAAAAATCCGCGCAGATGATGCTAAGCACAGTCTGGTTCACATACCGACACCGTATATTGTGGAAAATGTACCGTACTGGATTCTTGTAAATACAAGTCCTGCTCTTGCTGACGGAAGGATGGGGAACATTTACGGGAGAAAGTTTTCTATTGCGTGTAAATATGCTGAGTCATTATCAGACAGTGAACAACGAAAATTAGCCAGGGAAATTATAGGCAAGGCTTTTACCTTGATTGAAAAAGAAGAAAAGAACAATATTCTTGCAATGGCGGCACCAAGCTCCGGTTATGGTAACGATCCATACACGAGTGAACAGCTTACACTTATCCTGCAGTGTCTGCTTGCTGGTTTCGGAGGTGCCGCCAAATGTACAAGTGAAAGCAAGAGAAAAGAATGTGTTATTCACACTGGAAACTGGGGCTGCGGCGCTTTTGGTAATGATAAGGAGCTTATTTATTTGATGCAGCTTTTTTGTGCAAGTGTAACTGGTATTTCAAAAATTGTGTTTCATGGACTCAACGATACAGATAAAAAGCTTTTGGAAAATGCGCAGAAAAAATTAAGTGAATTAAAAGATTATGAACCTCTTATGGACTTTCTGCTTGCTCAGAATTATCACTGGCACTTTGGCGACGGGAATTAAGCTATCACCTTTTGGATAAAGTTTATAACAAAATCTCCATTTGAACTAAACTTTGTTTTTATTTATAATAGCAGCAAAATAGGAACAAAAGATGATTATAGATTTCCACGCACATATTTATCCAACAAAAATTGCAGAAAAAGCTACAAAGGCAATCAGCGACTTTTACAATGCGCCGATGAGCTACTACGGAACGGCAGAAGAGCTGTTGGCAAGTGGCAGCAAAATCGGAGTAGAAAAATATATTGTACATTCAACTGCCACAAAACCAATGCAGGTTGAATCCATCAACAATTTTATAATTGGCGAGATGGAGGAGCATCCTGAGTTTGTTGGCTTTGGAACTATGCACCCGGATTACAACAATTTTGAGCAGGAGCTAAAACGGATCAGCGCTGCGGGGCTTCGGGGTATAAAGCTTCATCCAGATTTCCAGAAGTTCCAGATAGATACTCCAAAAATGGATGATGTTTATAACGTGATGGCAGAGCTTAAGCTGCCGGTTCTTGTTCATGCCGGAGATTGCCGTTACGATTTTTCCGGTCCAAAGCGAATCCGAAATGTGCTCGACAAGCATCCTGATCTTATTGTGATTGCCGCACATTTCGGTGGTTATACAGAATGGGACGCTTCAATGGAATACCTTGTTGGACAGAAGGTTTACTTTGACACTTCAAGTACGCTGTGGAAGCTTCCAATTGAGAAAGCACAGAATATGATAAAGGCTCACGGTGCAGAACAGTTCCTGTTTGGTTCTGATTTCCCGATGTGGGATCACGAGGAAGAGCTGGAACGCTTTAACAAGCTTGAGCTGAATGAAGAAGACCGCGAAAAAGTGCTTTATAAAAATGCGGCTAAACTGTTGGGATTGAAATAAACATAAACTGAAGTAAACATATACTAAAATGAATGTAAAAATGAATAAAAGTGTTTTTTTGCAGGGATTGCGCGACGGAGTTCCAATTGGACTCGGATATTTTGCAGTTGCCTTTTCCTTAGGAATTATTGCTCAAAAAGCAGGTCTCTCAGCCTTCCAGGGCTTTATTGCGAGCTTTTTCAACGTTGCGTCGGCTGGGGAAAATGCGTTATTTAATTCTATGATTGAGCAGGCGACTTATGTTGAAGTTGCCGTCATCACTTTTGTAGTAAACGCACGTTATTTTTTAATGAGCTGCTCTTTAAGCCAGCATTTTGACCCAAACACAAAGTTTTTCCACAGGCTGCTCGTTGGCTTTGGAATTACAGACGAAATATTCGGTATTTCAATTGCAAAGGCAAGGGAAGGGTATGTAAATCCGTGGTACAATTACGGGGCGATATTGATTTCGGTACCGCTCTGGAGTCTGGGAACTTCTCTTGGAATAATTGCCGGCAATATTCTTCCGGTAAGAGTTGTGAGTGCCCTTTCGGTAGCGTTGTACGGAATGTTCATAGCCATCATCATCCCGCCTGCAAAAAAGAACCTGGTAATTGCAATTGCTGTTGCAGTAAGCTTTATTTCAAGCTATGTTTGCGGAATAATTCCTGTTGTCCGCGAGCTTTCTGGCGGCACCAGAACCATAATTCTCACAATTGTGATTTCGGCAATTATCGCCATCATTAAGCCGGTAGATGAGGAGCAAAAATGACAGGTAACGCATACATTTATATCTTTACTGCTGCTCTTGTTTCCTACTTAATCCGTGTTCTTCCGCTTACTTTAATCCGTAAACCAATAAACAATAAGTTCATAAAATCCTTTTTATACTACGTGCCTTATGTTACGCTCGCCGTTATGACCTTCCCGGCAATTATCGAAGCAACACAATCCCCAATTGCAGGCATAATTGCACTTGTTGTAGGAATTGTAGTTTCGTACTTTGGGCTTGGACTTTTCCCGGTTGCGTGCATTTGCTGCGGAATAGTATTCATTGCTGAATTATTTTTATAAATTTTTTCAAAATTCTCACACAAACACTTGCGCCATTTAAATTCTTTGATATAGTTAACAGTATGGATGTTAAGGTAATCAACGCTTTTTTGACGGCAGGTATAAATGCCTTTAAGTTTATGTTCTCAATAGACTGCACAAATAATGAGCCATTTCTCATGGATATAAAAATTGGACACCAGTGGGAAATCTCCGGTATTCTGGGAATTACCGGTGATTGTAAGGGTGTTGTTGTTTTCAGACTTCACAAAAACCTTGCAAAGAAAATGCTCGAAATGTCTGGGCTTCAGTATGAGGAAGCTGATGCAGAAGAAATGTCCAGGGAGCTTGTAAGCGAGTTTACCAATATTATTTCCGGCAATGCAATTTCGGCAATTAAAGATAAAGATCTGGATATTTCGCCACCGCTGACAATTGCAGGTCCAAATCATCAGATTTCGTGGCCAAAGACCTATCCGGTAATCGCAATCCCATTCTCTACTCAATACGGTCCGTTTGAAGTAGACGTTTGCTTTAAGTAGTTTAAGCTATTCTACAAGAAACAAAGTTCCCTTTGCGCTTTCGTCAGAAAGATTTGTAAGTGCGTTCTCTTTGTCGCCATTTGCTAAAAGCATCTGGATTCCGTACACAGTGATTTTTTCTGCTGCCTGAATCTTTGTTTCCATGCCGCCTGTTCCAAAAGCATTTGTTTCGCCAATCTTTACGCTTTTTCTAAGCTCTGGAATTGAAGAAACAGTTTCAATCAGCTTTGCGTTTGGATTAGTTTTAGGATTCTCGGAATAAATACCATCAACATCACTAAAGAGAATAAGAAGATCTGCGGACCACAAAATTGCTGTGAGTGCAGAAAGATTATCATTATCACCGATCTTAATTTCGTCAAAGCTTACACTGTCGTTTTCGTTGATGATTGGTACAACACCTTCATCTACAAGTGTAAACAGTGTATTTCGAATATTCAGACTTCGGTGTTCGTTTTCAAAATCATCCTTTGTAAGAAGCAGCTGACCAATATGAAGTCCCTGCTGCTGGAAAGCCTTTCGCCACTGGTGCATAAGCTCCACCTGTCCAATAGAGCAAAGAGCCTGTCGGTAATGAACATCCTTTTTACGTGCCCACTCCTTGGTAGTAGAAACACCTGCAACCTGTGCTCCCGAAGAAACAAGAACAATCTGCTTGCCGCTTTTTATAAGCTCGGCGCACTGTCTTGCAAAATCCTGCATAAAGTCGGTGTTCTGAGTTCCATCCGGCTTTGAAAGTGTATTTGAGCCAATTTTTATAACAATTTTTCGAGCGCTTTTTACCGCTTCGCTAATACAGTTCATTTTTTTCTCCTTAACGTATCTGACCATCGCCATCAATCAGATACTTGGTGGTTGTCAAAGCTTTAATTCCCATAGGACCGCGCGCATGGAGCTTCTGGGTGCTTATTCCAAGCTCTGCACCAAAACCAAACTCGCCGCCATCGGTAAAGCGTGTGCTTGCATTTACATAAACGCAGCTTGCATCAACCTTAGACTGGAAAAGCTTAGCATTTTCGCGGCTTTCGGTAACAATTGTTTCGCTGTGCTTTGTGTTGTGTGCGTTTATAAAGCTTATAGCCTCGTTTACGTCTTCTACAGTTTTGATGCAGCATTCGTAATCAAGATATTCTGTATCAAAATCTTCAGCGGTAGCAGGAACAGCAGATTTAAGATATTGAATTGCCACTTCATCAGCGTGAAGCTTTACCCGGCCGTTAAAGGTCTTTTCTACCATCGGCAAGAACTCTGCGGCAACCTTTTTATTAACAACAATTCCTTCAATTGCATTGCAAACGCTCGGTCTCTGAATCTTTGCATTTTCCGCAATCTTGCAGGCCATTTCCAGATTAGCAGTTTCATCAACATAAAGATGACAAACGCCGCTTCCAGTTTCAATTACAGGGATTCGCGCATTCTGAACAACGTGCTGAATCAGCTTTTTACCGCTTCCGCGTGGCAGACAAACATCAATCATTCCAACAGCGTTTAAAATCTGATCAACATCGCTGTGGTCGTGCTCGCGAACCTCTACAAGCTCTATAGCTTCTGGAACACCGCCTTTTACACCGGCAAGCGCTTCTTTAATAATACGTACAATTTCTTTATTAGATTTATAGGCTGATGATGATCCGCGCAGCAATATTGCGTTGGCACTCTTATACGCAAGGCTGAAGGCGTCTACGGTAACGTTCGGGCGGCTTTCGTAAATAATTGCTACAACTCCAAGCGGAACTCTTACCTGACGAATCAAAAGTCCATTCGGAGTTTTCCAGCCTGCAACTTCCTCGCCAATCGGGTCTGTCTGATTTATGATTGTCTTTATACTGTCAATAATTCCGTCGAGTCTGGAATCGTTTAAGGCAAGGCGGTCAATTAATGATTCCGACATTCCTCCTGCACGACCAGCTTCAACATCCTTTTTATTTGCTGCGATGATGGAGGCACGATTTTTATCCAATGCCTCTGCAACTGCCTTAAGGGCTTCGTTTTTCTGAGCTGCTGTCTGCATTGCAAGCTTTTCGCTTCCTGCTCGTAAGCTGTCTGTAATAATTTTAATATCCATAAAAACCTCTGTCATTGCCGGACTTAATCCGACAATCTCAAAACAAAAAAAGCCAGAACCAATTAAGTTCCGGCTTCCTCAATTTCGCTTCGATTTCAATAATGCTTTCAAAAGCAAAAATTAATAATTAGCTAAGAAATACATTCCCAACATCATAGCTAACCGGCACTTTTTCTCGGACCAATCTGCTTTGGGGGGGAGATTAGAGATGTACCACCAGAAAATACCGAATTCCGGATCAATACGCAGAGAATATTCTGCAAACTCCGGAGAATCTGGCTTCTGGCCGAACATAAGCTCAACACCCTGATTTATAAGCTGAAGAAAAAGTACATAATTATCTTTCCAGTTTTCGTTACCAAGGAAAATGTTCAATTGATAAAGAAGCTGGTCTTTCAAAGCAATGTCAGATTTTTCAACCCAAGTTTTTTGTATAAGAAGTGTAAAATTGTTTTTAAAGCTCGAAACTAGTTTTTGAACTCTCTCGTCTTCCATTTTTGAGAAATCTTTTTTTGCACCAAAGGCTGTTGCAATGGTATCTGCAGGAACGTCAAAGTCCTTAGGATTGTTCAAAAATTCAGAAAGCGCATTGATTGTTTTACTATCCAAAAACTCTGCAAGAAGTTCGTTCTGTTTATCCATACTCAGATATTAAAGTTTTATTGAAGTTTGGTCAATGCAGGGCTACAGAAATCAGTTTTGTTAGCATTTATGCAAAAAAAAATAGCTACCAGTCGAGTTACGTCTTTCGAACCGCACGCTTGCGTGCTACACGCTGATGTGCCTTGTAATTATATACGTTTGCCGCTAAAGCGTAAAACTGATTTCTGTACTTTTGATATAAGTTTTACAAAATACCAAGACCAGTGAGAAGGATAACGAAGAGCAAAACTGGAGCAACAAACTTTATCATCACCTTATATAGACCGCGGCGTTTGAAAGGTTCGCCGTTTAGGGTGATTTCGTCTATCATTACTTGAGGCTTGCAGACCCAGCCGAGGAGAATACAAGTTAGAATACCGATTATTGGCATAAGAACGTTCATGCTGGCATAATCAAGGACATCAAGAATCTGGCCTACAGAACCGTTTGGAAGCTTCAGATCAAAGGCCCAGACATTATAGCCAAGGCAGACAATCACAGAAACTACAAAGGTTGCAGCTCCCAAAACCAAAACAGACTTTTTGCGGGTCCAGCCGTATTTATCAATAACACTAGCGGTAATTGCTTCGAGGATTGAAACTGCAGAAGTAATAGCGGCAAATAAAACCATCACAAAGAAAAGCGCACCAAGGATATAACCGAAAATACCGAGTGAATTGAAAATCTTAGGGAGGGCAACGAAAATCAAGCTTGTACCGGCTGTTTCAAGTCCTTCAACTCCAGAGAAAACAAATACGGTTGGAATAATCATCAGACCGGCAAGAAATGCAATTCCAGTATCGAAGGCAATAATCTGATTTACAGATTTTTCAAGATTAACTTCCTTTTTCATATAAGAGCCGTACGCAATCATAATACCCATAGCAATACTGAGCGAATAGAAAAGCTGACCGATTGCATCAAGACAAATATGCAGGAAACCGCGGAAGGTTAAGCCTTTGAAGTTTGGAATAAGATAGATTTTTGCGCCCTGTAAACCAGTTCTTGTAACGCCGTCGGCATCTGTAAACTTAAGGAAAAGTGCGTAGAACGAAATAAAAATTACGATTATTGCAAGAACAGGCATAAGAATCTTAGAAAACTTTTCGATTCCATCTTCAACGCCTTTATAAACTATATAGAAACAGGCACCGGCAAAAAGGAAGGTGAACAAAAGTGGCTGCCAGCTGCCGGAAATAAAACTCTTGAAAAATCCGTCCTGAACAGCCATTGAGCCTTTTCCAATTATGTATGTGAACATATATTTGATTACCCAGCCGCCGATTACGCAGTAGTATGGATAAATGATAAAAGGCACGACAAAAGAAAAAATGCCGAGCCACTTCCAGTTAGTTTTAATTTCTCTGTAAGCGGTGAGCGGACCCTGCTGAGTTTTTCTTCCAAGGGCAACTTCTGTAATTAAAAGTGCAAATCCGAATGTCAGCGCAAACACCAGGTAAACAAGCAGGAACAAGCCGCCGCCATCCTTTGCTGCACAGTACGGAAAGCGCCATATATTTCCCAAGCCAACAGCACTACCGGCTGCCGCAAGAACAAAACCCAAAGAACCTGTAAAAGAATTGCGCTCTTTTGTGTTTTCTGTTTTTAAATTATTTTCCATGATAAAACCTCTGTAAAATCTTTTAATAATAATTTGTTATTATACCACAGTTTTTAAATAAGAAAATGGTACGGTTTTCAAATATTTAAAAAAGTGCTTTAATTACTATGTAATATTATGTACATAAGAAACTTCGGAGGATTTCATAATGTTTGAAAAAAAAGCTTTCGCAAATAAAGTTTGGCTGCTTTTGACAGCCTTTGTTTTTGTTTCTTCGCTTTTAGTAACAGGCTGTAAATCTACAGATGTTGGCGAAAAAAACAATGGAAAAGCCGGCAGTAAAAACGCTGTTCAGGCAACCCCGCTTACTTTAGATTCAGCAGTAACAGTTGGCAATCTTGATAATGGGATGACCTATTATATCCGCCACAACGAGGAACCAAAAAACAGAATAATTCTGCGCCTTGTGGTAAAAGCCGGCTCCTGCATGGAAGAAGAAGACCAGCAGGGAATTGCTCACTTTATAGAGCATCTTGCCTTTAACGGCACAGAGCATTTTGAAAAATCTGCAATCGTAGATTATTTTGAACGAATTGGCATGAACTTTGGTGCAGACTTAAATGCCTACACCTCTTTTGAAGAGACCGTTTACAAGCTCGAAATCCCGGCCGATGATCCGGAAATCTTAAAGCAGGCACTTCTTATTTTAAGAGACTGGGCTTGTGCCGTTTCTTTCCCACAGGAAGAAATTGACAAGGAACGCGGTGTAGTAAACGAGGAGTGGAGACTCCGACAGGGACTTCAGGGTCGTATTTCCGACAAACAGGTTCCTCTTTTGCTTAAGGATTCAATGTTCGAAAAGCGTCTGCCAATTGGAAAAATGGATATTGTTAATACAGTTTCCCGCGAAAGGATTCTGGACTTTTACAATAAATGGTACCGCCCTGATTTAATGTCGGTTATTGCAGTAGGTGATATTGATACAGCTGTTCTTGAAGATGTACTTAAACAGACAATGCAGACAATCCCTGCAAAAACAGAACCACTTGATTACCCAGAGTTCAAAATCCCTTATTCTTCAGAAAGAGAAATCTGCAGGATGAGCGACCCAGAACAGAAATATACAATCGTAAATATTTACAGCCGCCACGAAGCCGTAAATAGAAAAACAGTAGAAGAAGCCCGCAAGGTTGTTATTGATGAAATTATTACCTCTGTTTTGGATCAGCGTCTTTCCGAAATTACAAATACAATGGATGCTCCGTGGATTGCCGCTGGAATTGGAGAAAACAGATTTACAAACTCTACAGCCTTTTACTATCTGGGCTTTGTACCAAAACAGGATATGTTCATGCAGTCAGAAATGGCTATGCTCGATGAATATGACAGACTTCTTTATCATGGAGTTACAGAATCGGAGCTGGAACGCTTTAAGAAATATTTCCTCTCTGAGGTTGAGCTTTATTACACAAACAAAGACAAAATCAATTCTGCCGAGCATGCAGACACAATCATCAGCTATATCTTAACCGGAAAATCTTATATTTCTGCACAAGACTATTACGACATTTTTACACAACTTATTCCATCTATAACCCTGGACGAAGTAAACGCAGCAATTCCTTCCGTTTTCCCAGAGCGCGGTACAAAAATGTTTGTGCTCTATGATAATGTTGTAACAGATATTCCGGACGATTACACAATTCAAACTCTCTGGACAGATTATGCCAGCGACGAAATTACTGCATATAAAGATGATGTTGAAGACGATGAGCTTATGGAACGCCCTTCTAAAAAAGGAAAAGTTTCTTCTAAAAAAGAAATTGCAGAGCTTGGTGTAACTGAGTACCGCTTAAACAACGGAATCAGAATCATCACTAAACAAACAGATTTTGAGGCAAACACAATTTATATGAAGGTAAGCAGTAAGGGAGGTTTGTTCTATCTTAAGGATGAAGATATTCCTTCTGCAAAAGCAACACTGGAATACGCAATAATGTCCGGCTTAAACGGCATGACATACAATCAGCTGATTAAGAAAATTACTTCAAAACAGGTAAACCTCAATTTTAATATTTACGACACAAAAGAAACCTTTGACGGTGCCTGCCGTGGCGAAGATACAGAAGCTCTGCTGCAGCTTATGAACCTTATGTTCTCAAAAACTCAGTTCAATGACGAAAGCTGGCAGACACTTATGAACTCTTACACAACAATGGCAAAGAATCATGGTCAGCAGCCAAACGAGCTCTTTGACGACAAAATCTGTGAGCTTCTTTATGGAAAAGATATCCGCCGTTCACCATTCAATATGGATTTTGTAGAAAAAATGAACCCACAGGTTTCTGAAAGAATCTATCACGAGCGCTTTGCTAATCCTGCAGACTTTACCTTTACTTTCGTTGGTGATTTTGATGAAGAGAACCTTATTGAATTGTGCTGCTACTATCTTGGAACTCTCAAAACCTCAAAGGACCGCGAAGAAACTGTTTATAAATATTGGGATTTCCCTAAGGGCAAGCCTTCTGCAGTTGTAGAAAAAGGACTGGATCAGCAGGGGCGTGTTTATATGTGCTTTGGTGGAAAGCTTCCTGCTTCTAAAGATTTGGAAACAGGCTTTTACGAAAGCGAGATTATGGAGCAGCTTGAGGCTTTGTTCGATATTCGTTTGCGTGAGGTTATCCGCGAAGATAAGAGCGGCTCATACGGTATTGGCTTAAACGGCTACATCGACGGTTATCCAGAGCGCTTCTACAGATTCGAAATTGATTTTGGTTGTGAACCGGAACGCTGTCAGGAGCTTGCAGATACAGTTATAAGCGTTATCAAAGATGTTCAGGCAAATGGTGTAGATGATATTTACATCGAAAAGCTTCAGGAAACAAGCCGCCGTTCTTTCGAGGTTTACAAGCGAAACAACAAATGGTGGATTAACAAAATTGATGCTGGTCTTGTGTTTGATTATGAACCGCTCTGGCTTACCTCCGACACAGACAAAATTGCTACCTGGATTACAGCCGACGCACTTCATGCTGCCGCTAAAAAATATTTGAACACAGATAATTATGTAACTGTATTCTTGAAGCCGGAAAAATAACTGTCATTGCCGTGCTTGACACGGCAATCTTTACACAAAATAATAATACGTATGATCCCGAATCAACCTACCAACCAATCAGCTAATGCCGACGCTCAATATAATAAAATGGTAAATACTCCTGTATGGAAGCTTGTAACTGTACTTGCAATTCCTACAGTTATTTCCATGCTCATTACCGCAATTTACAATACCGCTGACACCTTCTTTGTGTCTCAGCTTAGTACACAGGCAAGTGCAGCGGTTGGTATTGTTTTCCCGATTATGAGTATTATTCAGGCGTGCGGCTTTACACTTGGAATGGGTAGTGGAAGCTTAATTTCCATAAAGCTCGGGCAGAAAAAGAATGATGAAGCAACAGTCATTTCTTCAACAGCTTTCTTTACCGCCCTGGCTATTGGTCTTTTAATCACAATATTTGGTAATATTTTTTCCGGCGGATTGCTCAGTCTGGTTGGAGCTTCGGAATCTGTTCTTCCTTACGCCAAGGATTATGCGCGCTTTATTTTCTGGGGTGCACCTTTTATGTGTGCTTCGTTTGTTTTGAACAACGTCCTGCGCTCAGAAGGAAAAGCCTTTTTCAGTATGATTGCCCTTACAACCGGCGGAATCATCAACATCATTCTGGATCCATTTTTTATTTTTAAGGATCTGGCGCTCTTTGGCGGAGTAATAAACTTAAAGGGCTTTGGACTCGGCATAAGCGGTGCAGCAATCGCAACCTTAATCAGCCAGTTTATAAGCTTTAATATTCTCTTTTCATTTTATCTGCGCCGTAAATCCGTTTGCCGCATGAACATAAAGTTTTTCTCAAAAGATATCCGCGTGCTTGGACGAATTGTTTCAACAGGCTTTCCTTCACTTGCCCGCCAGGGACTTGCAAGCTTTGCCACAATTCTTTTGAACACAGCCGCCGCAGTTTACGGAGATTCAACCGTTGCCGCAATGACAATCGCCACAAGAATCATAATGTTTGTTGCCAGCATGATAATTGGAATTGGACAAGGCTTTAGTCCGGTAAGCGGTTACAACTACGGAGCAAAACGTTACGACCGCGTAAAAAAAGCGTGGTTGTTTATGGTTTTAAGCGGCTTTGCGGTTATGGCAGTTTTCTCAACAATCGTGTTTATTTTTGCGCCACAGATTATAAAAGCCTTCCGCAACGACGAAGCAGTAATCGCTGTAGGAACAGTTGCCCTCCGCTGGCAGATTGCGTTTATTCCTCTTCACCCGCTGATTATTGGAACAAATATGCTCATGCAGTCAACCCGTCACGTAAAGCAGGCTACCTTCCTTTCCATGAACCGCCAGGGCTTCTATTTTATCCCGGCCATTTTGATTCTTCCTCGTCTATTAGGTCTTTTCGGTGTAGAAATCAGCCAGGCAATTGCCGACCTTTTAAGCACCTTTACCGCCATTCCATACCTGGTTTGGTTTTTCAGGAAGTTGAGACACTTAGAGTCCTATATTAAATTAACATAATCTCTTTTTGCATAAAAAATACGCATAATTGATATTTCTTTTTTATCATCGTCAATTAAATAAAGTGCAATGTAATTTTTTTTAAATAAGAATCGATGATATCCTTCAGATTGTAGAACTAAATCATTACTTAGCGGATACATATATGGATTATCTGCAATATTTTCTTTTTCTTTCAGAAACTCATCAAGCAAACTATTAGCAGCATTTGCATTACAAAGTTTATCTGTTAAGTATGTTACAATATCAGATAAATCCTGTTCTGCTTTTTCCATGATTCTGACATTATAAGCCATGTCTTTTCCTTATTCGTGAAACTGCATCTTCAACGGATGAACACCTTTCGTTTTTCATATCTTGCTTTGCTTCTTCAAGTTTTTCGTAAACATTTGCAAGGAAAAGTTTTTTTTCATAAGTTTCCATACTCATTAAAACCATATCCCCATATCCATTTTTAGTAACAAAAATAGGTTCATCTTCTTCATGGCAAAGTGTAGAGATTGCAGTTGTATTCTTTAAATCCCTAATAGGAACTATTTTTGGCATTTTATCCTCCTTGTGGGATTATTGTACCACAACAAACAATGTCTTGTCTACAAAAAAGGCGGGTTGCCCCGCCATACATAAAACCATCCGTAGTTGTTTTAATTTAGCCTTTCTTTTATTGTTTCTAAATCTTTTAAATCCTTTTTATGCAGTTCAGATAATCATCGACATTATTACGCGCCTTCTCCGAAAAAAAAGGAAGAAGCACAAGCGGATAAAAAATAACCCGCCTAAGTGTTCAGAGCACCGGCGGGCAAAAGTCTAGGTAACTAGATTTAACCAATGGAGGCAAGACGCAGAATTGCGAATGCCTTTCCTTTATCAATATAACATACCCTAATGAAAAAAAAAGTTATTTTTCTTCCAATTCATTTCAGATATAAAAAAAGGCAGCCGATTGACAACCGGCTGCCCAAAAAAAATAGGAAGAAAACATTTATTTTTTTAAGGTTTTGTAAACCTCTTTGTAACTGTCTTTAATTGCGTAATACTTGTTATAAAGTCCGCAGAATGGTCCATTCATTTTGTAAGAATAATCACTGCGCTCCATAAAAGGATTATCGCACAAGCCCCAGATTGTAATGGCTGTAAAGTTCTGTCCTTCGTTTCGTGAATCTATAAGAACCTGGAAAAGCTTTCCATAGAACTTTGCATGCTTTGCCATTGTTTCTTCATCACCTTCGTAATTTCTAACGGCAACCTCTGTAAGCTGAACCTCAACACCAAGACTGCTGTAAGTTTTAATTGCATCCTTAATAAGAACTAAATCGCTGGCATTCATACAGCCGTTCTGTGAACCGTATCCGCCAATGTAGCCCTGCATTCCAACACCGTCGCAAAGCATTTCATCCTTGTTAAGATAGTTTACAAGATTTACAATTGCAGCTCTCTTATCAGGGTAGAAGGTATTGTAATCGTTATAGAAAAGCTTTATGTCCGGGTTCACCTGATTTACAACTTCACGTGCACACTGGAACGCAAATTTAACATAATCCTCACCAATTACATCATTAAAGATATTGGAAACACCACCGCGAGTTTTTCTTAAATGGAACTCGTTGCCGGGAATCCATTCGTTAGAACCGTCTGCAACAGCTTCATTTACAACATCCCAGCAGTAAACAACGCCCGGGAAATTAGTTTCAAAGTGAGTAACAACATCAGTAATGTAATACTTTAAGCGGTCCTTCATTGTTTCGGAATCAACAAAATTACCATCAGTTGTAAAGCCTTCTCGGAAGAACCAGTCCGGCATGTAAGCATCCCAAACAAGTACGTGACCACGGATTCCAATGTTATTGTTCTGTGCAAATCTAGCGATAGTGTCTGCAACCTTGTAGTTCATAACAGGCTTGTTCTGTGCCTGGCATGCAGACTGCTTGAGCAATGAATATGCCTTGAACTCGTTGCTTGCAGTAATTGTATTAAAATCATCCTTCAGCATTGCAAGATATTTACCGTCGCCTGCCTGGCTGTAGGAAATGTTTGCTCCAACCTTAAAGCCGTATGGTTCTGCAAGCTGATAGAGAGCAGCTGTTTTTTCAAAAACTTCAGGCTCCGGAGTTTTTGTGCTGGCACAGCTGATTAATGAAAATGAGAGTGATAAAGATAAAATCACAGAGAATAGTTTAGTTAATCGTTTAATATACATCATTTAATAAATATATGATTGGAAGGTGGCTAAAAAAACAACGATAGTACCACCTTTTTTACACAAAAGTCTTATTTTTTGTTTTCGGCAATGATTAAGTATGCTTTGCTCATCATATGTGGGAACAAGAGGTTATCTACATAATCTGGGCCGAGTTCGTTAAGAACTTTGTAGCGGGCACAGTTTTCCTTATTGCAAAGACAATACTTTGCTTTAAGAACTTCTGCTAAATCATTTTCAACAACAAGCTTGCCTTTGTAAAAAGGACAAGTTTCTAATTTTTCACAGACAGACATATAACATTCTCTGAATAGGTAAAATATTTTGTAATCGATTTTTAAATGTTTGTTATATATAAGATAAAGGAGAATGATGTTTTTTTCAACATTTTTATATCGAAGTTGAACTATTTTTATGAAAAAGTTGAGTCAAAATCAGCAGAAAATAGGTATTTTTCCCACTTGACTATTAAGGTTTTTAAGATAAAAATTATAAAGTTATAATATAGAAAAAAATGGAGGAATATTATGAAAACTGTTGCAGGTATTGATCTTGGAACACAGAGTATGAAGGTCGTAATTTACGACTACGAAAAAAAGGAAATTATAGAAAAGGCAAGCTGCCCTATGGATTTAATTTCAGAAGCTGACGGAACTCGTGAGCAGAAAACTGAATGGTTCGACAAGGGACTTGAAGTTTGCTTTGGAAAGCTGAGCGCAGAAAACAAAAAAACTATTGAAGCTATTGGTGTTTCAGGTCAGCAGCACGGTTTTGTTCCTCTTGATAAGGATGGAAAAGCCCTCTACAACATCAAGCTTTGGTGCGACACAAGCACAGTTGCAGAATGCGACCAGATTACAAAGGCTGCCGGTGGAGATAAGGCTGTAATCGATGCACTTGGAAACCTTATGCTTACAGGTTTCACAGCTCCAAAAATCCTTTGGCTCAAAAATCACAAGCCAGAAGCTTTTGCTGCCCTCAAATATATCATGCTTCCACACGATTACCTCAACTGGAAACTCACAGGCGACTATGTAATGGAATACGGCGATGCTTCTGGTATGGCTTTGTTCGATTCAAAGAACCGCTGCTGGTCAAAGAAGATTTGTGACATCATCGATCCAAAACTTCTTGGCTTACTTCCAAAACTGATTGAACCAAGTGCTCCTGCCGGAAAAGTTAGCGCAGAAGCAGCCGCTGCTTACGGAATCCCAGCTGGTATTCCTGTTTCTGCTGGTGGCGGTGACAATATGATGGGTGCTGTTGGAACTGGTACAGTTGCCGACGGCTTCCTTACAATGTCTATGGGTACTTCTGGAACCCTTTACGGCTATTCAGACAAACCAATTGCTGATCCTGCAAACGGCTTGAGCGGCTTCTGTTCAAGTACAGGCGGATGGCTCCCACTTCTTTGTACAATGAACTGTACAGTTGCTACAGAGTTTGTTCGCGGACTCTTTGAACTTGACGTAAAAGCTCTTGATGGCGAAGCTGCAAAGGCTCCTTGTGGAAGTGAAGGCGTTTTGGTAATTCCATTCTTCAACGGTGAACGAACTCCTAACCTGCCAAATGGTCGTGCAAGCATTACAGGTCTTACAAGTGCAAATACAAACCGTGCAAATATCGCCCGCGCTTCTCTTGAATCTGCTGTATTTGCTATGCGTGGTGGTTTGGATGCCTTCCGCAAGCTTGGTTTCCAGCCAAAGGAAATCCGCCTGATTGGTGGTGGTTCAAAGTCTCCTCTGTGGCGCCAGATTGCTGCCGATGTTATGAACTTGCCGATCCGTGTTCCTGCTTTGGATGAAGCTGCCGCTCTTGGTGGTGCCGTTCAGGCTTTGTGGTGCTTAAAGAACCAGACTGGAAAATGTGACATCGCTGCCCTTTGTGCTAAGCACATCACTTTGGACAACTCAAAGAGTGCCGACCCAATCCCTGCTAACGTTGCCGCTTACGACAAAGCTTACGCAGAATACACAAAGGTTGTAGAGACACTTTCTCCGTTGTATAAGTAGTAGGGGATAGTAAAGAGGGGGAAGTCTTCCCCTCGCTCCAACCGCCTAACGGCGTTTTCCGCTACCCCTTCTCCTAAGGGGTAGCCAATTCTGTTTTCCGACCCCTTAAAATCCCCACAGTGTTCCAGACATTGTTTTTAATCTACAAAATTATTATACTTAAATCGTAAAGCCTACTGCACAAAAAGTAATATCCAACAATTATTTGTGTTTTTATTTGTGCGGTTATATATAGTGAAACAGTCGGAGCAAATCCGACAATGCCAATCGGTTTTTTCTTTACCATAAATCAGACTAGAAGTTGGACTAGTGCTGAAAATCAAATGAATCATGAGGTATATGGTATGGAAAAATCTCAAACAAATTATAATTCCTTAGAAATTATTAGTTATGAATCTGTTGACAAGGAAAATGTTAAATCTCAGATTCTAGAAGTGCGTGGATATCGCGTTATGCTAGATAAAGATATTGCGGTTTATTTTGGTGTAACAACAGGAAACCTAAACAAAGCTATGAAACGTAACATAAAACGTTTTCCACAGAGTTTTTGTTTTCAGCTCACCCGCGAAGAATATTCTGATATTCTAAGATTCCAATTTGGAATCTTAGAATTAGATCAAGGCAAGTATTCAAAATATCTCCCCTACGTATATACAGAACAAGGTGTAGCAATGCTTACGTCTGCTTTACATACAGATCAGGCAATTGAAGCAAGTATCCAGATTATCGAAGCATTTGTGGAAATGTCGCATTATCTAAAAGAGAATAGTCAACTTCTTCCCTATGATGATGTAAAAACTTTAACACTTAAACATTATCAGCTTTCTGAGAGAGTTCAAAAAATAGAAGAAAATATGATTTTTCGTTCCGAATTATCTGATTTAATTCAGCTTTTTGATGACAATATAAAAGCTGAAGAAGTTCTTATTCTAAATGGTGAACCATTTAAAGCGGATCTGGCATATCAATCAATTTACAAAAAGGCAAAAAATAACATCATCATAATAGATGATTATCTTGGAATAAAAACATTAAATCACCTGGCACAAGCAAAGCAAGGTATTTGCATCACTATAATAAGTGACAATAAAGGTTCTCATCCTTTGAAATTGTCTGAGTATAATGATTTTTTGACAGAATATCCAAACACAAGGATCTCTTTCGTTCAATCTGTAAATAAAGCTCATGATCGATATATAATTCTAGACAATGGATTTCCAACAATGAAGGTTTATCACTGTGGAGCAAGCAGTAAAGATGCTGGTAATAAAATCACAACAATAACAGAAATTAAAGGTGTGGATATTTATAAAAATACAATAAGAACACTTATGTCTAATCCTGTTTTAATTCTGAAATAAGTAGAAATATTATTCACCAAAATATTGATATATTCCCATAAATGGATCTTCCCTCATAACACAGTTTTCACTGAACTCCAGCAGTAATCCACTTTCATTAAAGGTTTTCCACTCAGGCAACTGCTTCCCGTCAGACGCAACTCCATTCGGGTCACCATACTTTACAAAGTTTAGCCAGTAGCTGCTTATTATCATTTCAAGGTCATAATCGGACTTATCGTAGTTGCGGGTTTTCGGCACGTTTCGATAAGCGTAAATCATTTCGCCGGAATGCATGGTTCCAAGTTCGCCGTTTTCTTTGTTGAAGAAATATTCGTAAACAGGCCTTCCCTGGGCGGCAAGAGTTTTTGTCCAGCAGTCGTGAGGGTAGGTGAAGCACACTGCAGAATAAACATCATTGTAATAGGCTCTGGCCTGTTTTTTTGTCTTGATATTCTGAGCGTCAATTGCTTCCTGGGTGCGTGACTTAAAGGTAGATTCCAAAAGCGAATATAGGTTTTTCTTTGTTACTTTTGTAAAGGCGGCAAAGGCAAAGCCCTCTTGTCTATTAAAACCATTGAGCAGTGCTTCTTCGTTGTTCTCGTTGTCCTGGTAGATTTCGTAAGGAGTTCGCGGTAAAGCATAACCGTCCACCGTCATACTGCTGTTTGAGTACTTTGTTTTTATAAGTTTTTCTGCAGGGATTTTTCGCAGCTCCTCCACCGTGTTACACTTAAACTCAGCCTTAATAGCCGCTCCTGTTTCCTGCGCCTTTTGCATGGTACGGAATGTATGCGGCGGAGTTTTTTGTACAATCGAAGAGCTTTCGGCAATTGCCCGCCTGAACAAACCCTTTGCCAACGGAGAAGCACAAACCGCATTCACGGATGATGATCCGGCAGATTCTCCCGCAATAGTGATATTGTTCACATCTCCGCCAAACGCCTCAATATTTTTGTTTACCCATTCAAGAGCTTTAATCTGATCAAGCAAGCCGTAGTTACCGGTTGTTCCATTTGGAGATTCAGCGGCCAATTCACTGTCTGCGAAGTAACCGAATACTCCGAGTCTGTAAGCAACAGTAACAACAATAATGCCTTCTTTTGCAAGATTTGTACCGTCATATTTTTCGTACCAGCTTTGTCCGGAAGTCAAGCTTCCTCCGTGAATGTACACCAATACAGGAAGAGGGGAATCTGATTCTGTTGCACCATTTGTTTCTGCCGGGCGCCATACATTTAAGTAAAGACAATCCTCGCTCATCGGACCTTTGTAAGTACGATCGTTTTTTGAATGGACGTAACAGTTTATAAGAAAATTGAAAATCCGTCCGTATTCGGTCTGCATTGCCATCGGTGCAAAATGGTCTGCCTCAAGTACCCCATCCCAAGGCTCCAGCTCCTGCGGTTCTTTCCAGCGTAATTCTCCCACCGGCGGCTTTGCAAACGGAATCCCTGCAAAAATCTCAACCTTCCCATCATCCGAAAGAATCCCCTTTACAGCTCCCTTATCTGTAAGAATGACAGACGCCTCTTTTGGATTTTTCGCACTAACCGGAGAAGTTTTCTCTGATGATGAAGCCTTTGCTGCCGCCCCTTCTGTTTTAGTGGAAGCGCACGAAATAATCGCACCCACAGAAAGAGTTAATAAAATAATAGAAAAAACGAACCTTAATAAACCAACTTTTTTAATCATATAGAATCCCCCATGGAAATCAATTTGATAAATTGTTATTAAAAAAATAGCGCAAGGGAGAGGGACGGCTTTCGAAACACTCTGATGTGCTGCCGCTTTGGCGGCAACCGTATATAATTACAAGGCACATCAGCGTGTAGCAGGCGAGCCTGCGGTTCGAAAGCCGTAACTCGACCGGAAGCTATTTTTTATGTACAAGTTCACAAAATTGATTTCCAAAAATTCTTGTTTATTTAGTTAATCGTATAAACGCCGGTTTTGCTTCCCCTTTTACATCAAACAAAAGCGGTGCATCCGTTCTGCCCGGAACAGGAAAATCATTTTTCCAGCTAAAGCGGTCGGTAATTCCCCAGAGAACTACATCCTTCAAAATGCCGGCCTTAGCTTCCTTCTTAAAGCATTCAAAAATCTGGGCATAACGTTCTGCCTGCTGTTCCAAAAGCTCCTTTGTATATTCCTTGCGGGGCTCCGATTCACGACCAGGTTGAAAATCCTTATAAACCGAAACATCCATCTCGGTAACAATTACATTTAAGCCAAGCGAGCCGAACAACTCAATCGTTTTTTCAATTTCGCTAACCGGAGGATTTTCCATATTGATGTGCATCTGAAGTCCAACCGTATCAACTGGAACACCGCGCGCCAGCATCCCCTTTACAAGGTCATACATTCCCTGACGTTTCTGTGGCATTGTCTCAAGATTGTAATCGTTTATTACAAGGCTGGAATTAGGGAAAGCTTCCTTAGCCCAGAAAAAGGCTTTGTCTATATAATCAGGTCCAAGAATATCAAACCACTTTGAACGCTCTTCCAAATCACGAAGAACAAAGTTTTTGTCGGAAATACATTCGTTTACAACATCAACCGAACAAATATCCGCAGAATAACGCTTGCCCACTGTGAAAATGTAATTTTTCAAACGCTCTTCAAGCATTTCTTTTGTAGCTTTTGTCTCGTCAGAATAGTTGGCTTCAAAGCATTCAGGCTTATTGAAAATCCAGTGTGGACTCTGATTATGCCAGACGAGTGTATGCCAGCGGATTGCCTGTCCGTTAGCCTTTGCCATATTTATAAACTTATCTGCCGAAGAAAAATCAAACGTGTCCGGCGCAGTATAAATGTTGCCCATTTTTGTGTCGTTTTCGGCAACTACAATATTAAAATGCTTTGCAACAATATCACCATCTGGGAAAGGACCCTTTGGCGGATCAGGAAACTTAAAGTCTGGCATTCCTGCAGGCTTCTTAAACTTCTTAAATCGCTCCCTCATAATTTCCATTTTTTTGAGAAAGCCTTCTTCATCATAAAACAGCCCGCTTACAGCCGCACCAACTCTAAAATAATCTTTGTACTGCTCGTATAGTATCTTTTCCATACTAGTATAATAAAAAAAATACGCAACTTTTTATAGTAAGAAACTAGTCGAAATTAATACGAAAATATTAAGAAAAGAAGGGGAAGTCTCCCCTTACGCGCCCGACCTCATCATCTATTCAGCATTTGTTCCAAATTCAATCTGTGTCTTTAGTTCACCTTCAGAATTGAAAATGCAGCAGATATGCTTGCCTTCTACAAATGCATATTTACACACAATCTGTTCGCCTGGCTTTACTGCCTGCTTGTAGTTTATGCGCAATGAAGTGTAGTCGTTGGCGGTGTAAACCTCTTCCGGCAAAGCTTCGAGCGCATAATCAATATAGGTAAGATTATGAACATGGTCGTTATAATCAACATCACAACGGCGGATAATGATTGGAACCTCGTTGGTAAAGGCTTCCGGAGTTTCCAAGTGAGGAAGCTTTGGTTCGCCGAAAACGCACTTGTCCTCGGTTTTATACTGCTCCTCAAAAGAAGAATCAAATCTCTGCGGACGGTTTGTTTTTAAATCAAGAATAATCCAGCGGGAAATACAGCTTACAGCAAGCTCACCATCAGCATAAATCTCGTAATCCCTTATGCTGAACAGAATCTGCTTGATCGGCTGGGTCCAGGTTTTGCAGGTAACCTTCTGTCCGATTTTTGGAAGGAAATTGATTTTCAAATACCAGTCGGTAAGCACCCACGCCTTTCCGTTTTCGGTGTCGGCAAGGATATTGTCCTTAACAATATCAGAATGCTTGCAGCTTGTAGTTTCAAAAAGCCGCAAAACAGATGGCAAACGCATTGTACCGTTTTTGTAAAAATCCTCATAACGTGGCTGGAACTCGTAGTCAACAAACATAATTTCCTCCAAAACTTTTAGTAAGATGATATTTACAAAAACTATACAAGAATTAAAATGACAAATCAAGGGGGTTTTGTCAAAATAAATAATGTGGATTTATGAAAAGATTGCAAAGATACAATATTTTTCTGATGTCAAATTACAAATGTCGTGGTACAATATAATAACTCAAAGAAACGTTTAAAAACAGGAGTAGTAAAAAATGAAAATTAAATCAGTTTTTTCACACAGTTTTGAAAAATACGGAAAGGTTCTTACAGGCTACGATGTAACAGACCTTCTTAAAAAGCTTGATGACACAACAAAGAAGCCGGACAATGCAGTAATTTATGAGCCAGGTGATGCAGGACTTGAAGCTCTTCCAATTGCAAAAGAGTTCAGCGAAAACGCTTACGGTGGAATGCCAATTCAGGTTGGCTACTGCAACGGTAACAACACAAAGCTCAACTGTCTTGAGTGGCACCGTGGTTCAGAGCTCAATATCCCTTCAACAGACATAGTTCTTTTGCTTGCTTCTTTGCAGAACGTAAAAAACGGCAAGCTCAATACTAATTCTGTAGAAGCTTTCTTTGTTCCAAAGGGAACTATCGTTCAGGTTTACGAAACAACCTTACACTATGCTCCTTGTAATGCAGTTACAGCAAAGGGCGTTTCAAAGGAAGGCTTCCGTGTTGTAATTGTTCTTCCTAAAGATACAAACACAGAAAAACCAAATATTGAACCAAAGAATCTTGAAGACAAGCTGCTCTGGGCTCGCAACAAGTGGCTCATCGCTCATCCAGATGCAAGCGAAGCAAAGGCTGGCGCTTTTGTTGGTCTTATTGGTGCAAATATCGATATAGGATAATTTCCTTATATCCTTATAGATAATTTTTCTATACTGTTAAAGCCAGTTCCAGTTGGGATTGGCTTTATTTTTTATTTTCAGGATTCAAAAATGATTAAAAAAACTTGCAACTTAAAACTGCTAAATCTCTGCCTTGCCCTACTTTGTTTAAATCTTCTTACAATTACAGGTTGTGCAAACGCAAACACTCAGGAATATAATAGAGGAGGGACTGTTCCCGCCGATACACTTGATTATTCAAGCATAAATCATGATCTTCCTGTAATTAAAATTATTTCTGAAACAGGCAAAAATGATTTTGTTGAAAAACCAGTTTCAAAGGTTGTTTCTGCAAACAGCTGGTGGGGACCAAAAAAGCCGGAACCTTATTACGAAAAATGTAAAATCACCGTTTATAAAGAAAGCGGCGAAATAGATCCTAATTTAAATGAAGTAGCCGGTCAGGTAAAGGTTCGCGGAAACTGGACTACCAGCTACGACAAAAAGCCTTTGCGAATTAAGTTTGATGATAAGCAGAATATGCTTGGTTTAAATAATGGAAATGCATTTAAAAGCTGGGTTCTGACAGCATCATATAAAGACTGGTCTTTCTTACGCGATGCAACTGCTTTTTATATGAACAAACTTATCTCTCCAGACTATTACACAACCGATTATCATCTGGTAGAGGTATACATTAATAACAAATACTGGGGCGTTTATCTTCTTGTAGAACAGCAGCAGACAAATAAAAAAAGAATAAATATTTCTGAGCCAAAGGATAACTACACTGGTACAGATATCGGCTATCTGCTCGAGTTTGATAATTACAGCCAGTATGAGGATTACAAGTTCAATATCAACTACCTTCATCATCTGAATGATAAAAATGGAGCAAGAATTGAAACCTCAAAGCTTACTTCGGGCTATACAATTAAAAGCGATATTTATGACAACGCACAGGTTGATTTCATTGGAAAATATATGAACAACCTTTGGAAAATCTGTTACGAAGCTGTTTATGAGAAAAAGTATTCTGAGTTTGATAACAATTATTCGCCGGTAGAGATGAAGTTTGAAAATGCCAGTCTTTCTGATGATGAAAAAATCTTGATGTGTGTTTCAAAAATAATTGATATTGATTCGCTCGTTGACAGTTATATTTTGAATGAGGTTTGCTGCGATGCCGACATTTACTGGTCGAGCTTCTACATGGATCTTGATTTTGGCAAGAACAAGAAAAAGCTCACGTTTGAAGCTCCGTGGGATTTTGATTCTGGACTTGGAAATAAACGTCATTGTGCAGATGCTCAGGGCTTGTATGCCGGTGTTGGTGGATACGATGTAAACTATAGTCAGAAGGGTTATGGAAATCCGTGGCTTATAATCTTTGTAAACTGCGACTGGTTCCAGGATAAGGTTAAAGCTAAATGGCAGCAGATTCATGATGATGATGTACTTGGAAAGCTCACCGCCCAGATTGACGAAGTTAGCACTAAATACGTAACAAACTTTGCCAACAACTATGCCCGCTGGAACAACATTGGAAACAATGGCTCTGTCGGCAATGAGTTAAACAGTAAAGCCGCCGCCTGCAAAACCCAAAAAGAAGCTGCCGATTACTTAAAAGACTGGCTTACAAAACGGTTTGCCGCTCTAGATGGGCTATGGTTAAAATAGGCTCACTAATTGACAAACAAGGCGAAAATAATCAAAATCTTCAATAATATTAAGTCTAAAAGGAAGTATTCAAATGAAAGAGTTTTCGCCTATTAAAGAAGGTAAAGTCAGAGAGATTTATGATGTTGGGGACAACCTTATTCTTGTTGCAACAGACAGAATCAGCTGTTTTGATGTTATTCTTAACAACATTGTAACAAAGAAAGGTACCGTTTTAACTCAGATGTCTAAGTTCTGGTTTGATTACACCAAAGACATTATCAAAAACCACATGGTTTCAGTTGACGTAAACGATATGCCTGAGTATTTCAGACAGGATAAGTTCAACGGAAACAGCATGTTGTGTAAAAAGCTTAAAATGCTTCCTGTTGAATGTATTGTACGCGGTTACATTACAGGTTCTGGCTGGAAGAGCTACAAGGAAAATCAGACTGTTTGCGGAATTAAGCTTCCTGCAGGTCTTAGAGAATCAGAAAAGCTGCCTGAACCAATCTATACACCTTCTACAAAAGCCGAAATCGGCGACCACGATGAAAACATTTCTTTTGAACAATCTGTAGATTATCTTGAAAAACGCTTCCCTGGAAAAGGAAAAGAATATGCAACAAAGCTCCGCGACTACTCAATTGCACTTTACAAAAAATGTGCTGAGTATGCTCTTACAAAGGGCATAATTATTGCAGATACAAAGTTTGAGTTTGGTCTTGATGAAAACGGAGAAATTGTTGTTGGTGATGAAATGCTTACTCCAGATTCATCACGCTTCTGGCCAAAGGATCAGTACGAAATCGGTCACGCTGAACCTTCTTACGACAAACAGTTTGCCCGCGACTGGCTTACAGCAAATCCTCATGACGACTGGAAGCTCCCTCAGGAAGTTGTAGATAAAACAATCGCAATTTATCTTGAAGGCTACGAAAAACTTACTGGAAAAAAACTTTAATCAGACAAACTTAATAGGAAAATAAAATGAAAGATACTTACGAAACCCCATTATCATCACGCTACGCTTCCGATTACATGCTCAAGCTTTTTTCTTCGGATACACGCTATCAGACCTGGCGAAAGCTTTGGGTTGCCCTTGCAAAAGCAGAAAGTGCTCTCGGGTTGCCGGTAACAGAAGCACAGGTAAAGGAGCTTTCTGAGCATATTACAGATATTGATTATGATGTAGTAGCTGCCCGCGAAAAAGAAGTTCGCCACGATGTTATGGCTCATGTTTACGCTTATGGAAAAGTTGCTCCATCTGCAGCCGGAATTATCCATCTTGGTGCTACAAGCTGTTATGTTACAGACAATGCCGACCTTGTTATTTACAGAGATGGTCTTCGCTATCTTCGCGGAGAGCTCTTAAAGGTAATTTCCAATCTTTGTGATTTTGCAGATAAATACAAGGCTCTTCCAACTTTGGGTTATACTCATTATCAGCCTGCACAGCTTGTTACTGTTGGAAAACGTGCTACACTCTGGATGCAGGACTTTTTATCAGACCTGGAAGAAATCGATTTTGCAATAGAAAACGTTAAGTTCTTGGGCTGCCGAGGTACAACAGGTACAGAAGCTTCCTTTATGGACCTTTTCGAAGGCGACCACAAAAAGTGCGAAAAGCTTAACGAAATGATTGCCAAGGATTTTGGTTTTGAAAAAATCTTTGATGTTCAGGGTCAGACTTATCCACGAAAGGTAGACAGCCGCATCCTTAATGCTCTTTCTTCAATCGCACAGAGCTGCTACAGAATGGCTAACGATATCCGTCTTTTGCAGCACGACCGTCAGGTTGAAGAGCCTTTTGAAAAAAATCAGATTGGTTCTTCTGCAATGGCTTACAAGAGAAACCCAATGCGTTCAGAAAGAATCTGTTCTTTGGCACGCTACCTTATGGCAGATGCCCTCAACGCCCCAATGACAGCTTGTACTCAGTGGCTTGAGCGAACTCTTGATGATTCAGCTAACCGCCGAATCTCTTTGCCGGAGGGCTTCCTCTGCTGCGATGCAATTTTAAGACTTGCTCAGAATGTTACAGACGGCATGCACGTAAACGAAAAGATTGTTGAAAAGGCTTGCCGAGATTACCTTCCATTTATTGCTACAGAAAACCTTATGATGGAGGCTGTAAAGCGCGGTGGAAACCGTCAGCAGCTACACGAAATTATCCGTCGTTGTTCTATGGAAGCTACTGCTAAAATGAAGAATGGCGAAGAGTGTGATTTGCTTGCACGCCTTGCTAACGAAAAAGAGTTTGGACTTACCGAAGCAGAAATGAAGGAGCTTTTGAATCCTTCGCTTTACATTGGAAGATGTCCAGAGCAGGTAACAGCACTCATAGAAAAAGTAAAGCCACTTTTGAAGGATGTTGCTAAAGAATCAGCTGAAATAAACTTATAACGCGAAGAAGGAATATTATGCGCGAGAAAATTGTTGTTTTGGATTTTGGAAGTCAGTATGCTCATCTTATTGCAAAGCGCTTCCGTATGCTGGGCTATTACTCAGAAATTGCCCTTCCGTCTACCAGCCTCGAAGTTTTTGAAAACGCAAAAGGCATTGTTTTTAGCGGCGGACCAAGCTCCGTTTACGATGAAAAGATTCCAGAGTTCAACAGCGAGATTCTTAATCTGGATATTCCAATTCTTGGCCTCTGTTATGGTCATTACATTGTTCAGCAGGGCTACAACGGAAAAATTGCTAAAGCTCCTGTCGGCGAGTTTGGTTATGCAACACTTAATTTGAATCCAAAAGTTACTTCTCCGCTTTTCAAAGGAATTGAGCCTGTTCAGCAGGTTTGGATGAGCCATCAGGACGGAGTTTTTGAGATTGGCGAAGGTTTTGAGATTGTTGGTTCTACAAAGGATTGTCCTATTGCGGCAACTCAGAATCTTGCAAAAAAACGCTTTAGTCTTCAGTTCCACTGCGAGGTAAAAGACACACCTTGCGGCAATCAGATTTTCCAGAACTTTGCAGATTACTGTGGAATGGAAAAGAACTGGGATCAGGACACAGTGCTTCAGGTTATTCTTGAGCAGATTAAGGAACAGGCAGGCAGCCGAAACGTTCTGCTTTTCCTTAGCGGTGGTGTTGATTCTACAATTGCGTTTGCACTTTTGAACAAGGCTCTCGGTCAGGACAGAGTTCTTGGTCTTCATATTGATAACGGTTTTATGCGCAAGGATGAAAGTAAAAAGGTTGGTGAAGCTTACAGAAAGTTTGGTTTTACAAACTTCATCACAGAGGATGCAAGCGAATCCTTCCTGAATGCGATTGCCGGACTTACCGACCCGCAGAAAAAACGCGCTGCAGTCGGCGAAAACTTTATTTCTGTACGCGACAGAGTTGTCGCTCAGCAGAAGCTCGATGAAGACAACTGGCTTTTGGCACAGGGAACGCTTTATCCGGATATTATTGAATCTGGTGGAACAAAAAACTCTAACGTAATTAAAACACACCACAACCGTGTTCAGGGAATCCAGAAGCTTATTGAAAAAGGTTTGATTATTGAGCCGATTAAGGAGCTTTACAAGGACGAGGTTCGCGCAATTGGAAAGAAGCTTGGACTTTCAGACGAGCTTGTAATGCGTCATCCTTTCCCGGGACCTGGCTTGAGTATAAATGTTTTGTGCAATAAGGGTGTTCAGAGTGATGATGATGTGGCTGAAATTAAAAAGGCTCAGGCAGAGCTTGATAATGTTAAGCTTGATATGTTCTGTGACAAATGTCTTTCTACACTCAAACGCTCAGTGCTGCCTCTTCGTTCAGTAGGTGTTCAGGGAGATTTCAGAACTTATCGTTTCCCAGCTTTGCTTACCTTTAAGGAAGAGGGCGAAGGTTTCTATCACTTCCCGGAAAAACGCGAAAAAATTGAGTCAGCTGCAAGTACAATCTTAAACGCTTCTCAATACATGAACCGTACCTGCATAAAGCTTTACCAAAATCCTGCATTAAAGGATGATGATTTGAAGATTCAGGAAGGCTATTGCGACAAACGCCGCTTAGACCAGCTTCGCGAGGTTGATAATATTGTTCTTACAGAGCTTCATAAATCCGGCTGGTACAATCAGATTTTCCAGCACCTTACAATAGATTTACCTTACGCAAGCAGCAAGGACCATGCAACTTTTGTTCTGCGCCCAGTTTGTTCTGAGGATGTAATGACAGCCCGCTTTGCAATGCTGCCACAGGATTTGCTCCAGACAATAGTTCACAAAATTGCCGAGCTTCCGTTTGTAGACGCACTTTATTTTGATGCTACAAACAAGCCGCCTGCAACGTTTGGATGGGAGTAGTAATAAAAAAGGGTCACCGAAAAACTCGATGACCCTTTTTTTATCAGCTTGTCGGTTTAATTCCGACAATTACAAACTTATTTCTTACCGAAGATGTCGAAGTAACCTGCGATGAATACAACGATGATGATAAGAGGAGCAATCCATCTGAGGTAGAACTTAACAACCTTGTTCTTAGGGAACTTAATTCCTTCGCCAGCGTCAGCTTCTGCAATAAAGCCGTCCCAGCCCCAGCCCTTCTTAATTGTACAGAAGAGGAGGAAGATAAGAGAACCAAGTGGAAGAAGGTTCTGGCTTACGATAAAGTCTTCAAGAGCATCAATAGATCCGATGTGTGCACCAAAGTGTACGCCAGACCATACGTTCATACCAAGAGCAGCAGGTGTTGCAAGAACGAGCATTGCTACGAAGTTGATAAGAACAGCTTTGCGGCGGCTCCATCCGAGCTTATCCATTGGGAATGCAACGATATTTTCGAATACTGCAATTACAGTAGAAAGAGCTGCAAATGACATAAAGAGGAAGAAGAAAGCACCAACAATGCGTCCAGCAATTGGTCCCATAGCATTGAATACGTTTGGTAAAGACATAAATGCAAGACCTGCACCAGAAGAAGCTTCTACGTTGAATGCTGCACAAGCTGGGAAAATAATCAAGCCGGCACAAATTGCAACGAATGTATCAAGTCCGATAACGCGCAAAGATTCACCTGTAAGAGAGTGCTCTTTATCAATGTAAGAACCGAAGATTTCCATAGAACCAATACCGAGTGACAGTGTGAAGAATGCCTGTCCCATAGCGGCATAGATTGTATCCCAAAGTCCGTGTTCGCCACTTACAAGAGCCTTAAAGTCTGGTTTAAGATAGAATGCATAACCAGCTCCTGCTCCTGGAAGGAATGCAACGTAAATTGCAAGACCAATCATGATAATAAGCAAAGCAGACATCATAATTTTTGTAATGCGCTCAACACCCTTCTGAAGACCAAGGAAACAAGTTCCAAAACCGATTATGATTACTACAACCATTCCAATCAAAAGAGTTGATGGAGAACCAACTGTTCCACCAACGAACTCTTCTACAATTGCATCTCCAGACATTCCTACAAACTTTCCAGTAATCATTTGTACGAAATATTTAAGGAACCATCCAGAAACAACTGTATAGAACATCATCAAAAGATAGTTACCAGCAACTGCAAATCCATTATACCAGTGCCATTTTGTTCCTTCTGGCTCAAGCTGCTGGAAAGCTTCTGCCATACTCTTGCGAGAAGCACGACCTACTGCAAACTCACATACCATTACAGGAAGTCCAAGAATTACAAGGAATATCAGATAAATAAGAACAAAGGCTGCTCCACCGTATTTTCCTGTAATATAAGGAAAGCGCCAAACGTTTCCTAATCCGATTGCACAACCAGCAGACAATAACAAAAATCCAAGTCTACTGCCTAATGTTTCGCGTTTTGCAACGCCTTGAGTTTCGTTATCACTCATTTTTTTCTCCTGACCGCTAACATTTCTGTGTAGCAGTACAATTTTATAATATAAATTATATTCTAAGGCGAAAAAGTTAGATTTTCAATAGTGTTTTCTGATAGAATGGAAAAAGGAGCAAAAAATGAACATTTCACAGGTGCAGGAAAAATATAATCTGCTTACAAAAACACTTATACATAAAAAAATCACCATAACTGCAATGGAAAGCTGTACTTCCGGGCTGATTGCATCCCTTATTACTGATACAGAAGGTTCGTCGGAGATTTTTAAAGGTTCGGTTGTTACCTATAGTAATAGAGCAAAAATAAGGATGGGAGTTCCATCAGAAATAATTGAAAAGTTTGGTGTTTATTCAAAAGAAACTGCAAGGGCTATGGCATCTGCCTGCAGAAAAGCAGTAAGCACCGATATTGGAATTGGTGTTACCGGAACCTTTGGCAACGTGGACCCGGCAAACAAAGACAGCACTGTTGGACAGGCTTTTTTTGCAATAGATTTTTTTGGTCTTGTTAAGGATTATGAAATTAAGCTGGAGCTTGAATCTTGCGAGGGTGCTGGTTTGGAGTCTGCCGATTTTGATTCCACCCGTTTTAACTGTAAGCTTCAGATTGCTCAGGCTATTGTTAACCGCTTACTTTCACGGCTTCAATATCCTTTGGCTCCAAGTAAAATTACAGATGATGCTTTCAGGTACGATTCTTTTAAGACTGGCGACGTGTTACTAAATAAGAAAAAAAATCATCTTCCAGCAATGGGCTGGAACAGTTGGAATGCTTTTGGCAGCGGAAACACAGAAGCCCTTACAAAGGCAATGGCAGATAAAATTGTAGAGCTTGGATTGGAAAAGCTTGGGTACAAGTTTGTGGTGCTTGATGATGGATGCTACCGTTCGGAAAGAGTGGACGGAAAGCTTGCAAATGAAACCGTAAAGTTCCCGAGCGGCTTTAAGTCTTTGTCTAATTACATTCATTCTAAAGGGCTCAAGTTTGGAATGTACAATGATATTGGAACAAACCTTTGCGCCGGTGCAGAAGTTGGAACGTGCGGACACGAAAAGGTTGATGCACAGAGCTACGTTGATTGGGGTGTTGATTTCTTGAAAATCGATAACTGCTATTATCTTTGGGATAATGCAACTTTTTCTAATCCGGAAAATGCACGATATGTTTTTGCGCCAAATATCAGGGGTATTACAATTTCCGGAAAAGATTTTGCAAAAAGTTTTTCTGCGGTAAATGATGGAGAGCTTGAAGGTGAAGGCGGAATAAAAACTGAATATTACGTTATGGGAATCGGTACGTTTGATGGAACTAACACAGGCATCACTCCAATTGGTCCAAGAAGCAGCGAGCTTGTTTTTAATGTAGATGTTCCTTGTGGAGGTTTGTTCAAACTAACAATTGATTATGCTACAGGAAAGAAAAATGGTACCGGTCAATGGCTTCAGCTGGCAGTTGGTCAAAAGATTTTTTATGATTATTTCTTACCGTCCACAGATTCTGAACAAAGCTTTACAACCTCGGCAGAAATTATAGTTGAGTTTGAAGCCGGTAAAAACAAGCTGCGCCTTATGAACCACAGACGACAGGAAAATACACTTTGTTCGTATGCCGCGATGTTAGAGGGACTTAACCTTGCAGATCCAAATCACGACATTATCCTTTCTCTTTGTGAGTGGGGAAAAACTCAGCCGCAGAACTGGGGCTATAAGGTTGCCGACTCCTGGCGTATTTTGAATGATATTACCTTCCGTGTTGGCTCTGATGGAGATGCCGGCTTTGGTGCCTGGTCCGACGGTGGAACGCCGAGTGTTACATCGCAGTACAACAAGGCTGTTGTTATGGATGAGTTTGCGGGGCTGGACAAAGGCTGGAACGACCCGGATATGCTTATGCTTGGAATGAAGGGACTTACACCTGTAATGAACAAAACTCATTTTACAATGTGGTGTATGATGAACTCTCCGCTTATGCTTGGAATGGATTTGCGCCGGGTTTGCAAAGAGGGCGACGGTGAAGGAAAAATGCTTTACAACATCATCACAAATAAAAAGCTGATTGACCTGAACCAGGATAAGCTTGGCATTCAGGCAAAGCGTATTTTTACAACAGCTCCGTGCCAGCACCCGGACAAAGAATATATTCAGGATAATGAGCGTGTTGATATTCTTAAAAAGCCGCTTGCCGACGGAAGCTTTGCGCTTAGCATTATCAACCTTAGCGAAAAAAATGCTTCTGCGCCTTTTAGTTTTTCACTTGCTGGTGTTTCTGCTGATGATGATGGTAATACTGAATTTACAATCGAAGACTTGTGGACAGGAAAGGTAGAAACTGTTCGTTCTGTAATTCAAGTACCTTCACTGCAGCCGTGCGACAATATTACGCTGAAGGTTACGGCAAGGTAAAATGTCATTGTCGGACTTGATCCGACAATCTTTTTGAATGGTTTGTTTATGGATGATGCTGGCACTTTAATCTCCGTGCACGATTTTGTTTTTCTCTTGTGGAACACTTTTTCTGAGCAGGCAAAGGTTAAGCCTGTTGAAGCAGCTTCGCAAAATCTGCTTAATTATGGTCACGTAAAGGGTTGGCTCGAAGACTGGGATGAACACGATTCCGGCCGGCCTGTGGACAAACGAACTGCCGCGCGGATAATCCACCAGTTTATGAAGCTGGAGCTTGGGGTGCCGGAAATTGCAGATAAGGAAAGCTATACGAAAGCGGAGGAGCTTCGCGATTTATATTTGTGCCGTTCCTGTGCGAATCATATTGCGCATGTTTATATTCGCGGGATAATGGAAGCCGAGTTTGTTGAGTCCAATGGTGAACAGATTTTGATTTTTAATGGCAGCCGTACAATAACACCGGAAGAAGCAAAATTGATTATTAACAATACATTTAATTCATTTTCTGCACTTTCTGTGATATAATAAAAGTGTCGGACAGCTTATGGAACTTGTAAAACTTAGATATGTCAAAAACTTTCGCGACTTAGGTGGCGTTCAAACAGTTGATGGAAGAACAGTAAAATCAAAAATGCTGTATCGTGGGGCAACTCTCAAAAAGCTTACAAATAAAGATGTACAGCTTTTAAAAGATGAATACAGGCTTTCTACCATCATCGACCTGCGTACAAAAAAGGAAGCCGAAGAGCAGCCGGATGCCGTAGTAGAAGGAGTTAAATATTTTCACATGCCGGTTTTGACGGAGGCAGCTGTTGGAGTGAGCCACGAGAAAAAGGTTCACAGCTTCAGCTCACTGAAATTAATGCCGCCAATGCAGGACATGTACGTTAATATGGTAAAGGGCGAAACACTCGACAATCTTGTTAGAATCATGAAAGCAGTTCTTTCGTTTGCTGATGATGATTATGCTGTTCTTTTTCATTGCACTGTTGGCAAAGACAGAACAGGAATCCTTGCCGCTTTAATCTTGTCCTTCCTGGGAGTAGACCGCGACACTATCGTCTGCGATTATCTTATCTCCAATCGCTTTACCTGCAAAAAAGCTTTCTTTGTTTACATTCTCTTGCTCATAATCCGTTTTAATCACAAGTTTGCCAAGAAAATCCGCTTCTCTCTCCTCGCCAAACAAATCTTCATCGATGCCGCCCTCGACACACTCGAACACGACTTCGGCTCAATGAAAGCATTTTTCCAAATCAAGTTCCACTACACCGCGGAAGAAGAGAATAGAATAAAGGAAAGATTTTTGGAATAGCTTCTGCCTGTTCTGCTTCTTGATTTTCATCTATAAATCTTTCATAATCTTTGTATGACACTAAAACGCAAAGACTACATTTCCTGGGACGAATATTTTATGGGTGTTGCCAAGCTTGCAAGCCTCCGTTCCAAAGATCCTAATTCACAGGTTGGCGCTTGTATTGTAAGCGAAGATAACAAAATCCTTTCTATGGGCTACAACGGTTTCCCAATCGGTTGCTCTGATGATGATTTTCCATGGGCACGTGAAGGCGATACTCTCGATACAAAATATGCTTACGTAACTCACAGCGAGCTTAACGCAATCTTAAATTATCGCGGCGGTTCTCTTGCAGGCTGTAAGATTTTTGTAACACTGTTTCCTTGCAATGAGTGTGCAAAAGCAATCATTCAGGCAGGCATAAAGACTGTAGTTTACGCAGACAACAAATACGATGGCACTCCTTCTGTAGAAGCTTCAAAGCGTCTTATGAATGCTGCCGGTGTAAGATACTATCAATATCAGCCAACTGGACGCGAAATTAAAATTAACGTGTAAGCTGAGAAATATTCACTATTCACAAATTCGCAAAAGTACCTTATAATAAAATACCGTATATGAAAAACGGATTTGATAACGATAAGTATTTAAAAATTCAATCAGAGCACATCAAAGAAAGAATCGCTCACTTTGGCGACAAGCTTTATCTTGAGTTTGGCGGTAAGCTTTTTGACGACTATCACGCTTCCAGAGTTCTTCCAGGTTTCCAACCCGACAGTAAATTACAGCTCCTTATGCAGCTTGCAGACGTGGCCGAAATCATCATCGTAATCAGCGCAGTTGATATTGAAAAGAATAAGGTTCGCGGTGATCTTGGAATCACCTACGACAAGGATGTTCTTCGTTTGCGCGACGAGTTCCAGAGCCGCGGGCTTATGGTTGGCAGCGTTGTCATCACCCATTATAAGGGACAGGAATCGGCAAAGGCTTTCCGAAGCAAGCTTAAGAGAATGAATATTAAAACCTACTATCATTATACAATAGAAGGTTATCCTTCAAATGTTTCTTTAATCGATAGTGATGAAGGCTTTGGAAAAAATGATTATGTTGAAACAACTCGTCCTCTCGTAGTTGTAACTGCACCTGGACCAGGAAGCGGAAAAATGGCAACCTGCTTGAGCCAGCTTTATCACGAAAATAAACGTGGTATAAAAGCTGGTTATGCAAAGTTCGAAACCTTCCCAATCTGGAACCTTCCGCTTAAGCATCCTGTAAACCTTGCTTACGAAGCTGCAACTGCCGATTTGAACGACGTTAATATGATTGATCCGTTCCATCTTGAAGCATACGGTGAAACAACAGTTAACTATAACCGCGATATAGAAATCTTCCCGGTACTCAATGAGCTTTTCGAAGGCATTTATGGACCTGGAAAAAATCCATATAAGTCACCTACAGATATGGGTGTTAATATGGCTGGCTACTGCATCTATGATGACGAAGCTTGTAGCGAAGCAAGCTATCAGGAAATTATCCGCCGCTACTATACTTCGTTGAACCGCTTTGTTGATGGTAATGCTACAGAGGAAGAAGTAAACAAGATTGAGCTTTTGATGCAGCAGGCTAAGATTTCAACTGACTTGAGAAAAGTAACAGTTGCCGCTAAAGAAAGAGCTGCAAAATCTAAAGTTCCTTCTGCCGCAATTGAACTTGGTGACGGAACCATTATCACTTCTGAAACTTCTGATTTGCTTGGAACAAGTGCCGCACTCCTTCTTCACGCTACAAAGCATCTTGCGGGGCTTGACCACAAGCTTAAGCTTATTCCAGCCGAAATGATTGAACCGATTCAGAATATGAAAGTAAATTATCTTAAGGGTAACAATCCTCGTCTTCACACTGATGAGATTCTTGTTGCTCTTGCAATGCTTTCCTTGAACGATGAAAATTGCCGAAAGGCTGTTGAACAGCTTCCAAACTTAAAGGGCTGTCAGGTTCATACAACAGTTATGCTCAGCGAGGTTGACCGAAAAATCTTCAAAAAGCTTGGCATAGATTTAACATGTGAACCAATCAGCAAAAAGCAGAAGAGCTTAATCGGCTAAAGAAACATTAAAACACTGTCAGCTAAAATGTCATTGCCGGGTTTTGCCCGGCAATTTTGTTAACAATATTCTCCCCATTCACAACCAATATGTTTTGCTTCAATTTCGTCCAGAAGCTCAAGACGGCTGCTGTTTGCACCATACTTACCGAACAGCCACATAAGCAGAGGTCGTTTTTTCCACAGCTTCACAGTACCGCTGCCGGTTCCACCGTTCCAAAGCCTGTTATGACGTTTTGCACCATCTGGAGCTTCATAATTTACAAGAAGCATTTTATTCTTATCGCACTCAACTGTTGTTTCCATAACAGCCTTTGTAGTTTCCTGCCTTACGTACCAGATGATTTTATCTTCCGTTTCCTTGCAGTCAAACTTAGTTCGGCACAAGGTCCAGAATTTTGAGAAATTAAACTCGTAGGATTTTCCTTCGTACCAGAAGTCGCTGAGGAGCTTTCGGTTCATTGCAATTCCAAATGCTTTTGGTCGACCACCGCCAATATCAAAAACAGAATCTTCAAGCTTTTTGCCGGAAACCCTGCTTGTTAAATCGCAGGAAGAAAGCCAAACCCATGGAGAGGTAAAATCGGCACCCCAGTTCTTGTCCGCGTAACCATACGAACGTTCGTTAGTTATCGTGAAGCTCTCACCATTTGCAATAATCTCTCCGGAATAAAGAGACTTCATTCCCTCGGCGTGCCAGTACATTTCAAAGGCCTTCAGCTTACGGAAAAGAGACCCCGCTCCATAACCGACATTAAAGGCAACTTTCTTATCAACCTGAATCTTCCAGGACATTGAACCCGCATCGCACATCCATTCCGGGTGAGCCGCAGCCTCCTGCTCAGAAATGTCCACCGATCCGCAAATCTGTTTTTCACTTGCGGAACAGTCTGCGGCTTTTAGAAAATATCCGTTATCATCCTGCCCGATATTTACCTCGTTCCACGCAAAGAACCGGTGAAGCTGAGTTGCATTTTCGCCCCACCAGCCGCACTTTACCATAACGTAGCTTGGTCGCAAGCCTTTTGCACGGTTTTCCGCAAGCTGCCCCAAAATTGGCTGCGCGTGAGATAAAGTGTTTGCCAGTGCAGGATTACACGTAAAATATTCTATAAAAAAGCTTTTTTCCTCACCAGTTTTTGTATTTACGGCTGTAAAATTGTGCCACCACCAGTCGTAGCCCTTTTTTGCAAAACGACCGTCCAGCATACAGTAATTTCTCTTCAAATCTGATTTGTTCATATTTTAAAGATAATATTATTTTGTTATTTTTCAATATTTTTGTGTTATATGTATATTTTAGCTAGTTTCAAAAGTTGTTGATTGGTATAAAATGTAATATAAACAATCTCAGGAGAAAACAAACATGTCCATATGGCATACAGCAAAAATAGAAGAATTACCGGTTTTGCAAAAGTGTGCCATGAACAACGGTTTTCTTGCAAACAATTACAGTGCCGTAAACACAATCCTGTATTCCAAAAAATACAAAGCCCTTATTTCCTTTTCAGACGAATGGTTTTTTGAAAAATATTGTGATGATGATGATAATACTGCAGCTTTCAGTTTTCCGCATAATATAAATGGAAATAAAGATAATCTAAAAGCTGCACTCGACGAGCTGATTCATACAGAAACCGGCAAATCTGGTAAAAACAACATCACAAAACCAGTCACCTGCATTTTCAAAAACATCACTGCACCAGAAAAGGATTTTCTCAGCACACATTTCGAAATCCAGAAGATTGAACTAACCCCGGCTTACAGTGACTACATTTATCTTACGGAAAATCTGAGCAGCTTGCCGGGAGCTACCTACAGCAAAAAGCGCAATCATATAAATCAGTTTAAGAAAAAGCATCCGGACTTTTCGTTCGAGTTATTGGACAGTCATAATATTTCTATAGTAAATAATATAGAAGAAAAGTGGTTTCTGGAAAATACAGGCAGTTCAAATATTGATATTGATTTACACCAGGAACGGGAAATTATCACTAATGCGCTAAATAACTTTGAAGCATTTTCTGCTCAAGCACAAATGCGTGGTGGAATCCTTTTTGTAAATATTCAGCCGGTTGCCTTTTGTCTTTCCAGCTTGTTGAGTCCGCTTGTTACCGATATCCATTTTGAAAAGTGCCTTGCCGATTTTGCAAAGGATGGCGGCTATGCGGTTATAAACAATGAGTATGCAAAAACAATTTCTACTAAATACATCAATCGCGAAGAAGACTTAGGCATAGAAGGTCTTCGAAAAGCCAAGCGCTCTTATTATCCAGAAATTATTCTCGAAAAGTTTGACGTTGAAATAAAGTGTCTGTAAACTCCGGTTAAACGTTTTACTGTTTTTTTGTCGTTTTCGTTGACATATAGGGGGTGGGGGTCTATAATTAATACTAATTTTTCAAAAGAAATCTAAAAACGAGGAGGTTTATTCTATGAAAAAGAGAGTTTCAGTGCTGTTATTTACAGCATTGTTCTTGGCTTCGACAGTCTTTATGGCTTGTTCGAATGGAACTTCAGGCGCTGCAGAAAGTAATTATTCTGCTAATAGCGCTGGCCAAGGTTATGTAATGGGTTATGTTCTGGATAACAGAGGATCCCCTGTAGAAGGTGCTACCGTTACTCTTGGTACAAAACAGGTAAAGACAAATTCCGGAGGAGAGTTTGTTATTGAAAACGTTGCTGTAAATGATTTGGTAGCTGCTGGATTAACTACAGCTACTTCAAAAGTAAGTAAAACAAACTTCTTTTTAACAGCCACAAAAAAAGATAAAGACGGCAAAGATCTTTATCTTCCTGCAAAGTCTGCTGCAATTTATGTTACATATGCTGAAGCAGAGTCTGCAGCTTCTGATGCATATATTACTGAATTAAATGCTCTTGTTGCTGAGTATTCAGCTATTCTTAAAGCGTATGCAGATGCTTTGAAGAATGGTGCTGCTTCAACAGATGTAACTATTACAGGACAGACAACAGACGTTGTTACAACAACAACTACATCTAAAACTACAGATGCTGATGGAGTATTCAAGGTTCTTGCAGATGCAATTGCTTCTTTAAAAGACAAAATCAACAATAGAGAGTTTACAAAAGATTTCTATTCTGATTTTGCTGAGTTTACAATGATTCCTCTTGATGCTTCTTTTGCCGGCTCTGTAAAATTAAATCTTACAGCAAAAACTAAAAATACTACAATCATCAGCGAAAAGACATACATTCCAACTTCTGCTCCTGTAGTACACGCAACATACAAGCCAACAGCTGCTAATGCTGCAAACTATCACTGGGATGCAACAGTAGACGAGACTGGACGCTTTAAGTTTGAAGGACTTCCTTCTGGTGTAAACGTATATTTCAGTATCGATTCATTTATTGAAAATGTTAGCGGAACAGACTATGTATTCTCTAGCGAATCTTCTGAATTGATGATTGAAAACTCAAGTGCAGCAGGCGTATTTGAAGTTGTAGCCACAACTCCTACAGCTACTCCTTCAGCAGTTTCAATGGACACAATCAATGGACAGAAGAGTGCCGTATTTATGCTTTATGCACAGAACGACAAAATCTGGATTACAGATACAAGTGTAAAAGATTCAACAGGCGAAAAGCTTCTTGACACAAAGGCTCCTATTACATTTAAGTTCAATAAGCCAATGATCAAGGTTAATATTGAAAAGGCTTCAGCTACAGCAACTACAACAGGTATCAAAGATATTGATGATAAGAATGCTACACTTACATTAAGCACAGACAAAAAGACAGCTACATTTACTCCTAACGATGGAAACTGGACTATTACTGGTGATGTAGAATTCAAAATTACTGGTGAAGCTGAAGACGGTGCTACAACAATTCTTAATCCAACATTTAAAGCTTACTTTGATAAAGACATTTGGATTGGTCTTGATACAGCAGATGTTAAGTCATTCGACGATGTAGACGGACTTCTTGCTCTTAATGCTCCAATCGTTCTTACATTCTCTAAAGAGATGACAGACTTCGTAGAAGTTGCAATCAGTTATGAGAAAACTCCAGCAAATGGAAATACTGCAGCTGTTTATGAAAACGTTTCAAACATCTATACAAAGGAATGGAGCGAAGATCATAAGACTCTTACAATCAAACCAGATACATATTGGGTAATTCCAAAAGGAAACCTTCTTATTGCAAGTGTAACAAAGGCAAAGGCTGCTGACGGAACAGAAACTCCTAAGTACTGGAAGACTGGCGTTATAGAAACAACTTCTGGTAACACAACAACTCAGCATGGTCTTGCTGTTTACTTCAACAACTACATCGACGTAATTGTTGCTGATGCAAGTACAGCTACACAGGAAGCTTTCACAATTAAGTTCTCTAAAGAGCTTAAAGCTTTTGATGAAAAGACAGATCTTACAATTCAGTATATTGCTGGTGGTACAGCATCATCTCCTTCTTATGCAGCTTATAACTATTATGATTATACAGCAGTTCTTGGTGACTGGACTGAACAGGTTGAAAAGACTGTAACTGCAGAAGATGGAACACCTTCAACAACAACAGACACAGTTACTCATAAGAACAGCATGATTACTGTAACAGCTAAAGAAAGCGTATTCGAGAAAGAAGGCAAGTATAAGATTTACTTTACTAACCTCGAAGCTTTTGATGGTAGTACACAGATCCGTGAAAAAGGTAACTATAAGACTTTAATCACAAGTTCTGCTCCTTACGAAACAGAGTTTGCTTTCGATGGCTTTGTTCTTAAACCAGTTTCTATTGATGTTATTGATACACTTCCTGCAACAGCAGTAGAATCTCGTGCAATCGAAGTTGTAACAACAGCTCAGTATCTTAAGTTTAAGTTTACAAAACCAATCAGCAAGGCAACAATTAAAGCTGGTGATTCACTTACAAATGCTGTAAAAGCTACTAACTACATCGATTCAGCAGATCCTACAATTGTTTACGTTTCTCTCGTAGGCGTAAATGCAGTTGAGGGTGACCTTGTTGTATCTTTGGCTAACAACGTAACAGCAGTAGATGGTGATGTTATTTCAACAGAACCAACAGCAACTGATTACGAAAAGTGGCTTGGTTATGAACCTAAGTTCAGAATCTATGCTGCTCTTACTTTGGAAGGCACAAGCCTTATTAAAGCAAAAGAAACAGCCAGTGGTATTATTACTACTACTAATAAAGACAAAGTTAAGATTAACTACGAAGTAGCTGACCCAATTGCTCCTTGTGGAGATATTACATTCACATTCAGCGAAAAGCCAGATACAGTAGACTGGACTTTGTATGCTTATGACAAGACAACTAATGGAAAGATTGAAGCTAAGCTTGTTGATAAGGGAACTGTTACAGCTACAGATAAGACTGTAACAATCCATTCTAATAAGCTTCTTCCTAATACTGACAAAGCTGATGTTGCTGATAGCAAGTTTGGTGATTTAACAAGATACTTCATCGACCTTTCTGCTTCAAAGGGCGGTGTTTCAGTATTCAATACAACAAATAAATACTTCCCTTCACAGACTGCTGGTACTTTTGAAAAAGACGCAATCGACACTCTCATTTACAAGGCAGATGCAAGTCGTGCAACTCCTGCTACAACACTTAAGTGTGGTACACTCGAAATCAAAGTAAAACCTATCGTTCTTGCAAAAACAAATCTTATTGAGGGTGCAAACAAATCTGAATACAAGAAGATAGATGCTCTTGCTTCTGGTACAAATGTTACATTCGAGTTCGATACAGATTTGACAGGTTACAAAGTAATTTACAATTTGTACGGTCTTAAACCTGAGAACTTGGAAAAAGCTACTCCTGTGGCAGCAGACTATGTAATACTTACAGAAAATGCTGTTGTAACACCAGCTGCAAAGGTAGTTACTATTCCTGGTACAAAGCTTATTTCTAAGAAAGCTGTAGGTGATTTAGCTTATTACTTTATTGAGCTTAACATTGCAACTGCAGAAGATCTGACAGATGAAGATACAGTTAAACTCTATACTACAACAAGCACAAAGATTGGAACTAAAACAAACAGCTTCGAAGCTGATGCAAAGGGACTTGGTATTTTTGAAAATCCACCAGTTTCTCCTGCTACAGTAACTGCACACAACAACAAGGGTTCATTCATTGTTGAAGTTGCAGAACCTGATATTCTTGAAGAAACAATTCTTGTTAAAGCAACACCTTTCTCATTAAGCGATACTTTATATGAAGCACTTGATGGATCAAAAGTAGAATATGCAGTTCCAGCTAAGTCTGAAATTACATTTACTCTTAGTGACGATGTTGACCTGACAGGATGTACAGCTAAGTACGAATTGTTCGACCTTGCTGCAAATGATGGTACAAATGATCCACAGCTCATTTCTTCTGGAAATGCAACTATCACTGGACAGACAATTAAGGTACAAGACAACCTTATGGTTTCTGGAAATCCAAAGGTAACAGGAAAAACATTCAATGTTGCTACATCAAATACAACAGGTATTTCTACTTACTACCTCAAGCTTGAAGTTGCAAAAGCTGACAAAACAGTAATCTTCTCTTCTGACACAAAGAACTGGTGGACAGCTGCAAATGAGAAAGACAAAGACAGAAAAGCTTTTGAAACAGAGCTTGCAAAACTTACTACTAACGGCTACTTCAAGATTTCTGTAGCTCCTCTTGCTGTTGAAGGTCTTAACTATGTTGAAGAAAAGAAGGATTCTTTCGATAATTCTGTACTTACTACTGGAAAGAAGACTTACACAGAAAAGAAGCTTGATCCTAAGGCTGCTGTAGAAATTACATTCAATACAGAAATTCCTGTAGGTGCTAAGTATAGTTGGGCTATTAAAGATTCTACAAGTAACACTGTTGAACCAATTGATAAGACAGCAACTGCTATAGCCGTAACTACTGCAACAAAGAAAATCTCAATCCAGTCAAATAAGATGGTTGCAAAGACTGACAAAGCTCAGGATTATTACATCGATCTTACTATTATGAATGGTGAAGATAAGCTCTTTGGAACAGATAATGCTTATTTTGGTAGTGTTAATGACTTTGAAAAGGATATAAAGACTAAGACTTTAATAACTACTAAATCTACAACAGATGACCAGTTGTTGAAAGTTACTGTTGCACAGACTGAAATTATCACTAAGAAGGTTGATAACGTTGAATCTGTAACAACAAAAGACGATACAGATAACTTTAAAAAGTCTTACAAATCACCTATCGTTATTCAGTTCTCTCATCCAGTAACTGGTTATAAGGCTGTTCTTTATAGTACTTCTAAGTTGTATACTGACAAAACAGATCCTAAGTCTTTAACAACTTTGACAGAAGCTGATCCAAATACAAGTACACCTGCTACTAAGTACGCTGACTTTATTAAAGACAGTGCTGAATTTATCTATGCTAGCACAGCAACAATAGCAGACAAAGTAATGACAATCACACCTGCTGGTTACTATGGTCTGAACAAGACAATTAACATTGCTTTCTTTAATGATGATGGTGATTATGTTAAAGTTCCAACAGATTTAAGTGATTATACAACTAATCCACCTACTTTTGATTATAGAACTTACACAACTGCAAATGTTGATGCTGATTTGACAAAAGAAATTGTTGCTGATGCAAATGATCTTACAGTAGTAACTCCTACAACAAAGATAGGTGATAATCAGAATGTAGTATTCTCTATTCCTACAGACCTTTCAGCTCTTAGTGATAAACTTGCTACATATAAGCTTTATGTAAAGAATGCTGAGTCTACTGCTTATAATGAAGTTACATCAACTGCTGGCGGATATGATAGTGTAACTACAAACTCGCTTCTTGGTAAGGATGAATATGATGAAGAAAATAATGTAATAAAAGGTAATTACATTTCAAGAGAAAATAATATTCTTGGTCGTGCAGATACATCATATATTTCTTACGGACTTGCTGCTCAAGCATTTGGTATTAGAAAGGGTGGAAAAGTTGAAGTTCTCCTTATCAAAGAACAAGATAGTAATATAACAGCTTATAAGGCAACTTTGGCTGATGCATTTGGTACAAAGAATCTTACTGCTACTGATGTTACAACAGATCCTGTTATTACTATCACAACTACTGGTGCTGCTGCAACAATCAATTCTTCTTCAAATAAGATTACAATTACTGGTGTACAGAGTCTTGATCCTAATGATACAGCACATAGTGGTGCTGTAACGAATGTTATCACTGAAAGTGAATTTGCATTCAAGGTTAATCTCTCTGGAGAATATCTGAAGAGAGTCAATCCAACTTTGTCTAAGAAGCAGACAAATCAACCAGCAACACCTGCTGATGCAAAAACTTCTGCTGCTACATTTACAGTTAATTATGATGCAAATGCTGTTGATGCAATTGTCCAGATTACAAAGGGACAGTTCTTCATGGGCGATCAGATTACTATCGAAATACTTGATACAAACGACAACAAGTCTACATTTGTATTCACAGTAGAGTAATTAGCTAACCCCTAATTAAGCTTCAAGGAGCTGTTTCATCAGCCCCTTGATGTATCAAAAAATAAAAAAAGCTGTCTGACATTCCTGCCAGACAGCTTTTTTCGTTATAGCTAGTAGTCCCCCCTCCACATAACTGTACAAAAATCTTTAATAATAAAAAATCGTAATATTTGTGTTTATTTTTTGCTTTTTTTAAATAACGTGTTAAAATATAATGGGCTATTTTGGGAGAATTATAAAAGTGTATATTTTATTCGACCAGTAGCCTTTTTTTATGGAAAATTTATATTTTTTTCCATAGATAAAGAACAATGAAAAAAGTGCCGATTATATAAGAATAGTAAAACTTTAAATTTATAGTTATAGGGGTATCAACTATGAAGAAAGGTAAACTTTTTGCGGTTTTGACGACTGTATTCAGTCTGTTTTTGGCTTCGTGTGAAGTAGAAATTGGTCTTGGTGAGGCAGTAGATACAGAGCCTCCTAGCCTGACGGTTTATGAGGCAACTGCTAATCCTGCAGATCCAAATTATAAACCTGTTCCTAAAGCCGGCGATGTTGTCAGAGGCTATTTTATGCTCGCCGGACAGGCAACTGATGATAAGGAAATAAAATCTCTTACAATTTCCTTCGCAAACCTCAGTGACACCAGCGGCGAAGCTATTACCTTCAATACAATGCCGGATAAACTCACTGGTGAATGGGCGGTTATTATCGACCCGGCACAGGAAATTGCCAATGCAGAAAAAGCTGCAAAGGAATCTGATGAAGAGGTTGTTGTTCCTGTGCTTCCGGATGGAATGAAAGCAGAAACAAAACCAATTCCGGACGGTGAATATCAGGTTACCTTTACCGTAGTTGACGATGTTAAACATCAGACTATTGTAACAAGACAGTTTAGAATAGATAATACTCCTCCTGTAATAGTTATAGATCGTCCATCATCACGAGATGATGCAGAAGAGAACGCAATTGACTCTTATGGACAGTCGTTTACCCTCGAAGGACAGTCCGCAGATGATAATGATGTTTCTCTCATTGAAGTAAAAGTTTACAATACCGACGACCCTAACGCTTTATATACCCCTAATACAATAACCCTTACAAACGTTCCTTCACGAATCAACATGGATATTGCTACCTATGTTGAAGGCGAAGAAGGTGCAGATAGTGATTATGCAAAAATTTATGGTTCTAACGAAAAAGAAGGTTCAAAGAACTTCTATTTTGAGCTCACTGCTTATGACTCTGCCATCAGATACCCCGTAGATGGTTCAGCGCCAACCGCAGATGACCAGAAAGGAAACAAAACCAATAAGTATTACCTCTATGAAGACATCTCTACTATTTTTGCAGATTACAGCATAAAAATCACAGACGTTTACCACATGTTCAACGGTACCTATACCCCAAGCTCAAAAGCTATAACAGAGTCAGACAGAGAGCAGGTAGTTGAAGATGTAATGCGATACCTCAAAAAAGAAGAAATTGGCAAGGGAATCTTCTCACTTAATCCAGAAAACAGTCCGACACTCTCTGTAACAGGAAGAAGCCAGCTTGAAAAGATAGAGGTTAAAAAAGATGAAGAGATATATTTTGGTGAAGAAGAAGATATTGATAAAGATTATAGTGATGAAGAAAAAGAAGCAATAAAAAAGAGGCTTGATGATACTAAACTTACAAATGGTTCTTCAATAACAATAGAAGTTTCTCCAGGTCTTGACTCAATTGCATTACTTACAGAAAAGGATTGTGAAACATACATTAAAAATGGTGCAGACTATCTTGAAGATCCAGTTGCCAACAGAGATAACGCACGTTATGTAAAATATCTTACAGAAAATTATGCACACCAAGATGAAGTGACAGGTGAATATACATCTATTTATCAGTTCAGGCCTTATTTTGTTGAATGTGATAAAGATGGAAATCTTATAGATGCAGAAGGAAATATTATTAATAATAATCCTGAAAAAGAAATACGAATCTATCCTTTACAGACAGAAAGTTCAGATAAAGCAAACTATCTTGATTCTTCCATTCAAAAAAGCGGCTCAAACTATAAGTTTAAAATAGAGCTTCTTAAGTCAGACGGTTTACAGTACAGACATAATTATAGGATTTGTGTAGAAGGACGCGATAGATCTGGAAATACCATAATGGATACTGGTACAGGATACGGTTTCCGCTTCGCTTCTAACGGTACTGCCCCTTCAATTAAAGTAGCAAGTCCGGCAGAATCAATTTCCAGAGTAAAGCTAGGTGATGGTATTCTTTTTGAAGGAACTGTTACTGTAGAAGATGGAACTCCAGTTCTTACAATTTTAAGACAGGGTGAAGATGATGAAGAAGAAGTTGAAATCTGGAGAAAAACTTTTGACGAAAGTGATGGCAAATTAGTTAAAAATGAAAAAGACGAAGAATATTTTGAGTTTGAATATAGCCAATATATTCCAAATACATATTTCAGTCAGGCAAAGAGCCAGCAATACAGACTCATTTTACGTGCAACAAACGGACGTGCTACAGAAGACGAAAAAACCGTGCTTTACGATGTTGATGGTCCAGAAATCAGCATTTCAGAAATAAAGCCTGTAGTAGAATTAAACGGGAAAAATAACATAAACAAAAAGTTCTCAGTAAAAGGTTCAATTACAGACAAGTTTGATAGCGTAAATTTTGCAAACTGGACACTCACAACAAAACCGGATGCTACTGGAAAGAGCGAAACAATTGATAGTAGTAAAGAAGACATAAAGACAGCAACCTTTACCTTTGAAGTAGATACAGGTGAATATGATAAAATAGATGCAATCCTCACAATCAACGCATACGATAAAGCTGGAAACAAAACTACAGAAACCTTTGATTATTACATTGATCAGTCTACAGATATCCCGACAATCCAGCCAAACGACCCGGATACATTAACCTTCAGCTATAAATCAAAACAGGCGTTAGTTGACGCTAACAACGCAATCACAGAAGACAGTGAAGAAACAAGAAAGAACTTCTATACAGGAAACTCTCAGGTAATTATGAAGTTCACAGATGATGACGGAATTAACACAATTACCGTATCGGCAACAGTTGACGGACAAAGTCAGGCTGCAACATCATCTACAGTACAGGCAAAGAATGCCACAGAATATACTTATGCATACAAAGCTCCAGAATCAGAAGGTTACTATAGAATAGACGTAACCGTGATGGATAAAGAAAATACTAAAAAAGAAGAATATTTCTATATACTCGTTAGCGGTGAAACACCATCTTTGAAGCTCACAACTTCTCCAGAGTATATAACTACAAATACAGAAGGCTTAGCTCCAAACGCAAAAACAGCCTTTACAATTATTGGTGTAAACAGTGGTTCGGCTCCTTTCAAGAAAGTTATTCGTTATGAAGATGGCGAAGATGAAGATGCCGGAACAGAGCTTGCCGTAGCTAAGTTTACAGAAAGTGCAGAAGGCAAGAACGACGCAGCTGACAAAAAACGCTGGGTTGATACTTATGTACCTGCAAGCAGCGAACCTACAGGCAAAATCAAATATGTTCTTTATGATGCATACGGAATTACCGCAGAAGAAACCTTTAACTACAAGGTAGACAGCGTACGCCCTGTTGCAGTAATAACAAGCTGTCTGGACAAAGATACTTCCGGCAACGGAACCTTCAGATTTGTAGGAACTGCATTCGACAAGGTTGACGGTTCAACAAACAAAGAAGCCGAAGACGGTTCTGGTGTAGCAAAAGTTCAGATAAGAATAGACAACTACGACGAAGAAGCCGGCGACGAAATTGCAGCAGACTGGGCTAGCATTGCCGGAGCAGGAAACAATTCAACCGGTTGGATAGACGCTTCGGGTACCGACAACTGGAACGCCCTCATTGCCTTCAGCGATTATCCAAAGGTATTCGGAAAAGAAGGACAGAAGGTTCTTTATGTACGCGTTGAAGATGCAGTTGGTAACTACAATGCAATGCTGTCAAAGGTATTTATATTCGATACAGCAGATCCGAATGTTAGCATAGACAAATATACAGGTGATGAAGAAAAAGCAATTACAGCTGTCAATGGCAAAAAGAGCTTCGAAATTAGTCGCAGCTTCTCTCTTGACGGTACAATGTTCGATAAATACGGAATAGATAATATCACACTTGAACAGACTTTTGGAAACAAAACAGTTACAATTTACGGTGTTGATTCAAACGAAGAGGATGATGAAGGCAACTGGAGCTGGTTTGTAGACAACCTTCCAAGAGATATGGATACACCAAGCAGTGGTCAGTCTACAATTGAGTCAGGAAAATACACCTATAAGGTTACTGTAACAGATAAAGCTGGTAAGACTTCAAGCGAAAGTGTAACGGTAACTGTAGATACTGCTGCTCCTACAATCACAATTGATAAACCTCTTGGAAATATTACAAATGCAGATGGCAGCGTAACAAAGAACTTTATAAGCGGCGACTCTTACATGTTCCAGGGAACAGTAAGAGATAACGATGAAGGAACTGGTGTAGACAAATACTTCTATTATCTTACAACAGAAGACGCTGAACCAGATGCAACAACTACTTGGATATCTGCAACAAGCGACGTAAACTGGTCATTTGCAAAGACAATTGCAGACGGACCTAATGCAGCTACAGGCTACGACCTCTACGAAGGTGAATGGAAGCTTTATGTAAAGGCAGTAGATAAGGCTGGAAATGAATCTAATATTGTTTCACGCGAGTTCAGTATAGATAAGGCTGTTCCTGTACTTACAGTAAATACACTCGAAACCTCAGGAACAACATACTTTAATGATGCAAATTATAACGTAACAGGAACTGCTTCCGATACACACGGAATAGAGTCCGTTGTAATTTATAATGGTTCAACACCAATGACCACTATTTTTAGCAGTGAGATTACAAATAACAGCTGGTCAGTTCCATTACAGATAGATGATAATACAAATGTAACATTAACAATTATAGCAACCGATAGAGCTGGACGCGAAAGCGATAGAATTACAAGAAGTGTTTACAGAGATACACAGGCTCCATCTCTTTGGATAACATCAGATTTGAGCGGTTTAATTACAGATGTAAGCAGTGGAGTTAGAATCCAGGGTTCAGTAAACGACGGAACAGGTAGTGGTGTAACTAAAGTTTTGTATACAATAGACGGAAGTGATCCTACATTAACATCACCAACAGCAACCATTTCCGAACAGACTTGGACTGTAAACCTTACTTCTGCAAATCTTCCTACAGAAGGAATGTACACGCTCAAGCTTAAGGCAGTAGACAAGCTTGGTAACATAACCGAAACTCCTGTTACTGGAACACTTGCTTACGATACAGCAAAGCCTACAATTACAGTTAAGCTTAATGACGGAACAGAAAGAACTGTTTCAAACAGTAATTACACTAATCCACTTATTGTAAAAGCCGATACCTACGCAATCTCAGGAACCTTCAATGATTCAGGTACAAACGTAACAGTATCTGCAACTTTGGATTGTACAGACGAAACCGCAAATGTTAATATAACCCAAACCCCTGCAGCAAAGAGCGGAACCTGGTCACTTGTTCAGAAAAGAAAGGTTGGAACTGATGCAAATATTACTACAATCCCAGATGACATTTACGAATACACAATTACTGCAGTAGATGCAGCCGGAGAGTATACAGGCAGTTCAGCAAGAAAAGAAAGCGTTAAGTTTAAGGTAATTAAAGATACTGTTATACCTACAGTAACTATTAATAATATACCAGATAAAGAAGATACAAAGGGAACTTCATTCACCTTTACAGGAACTACAAGCGACGCAATCTCTGGAGTTGCAAAGGTTGAACTTACAATTGCAGATGTTGCAGACCCAACAAAAACAAAAACTGTAACTACAAGCGGTACAACAAGCTGGTCTTCAAGAGTTGCATATAATGATACAACTTGGTCAACTGTATTCGGAACTACAGCAGCTCCAATTCAGGGAACAAAACGCGTAACAGTTAAAGTAACAGATGGTGCCGGTTGGGAAAATACAGCTACTCAGATCTTTATATATGATGTTGCAGACCCTACATATACTGTAAATGAAAGCGGAATTACTGAATATATGCCAGAAGCAGGCTTCTATATTGCAGGAACTGTAAGCGATTCTTATAAGCTTAAGAGCCTTAAGCTTATAGAAAAGAAAGACGGAATAGCCACAGAAGCCTCTGGAGAAAATGGTTATGAATTATTACCAGCAAATGCTACAACTTCAGCAAACTTCTCACAGCATGTACCTCTTGGAAATAATACAACTCTTACAGACGGAATATACACTTATCAGCTTGTACTTACAGATGGTGCAGATAATGAAGTTAGAACAAAGACCTATACGTCAAAAGTAGACTTAACACCTCCAACTGTAGCAGTAACAAATCCTATTTCTGATACAGGAAATACAGCAAAGAAAAATACAAATGCAATAAACGAAGCAAACTTTAGATTCAGCGGAACTGTTTCAGATCCTAACACAACAGAAGACACAATTCACTCAATCTGGTACAAGATTCTTCCTATCGGTGCAGCAGCACCTACAGTCAATGTATCTGGTGTTGCAGCCTTGAACCCAGCTTCCTGGGACGGCTGGACTTCTGCAAATCTTGGATCTTCAGCTTGGAATGCTACGCAAGCCTTTAAAGCAAAGGGAGCTACAGGCGACGGTATAGAAGAAGGCAATTATAAGATTTATGTATACGCTATAGATAAGGCAGGTAACGTTTCTGCAGCTGGAGTACGCGAGTTCGATGTTGATATGACTTATCCAAGTCTTACAGATACGTCAACTGTCGTAAAGACAAAGACAGGCTTTACTCTTAGCGGAACTGCAAGCGACACCTTTGGACTCTTAGCTGGAACAGATGCAATAACAATCAGTGATGAAACCCATACTTGGAGTGTTTCTGTAAATAGTAACGGTGAATGGACAAAAGACTTTGTAGTTGGCTCAAGTAATTCTTCTGCTGAAAACTATATAGCAGACGGAAAACCAACCTTTACAATTACAGCAAAAGATAAAGCTCAAAAGATAACCACAGTAACAAGAACAATAACAGTAGATACAACTGCTCCTGTAGTTTCAATTGGAAGCTTTAATGAATATAAGAATGTACAGAGCTATGTATTCAGTGGAACCGTAGTAGAAACAAATCTTCAGTCAGCAGTTGCAGAACTCTTTAAGGATGGAGCAACAACTCCTGTACAAACAAGAAATCTTACTCCAGATGCAGAAGGCAGCTGGACCTGGAATGTATATAATCTTACAGAAGGAAATTATACTCTTAAGGTAACTGCAACAGATGTAGTTGATACAGTAACAACTGTTAATACAGCTGGTGATTCAAGCTATAAGCTTGTTGTTGATATAACAAAACCAACTACAAGCTTTGTAAAACCAGACGGTACAACTCTTTACATTTCAGATGGAACAACCACAAGTACAATTGCAAATAATGGAAAATACTATTCAGACACACCTTATACAATCAGTGGTGACATTACAGAAGTAAATTACGATTCTTCTTTGATAACCTTCTCTGCTAAGAAGAATGGAGTTGCAGTTACTGCTCCAACACTCAGCGGAATTGCAAGTAAGAGCTGGAGCTTTGCAGGAATAACCTCTGAAAATGCAGAATACGAATATAAGCTTAATTTAGTAGATTTGGCAGGAAACGTAACAGAATACACAATTACTGTTGTTTACGATACAGTAGCACCAACAGCAGCTGTAACAGAACCAGCTGTAGATGCAAGTGGTCAGGATTCTTTGAAGGGTGAATCATTTACCTTTAGTGGTAAGGCAGAAGATGCAACAGCAGGAATCCTTCTTGAAAGATACTTAATTACTCAGGCGGACTATACAGATGAACAAATTAAGTCTAATGGTGGTGCCGCAAATGCAGAAGAAAATGGCTGGATAAAAGCAACAGCATCAAACGGAACCTGGGCAAGACCTAAAGAGTTAATTTCTGGAACAGCTCCGGAAACAGGTAAGCTGCATGAAGGTAAGTGGTACGTATACATTTATGCAAAAGATATTTTAGGTCACGAAGTAACAGATAAGAGATTATTCTGGATAGACCAGGCAAATCCTTCTATTACAGCTTTAAGCAGAGGCACATTAAGTGGAACAACAGCTACTTACACCAATGTAACAATTAGTGGAAAGGCAACAGATGCTAATGGTGTAACAGGATTAGTTATTAGAGATATTTTTGTACCAACAATACCAGGAGAGACTGGTGTTGCAGAGGTTACAATCCCAGCTACAGAGCTTGGTACAGATGGTAGCTTTACTCACACTTATGCAATAACAGACCTTAAAGACGGTATACACGAGTTCTCAATTACTGCAACAGATACAGCGGGAAAGACCTATAATACATCAATTTCTGTTACAACCGATAAGACAGATCCAAATGCTCCTGTTTTAAGCGGTACACCAGATAAGGACGACACAAAGGGAAGCGCATTCACCTTTGCAGGAACCGCAAGCGATGCAACCTCTGGAATTGCAAAGGTTGAGCTTACAATCGCAGATGTTGAAGATTCAACAAAAACAAAAACCGTAACAACAAGCGGAACAACAAACTGGTCTTCAAGAGTTACATTTACCGATTCAACCTGGACAACTGTATTTGGAACTTCTACAGCTCCAATTCAGGGACCAAAACAGGTAACAATAAAGGCAACAGATGGTGCAGGTAAGACAAAAGAAACAACAACAACATTTAAATATGATGTTGCAGATCCTACACTTACTGTTAATGAATCTGGAATTATAGAATATATGCCTTCAACAGGCTTTACAATCACTGGTACGGTAACAGATTCCTACAAGCTTGGAAGTCTTAAGCTTATAGAAAAGAAAGATAGTGATCCAACAACAGCTTCTGGAGAAAATGGCTATGAATTATTGCCTGCTACTCCAACACCAGCTCAAGAAAAAGAATACAGCTTTACACAGCGTGTACCTCTTAATAATGTAACTCCAACAGACGGTGTTTATTCTTATCAGCTTATACTTACAGACGATGCTGGACACGAAGTTAAGTCAAAGACTTGGACAACAATGGTAGATACAACCGCACCTGAAATAGCAGTAACAAATCCAGTTGCAGATACCGGAAATACTGCTAAGAAAGATACAAATGCAATAGATGAAGCAAACTTCAGATTTGCAGGAACTATAAATGAAGCAAACAGCGTACACTCAGTATGGTACAAGATATTGGCAAGAACGGAATCAGAACCTTCAGTACCAGCATCTGGTGAAAATGCTTTGAATGCCGCAACCTGGAATGGCTGGACAAGCGGAAATGCAGGAAGTACTAACTGGAATGCAACTCAGCAGTTCAAGGCAAAGGGAACTACTGGCGACGGTATAGAAGAAGGTAACTACAAGATTTATGTATGCGCAGTAGACAAGGCAGGTAACGTTTCAACAGCAGCAACACGCGAGTTTGATGTTGATATGAAAACACCAGACATTACAGATACATCAACAGTAGTAAAGACAAAAACAGGCTTTACACTCAGCGGAACCGCAAGCGATACCTTTGGACTCTTAGCTGGAACAAATGCTGTAACAATTAGTGATGAAACAAAGACCTGGAATGTTTCTGTAAATGACAGCGGTGTATGGACTAAAGACTTTGTAGTAAACAATTCTTCTGCAGATAATTATATAGCAGACGGAACAAAAACGTTTACATTCACAGCAAAGGATAAGGCACAGAAGACAACATCCATAACAAGAACGGTAATCGTAGATACGACACCACCAGATGTTACAATCGGTACATTTAATGAGTATACAAGCTCAGAAAACTATGTATTTAGAGGAACTTCAAAGGATGATTATCTTGTAAGTACAGTAGCAGAGCTTTATAAAGAAGGAACCGCAACACCAGTACAAACAAGTAACCTTACTCCAGATGCAAGTGGTAACTGGACCTGGAACGTATACAACCTGGCAGAAGGAGAATATACACTTAAGGTAACTGCAAAAGATACAGTTGATACAGAAACAACTGTTGATACAGCAGGTGATTCAAACTATATATTTGTTGTTGATAAGACAGCTCCTACAGCGGAACTTGCATTAAATAGCGGAACGCTGTACAAAGCAGACGGAACAACAACAAATACGGTTTCAGATGGCGGAACCTACTATGCAAATGCATCATATACAATTAGTGGTGTAATTACAGAGGATAACTACGAAGCAAACGGAACAACTGCAAAAGTAACGCTCAAAGAAAACGGTAGTACAAAAGCATTCACAACAAATGCAGACAGAAACTGGAGCTTTGCTGGAACAACAACAGACGGTACATACTTGTACGAAATTACAATCGTAGACAAGGCCGGAAATCAGACTTCATACAACATAACAGTAATTTTCGATACAACAGATCCTGTAGCAACCGTAACTGCACCGGCAGTAGACTTCAGCGTAAGTGCGCTCAATTCAATTGGTGGAAGTAAATATACGTTCAGCGGACAGGTAACTGATGCAAACATCCTCATCAACAGATACCTGATAACACAGGACGATTATACAGAAGCACAGATAAAGACAAACGGATCGGCAGGAACAGGCTGGACAAATGCAACAGCATCGAACGGAACATGGTCAAGCGTAGGAAGCCTCATCCCAGGCAAAACAGCACAGACAGGCAAGATACACGAAGGTAAGTGGTATGTATACATCTATACAAAGGATGTACTCGGCTATGAAGCAACAACAAAGAGAACGTTCTGGGCAGATCAGGATGCACCTTCAATAACAGATCTCGTCCGCGGAACGCTTACAGGAACAAGGGCAACAAGTGGAGACGTAACAATCAGCGGTAAGGTAACTGATGTAAACGGTGTAACAAGCCTTGTAATCCACGACGTACTTACCCCAGTAACAGGCGGAGAAACCGGAGCCGCAGATGTAACAATAAGTACATTCGAAGCAGACGGAAGTTGGAGCAAGAAATATACAGCAGCAGAACTCAACGAAGGTGTACACAAGTTCACAGTAACTGCAACAGATACAGTAGGAAAGACATCTGAAGATTCTGTTGAAGTAACAGTCGACAAGACAGATCCTGCTCCCGAGCTTACAACAAAACCTGGAAAAGAGGATACAAAAGGTAGTTCATTTACATTCACCGGAAAAGCAAGCGATAGAAATGGAATAACAAATATTAAGCTTACAATCTTAGATGAAGATGGAAACTCAAAGACTGTAAATGCAAGCGGAACTACAGAATGGTCGGCAAAGGTAACATACACAGATGAAGAAACTTCAGACGATCTTGATGAAACTGCAAACTCATGGAGCCAGGTATTTGCAGAAGAAGGCATTAAGACAGTAAGAGTAACTGCAACAGATGGAGCAGGTAATACAACAACAATAACAGATACGTTCCCATTTGATAAAAAAGATCCTGTACTTAATATTACAGATAGCACGGTACTTAAATATATGCCAAGTGAAGGCTTTAAGATTACATTAAATGCAAGTGATTCTTATAAGTTAAAACAGCTGAGAATTAAGGAAACTCACATAAATGGAACAGAAACAAGTACAGACAGCAAGAATATAGATGTAACTGCAAAAACATATAACACAACAGACTTAAAAGTTCCTATTAATAACAAATCTCCTTCTGAAGGAACATATAATTATGTATTTGAGCTTGAAGATGATGTTGGACATGAGGTTAAACAGGAATACACAACAATTGTTGATACATCAAAACCTGTAGTAGAAATAACTACACCAGCAGATAATACTGTAAAAACAGGCATAAATGCTGTTAATGAAAAGAACTATAAGTTTACTGGAAAAATAACAGAAGCAAATCAAATAGATGCAGTTTGGTATAGAATTGAAACAGCAAATACATCAACAGTAACAATTCCTTCATCAGGACAGAGTGCACTTAATAATGATACAGCAACATCAACAGCACCTTGGTATGGATGGACTAAGGCAGAGGTTAGTACAACAAGGGACGAAAATAATAAGTTTGAATGGAATGCAATTCAAGCTTTCAAGGAAAAAGGTGACACAATCGGTTCAGGTATTGAAGAAGGTAACTGGAAGATATTCGTTTGTTCTGTAGACAAGGCAGGTAACGTATCTACAGCGGATTCTAAAGTATTCGATGTTGATATGAAGGATCCAACACTTAATAACGTAAAGGCAGACGCAGACGAAAAGTGTAAGCTACAAAATAATGTATATTACTTTAATAAAACAGCACTTACAGGATCTATGTATTATACAGATTCTCTTGGAATGGCTTCTTCACCAATAAAGGTTGAAGTTGATGGAACTGATGTAACTGGCAATACAGCTTTGGGAGAAACAACATGGTCTATTCCAGTTGGAAAGTTTACCGCAGGTACTATTCAGAAAGTAAAGATTACAGCTCAAGATTCTGTTGGTAAAACAACGTCACAGGAAATCTCTGTATTATATGATAACGATGCACCTACATTAACAGTAACACCAATTGCTGCTCAAATAAGAACACAGTCTTTGAATATAAGCGGAACTGCTGGTGATGCAAGTGGAATTGGTGTCGATAAGGTTTACTATGCAATAGCACCTTATGGAACAACTGATGTTACTCCTACAACACCGGCAACCTTTAGTGGAATGAACTGGAGTGCTAGTTTAGGTTCAGCTGCAATAGGAGAAGAAGGACATAAGGACCTTGTAGTTAAGGTTGTAGACAAGCTTGGAAATAGTACATCTCAAACACTTTCATTCTGGTATGATGCTTTGAACCCAAGTTCAACATTATTACTCAAAGCAGGAGACGGAACTCTTTATAATGCTGAAGGAGCTGCAATAAATGAAGCTTCTGGTGATACAACGCTAACAAATGGCGTAACTTATTACGCAAAAGCAGCATACACAATCAGCGGTGTTATTACGGAGTCTAATTATGATGCTTCGAAAGTAACACTTACTGCAAAGAAGAATGGTGAAACAGTAGCATCACCTACATTAACAAAGAATGGTACAGGCAACACGAACTGGAGCTTCTTAGGTATTACTTCTGAGGATGCAAAATACGAGTATACTCTCAGTATTACTGACCTTGCTGGAAACGTTACAGAATATACAATTACTGTAGTTTACGATACAACAGCACCGACTATGACAATTACTAGTCCTGTTGCAGGTTCAAGTATTATTGCAGCATCAACTTATGCTAGAGGAACATTTACCGAAGCTGGAATTGGTATAAAGAGAATTGAATATACAACAAAAGCTAATCCAACAGAAAGTGATTGGACAGCAATTAATAGCGGAAATATTTCTGCAACCGAATGGGAACAGAATCTGACATTAACAAATGATAGTGAAGTAACACTCAAAGTACGTGCAACAGATAAGCTTAACCACATAGGAGAAGTTCAGACAGTTTCGTTTGTATATGATAAGAATCCTCCTGTTCTAACAATTGCAAATACAGCTACATATGCAAAAGAAAGTATAATTTTGAGCGGAGCAGCAAGTGATACAAATGCTCTTGAAAAAGTTGAAATTACAGAAAGCACTCTGAGTGAACCTATTACAATTAACTTTGCTACACATCCAAAATCTTCAGATTGGAATCATACATTTACTGTAGGACAAGGAAATGACCTTGCAGACGGAAGCCATACAATTCTTGTAAAGCTTTACGATGTAGCAGGCCGAACAGCAGACGGAACATATACTGTTATGGTTGATACTGTAAGACCTGTAATAACAGATACAGAGACATCTCCGTTCCCTCTACCTTCAGTAGATGAAACAGAGTCTGGTTCTTATAAGTTTATTGGTAGTGCAACAGATGCAACCTCTGGTGTAGGAAAAGTACAGCTTGCATTTGCAGATCCAGAGACAAATACAGCTAATATCCGTGAGGCAACAGGAACAGGTACCTGGACATATTCTCTTACATTTGCTGATGAATTCTCAACATCAGGAAACAAGACTGTATGGGCAAGAGCACAGGATAATGCCGGCAACTGGAGTGTTTGGATAACAAAGACATTTAAGTATGATACACGAGCACCTAATGCTTCAATTTCAAGTAATGTAGCAACTGGTACTGGTAATGCTGCATTTACTCTTAGTGCTACAGCAACAGATGACTGGGATTTTGAAACAATAACATTAACGCAGAAAAAAGATGATGGTGAAGAAAAGACAATAACCTTACCATCAGGACAGACAGGTAATAATAGAAACTGGACAATCACAGGTCTTCCACGTGATCCAGATAATACAAATACAACAGCTCTTGCTTCTGGTAAATACGTTTATACACTTAAAGTAAAGGACAATGCTGGAAAAGAAAATACTGCTAAAACAACAGTAACTATTGATATTGATGGACCAACAGTAGAAATTACTGCTCCTAATAATATTAGTGCAACAAATGCAGTAAATGGAACTTCTTACGTATTCAGAGGAACAGCAAAAGATAATGCTGGTGGAGTTGGACTTGCAAGATACAGCTATGCACTTATTCAAAAAACTGGTAATACAGCTCCAACAGTTAATGATGTAACTGCTTGGACAGATGTTACTGCAACAACTGTTTCAAACGAAGAATTAAACTGGAACTTCAACAAAGAGCTTATGAGTGAAGGAACAACACCAGAAGGCGATAAGCTTAGCGAAGGACAGTGGTTCTTGTTTGTTAAGGCAACAGATAAGTCTGGTAATGAAAGTGCATCAGTTGTAAGTAAGTATATGTGGATTGACCAGAAGAACCCTACATTAAATGTAGGTGCTGTTGTAGCTCAGACAAACGAAGAATTTACATTAAGTGGAACAGCAAGCGACACTAATAAACTTACATCGGTTGTAATTACAGATAGCAACGCAAGTAATCCAAAGGGACATTGGACAGTAACTCCAGCAAGCGGAACAAACTGGAATCAAACATTTAAGGTAGGCTCAACTAACAATACTGATGATGGTTATCTGATTGACGGAACACATACATTTACAATTACTGCAACAGATATAGCAGATAAAACAACAAAAGAAACTAAAACTGTAATAGTAGACACAAATGCTCCGGAAATTGCTGTATCAACACCGGCAAACGAAGCAAGAATAAATACAAGTGCTATAAGTGAAACCTCATTCAGCTTCTCTGGCTCAATCAACGAAGCCAGCATAGGAACAGGTGTTCAGGCTGTTTGGTATAAGATTCTTGCATCAGACATAACAGCACCAACAAAACCTACAGGAAATGCAACCTGGAGTGGTGAAGACTGGCAATCTGCAACAGCTGGAAATACTCTTTGGAGTACAAGCCAGGCATTCAAAGCTGAAGAAACAGAAGGTACAACTCTTGGCGAAGGTAACTACAAGATTTATGTTTACGCAGTAGACAATGTTGGAAATGTTTCTAATAGAGCAGAAAGCAGATTCGACGTAGACATGACTGTACCAAGTGTAGCAATAACTACTGCTCCTACAAATGCAAAAGGAAACTTCTCAATCAGCGGTACAGCTAGCGATACCTTCGGACTTGCAACAGGAACAGCAGCTATTACTATCACAGGTGCAAAGGAAACAATTAATACAAACGTTACAAATGGTACTTGGGAACAGAGTTTTGTTGTAGGTTCTGGTAATTCTACTGCTGATAATTATATTGCAGATGGTACAAAAACAATTACTGTAACTGCAAAAGATAAGGTTGGAAAAACAAACTATATTACAAGAACTATTCTTGTAGACACAAGTGCTCCAGATGTAACTGTTACTCCATTCAGCGGATGGACTAAGGATCAGAACCCTATATTTAGTGGAACAGTATCTGATGAAAACCTTAAGTCTACTACAATTGCTTTGTATAAGGATGGTACAGCATATACAAGAAACGGTAATGCAGTGACTAAGACTGTAGCTCCAGATTCAGAAGGCAACTGGACTTGGAATACTAATTACAATCTTCCAGACGGCGAATACACAATTGTTGTTACAGCTATAGATGAAGCTGGAAACATAAAAGAAGTCAATACTTCAGGTACATACAGTCTTACAATTGACAATACTTTGCCAACATCATCATTACTCAAAGCAAGTGGAACTCTTTATAATGCCGACGGAAGTACAATAACAGCAGCAAATGCAACTTTGACCGATGGCGGAAAATATTACGCTAAAGAAGCATATACAATCAGTGGTGTAATTGAAGAACAAAACTACGATAATACAAAAGTAACTTTGAGTTCAAATGGAACAATTCCTGCAATCGTCAAGACAGATAAAAACTGGAGTTTTGAAGGAAATACAACAAATGGAACTCATACATATACGCTTAGAATTGAAGATAAGGCAGGAAATGTAAACACTCATTCAATTACTGTAATTTATGATACAATAGCACCTGCTCCTGCAGTAACAAATCCGGAGCCAGTTGAAAGTGGAACAATTACATTAAGTAGTGATAAATATATTTTCAGCGGACTGTCAAATGATGATAATATACTTACAAGCAGATATTTGATTACACAAGAAAATTATACAGATGCTCAAATATTGTCTAACGGAAGCTCAGGAACTGGTTGGAATACTACTTCATCAAGCAATGGAAGCTGGGCAACTTCAGAAATGACGTTGGTATCTGGTACATCTTCAACAACAGGTCAGCTCCATGAAGGAACCTGGTACATTTATATGTATGCTAAAGATATTCTTGGTCATGAAGGTACTTCAAAAGCTACCTTCTGGGTAGACAAGAATAAACCAACAGTTAGTATTAGTATTTCTGATAAGGCAACTGGTGAAAACACAGCAAGAAGAACAGGCTTTACTCTTAGTGGAAGTGCAGAAGATGTCAATGGAATTGATAGCGTAACAATAAGTGATTCTCTTGGTGCAAGCAATACAGAAGTTACTTATAATGCATCTTCAAAGAAATGGGAAAAAGAATACACAATCTCTTCTCTTACAGATGGATTCCATAAGTTTACGGTTACAGCTACAGATAAAGCTGGTCAGAAAAAAGAAGCTGATATTGAGGTAACCGTAGATAAGGAAAAACCTACAATCCCACAGCTTCTTGACAGTGCTCTTCCTGGAAAAGACGATACAAAGGGTAGCTCATTCACATTCACAGGAAGTGCAAGCGATGCAACCTCTGGTATTCAGGAAATACAGCTTACAATTTCAGGCAATGGATACAGCCGAACTGTAAAGGCAAGCGGTACCGAAAACTGGTCGGCTAAGGTAACTTATGCAGATACAGCTACAACAGGCGACCTTGACGGAACAGCTAATTCTTGGAGCCAGATTTTCGCTACACAGGGCGTAAAGACAGTAACCGTTAAAGCAATAGATAATGCTGGAAACGAACAATCAACAACAGCTCAGACGTTCACTTATGATAAGGCTGATCCTACAATTACCGTAGATACAACAACTATTAAGCAGTTTATGTCTTCTGATGGACTTACATTAAAGGTAGGAATAAAAGATACATATAAGCTTAAGAGCCTTGTTATTAATGAAACAAAAGTTCCAACATCTGGAACAACAACAACAGCAAGCGAAACAAAATTAACAGATGTAAGCAATGAAACTGTCAATTATAATATAAAGGTTCCTTTGAACAATGCAACACCTGTAAGCGGAACATATACATATCAGTTTATAGTTACAGACGATGTTGACCACGAGGTTTCTTCAATTACATACGATATAATTGTAGACCTTGATCCTCCAACAGTAGAAATAACTACACCAGCAGTCGATGCAAAGAAGGGTGTTAATGCAATTTCAGAAACTAGCTTCAGATTCGATGGAAAATCTAGTGATGCTAATGGTATTGCAGCTGTTTACTATTTGATAGACACATCTGCTCCTGCAGCAGAAGACGTACCTTCACCAACCTCTGAGACAGTATCTCTCCGTGCAACACTCATCGAAGATACTTGGACAGATAAAGGCTTCACAAAAGCAAACTCAACCACAAGCTGGAATGCATATCCTAGCTTCAAGGTTAAGGGAGTTACTGGTACTGCATATGAAGAAAAACTTGGTTACAACATTTACGTATACGCAGTAGACAATGCAGGAAACGTTTCAAATGTAACAGCACGCGAGTTTGATGTAGATATGTCTGCTCCAAGCTTGACAGTTGAAACAACAACAAATGCTAAATGTATTGAAAAGAATAGTATATTCTACTTTAATGGAGATAATATTACAGGTCCATTGTCTTATTCAGATACTCTTGGAATGGATAGTCCTGCTATTAAGGTTAAAGTTGGTATGTCACCTGTAACAGCAGAAATAACTGAAACAACCTGGTCAATCCCTAACACAGTATTCAATGCAGATGGTATAAAAGATACAATCCAGACTATTACCTTTATAGCAACTGATACAGCTGGTAAGACAACAGAGTCAAAGATATCTGTATATTATGATACAACAGCCCCTGATATTACAATTTCTAGTCCTACAGACGGAGAGTTCTTTACTGGTAAGCAGGGAGAAACAACACTTTCTTTGACTGCACAGGGTGGTGTAGATGAGGCTGGTATTGGACTTATGGCAAGTGGATTCAAATATACTACAAAAGATGAAAATAAAGATGGAATCCCGGATAATGATGCCGTTTGGCAATCATTTAGTTCTTATGCCGGTGGTTCGTACTGGACACAAGAATTATCTTATGACACAGAAGGTTCTGTAACACTGTTTATTAAAGCAACAGATAGACTTGGAAATGAGAGTGATATTAAAAAAACAACGTTCTCATACGATAGAGATGTTCCTCAGCTAGCAAAAACTTCTAATAAGTTGAATACGTACTACAAAACTGATGAAAGCTTTATCATTGAAGGTACAGCTTATGATACCAATGAGCTTAAAGAGATTCAGATTATTGATACATACGGAAGTAACAAGGTTACTTATTCAACAAATAACACAAATGAAATTACAATTTCAAAGGCTCTTAATTTGGCAACAGAAACAGCGCCTGTTACTTGGAGTAAGACATTTGCAGCAAATGATTTGACAGATGGACAACATGAAATAACAGTAGTTGTAATAGATGATGTTAATAGGAAGAATGAGCTGGCTGCAACAGCAAAAGAAACATTTACTGTTGATAAAGTAAAACCTACAATCGCAAGTATTACAGTTCCAGATGCAAAGGAAACACAAAGCTCTGCATTCTTGTTCCAAGGTACTGCTAGCGATGCAACTTCTGGAATTAAAGAAGTAGAAGTTCTGTTCATGGACAATGACAGTACAAATGAATCTTCAATTATAAAGATGTCTGGTACAACAAGCTGGTATAAGAGTATAACCTTCACAGATGTTACAAATGGTGTATTTACTGCTTCTGGTAATAAAACTATCAAAGCAAGAGCTATAGATAATGCTGGTAACATAGGTGAGTGGTCAACAGAATCAATTGTATACGATAAACGAAGTCCTACAGTTGAATTGACATCTTATAAAGTTGCAACCAATGATGCATCTCCATATTCTTACGGAGATCCAATCGAACAGACTTCAGACTTTGCTGTAAGCAAGGTATTTAAGATGTTTGGTTCTGTAAGTGATGACTGGGGCTTTGACGGTACAAGTTCTATTTCAATTACCCAAAAGAAAGATGATGGTTCAACTATAAGTATTAGTGGTATTACTTATAATTCTGCAGATGGAACTTGGAGCATTGGAGATTTACCTCGTAAACCTTCAGATCCTACAGTTACATTGTGTGATTCAGGTAATTACACATATTCTATTTCTGTAACAGACTTGGCAGGAAAGGAAACTACAAAAGATATTATTGTAGGCATTGACATTACACCTCCGGTAATTACATTTACAAAACCAACAGAAGATCAGGCTAAAGAGAATTATCGTTCTGGAAACATGGATAACTTTACTGGTACTGTAAATGATACTGGTACAGGTGCAGTTGGTCTTGCAAGCTACAGCTATGCATTCGCTAAATATGGAGACACTCCATCAGCATGGACAACGGTTTCATCTACAGGCGGTAACTGGAATATTAGCAGAAACTTTGTAAGTGGAACTACTCCAGATTTGGCAAATGGAAAGCTTTGTGAAGGTTATTGGACTTTACACTTTAAAGCTGTAGATAAAGCAGGCAACGAATCTGCTGACAACACTGTATCATTCTATATTGATTTGAATGCTCCAGAACTCACAACTGCAATAACAACTAATGGAAACTGTATTTCAAGTGGAAATACATATTACTTCAGTGGTGATTTAAGCGGTACAATAACAAAGAATGAAGATACTTACGGAGAAACTCCAACCGTTACATATTGGATTGATGGAACTGACGTAACAACATCAGTAGTAAAGAATGGAACTTCATGGACTATTCCAGCTTCGTTGTTCTATAAAGATATCGATACAGGTGATGGAAAAACTCATACGAACGATGGAAAGTACCAGACTCTCAAAATTGTTTCAACTGATTTTGTTGGTAAAGAAACTGAAAACACCTATAGCACTTATAGAGATGAAAAGGCACCTGAACTTACAATAACAAAACCTTCTCAAAACGGTAACTTTGATACATCTAAAGTAAATGCAGTTGTTTCAATAACAGAAAATGGTGTTGGTATTCAAGGTAAATCTACATCACCAGCTGTTAACAGTAAGCTTGAATACAGATTTAAGAACTCTGCAAACTGGGGTGATTGGATTCCAACGGAATATGTAAATGGAACTACATTCCAGCAGGCACTTGATCTTGGAACAACTCAGGGTGAAATGAACTTACAGTTCAGAGTAGAAGATAAACTTGGTAATTCAACACAAACAGAAGTATTGACATTCTATTACGATAAAGATGATCCTGTAATTGTAGAAACAGATGAAGTAGCAAGATATGTAAACGGAGCATTTACTCTTACAGGTACTGCTTACGATACATATAAACTTAAGTACATAGAAGTTAAGGATACAACAGATGGCAACAAGGTTTATAGGTCTGATTCTGCTACAAATACTCAGATTACTTATACTGGTAATATTGAAGATGCAGTTTCAGCTACAACAGCAACAACCTGGACTCTTACATTTACAGAAGCAGATTGGGCTGGCTTCACTGAAGGCAACCACGTATTTAAGATTACAGCATACGATGTTTCTGGACGAAGTGCAGAAGCACCTAACAAGAACATCTGGATAGACAAGCATGCACCAGTTGTAACATCTTCAGTTGTTCCAACAACAGCTCAGACACAGGGTTCTTCATTCAGATTCAGCGGTGCTGCAAAGGATTATAACAAGAACGCTGGAACAACAGGCAGCAATTCTCTTGATTCTGGAATTAAGAAGATTGAAGTTCAGATTACAAACAGTGGTGTTGCAGCAGTTAATTCAACAACAGCAACATCAACTGCAACAGGCTGGATAGATGCGACAGGTCAGGAAGACTGGAGTGCAGTAGTAGCTTATGATGATTATAAACATGAAACTGGAACTCAAGGAGTTTATACTGGTGTATTTGCAAAAGAAGGTGAAAAGACTCTCCACGTACGTGCAACTGATGAATCAGGACTTGTAAGTGAAGTATCTACAAAGAACTTTGTATACGATAAGGCAGCTCCTACACTGGCAGTTTCAACATACACTCCAGAGGGTGGTTCTGCACTTGCAATAAGCTCTGATAATGATCCTATCTTCAACGTAAACGGAAACTTTGCATTGAGCGGTACATCATCAGATACAAATGGTGTAAAGGATATTAAGATTTACCAGAAGATTGGAACTGGAGGTGAAGTTCTTCTTCAGACTCTCTCTGGAAATCAGACAGCTTCCTGGTCTATTACAGGACTTCCAAGAAGTGCAACATCAACATCTACAACTCTTATAGGAAATGATCTTGCTTCCGGTACTTACACATACAGAGTTGTTGTAACAGATAACGCTGGAGTTACAGGTATTCCAGAATCAACAGCTAAGACAGTATCAAAGACTGTAAAGGCAACAATAGACAAGACAGCTCCTACTATAGCAATTACAAATCCTGTTAATGAAAACGCAAATACAGGCTTGAATGCAATAAGCGTAGTAAGCAACAGGTTTGCAGGAACTGCTTCAGATAACCACGACGGTTCAACAGATGTTAATGCCGTATGGTATAAGATTATTGTACGTGACGGTGATGTTCCTGCAGCTCCTACTGCAAGCACAACAGTTGACACATCTTGGACAGGACTCGGCTTTACTAAGGCTTCTAATACTACAAACTGGTTCTTCTCTCAGGCAATGAATGAAGGAACAACAGCAAGCGACAGTGATCATATCTGTGAAGGCCGCTACAGACTCGTAGTTTACGCAGTAGATAATGCAGGTAACGTTTCTACAACTCCTGCAACACAGTACTTCGACGTAGATATGAACGCTCCTGATATTGAAACAGTTGTAGACGGAGCAGCACTTGCTGAAAGTATGACTCAGACTAAGACCGGCGCTTATACATTCAAGTATAAGGTAACGGAATCTTACGGACTTGCAGCTGATAATCCTGTTGTTACAATGAAGAAGGACAATGCTGACTTTACAGGATTTACTAAGAGTTCAGCAGATGCAAACGATTATGTAACAGTAACTATTGCAAGTCAGGCAGATGGTCTGTACGAATATACAATCTCTGCAACTGACCTTGTTGGTAAGAACTACACAGTAAGACGTAACATTCTTCTTGATACAACAGCTCCTGCAATAGAAGTTAAATCTCCAGACCTTTCAACATGGCAGAATGCAGCTTCTGTTAAGGTAAACGGTTCTTCAGAAGATGCTTCAGGTACATATGCTGTATGGTACTCATATGGTGCAGCTTCAATGCCGGCAGTACCTTCAACAAACACAAAGACAGATTCTTCTTGGACAGGCTGGACAAAGGCAGACGGTTCAACAAGCTGGAGCTTTACTGTAGCAGGTGATGAGACAGCCGGTTCAGCAGGCAAGAAACTTTACGTTGCGGCCGTAGATACTAACGGAAAGGTAACAACAGGTGCACAGATAATCAGTGCAACAGTTAAGGTTGATATAACTAACCCAACCCTTACAGAAAGTGGAATTGGTGCTGGTACTCAGTATAAGAATACTGCATTCACTCTGAGCGGAACTGCAAGTGATAGTGGTTCTGGTATTGCTTCAACAAATCCTGTAACAATTACTGTAGGAGATTCAACATATCATCCAGCAGTAACAGCAGGTGCATGGTTACAAGAAATAACTCCAGCTTCTGACGATGAATATACCTTCACAATCAAGGCAACAGACAATGCCGGACGTGAATCTACTTTGAGTAGAACAGTTGTTTACGATACTGAGAAACCGACTGTAAGTACAAAAACTGTAGATATTGCAGAAACTGATACAAGATATCACAAGATAAACTCAACCGTATGGTACAGCACAAGTCAGATTCCTGTTGTAATTGAAGGAAGTGATGGCGATGCTAACGGTTCAGGCGTTTCTACAATAGAATGTTCTACAGATAATACAAGCTGGAACCTCTTGAGTAGAAGCGGTAGCAACTATGTTGGAACAATTTCTTGTACAGCACAGGGTGAAAACACAATCTATATCCGCGTAACAGATAATGCCGGAAATACAAAAACTCCTGCAAACGATACTCTCACAGTTAACGTAGATACAGGTGCTCCAACAGCATTCACACTCGGAACAGTACAGGTAGGTTCTGGACAAGCAGCTGCACTCGAAGGAATTAAGCTTGTAAACGGCAGGGAAACAGTAACCTTTACAGGTACAGCAACAGATAATACAAACGGATGTGGTATTGCAAGCGTAGTTCTTACAAAGATTGGTAATGTAACAAAGAATATTGCGGCAACTGGAACAGGTACATACTCAATCACAATCCCTGTTGAAGACATGCCATCAGTTACAACACCGGTTAATGTAATCGTAACTGTAACAGATAATGCAGGCAACAGTGCAGAGTTTACAGCATTCCAGCTGCAGAAAGATAACAAGTATCCTGAGGCTAAGGTTGGAACAGTTGCCGATGCAGATAATGATACAGCAGGTATTCAGGTTAACGGCATAATCACTGTAAGCGGAACTGCAAGCGATGAACACTCTCTAACAGCAATTGCTCTTGAATACTCAACAAATGGTGGTACAAGCTGGACTGCTTGGAACGGTGCTGCAAAATCTGGAAGCACTCCTTACAACTGGAGCTACGAGATTAATACAAGACAGGCTCCATTCGCAGGTATTGATGAAGCCGACGTAATGTTCAGAGCCCTTGCAACAGACGAAGCAGGTAACACTGGTAATTCAGGAACAACTTCACAGTATGCTGCAAGCAATGCAAATACTCAGACTGTAACAATTTCTCAGAAGACAGACAGACCGGTAATCCGCTTTACAAACCTCAATCTTGGTACAAACCCAATCTGGCTCAAGAATACAAATACAATTCTTGGACTTATAAGTGATGATGACGGTGATGTAACTTCTCTGAAATACAAGCTGGCAGCTGCAGAAAGCTGGACAGCTCTTGCTCCAGTTTCAGGCAGCGGCTACTTTGCAATTGAAGGAATTGCAGACGGTCAGAGTACGTTCTACTTCCAGGTAACCGATAAGGCTGGAAAGACATTTGAAACAGATACAGCAGCAACTCCAAATGCACTCAACGAGCCAGTCTTAACAGACGGTACAAATAAGATTGAAAATGGTAAGGTTGAGCTTACACTTAAGGTAGATAAGACATCTCCTTCAGTACAGAATAAGCAGTATCAGATTTATAATACACAAGCTACTTCAGATGCTACATACGGAAAGTGGGGTGCTTGGATTACAGAGAATGACGTTTCAACTTGGACTCCTGGAGCCTGGAGTAGCAGTCTTGTAACTCTTGGTGGTAGATACACTGGTTTAAAGATTAAGCTTGAGGCAGCTGATCAGAACGCTATTGCTTCTGTAACATCAACCTTTGGTGGTAGTGAAGTAAGCTTTACATGTAGTGAAACTTATAATAATGCTGCTTATCATCCATGGGCAACTGACGAAATCTCTATTCCTGATAAAGATGAAAATAATGTTCCTATAACTGAAGTTAGAGACCTTTCAGTAGTTATTACTGATGGTGCAGGTTTAACAACTACAGAAGCAATTAGTGTTGAAATTGATAACTCTGCTCCGGTAATTACTATTCAGGATCCATCAGCTTTGATTGGTACAACAGAAACTATCCGCGGTAATATTGCTACTTCCGCTGCTTCAGAAAGCCGTGATGCAACCTTGTACTATGCAGTTTCCCGCTATGATGCAGTATCTGATAATGTAAAACCTGCAGATTCTGGAAAACGCATGAATGGTACTACAGTTCTTGCAACTGAATGGACAGAAATAAAGGGACTTACAACAACTCTCAACTGGTATGTACACTTTGATGATCAGACAACTTTCGATGACCATACAGAAAGATTTGCTAAGTATCTTACAGGAAACTATTTGAAGATAACTACAGATGCAGAAATTGCTAATAGTACATATAGTACTCCAACAGACCTTTACTTCTGGCTTAAGGCTGTAGACTCTGTAGGAAATACTTCTACAGCTGCAAAGAAGGTTAAGGTTGACCCACAGGGAGACCGTCCTAGTGTTAAACTTATTTATCCTGCAAACAACGAAAATGGTGAAGCTCCAACTCTTGGAGGTACAATCCGTCTGAGCGGAACTGCAACAGATAACGAACAGGCAAAGTATGTTTGGGTACAGATAGATAAGGATAATGATGGAACCTTCGATGCTACAGACCTTGCGTTTATGAACACTAAGAAGGGAGACTCAGAAGAAGAAGCAACTAAGCGTAAGTATGGTTATAAGCTTGGTCAAATTAGTACAAATACAGAAAAAACTTTAGCAGAAATTGAAGCAGTAACTTCTAACTATAGTGATTATGGTATTATGGTTGAAGTTCAAGGTTCAAGTTGGAATACAAACGTTAACAATAGTCTTGAGTATTCACCAGAAAAGGATCCAGTAACACAATTAGCAGGAAGTACAACAATAGGCTTTATTATTTATGCTACGGATGATAATAAAAACAAGTCTCTACCTGTAACTCAGACCATTATTCTTGATGCTGATAATCCTGTAATTTCTGATCTTAAGCTTGTTCAGTATCTGAAGAATGGAGTTGCTTGTACAGACGGAAGTCAGACATCTGGAACAATTGCCAACGAAATTGAGTATTCTGATGGTATGGATATTACGGGTAAATGGTTCCTTAAGGGAGATGTTTATGATCCTTCTGGTATTAAAAAGATTTGGGTTAATAGTGTATTAATAATTGAACACGCGGGAGATGATTATACAGGAACTGGAAATAATGATGGAATTACGCTAAAGCATGACAATTTCCAAGACAATGGAAATAATTATCATTTCCAAATACCTATAGGTAATGATTCAGAAGGTGAGGTTGGAACACATAGTGTAAGCATAAAAGCAATTGAAGGAGCTAATACAGATGGATATGTAGAAAAGACCTTCTCTGTAAAATACGATAACAAGGCACCTGTCATAATTCATTCTGGAAACAACGTTTATCTTGATGAAGATATTATTGACAACAATGGTTTCCATACATTAGGTGCTATAGCAAATGAAGATGACGAGGGTGGCGTTACTCAGTCCGGTGTAGAAAGAATTGCCTTCTACTTTACAAGAGATCTAGAATACAATATTAAGACTCTTGATGAAACACAGTATTCTGGACACGGAGCTACAACAGGAGAGAATGTTGTAAGTGTAACTCACGACCTGTTCGATGTAATGATAAGTTGCGAGAACAAGGATAGTGATGATGTATCTACTGGTAATACAATAATCGATTATGCAAGTGCAGGTTCTTTCGCAAGCGAAATCTATACTCCTGGAACAATGAAGACCAACTATGTATACGAAGATTACCTTATCTGGGAAAAGACAACAGGAACTATCTCTGGACAGGCTGTAACATTAAGCTCAGTTGGAAAGAATGTTCATGTTGGTGGTCTTGTAAAGATTAAGGGTGGTATCTATAAGATTACAGGTATAACCGGTAATACACTGACTATTTCTGGAAAGCCTGGGGATGAAACTTCTGCAAAACAAGTTTTGTGTGCAATTGCAAGCGTAGTAGACAGTACAGACAGAAACGGTACTACTACAAGTAGAACTAAGGGTTACGGTTACGGTTATTATTCTAATAACTCACTTGATAATGACAAAGATCTTCTCATAGAAACCTTCAGCAAGCAGGGACAAAGCTGGCTTTGGGATGCTGCAATCGTATCTAAAAACATTCCGGACGGTCCTGTAACAGTACATATTGTAGCAATAGATAAGGCTGGTAATGCATCTGAGTACAAGTACAATGCAAGTGTTAAGAACAATGCTCCTCGTATTGCCGGTATGACAATCGGTACAGACGAAAATGGTAACGGTTCTGTTGAAGCTGGTGAGTGTGATACATCTACATACAGCAACTTCTATGTAAATGGAAAACAGGGAAGCCAGAAGGTAACAAGAGCAACATTCCCAGAGCAGACTGGTACTAGTCCTGTTTCTGCAATTAAGGCAAAGGGCAAAGTAGAAATCACACCAGAAATTATAGGTGGTAACGGTGCTCTTACATATACCTATGATGTATTCTATAGAAATGCCGCTAATGATGGCTGGAATACAACTGCTGACTTCAGTAATTCAAATCCAACTAACAAAGCTCTTGGAACTGGTGGAGGTGCAAACGAAAATGTTGCATCTCTTAATCCTATGACTATAACTGTAGAAGACTTTGTAAGAACAAAGAATGGTAATGCTTATAATGAAACCGAAACAGAAGGAAATCCAGTTAATACTGAAGTACAGATTAAAGACGGCAGCAACCATAAGTTCAGCTTCAATATTGGTGATAATACTCCTGCAAGAACAGCCGGCGGTAATAGTCAGAGCGTAACACTTGATGTAATTATGAATGTTGCTTTGGGCGATTCTGAAGCTGCAAAGAACTACATCATACCATTGTACTGGAAGAACGAGGAAATCAGCGGAGTTTCAATCCTTAAGACAAGCTTGTTCAACAATTCTAAGGACAACGGTCATATTGAAATTGCTAAGGACTGGGTATTTGCAAGCGGCTATACTGGTACAACAGGCGAATACGATAATGATCCTAAGGTTTCTGGAAAGATTAAGCTTGAAGGTATTGCTCAGGATAATACTCTGTTGAAGGAAATTAAGGTTCAGTTTGGTAAGTCTATGGGCGGTTTAGGAACTGCTAACACAACAATTGCAACTTACAATGACACAGGAGCTAATGCAGGTACCTGGACAACAACAGCTCTTACTAACAATGACATACCTTCAGATACAGGCTGGGCTTCTGAAGTACAGCAGGCAACCTACGGTGAACTTGTTGAAGCAGGAATTATTGATGAACGTCCTGACGGAAAAGAAGCTGGAGATAAAGTACCTTATGCATCACAGCAGTACGGACATGTTGTACACTGGATCCTCTATCTTGACACTTCTAAGGTAGACGGTGTTGCTGCAACCGATGTAACAGTAACTGCATCTGCAACCGACAAGGGTAAACCATATTGGGATGGTTCAGAAGTAAAATATGGAGCAAATGGCGTTGCTATTACCGGTGATACTACAAACAACGGAACAAATGTTCCTGCAGCTAACTCTGGTTTTGTTACTAAGAATGGTAATACACCAACCGAAGGTGCACACACCGGTAGATACAGAATGGATGTTGTTCCGTATATTTACAAGGTAGAAACAAAGCTTTCTAAGGATAAGAAGACAAACTGGTCTGTTTATAACAGAACGGCTTTGGGGCACTATCCTGTACAGTCTGTTGTAACTAACTTTGACAACAACAATAGTACAACTAAACTTAATACAACAACTTCTGAAGATGTTACCTTGTACGGCTTTAACATTAATGACAGTTCTGCAACAATAGAAGGAAGAACTAATGCTGTAAACTATACTGTAAACAATAATGTTGATCTTCGTAAAATTACAAGTGACGCTACAGCTGGAACCTTGAAGTTTAATGTTGCAAATCTTGCAACTGGTAAACTTAAGCTTACTGTTAATGGTTTGTCTATCCTTAACAACACAAATAATAATGATTCAAAGGGTTCTATAAGTCAGCCTGGTACAGCTTATGTAAACTGCTACAACCGTCAGCCAAATGGAGACAATAACAATATCCTGACTGATGATGTAGAGTTTGATGTATGGGAATTCAACGACCGTGCAGCTGTACCAATAAACGGTCTTGCAACAGGTATAAATATGGAAGTTAACCAGACAACAGGTATGTTGAACTATGCCTTTGCAAACGGTGGTTTGTACTATAGTATGGGTGGTAATACAAATAAATCAACCGCATATAATGCAAATAATAGTTATTCATCATATTACTGGGCTGGTGACTGGGATACCTTTGCTGGTCCTTGTGTAGGCTTCCATATTGATGATCTGGGCTATACCTATTCTGTTGTTTCTGGTGGTGACACAAATAGTGGTGGTTCTGTAGACAAATGGGATTTCTATACAAGTCGTTGGGGTTATGGTTTACATAGCACAGCGGGAACTTTAAATGAAGGTGGCTCAGCTGATTTCCATGCACTTCGTCTTGAAGAAATTGGTCTTAAAACAGGATCGGCTGGTTTAAACTATTCTCTTATGAAGTACCGATTCCTTTCTCCAGAATTTGCCTCAACAGTAAATACAACTAATAATAGTACTAACTTGTATCTTGTATACTATGATGCTCTTTGTAACCAGATTCGCTTTAGAGCAGGAACTTTCTCTGGAAATGCTACGCAAACTACAGGTGGTTTCCAAGATCAGTATACAGGAGGAAACTCAAGTTATTACAATATAACTAACTGTCAGGTAATTGCTGCAGAAGCAGGAACGTTCAAAATTGGTAATAATGCAAATCAAACGACTACGGTAGCTGCAATTGAAGGTAGAGCGCCTGGACAGTATGTAGATGTAGCTGTTGTAAAGAATGCTAGTTCAAAGGATGTAGTTTGTGTTGTATGGTATGATCAGAACGACAACTGCTGTAAGTTTAGTTATATTGTAGATCCTATTACTGATTGGAACAGTGCCACTGCTAATAAAAAACTAGCGGGCAATGCTACGGCTAGAGGTTGGTCAACTCCAAAGACTTTATTTGCTGAAGGTGGAGAATACTGTCATATTGTAGCAGACAAGAATAATCACTTACATATTGCTGCATACGCTGGTAACGGAGATGTAATGTATTCTTATCTTGAAAGCTACTCAAGTCTTGATGCACAAGGAAGTGTCGCTCCTACTTGTATAGTTGATGCTTCTGGTACAGTTGGTGAACATTTGACTCTTGATGTTGCAGTAAATAATTCTACAGGTCATAGCATACCTTATATTGGATACTTCACAGCTTCAACAAAGAAACCAAAGTTTGCTTATCTTGTAGATAAAGCTACAGGCTTTGATCAGACAGCTGCCGGTGTTGATGACGATGAACGCTTTACAGGAGCTTGGGAAGTAACAGTAGTTCCATCTCCAAACCGTATGACTACAAACCGCGAGGACAAAGTAAATATTGGTGTATGGAAGAATGCTGGTGTTTTGAAAGATTCCAAGGTTAATAATGCAGTTCAGAATAGTTCTAACTATAATTATTTGAATGGTTATGATTCAACAAACTACAGTAAGACATTCGGAAACGGAACTTCAAATGCTGTCCTTGGTTATCAAATTACTACAGCAACAGGTTCTTGTCTTGAAACTGCCCAAATAAGAGAGCGCAAAGACTAGTTATACATCAATCTCCACAACCTGTATACCCCACAGGATGTGGTAGCCTAGTTTAAAAAACAGAAAGCCCGAACTTCTTGTGAAGCTCGGGCTTTCTGTTTTTAGTGTATCCGTCAAATCTAGCCTTGTTTAGAGAAATCAATTCATTCACCAAGAAGATCAGACATATCTATTAATATAATGTTTGCTAACAATTTTCTTTACATTATGAATATTTTAGGCGATAATATAACTAGATTGATAAAAATTTGACGATTAGTAATTTATATGATATATTTAAAAACATTGTTTTTATGGGAGTATATATGGAAAGGAAAACTGTTTTTGATTCTGTGAGAGAATCTGTAAATAAGTGTATCTCTTCCCCAATAAAATTGGAAACAGTAAAAGAACGAATAGAGTATTTACAAGAAGAAAGGAAAATTACTTCTGACTTGGAAAAATTATACACTTTAAACTCAAAACAATTATTAAAACAGTTTTCTCTTTAAATGGCAAATATGAATTCATTATATGAAATTCTTCCATATTCAATAGATGTTGTAGCAGCTTGTATAAATAATTTTACAGATACTCCAATATCTATAATAAAACGAAAAGCATTTATAAATTATCTTGATTCATATTTAGCTCCTTGGAAAGCAAAAGGCGATAAAAATATTTCTTTTCTTATAGAAAACGATTATATAGATTTTTCATTTTTACAGGATTACTCAAATTACTATGTAAAATGTTTTAATCAATATCCAAGAAATTGTATTCGGTTACATTTTTTTTCTCTAGATGAAACGCAATTGGGGAAAATTTATGATTACTCCAAGAAAAAAGATGATAATTGTCTTGAAATAATAAAAACGAATTATTTGGGATTTATTGTTATAAGACCAATACCTTCCACTTTCATTGCAAGAGCTTGCTTAAAAAAATATGAAACTGAAAATACGCCAAAACATTGTTTAATCTCTAAAAAAATATTATCACATATTTTAGGTATTCAACTATTTGTTGATACAATTCCATTTATAGAACAAGATAAGGTTCTTTCTGTATGTGCTACAAGCGCTCTTTGGAGTTTTTTTAATGCTCATAAACAAATTGATTATCACAGAATCCCTTCTCCTTATGAAATTACATCTTTAGCAATTAACAACGATGATTCAAAAAGCATTGTGTTATTGAATGAAGGCTTAACGATTCAAATGATGTGTAATTGTATAAAATCATATGGATTAGTTCCGTTAAATTATGAATTACACAAAGAAGCTCCTCTTTTCTTTTATGAATTGATTCATGTAATGGTTTCATCTGGGTATCCAGTTATTATAGGTTTGTCAGTTTACAGTAATAAACCAACCGATAATGATGAAAAAAATAAGCAGATTTTTGAAGGATTACATGCTGTTGTTGCGTTAGGAGATGAAACTTCTAATGCATTGCATTTTGTAGCAACCGAAGGGAAAATAAAAACTTTTGCGCAAAACATATCAAAACTTTATATTCACGATGATCGTATTGGACCTTATGCAAAAATTCAATATGAAGATAATTCTTGGAAACTAGAACTTTTAAAAACAACATCTTCAGTACAACCAAAAACAGAGTATTATGTTCCTTCTGAAATAGTAATTGGGATATACCAGAAAATTCGTTTACCATTTGCAACAATTTGGAATTTTACATTTTATCTGAATAATGATTTATTGAATTTGATAAATAAACATGAGAATACTCCTGAAGAAGTAATTAATCTTTTTGAATCACTAGTTTGGGATTTCAAATTTGAAGAATGTTCATCTTTGAAAAATAGAATTAGATTCTCAGACATTTCTAATGATGAAAAAGAAAAAGTAATGAATCTCTCTCTTCCATTATATTGCTGGATTATAAAGGCTTACTTTACAAATCAAATGGAACTTGGATTTGAGATAATTATAGATGCTACAGATATAAGTCAGGGTAATTTTATTATAGATATAATTTATTATGATGAGATGTTTTTTAATATTCTCCAAGATTTAAAACAATATTATCTAGCGTGGATAAAAAAGGATGGTGGTTCTGCGTTTAGTGATTTAATACAGCATTCACTTTGGCCTTTATATAAATATTTCACTAAAACAAATGATGTCTTCTCTAATCTGGATTATCTTTATGGAAAAATAAAAATACCTAAGTATATAAAACCATTCGAATTAAAAAATGATGAAATTCGGAAACAAGAACCATTTATCATTACCTGTAAGCATGATGCCGAAATAATAAAATTAGATAAAAATCAAAAGTATATTTGGGTAATAGATAAAGATGGTTTTTTAATTATTGGAAAAGAGGATGATAATCCTGATTCTGATAATAAAGGCCACCCAACATTATTACAAGGACGAGCTGGGAGAATAGCAGGAGAACTTCGTTTTAAGGAAAACAAATGGTTTGTGAACAAGAAATCTGGACGTTATTCATATCCTATAGAGTATTCTGACTTAGAGGCAGATATATATGTAAAGAACGTAATACATGAAAAATTCGAAGTATATTTTAATGAAGAATTTGAATTTGAAAATATCTGAATTTTAAATTTTGACTAAGGCCCGAACACTTGAATGTGTCCGGGCCTTGTTACATATTAGTATGATGGAATTATAAAAGAGGATTATACGCCGCATATTCACTGTTGGATTTATGAGGGAGCTAAATCAGAAATGACAAAAGCTTTTAGTATTGAAGGAAAATGATGAATGATTATAGTTTCTTAATAGATGGGAAAAAAATATATAGTGAAAAGACTCTGGTTTACTATGATTTGCCATTATTGTTTGTATGTTACGATAATGAAAATAATAAGTATTTAGCATTATGTACTGATTCAGATGAATTATCTTACATTTTAGTAATGACTTCTCCTGAAAGAATTATTGATATGCTTGACCAGAAAATATCAATGGATTGTATTTTTAAAGAAAGTACTCATAAATGGAGAGTAAAATCAGAAAACTCAGGCGACATTGTAAAGATTGTTAATTCTTTTGAAGATGATGAATTACCAGAAAAAGGAGCTTTATTTTCTCTTGTGGATGTTTCTAATAAACAATATTTGAAGTAAATAATTATGTCTGCCGTTTTGCATCTTAAAAAATATGTAGTTAATAAATGTAGTGCAGATTTTGATTTAATCAAATCTGAAGATAATACTATTGATTTTTCTTTTACTTTTAGCACACTCATTCCTAAGGATTCTGATAAAAAAAATTGCACAATACGAATAACTATAACAATGCAGAACAAAGGGAATACTATTTTTTCATTTGAATTAAAATCTTTTTATATTATAGAATCTGAAAAAGTTTTTTCAGATGAAGAGATAAATACATTATTAAAAGAGCAAGGGTTTAAAGATACTTATAAAAAGGCTTTAGATTATGTAAATAACTTTTGTTCAATTTCAAATATTTCGCCAATTCCGATGCCTTCATTTGATGAAGTAATGACTCAATAAAACATATAAAAACTGTGACATAATAACACACTAACACATCAGGTTTAAATTATTTATTCAAAACGTTAGCAATTATTGTTTTTCTTTTTCAATTTCTTCTGCCAGCTTTTGAACTTCTTCCAGAGACAGACCTGTTCCTTGTGCAATTTGTTCGTACGATAATACTTTCATTCTTAAAAAATTCTTTGCACTTTCAACACCCTTTTCGTGTGCACCTTCAATGCGACCTTCCTGCTTGCCCAAAGTAATTCCTTCTTGCCTACCCTGGGCAAGCCCCTCTTGCTTACCTTGTTTCCGTGCAATTTTTCTAACCTTATCTTTTTCTTCTTCCAAAACATCAGAGAAATACATGTATTCTTCCTCCCAGCGAGAGTTTTTCTTTGCAAGCTTTACGTTCTCTTCCAGCTTATGCGAGAACGCAGTAGAAGCCCTGTTTGTCTGAATAAACTCAAGAAGTCCCTTTAAATCTTCGTCATCTGCTACTTCGTATGCCTTACAATTATAAAACACTTTATGGGTTCTGTCATCATAAGGTTTGTCGGGCTGTTCAAAAAATGTCTGTTTTACGGTGTACACAGGAATGCCACTGTTAAAAGGGTCACCTTTGCAAAGGAATAGGATATAGCTTTCCTTGAGTTTAGAAAACTTTGTACGTTTCTTTGTTGTTGATACATCCATAGCTCCCTGATAGAATCTTGCCCGCATAGCAAGCTTTTTGTAATCGGAAGTCTGAATCTCAATATCAAACATACGGTTAGAATCCTTTAAGAAAACATCCAGACGGATACTTCTTCCTTTATATGTTGGATGAAACTCCTTTTCGGTAGAAAGATACCTGATTTCTCCAATCTTGATTGGTAGAAGAATCTCTAAAAGCTGACGACATATTTCTTCATCTTCCATAATCTTGCAGAAAAGGAAATTATCGGAAAATGTAAGTTCCTCCCAGGATTTTGAAAACTGACCAGAATAGATGTTTTCTTCATCCTCCTCGTCGTCATCCTCTTCATAATCCTCTTCCTGATTTTCCTCAACGTCCTCTAAATCTGCAACAGAATCTTTTGGTATAACCTGTCCATCTGCTTTCTTTTCGGACATAACACTCTTATCCTCTTTTTTCAGTTTGTCCGATTCGTTTGTAGTAATGCTCATAAATAGTCCTCCATAGATTATGTGTTTGAAGTTTTGCAAAGCGAAACTGCAAGTAAGCCCTGTAAAAGTAGTCATTATGAATTAACATACAGGGCTTACTCCTATACCTATATAATTGCAAAAATATGAGATTTCGGACCATGGAAATGAAAAAAAGTGAGAAAAAATTGAAAATTTTTACATAATCTTACCCAATAATAGCCATACGGATTGCTTCAAAAGTATCTTCATCAATATCGAAACGCTCCATATCAACGTGACCGTCAATAAAAACAATGCCCTCTGCTTCGAGCTTTTTTCTCTGTACATCGCCGCCACCAAAAGCAAAGCTGCCGGAACAAAATCCTTTTGCATTCACCACTCTGTGGCACGGTGTGATTTCGTTGCTCGGATTTTTATGAAGAGCATTTCCAACATAACGACGCAGATTACAGTTTCCGACAAGAGCGGCTACCTGCGAATATGAGGCAACCTTTCCACGAGGAATGAGTCGAACAGCTGCGTAGATTTTTTCTTGTTTATCCAACATATTCTGCCACAACACTTTGTACTGCGCTCAGGTAGCTTGGTCCAAACAAATTAAGATGATTCAAAAGCTGATAAAGATTATACAAATCCCGGCGTTCTTCGTAACCAGGCTGAAGAGGACGAGCCTCACGGTAAGCTTCATAAAACACTTGTGGGAAACCGCTGAAAAGTTCTGTCATTGCCAAGTCTGCTTCTGCATGACCAACATAGCATGCAGGATCTATTAGCATTGCCTTCCCGTCCGGGCCGCACATTGCGTTTCCACTCCAAAGGTCTCCGTGGAGAAGCGAAGGCTTTTCTGGTTCAAGCAGGAACTTTTCCAGATTGTCCAGCAGCTTTGTGTTTAATTCGCGGTCGTGGGTGGTAAAGTAAGAGTCGGCAGCTTTGAACTGTGGTGCAAGTCTGTTGTCGCGGAAAAAGGAAATCCAGCTGTCGCAAGGGGTGTTTGTCTGTGGACGTGCTCCAACAAAATTGTCCTGGAAAAATCCAAAGCGTGATGATGATGAACCGTCACCAAAAAAGCCGGACGTATCTGCGTTGTGAAGTGCAGCTAACTTATGTGCAAAATCCTCCCAATAATTTGAGCAAGGTTTTCCACTTTCAATATATTTTAATAAAAGAAAACTGTAGCCAACATCTTCGCCGTCATCGGTTCCTGTACATAAAATCTCTGGAGTGCCGATTGTTCCTGTGCTTGCAATTGCACAAAGTCCTGCGGCTTCGGCTGTAAAAAAGGCAGCGTTTTGTTTTGCGTTTGCTTTCATAAAAATACGTTTACCGTTGTTCAGCGAAAGTGCATAAGCCTTGTTTATATCGCCGCCCGAAACCCTGTCTGTTCTGTTGATTGCAATTGTTTTTCCGAAAAGAGAAACGAGCGCTTCGGCAAGAGATAAATAATTTTCTGGAAGTGTAATGTTCATAAATCTATGATAAAGCGAAAACGAAATGTTGTCGAGATTATTTCTAAATATGACATTGTTTTGTCATATTTTCGTGATATAATAAAATTATGCAAATGGATCAGCTGTTTGAGTTTGTTTATATCCTCATTGATAAAAAGCAGGTTACGGCGCAGGAGATGGCGGAACGGTTTGGAGTTTCTACGCGTACAGTTTACCGCTGGGTCGATACTCTTTCTATTTCTGGTGTGCCGGTTTATTCGACTAAGGGACGCGGTGGTGGAATTGCAATTTCCGAAAAATATGCGCTCGATAAAACTGTGCTTTCTGAAGAGGAACGGCTTTCGATTGTTTCCAGTGTAAAGGCCTTGAGCAGTTTGAGTGGAAACATGAAAGGGGCAGAAAAGCTTTCCAATCTTGTTACGACAAACACAGATTGGCTTGAGGTTGATTTTGCACCGTGGAGTCCGGAGGGCAGCGGAGTAAGGGAGCTCTTTGGTTTACTTCGTGATTCTATCTTAAAAAAGCGACAGGTGATTTTTGATTATTACACCGGTGATGGCAGAATTGAACGTCGCACTGTTCATCCGTGGAAGCTCATTTATAAAGGACAGGCCTGGTACTTGCAGGGCTGGTGTACCACTCGGAATGCAGAGCGCTTTTTCAAAATCACAAGAATAAAAAATCTTATGCTTACCGGGCGGACTGCACAAACAAGAAGTGCACTGGTACAGGAAAATAAGCAGACAAAAGCTCATGAACAAAAATCACCGCAGGAGTTTAAGCAGCCACCACTTATAGAAATAAAGGCAAAGGTTTCAGCAGAAAAAATCTCTTATCTTATGGATTCTTTTATCTGCTCTGAAGTTACTCCACATAAGGATGGCACGGTTACTACAACGTTCACCGTGCCTGAGGTTGACTGGCTTTACGAAATCCTTTTGAGCTTTGGTCCGAATATGAAGATTGTGTCACCGAAAGCTGTTCGCGAAAAGGTTGTTGCGCTCGCAAAGGGTGTTGTCAAATTATATAAGTAGAAGATTCATTCAATCGTATTTACACATCATTTGCATAATTCAATTGCTCTGTCCATCTGTAAGTCCTCACTAACCGAAGGATTCATTATCAGATTTTCTGCTGCAGGAACAATGCCTTTTCCTTCTGGAACATTTCCTTTTGCATCTGTGACCTTCTGAACTGAAACCGAATACTTCCAGCCGTTTGCCATACAGCGTTCAAGCGCAAGCGAAAAAACTCCGCAGGTATGATTTCCAACCTGAGTAACGTGTGACTGCGAAACAAGCGCCATTGTGAACTCTTCGCCGGCACTCATCGTCTGAGCATTTGTCAAAAGAATAACAGGCTTTGTGTACTGCCAGCTACCGTTCTTCTTAATCTCGAGCTCAACGCCTGGTCCTAAATCGTTTTTGCCTTTTCCGTTTCGAGTGCGTGATATTGCATACACCTTATCCTCAGCGCAAAATCTTCCAGAAATCCGTGTAACATTTCCCGTGAGTCCGCCTCTGTTTCCGCGGATATCCAGAATCATACAACGGGTGTCCTTCAGCTTCTCAAGTGCAATATCAATATCCTCCGCCCAATCCTGCTTTTGATTTATACCGGTCTGTCCGCTGGAAAAACCTGCAATGTGAATATAACCAACAGAGCTGTCTGTTTTAAGTGTTCCATAAGTGATAATGTTATTTCCGCATTTTACCGGTGACTCAATATATTGTTCGCAAACTTCGTTCAGGGAAAAATTATCAATGATGATGTTGTCTTCACCGGAGTTTAAGCTGCCAATTGAACTTTTGACATATACGTGCGAATCCTTGAGCGGATACAAAAGCTTTTTCAAAACCTCAAGGAACTCCTTATCGGACATATCATCGTGGATTAGTGGCTTACAGATATTGTACTGCTCGTTCCAGTTAATTCCACGAACTTCAAACAGTGCGTAGGTTTCATCATAATCCTTCCAGAGAGAATCGAACATAGCGGTATAACTCAGCTCAGCTTTTTCTCCGTAGAAGAAAGTGCAGGACTGAAGGGTTGAAATTGAAACAAACAAAAAAAGTGCAAAAACAAAATATTTAATTTTTCTCATAATAAAACTCCTGATAAAAAAGATTGTCCGATATTCTAAAATTTAACAGTTGCAGTTGTCTTGAAATTACCGTCGACATAATACAAAGGTTTTTCTTTTGGAACTGCTATCCGTGCGTACTCAAAATCAAAACCAAGTCCAACAGAAAAATGATCCGAGGCACTAAGCTTGTATTCAAAATCAAGAAGCACTGCCTGCTGATTATGCAGACTTAAGAAACTACCGAGCGTTAGTATCTTCATAAAGGATTCTTCAGCGTACTTCATAAGTTGTGCATCGCAGCCTGCATACGGAGGTCTTACTCCATAACCTAAAAGTGGGAGCGAGCACATAACGGAAAAAGAATTGTGTTCGTTCAATTTGTAATTAAAGGCAGAGGTCGGTCCAATGGAAAGCAAGCCTGTTATAGAAGGGTAGTGCTCAAACTGAAGAAATGCATTGCACGCAAAATTACCGCCGACGTAAAGCTCAAAGCGATTGTTCTTTAGAATGTCGTAAGCTAAATCATACTGGAGCCGAATCCGATGAAACGACAAATTGCTTTTAAAACCTTCATAATACGTTTCGCCGGTAATTGGGTCAAAGTTCTTATAAACAACTGCAGTTTGTGTCATTGTAGATTTTGGCCTGCAGAAAAAATAGTCTGCAGTGATTTTGTGCAGGAAGTCGCCGGAAATAATTTTTGTATCCAGCTGAAATCGTGGTGCAAGTAAATCCTGCGAAAGGTTTGAAAAGGTTGTTTCCTTGTAACAGCCAAAAGTCCAGTTGATAGAAAAAGATAATTCAACTGAACGGTTTTCATCCGGGTTTGATTCCCGAGCAAAGATTTTGTTCGAGACACAAATATTGAGCAAAGCAAAAAGCAATGCAAAAGTAAATATTTTTTTCATATAATCCTCCAAAGCGTTATAACATAACAATACACGCTGGAGAATCAAAAAGATATTGGGGGATGTACTAGTTTTTTGCGTTTAGTTCGAATTAGGGGAAACCCTTATAAAAAGTTCCAGTCGATTTTTCACGCCAACCTTTCTGTAAATGTTTGCGAGATGAGCTTCGATTGTTTTTTCACTTACAAAAAGCGTTTCTGCAAGCTCCTTGTTAGATTTTCCTTCCATCAGAGCGATGATGATTTCCTGCTCTCGTTTTGTAATTGAAAAATCTTTTATAAAAGAATCCTGCAGAGTTTTTTCAGTTTTGGAAATTGGCGAAGAAAAATAAAAACGATAGAAAATGTGGTAAACCAGAATAGAAATTGAAATGATAAAGATAAACGGTGCGTTGTGCAGAATAAAAGAAAGCACAAGATTCAAAATCGCAAGGATGATGAAGATCCATTTTTCTTTTCGGAAAACACCGGTATCAATTCGTTTGTGAAATATAATTCCGATGATGAGTGAGATACCTGTAGGAATCCAGAGTCCAAGAAGATTTAAGACAAAGGCGGGCTTTTCAATTTGTGGAATAAAAATCATTATCACTGCGAAAACAAAGACTGCTGCAGAATAAATAAAAAACGCTTTTCTGATTTGTGCTGTCGGGCTTATGTGAATTAAATCAAACGTAAAGCTTATAATTCCAAACGAAAAACACAGAGAAAGAAAGGCTCCTAAAATACAGAGTGCTATCCGGTTTGTAATAGGAGCGTGCATCAGGGCATAAATATTATTTGTACTGATTAAAAAGAATGAGAGCAAAATCAACAGAACATGGAAGAAAAAGGTTTTCTTAAATCTGAGGAAAAATAATAGTGAAATTAAAACTGCCGAGAAAGAACACAGGCAGGCGGTAAATAAAATGATTTCTCCCAAATTAATCTGGCTCCTTTGTATTATTATAGCATTTAAATAAAAAAATATTAAATATGACATTTAGTTGTCATATTTAAGGTGTATAATATAACCATGATAACGCAGATAGAAAAGCTCCATACAACTCCAATGGGGGCAGACAGGATAAGAAAAAATCTTTCTTTAGATGAAAGTGTAGCTGATGTTGTGGAATATTGTAAGCAGAAGATTTTGAGTACAGGTTGCAACATCTACAGACAGGGAAAAAACTGGTACTGTGAAATTGACGGTATAAGGATTACAGTTAATGCATACAGTTATACAATCATAACAGCGCATAGGATGGTTCCGACTGAATCAACCACCACGAGGTAATAGATGGAAAATCGTCCGGACTTTGCAGAAATTAAAACTTATGAAGAGTTCTCACAATTTTACTGGTATCGCGAAGAGCTGCAGAAAATCTGTAAATCTCTTGGGATAGATTCTTCTGGGATGAAAGCAGAGTTGAATCATATTATTGAAGAGTATTTTCGCGGGAATAGGATATTGCCGAAGAATAGGACACACGTTTCAAACAGGTCCACTCATCCAAAATCACCGTCAAAAACATCTGTGGAGCTTACGCTTCAGACCGGTTTGATAGAATGCGGATTTACTTTTGGTCCACGCTTCAGAGATTTTTTTGTGAAACAAACTGGTGTAAAAAACTTTAAGTTCAATGTTGATATGGTAGCGACTGCAAAAAAGGTAAAAGAGGACGGTGATACATCCTTTACCCTCGGCGATTTGCTTGATATTTATTACGGCAAAAAAACTTACGCAAAGTATGATAAAGTTTCTTTGCAATGGAACAGGTTTGTAAAAGATTTCTGTGCTGATGAAGCAACTGCTGTTTTTCCAAACAAGATAAAAACTGCTTCAATTCTTTGGAAAGAAGTACGCAATTCTACACGCGAAAAAGTGTATAAGCACGAGCTTCTTACTGAGTTTGTAGATATAATAAAATAAGGAGAATTATATGCCAAGACCAAAAACAAAAGAGGATCTGCTTATTGCAGCAAAAGAAAATTATGAAAAGCTCATGAAATTGATAGAAGGAATGTCGGAAAAAGAAATGAACACTCCTTTTGATTTTTCGAATGAACCAAGTAAAAAGGAAGCACACTGGGGACGCGATAAAAATGTCCGCGATGTTCTTATTCACCTTTATGAATGGCACCAGCTTATGCTTAAGTTTCCAAAGAATAATGCCGGTATAACAGACAGTAAAATTGCAATTTCGTTTCTTCCTTCTGAATACAGCTGGAAAACTTATGGAGCAATGAATGTAATGTTCTGGAATCGTCATCAGAACACTTCGCTTGAAGATGCAAAGAAAATGGTTGCTGAGAGTCACGCTGCCGTTATGGAGTTGATTGAATCATATTCAAACGAAGAGCTGTTTACTCCAAAGTATTTTGCCTGGACAGGAAATGCAGAGCTCGGTGCTTATTGTGTAAGCACAACCTCAAGTCACTACGATTGGGCTATGAAAAAAATAAAGGCTCACAAAAAGCATTTTTAACTTGACAGTGGTAAGATTGTTTGTTAAACTTACCACTGGTAAGATAAAAAAAAGCGAGGTGAGTAATGGAAGCAAAACAAGATACTTATCATCACAAAAATTTAAAAACTGAGCTTATAGAAGCTGGAATTGATTTTGTTGCAAAGGAAGGTGTAGAAGGTCTTTCGTTGAGAAAGCTTGCAGGAGTTTGTGGAGTTTCTCATGCAGCTCTGTATACACATTTTGAAAACAAGGATGTTCTCCTTGAAAAAATGCAGAATTATATTACAGATAATTTTTCCAGCGAACTGGAAAAAGCAATTGCAAACAGTAAAGCTCAGGAAGCAATTCTTATGGATTTAGGAACAGCCTATCTCCACTTTTTCGTAAAACATCCGAACTATTTTGTTTTTCTTTTTGGAAAATCTAACATTGCACTTGATCTGACAGAAAAAGCTGTACCTGACAAAAACTATCGCCCTTTCGAAATTTTTAAATCGGTTGTTGTTCAGATTCTTTCTCAAAAAAAATATCCAGAGGAAAAATGGAATGATGCGATAATTGCGTTGTGGGCATTTGTTCATGGAATTACAGCGTTAGCCACAATGGAAAATATTAAGTACAACAAAAAGTGGGAAAAGAAGCTTGGCGATTTTATGCAGGTTTTTGAGTGCTCTTTTCTTAAATAAATGTAACAGACACTTTTATTAAATCTACGGAGGAACAAAATGAACGGAATATATTTTAGTGGAAACGGAAACACAAAGCATTGTATGGAGCTTTTTACAAAAGCAACTGGCGGCAGGGCAGTGTCTATTGAAAGCCCTGAGGCAATCACTCTTCTTCAGGAAGTATCACAGGATAATAACGAAATTGCGATCGGCTACCCGACGCATTACAGCAATATCCCGCGGATTGTGAAGGAGTTTATTCAGAATAATGGAAAGCTATTTTCCGGTAAAAAGGTTTTTATAATTGTAACGATGGGACTTTTTAGTGGAGATGGTGCAGGAATTGGCGCGCGACTTTTGAAAAAGCAGGGTGCAAAGATTTTGGGTGGACTTCATCTCAGGATGCCGGATGCAATTGGTGATGTAAAAATGCTCAAGAAACCGATGAACGAAAATCTGAATATAATTAACACGACAGAAGAAAAAATTGCTCAAACTGCTGCTTCTATCAAAAACGGCAAATACCCAAAGGATGGATTGTTTTTCTGGAACCGTCTTGCGGGACTTTTTGGACAGAGACTCTGGTTTATTCCGACAGCGAAAAAGCTTACGACAAAGCTAAATATTCACTCAGACTTATGTACCGGTTGTGGAAAATGTGCGGCCGGCTGTCCAACAAAATCAATTACAATTAAGGATGGAAAACCTGTGTTTACTCAGGGGCATTGTACAATCTGCTATCGTTGTGTTAATTCCTGTCCTGCTCGTGCAATTACGCTTTTAGGAACAAAGGTTCTTGAACAGTGTCGTTTTGATTTGTATAAGGCTCCTGCAATTCTGTTAGCATTTATGCTGTGTTGTGCGCCATGTTTTTCTGAAACCGCACAGGTACAAGTGCCAGATGCACAAAAAAGCCACGTAAAAATCACTATCACGAATATAAAGACTACAGACGGTACAATTGTAATGAGCGTTCATGATTCAGAAAAAAGCTTTAACAAAAGGATTCCGCTTGAAACATGTCGTCTTTCGCCAGAGATGTCTACCGTCAGCTGTGAGCTTGAGCTTGTTCCTGGCGAATATGCTTTTTGTGTTTTCCACGACACAAACAATGATAATGATTTAAACTCCAACAAAATAGGAATCCCAAAAGAACCGTTCGGTTTTTCAAACTACGAAGGAAAAAGTGCACCGGGTAATTTCAAAAAACACAAGGTTGCTGTTTCCAAGCCTTCAGAAGAAGTAGAAATCCCATTATTTTCTTTTTAGAATAAGCTGCCAGTAAAAAAATAATTTTGCACAAAATATGACATACTCTTGTCATATTTTGTGTGTTATACTATTACCATGCATTTTGTAAACGCCAAGACAATCCTGACTCCTCGCAGTATGAACATTTATAGGGGGTGTTCGCACGGTTGTATTTATTGCGATGCCCGAAGCAAGTGTTATCAGTTTACGCATGACTTTGATGACATTGAAGTAAAGCAGAATGCACCAGAGCTTTTAGAGGAGGCCCTCCGCAGAAAAAGAAAGCGCTGTATGATTGGAACAGGCTCTATGGGCGACCCATATATTCCGCTTGAAAAAGAGCTCAAGCTAATGCGCCGCTGTCTTGAAATAATTGACCGCCGCAATTTTGGTGCAACACTTCAAACAAAATCTGATCTTGTTCTACGCGACCTTGATCTTCTTGCAAGCATAAACAGAAAAACAAAAGCCGTTGTCCAAATGACGCTCACCACTTCCGATGATGCTCTGTGTCGTCTTATTGAACCGGGCACTTGTCCTACCAGCCGCCGCTTTGAGGTTTTATGTGCCTGCCGCGATGCCGGGATTCCAACTGTTGTATGGTTCAGTCCGCTTCTTCCATTTATAAACGACACTAAGGAAAACGTGGATGGTATTGTTGATTACTGTGCGCGCGCCGGAGTTCACGCAATCATCTGTTTTGGAATGGGGCTTACGTTACGCGAAGGAAACCGTGAATATTTTTACGACGCACTGGACCGGCTGGCAAAAACAAATCCGCAATTTGTTGGCTTAAAGGAACAGTACATAAAAAAGTATGGCTATCGCTATATTGTTTCTAGTCCGCATAACAACATTCTTTGGAAACGTCTGGCAGAAGGATGCCGTCAAAACAATATCATCCTTGGTTCAGATAATATTTTTAAATGGATTGAGGAGTTTCCGGAGGACAATCTACAGCCGAGCTTGTTCTAAGTGCTTCACGTCTTTCTTTATCAACCTGAATCCATTCTTCCAGCGAAAGCGGTTTATAATCACTGAACATACAAAAGCAGTTTATCATCTGGCAGGGGATCGGACCGGTTTCTCTACGAACATTTGTAACAATTGTGCGGCGTGTTATTTCCTGAAACTCGTTTACAAGCTTTTCATCAGGACTGTTGTGAACATGACCATAGAGCATAAAGGTGCGTGGAGTTCCGTCAGTTTTTTTTACGTGCTGATGGTTGTAACAGAAGGTAGGATAATGACTCAGAATAACAGTGTTGCCGTGATCATCAAGCTCTGCATAAGGCTTTATCCATTCAAAGCGGTCAAAATCAACCCCTTCCTTGTTGAGCCACTCCTTGTCGTGGTTTCCTTCAATCAAACAGATTTTTCCATTTAAACGGTGCAGAATGGAATTAACCTCGTGAGGCTTTCTGGAACCAATAAAATCACCAATTACAATTACAACATCTCCGCCCTGGACCTTTGAGTTCCATTGTGAAATCATATATTTATTCATTGCATCGGCAGATTCAAAGCCCCTCATATCGAGCGAAGTATTTAGCATGCTGTGATAAAAATGCAGATCAGAAATGTAAAGCTTCATCTACTCACTCCGCATAAGTCTTGGACCGAAGAACAGCTTAAGCTTAGCAAAAAAATCTTCCAGAATAAAACGTGAATCAACACTTGTGTACACACGGATTTTTGGAGCACCCGAACAGGAAGAAGAACTTGTATCTTCGTTTACAAAAGGAGCCGGTGCTTCAACAAACTTTCCGCAGCCCGGATTTATTGCAACAGCGATTGCAGGAGAATCTCCAAGGGACCAGCTTTCTCCCTGAGTCCAGCCGGCTCTGTCCGAAAGATTGTACTCTATCATGTTGTGATAGAGATGATGTCCGATTTTTCCGTATGGCTCAACCTTTATTTTAAGTTCAGCAAGACTAACATTAATTGTCGTGTAAACATCAGACGGAATAAGCCAGACAGGAGCTCCGCTTGTTAAAACCTCGTTTGCTGCCGTAATATCATTCCCGGCATTAAACTCACGGAAGGGTGCCGGCTTTCCAATATTCTGAATACCGTGAGTTCCAATCCACACAATAATAATTTTATCTTTTATCTGAGGGCATACACGCAGTGCCATGGCAACATTTGTAATTGCTCCCTGACACAAAAGGTACAAAGGCTTTCCATCTGAAAATCTTTCAGCTTCATCAATAATAAACTGAGCCGCAGGAGAAATCTTTCCGTCAGCTTCAAGAGGTCCGCTCTGTCCCATAAAAACCGGCACTTCAAGCTTCATGCAGGAAAGCACCGTCTGGATTTCATCATAACTTCGTTTTGTAGAATCTGCTTCCTTAAAATGCTCTGCAAGAATTCCTTTTACAATAAGCTTTGGACTCATCAGCGCCTGTGCAATTGCAAACGGATCATCTGCTTCACACGCCGCATCTGTATCAATTATTACACGAATCTTTTTTTCTTCCGGGATTTTAATTAAATCATCTGGGTTTTTCATCTTGTTTATACCTCTTGAATTGTTTTATTATATCACGAAAGAAAATTATTTTCATAGCCACAAAGTGAATGACTTTTTTTCATTTTTTTATTATGTTTTATATAGCGTTTTTTATTTTTTATGGAGGTAATTTATGGCAGAACAGAAACTGGAAGAAACTGTAAAAGAAGCTCTTGATATGTTCAGACCTCAGCTTCAGGCTGATGGCGGAGATATGGAATACGTTGGAATAGATGAGCAGAATCGCGTTCACCTTAATCTTATAGGTGCATGCGGAAGCTGTCCTATGGCTACTATGACACTGAAGATGGGAATTGAGCGCTACCTTAAAGATGCGTGCCCGGAAATCACAGAAGTAGTGCAGGATAATGCAGTTAATTACAATGAGATGGAGTTCTAATGCAGATTACAAAAGATAAGTTTGTTGCAATTCACTATACGTTAAAGGACGAAAGCGGCGAGCTGATGGATTCTTCTGTTGGCGGGGAGCCATTGGCTTTTGTGTTTGGACGCGGTTATTTAATTTCGGGACTTGAGTCACGGCTTGAAGGAAAAGCTACCGGTGATAAGTTTAGTTGTACAATTCAGCCGGAAGAGGCTTACGGACAGAGAGATGAACGCCTTGTAGCAACTGTTCCGCTCAGCGAGTTTGAAAGTAATATTCAGGTTGAAGTTGGAATGCAGTTCCAGGTAACAACTCCGGAAGGTCCTGCAATTGTTACTGTTGTTAAGGTTGATGGTGATAAGGTAACGATTGACGGTAATCACGAAATGGCCGGAAAGGTTCTTAACTTTGATATTGAAGTTGTTGAAGTTCGCGATATGACCGAAGAGGAAGAAGCACGTTTGCTTATGTCGCAGGGTTGCGGTGGCTGTGGAGGCTGCGGTGGCGGTTCTTGTGGTGATTGTGGCAGCGGTACAGATTGCGGTAGCTGTAGCGATTAGTATTATTCAGTGATAGCAGTTTTGCATTCGCTAAAGTGCTTCCAGGATGGTGTTATAATCATCAGCCTGTGAAGCATTTTTTATTTCTATGATTTTGTCGGCAATTGCTTCATAGGTTCGTAGTCGTTCAGAAAAAATATCAAGCAGAATCTTTGCAATTTCATCGAGCGATTCCGGATTTTTTCCAACAATGTAAAAAGGAATATTTGTAAAAAAACCGGGCTGCGGTTCGTGTACCATTTTCATTATCATATCTACAGAAGACTGCGGATTAGTTTTAATCAGATAAAAATCACCCTTTGAACGCAGAGCATTTAATGCAGGTGGATTACAGCAGATATCGCCACCCGTCGAAATTATTGCATTTTTATCTTTAGTTACTTCAACTATTTTCTTGCATGCGGCTTCCTCTGCCTGCATAAAAGCCGACACACCCTGATTCACATAGATTTCCTGTGGAGAAATACCGGCCATTTTCTGAATGACATAATCAGTATCGTAAAAGGGAAGCTCAAAATGTTTTGCGAGCTGCTGTCCATGCGATGACTTAAAGCTGCTCTTGAGTCCAAAAAGAATAATAGTTTTACTAATAGTAGCCATACAATTAGTATACATTTAGGAATTGTAAAAGTCCAACCTTTGTTGTATCTTTAAAGCATGTTTATTAAACTTTTTCTTTCGATTTTGACTTGTTTTGTACCAATGATAGCCGGTTTCTTCCTTTTTATGCTGAAAATGAAGATTAAACCACTCCATCTTCTATTCGCAATCCTTCTGGGGCTAGTAGCAATTGTTCCAGGCTCGCTGATTCAGTATTTTATTCCCAAAACAATATTTTTTGCTAATTATCCTATTCTTAATTCTCTGCTTGTTTCGCTTATTATTTATGGCCTAACCGAAGAGATTTTTAAGGCCGCCTTCATTATCCCGCTGCCTAAAAAGAATTACACTCCGTTTTTATTTTTGTGTCTTTCGATGATGATGGGCTTAAGCTTCTGCTGCTTTGAATCTGTTGTTTATTTCCTGGATGACATGCAGCTTGCAATAAACCGGGATGCTCAGCTCATCTATCCTCTGATTTTTACCCGTCTTTTTACTTCCGACGTAATTCATACTGCCTGCGCCGGCTTGTGCGGTCTGTTTATTTACAGCTGCTTCCAGAAAAGCCCAAAGGTTTCTAATCTGCTTATAGCAATCCTTTTGCACGGCCTTTACGACTTCTTTGTAGCTTTTAAAAACGGTTTGCGCTGGTTCTTCATTCCGGTTCTTATTCTTTCGGTTTTGGAGTGCAGAATCAAATACAAGGATTTAGTTTCCGATGATTCGATTGGAGATCCGCAGTTTAGCGAGTAATGCTTGAAACGTTAGTTAATACCCAGTTTACCTGCGGGTCGTTTCCTAAGATATAGTCGTCGATAGAAAAATCTATAAAGACATCTGGTGATAATGATTTTGAGATGGCATTTTTATCTTTAAAATGATATCTTGTGGCGCAGCCTACAGCAATGTTAGTGTTTGGGAGCTCAAAGGTTTTTATACTTCCGTAATAGTTTGTGGCACCACCCGTAGGAGTTCCAACAAGCATACAACCGATTTTTTTCAGATCAAGAACGTTGCTTACAGCGTAAGAAAAAGTATCTGGACCAATCAGCACATAAGCGGAACATTTTTCCTCGGAAATATATTTTTCAAGCTTTTTAATAAACGGTTCAAGCAGTTCTGCATCTCCACCCTGATTTGAGCGGAAATCAATAATCATAGTCGAAAAATTGTTGGCATCGTAAGCATAGAACAAATCGGTAATAAACTGCGAAACCTTGTAGTTTGCATCGTTCTCCGAAACATTGTATTTTACAAAAAGACAGTCCTGGGAAAGGTCCCACGCTTCGTACCAGGTGCCGGAATAAATTGTTTTTGGAACATTCTCCCTGAGCACATTGTAGTAAAGAGATTTAAACACTTTGTAAGAAACAGGCTCCAGCTTCATACTGTGACCGTTTGCCAGCTTTATTACAAGATACCCGTCTTTTGAGCCAATTCCAGCCGCATCCAGAGCCTGCTGAATATTCAGCTGATAATCACCCTGACGTACAGAATAAACCTCTGTAGACGAGCTGATTATGGTTTTCATAGCTTTGTGTACTTGCCCAATTGGGTATCCGTTTATTTCAATAACCTCTTCGCCCACATTGTTTTCGTACATTGAGCCAATCGCAGTTATAATAAGCTTTTTTTCAATTGTAGTAAGATTTATAGGATAAACCATATAATTGTTTATAACAGTCTGCGGAGGTTTTACAAAGGTGTGCTGATCATTGAGCATTGCCGTAAGCTTGCAAAGTTCAAAATAAAGTGCGGTAAGCCTGTCTTCTTTTGAAGCATCAGAAAAAGCAAGCTCGTCCATCAGCTGTATAGATTTTGTACATTCATCGCAAAAAGTCATAAAATCTACAAGAAAGTCAAAATCCTGGTGTTTTTTAATGATGACGTTTGCAAAGAACAGAATGTCGCTGCCTTCTTCCGAAAAGGTTTTCACATCATTCAAGTTGCCAAGTGCCCGCATCTGTTCAATTGTGTTATATCGTGGCACTGCATCCTTTTTAGCTTGTGATGATGTTGTTGATTTAGACTTTGGCAGTATTTTAGTTATGATTGAGGTTATGTTGCTTTCACCAAATCCCTTAAAAACAAATAGGGACATGGCTGCGAAAAGAAGAAATATATTTTTATACGATCTTTTGCAAACAAACACTGTACCCTATATTATACCGCCAAAAATGAAAAAATACTATATATAGTAAATTTTCTGTAGAAGTATTTACTTAATCATCCAATTCTTCAAGTTTACGGTTAAGCTCAATTATTCTTGTATGTAAATAATGATCTACAGTAGATTTCTCCAGGATTCCAAGCGGTTCACCGTCGGTATCTACAATTGGAATTGCATCAACATCGTATTCTTCGAAAAGCTTGTAGGCATCCGGGAGGGTAGTGGAAGGCTTACAGGTAACGACTGGCTTGTCCATAATGTCCATGGCAAGCATGCTTTCTGCAAAGTCGCCGATCTGCATAACTTCTTTAAGGTGCTCAAGCGAGATAATTCCGACAAGCATATTTGTAGAAGGATTTTTTACAACGTAATTGAGGTTCTGATTGCGACTGAACGAGTTGAGCAGGGTGAAAAGAGTTTCGTATTCGCTGACGATTGATGGCGAATCATAATCACAAATCTTATTTTTACCCCAGGTAACGTCGGTGACGCGGGCATTTTTCTTAATGTCGTCGATTGTAACGTTCAGACCGCATTCACCAGCCTTTGTAACACCAATTTTAACGCATACAGGACCAAGCAGCTGAACAACAAAGGTAGTTGCAGTGATTATAAGCAGGATTTCCGGTCCGATTGAGTCGGCAAAGTCGCTGCCGGCGGCAATGGAAAGACCAATTGCAACACCAGCCTGGCTGAGCAGACAATAAGGCAGATATTTCTGAACTGTTTTCGGGGCTTTTGTGAGCCAGGCACCAAACATAGAACCAATTGATTTACCAACTGTTCTTCCCAGAACGTAAAGAATAGCAATCAGTCCAAGGAATGGTGTAATAATCCAGATGTTCAGTTTTGCACCAACAAGTACAAAGAAAAGTACGTAAACCGGCGGTGTAAACTTATCTACGAGAGAAAATACGGTTCTTGTTTTCGGAGGGGCAAAGTTCACCATCACAAAGCCAAGGCTCATGGCTGCGAGGATATTGTCAAAATTGAAGGCTTCGCACACACCGGTACTCAAGAAAAGACAGCCGAGTGCAAAAGTAAGGATTCGGCCTTCGTTGTTCAAAAGGTGACGTGAGATAAGGTTAAGCAGGAAGCCGAATACTGCACCAATAATAAGAGAGCCGAAAATATCACGGAAAATATTAAGCAGCTGTGGCCAGAAGCCCATTGCGTTTCCACCAATCAGTGGAGTAACAATAGTAGAAGCAATTGTATAAAGAATAAGCGCAACAGCATCGTCCATTGCAACAATACCGAAAACGGTTGTGGTTAAAGGACCACGGGTTCTGTATTCTGCAAGTACGTCGGTTGTGGCAGCTGGAGCAGTTGCAGAACAGATTGCACCAAGAATAAGTCCAAGTGATACTGCGTGAGTTATATCCTTTGTAAAAAGCCACACTACGAGCGTTACAATTCCGCCAACGACAAAGGCTGGAGTAATTGCTTCAAAAAGAAGAATGCTTATGAACTGCTTGCCGTATTTTTTAATTACGTTGATTTTGAGTTCGCCGCCAATAAGGAAACCAATAAGGGAAAGTGCAGCGGTACTTATAGGATCAAGGGCGGCAATAACATTTGGTTCAAGCACATGAAAACCAGAGGAACCAATAATAATTCCCATTACAATGTAGCCTACAACCTGTGGAATCTTGAGCTTCTGAAAAAGCCAGCCACCAAGAGAACCAATAAACAAAATGATTCCGAGCAAAAGAATAAATTGGGTAGCTTCAATACCTGTAAAATGAAAAGCTTGTGGTAATAAATGGGCTAAAGGACCTTCCATAACAAAACCTCAGTTTATAAAGCTTTGTACGATTTGAGGGAAAGAGCTGGATTCGTTATAAAGCCATTCATACATAACCGTTGCAGAAACAAGCTTTTTTCCGTAACCACGGGTTTCTTCGTAAGGGACAGTTTCTACAAACAAATCTCCGCTCATTTTATTCTTTGAACCGAACTCATTTATTGAGCTGCTAAGCCATCGCCTTACACGTGTAATTCCAGCATTATATGAAAGAAGTGCGTTCAAATATGAACCATCGCTTCTTCGGACAAGCTCCGCAAGGTAATAGGTTCCAAACTCAAGGTTTGTTTCCGGGTCGGTCAGCGAATAATCCTGCTTTTTTAGCTTTCGTGCAATATCGTTGCCGGTAAACTCCATAAGCTGCGTAAGTCCAATTGCTCCCGCCGAACTGACGATGTTTGCATCAAAAAAGCTCTCGCTTCGTACCAAAGCATATATTATTGAAGTATTAATATCGTACTTTTTACAATAAATGTCTATAAAGTTTGAAAAATATTTTGGATAAGCCAGCGACATCTCTTTTTTAGTAAGTGGCCGCTCGCTGATAACGGCAGCCCTGTTCGCCATCCTTATACTCTGCTGATGATACTGTTCATTATCAGCCCCTTCGCTGTTGCCGCATCTATCCAGATAATCAGCCAGATAAAGCGAAGTGTCTGTAGAAATCCCTTTTTTGTAGTTTTTAAGCCATTCAGGATAGATTTTTTCCGGGAAGCCGTACGATGCATAACCCTTTAAAAGCTTTTCCAAAGCCTCATCCGGGGCGTAATCTTTTTCGAAATACGTTCTTGGTTTTAAGGAAGATGGAGTTTCTAAAACCTCAAGCAGGTCTTTACCGGCGAGCCTGAGCTGATATGCAGCCAGAATCTTATAGTACATTGAGGTACCGGAGTTTAAGGCACGAGTAAAGGCTTTTTGTGCTTCCTGTGATGATGATTTTTCGCCTGAATTGTTTGTGTCTACTGTGTTTTTTGGTTGTACGAACCCTTCCTGCAAAAGCCTGCCGTAGATATACGAATACTGTGCAACAATTTCGTCGGAGGCAAAGCCGTCAATTTGATCGAGGATTGTTTTAAAAGCCGACCATTTTCCGTTTATGAGCAGCACCTGGCACAGATTTTCAAAAAAGTCATCAAAATATTCAGGGTCTGTCCACTGGGAGGCATATTTCCCGACAGAGTTTACTGTATTATCGAGCGACTGGTTCAAAAGTGCTTTTAACAGATACCAGATTGCGTTGTCCTTTCTTGAGGTGTCCTGCGTAGATTGGATTGCATTTTCAAAGCAGGTAAGAGCCTGCTTTGCATAAAGGCCTGCTTTATCGTAAAGTCTTCCGGCATAAAACCAGAAGTAAAAGGCAGAATCGGTGGCCGCATACTTTTTGGCGCATTCACTTAAGAGGTTTGCGTTTTTCGCGTAGTTGGAGCTGCCGTAAAAAAGAGCCTTTCCAAGGTCGGAAACAAGCTGTGGAGTTATTTCCAGAGAATCTTCAAAATAAGAAAGCAGGGCAGGGGCTTTTTCTGCTGCTACAAGATAATTGCGTTTGTAAATGTCTATTCTGTACTGGATTGCAAACTGACGTGGAGACAAGCCTTGAATCCCTTGATTTTCATCGGATAGATTGTCATTTATATCACTGAAGCTGTGGAGATAATCGCGGTAGAAGGTGTAATGTTCGTCGGAAACAGCCCGGGCAGTAAACCATTTGTAAACCTCGGTCTCTAAAATAGAAAGCTTTTTGTCGGAAAGCACTGTCATCCTGTATTTTATAAGCTCGTTGCTGTCCTTTTCAAAATCAAGGTTATCGGTTGCATCAAAAATACTGCCTGTTTCTCCGGAAGAAAGAAATTGACGCACTGCAAGAAGCTTTGCATCGGCATCATCATACTTTTTAAGAAGCTCGCGGCAGGCATTGTTCTTTTCCTGAATATCGCCGATTTTTGTAAGCTCTTCGGCACTTTTCCTTGCACAATAAGCTGATCCGTTTTTGGCGCAGTGTGTAAACTTTATGCGAGCCTCGTTTTCCTTTCCCTCGGCCAGTTTCTGCAGCCCTATAAAATAATCTGCATCATAATCAATTTTTGCCTGCTTACGAGAACAAGACGAAAGGCCGCCTGTTAAGCAGCCTGTGAATAGAGAAAATATACATACAGAAGCTAAAGTAGTTCTACGAATAGAAAAGGTTGAAAACTTAAACGAACACTTCAATCGATTACTCTGCCGGGATCTTGATTGTTGTTCCCGAAATAATGTAATCAGGATTCTTTATGTTGTTATATTTTGCAATTTTGTGATATCGCCAAGGATTCTTATAGTATGTGTCTGCAATATCCCAAAGAGTGTCGCCCCACTTAATTTTGTAAGTGATGTCGGCAGGCTTCTTTTCCTCAACTGCAGGAGGTGGAAGAGGAATAACCTTTTCGGCTTCCTCAATTACTATAACTTCATCTTCCTTTGATTGTGGAACTGTTTCTTCAACTGGCTTAGTCTCTTCTACAGTCTTGTCGATATTGTTTTCCGGCTCGTTGTTTGTAACAACCTCGGTCTTTGTTTCGTTTTTGTTCTTCTTATTCTTAAGATTGTATTTAGAAGGAATCACAAACAGAATAAGGAGTGTTGCAATAATACAAATGATTGCACAGATAATACAGATTATTACAGGAACACGAGTTTTCTTTGTTGTATCTTCTTCTTCGTGAACGGAAGAGTCGCCCATTTCGGTTTCTTTGTCGTAAAGTCCTGTAAAGCTTAAGCCACCGTTTCCAGCAGAAGAATCAGAATCAAGAGATGTTGAATACAAATCATCATTGTCCAGACTGTCTGTTTCTGGAAGGTCACTTGTATCAAAATCTGCAAAATTGCTTTCTTCAAATACGTCGTTTGACTCATCAGGAATGTCCGGCAAATCGAAGCTGTCGTTGTCTGCAGCTACAGTTTCGTCCATTGGCTCGTCATCCGGAATAGATACATCGTCTGGAATGGTTGTATCTTCAGGGAGATTGAAATCATCGTCTGCTGTAACAGTTGTATCTTCAGGGATATCGAAGGTTTCTTCGGTTACTGTTGAATCTTCCTGTGGAAGGTCAAAGTTATCATCCTGTGGTAAGTCAAAGCTGTTGTCATTGGCAACGAAACCGCTGTCTTCAGAAATATTTGTGTCGTCTGGGATGTTGAAATCGTCGTCATTGGCAACGAAACCACTATCTTCAGAAATATTTGTATCTTCAGGGATATCGAAAGACTCTTCTGTTACCGTTGACTCCTCCTGTGGAAGGTCAAAGTTATCATCCTGTGGTAAGTCAAAGTTGTCATCTTCAGGGAGATTGAAATCTTCAACTTCGTTTACAGCAGTTTCTTCGATTGGAACTGCAAAGCTTTCGTCTTCGGTTACAATTGAGTCTTCTTCAGGGATGTTAAAGTCTTCCTCTTCAACAGTGGCGTCTTCATCATCCTTTTTATTTTTGTTTAATGCGGCTGCTGCGGCTAGAAGACCACCACCAACAAGTGCGCCTGCGGCAATTCCAGCGGCTACATTTGAATTATCGTTTGGTTCTTCTGCAGGAACCTCTTCTGCTGCAACTTCTTCGTCGGTAACGGCAGCTTCATCATCGATTGTGTATTCATCTGGAACAAGGCGTTCTTCAAGAGTTCGGGAAATAAGGGTAATTGATGAATCGCTTTCGGCGCCTGTTTCCGGGTCTTCAATTTTTGCAGTAAGCTCGCCGTTCTCATCTAATCCAACAGAAAAAGAAATATCAGGCTCGCCGTTTGGGTGTGCAACAAGATTATCTATTTTTAAGGTGTCAATATACTCCGCATCTTCCATTGTGCAGGTTTTGGAGCGATACATATCTACCATCACACAAGTCTGATTATTGTGAGCGGTTGTCAAGTTCAGTTTTTTCTGCTGGGCAGTTCCTTCTTCCATAATCGGGTAGAAAGAACCGTCTGCAAGCTTAATTCCAACGGTTTTCACTTTTAGAAGGCTCCTTATTTTGCATCATCAGAATATGTAGTTTCGTAATCAATATCTTCTTCTTCAAACTCTTCGTCTATTTCTTCATCTTCAGAGCTAGGAATTTCAACTTTAGGAGTAGCTTTCTTTGTACTACTTGTCTTTGTGCTTTCGGTTTTTGTTGTTTTTGTAGTCTCTTTTTTAGTAGTCTTTGTAGTTCCGGTCTTAGCACTTGTACTTGTGGTGTCAGTTTTCTTTGTGTCAGAAGCTGCCTTTGTGGTTTTTGTTGTCTTTGTAGTTGTAGAAGCAGCCTTTTCAGGAACATCTGTTACATCGCTTGAATATACAAACTCTGTAATCTTAACAAGTTCATTCAAAGTTGAACCGAACTTGCTTGAAACATCGTAAGTAGAAATCTTTGCTACATTTCCTGTGCTGTCGTATTTAATAATCATACGGTTAATAATCTGCTTATTAACGTCATAGGTGATAATATCGTTGAGGGTGTCGTCTGAAGAGTAGCGGAAAACCTTAAGGGTAGAGATTTTTGTAAAGCTGTCGTAAGAATAAATGCTTTCTACCTTACCGCTGTCTGTGTAAGTGTAAGTATCCTGGGTGTCTAAATTACCGTTGAAATCATACTGAGAGATAGCTTTAAGGTTATCATCTTCGTAAGTATATACTGTTTTCCAAACCAAAGAACCGTCAAAGTCGTAGCCGGTTTCTTCAACAAGCTGGTTTCCATCATATACATAAATTACTTTTCCACGGAGAGTTCCGTTCTTTCCGTATTCAGAAGAATCAACTTTAAGATTATTTTTATAGGTAATTACGGTTTTCCATAAAAGGATTCCATCTGCATCGTAGCAATCCTGTTCAACAAGATTGTTGTTGCGGTCATAAAGATTGTAGGTTTTGTTGAGAACAGTATCCTTTGCATTAAGTTCAATAACCTCTGTTTCCTGGAACCTTGAATCAAAATTATGAATAATCTTTGTGTCGGCAACTCTGAACAAATCGCCGAACCTGTTTACAATAGAATATTCTGTTTGAGTATATGATTTTACATTTCCGTTAATTGGAGCGTAAGCAAAAATATCCAAGGCATACATTGAAAGACTCAATGCAGAAGCAAGAACTATAGACAATAACTTTTTCATAAAACCCCCGTAATTTCCCTATGAATTAATTAAGAAAAATACAATAATATTATATATCTATATCGGCAAAATTTGTAGCAAAATTTACAGATTTTCTGATTTTTGTACCTGCGAAAGGCTGTAAAAGCAGGTAAAATAACGTTTAAGGTGTGATTATGACGGAGAAACAATGGAAGGCTCTGAATGAATTTAAAGATGTGTTTAAAACTCAGATAGAGGCCTGGGAAACTGCATTTCCAGAGCTTGCAGAGCTTCAGAAAAAGGCTGCAAAGGAAGCAAATACGCCCGATTATTCGTTTGAAACACCTGTTGTTTATAATTCAGACTTAGACAGGCTTACGCGTGAGGATGAAATTAAGCTTATTGTAATTGGCGACAATCCCGGTAAAGACGAGCAGCTTTTGAAAAATCAGCGGTATCTTGTAGGGCAGGCCGGGAAGATTGCAGATGGATTTTTTAAGCGGAATCCAGAATTAGGCATAGATTTCAGGAAAAATGTGATTATTTTGAATAAAACTCCTGTTCATAGCGCAAAAACTGCACAATTAAAAAAAATTGCGAAGCTTGGTGGGGAAGGGGTTGCCGCTCTTCTTGAAGAAAGTCAGATCTGGATGGCGCAGAAAACTGCTGAGCTTCATAAAGCCTTCTTTGAAAACTGCGAGCTTTGGCTTGTGGGGTATTCTGAGCTTAAAGAAAAGGGACTTTTTACTTCGTACCGGGATACTCTCAAACAAAGTATTAGTGGTGCGCAGTGGGATAAGGTTTTTGTGTTCCAGCATTTTTCCATGAATAGATTCACAATTGATTTGGCCGAGTATACAAAACAGAATGAGGCTGTGTTAAAAAACAAATCCCTAAAAGAGACAATTGCTCAATTAGGGATTCTGCACAAAACCGAAATATTCGGCTGTTAGTTGTCTTTTTTCTCTGGTTCAGCAGTAGTTTCAGTCTTTTCAGCAGGAGCTGGTTCCTTTGTTTCTTCTTCTGCTGCTGGATTAGCTGGAGCCTGATTTACGGCTTCTGCTGCGGCTTTATTTTTTCGGTTAACAGCTCTGTTTGTATAATGAATTACACTGAAGAAAATAACCATAAAGATAAGTGCTTCAAACAATACGGTAGAACCGCGTAAATTACCAATAAAGGATGAAAGAATTACAACAAGACAAAGTAAAGTCTGAATAAAGGCGATAAGATAAAGAGCCTGTCTTCCTGTATAACCAAGGTTCAGCAGTTTATGATGAAGGTGAGATCTGTCTGGAGACATAATCGGTTTATGATCTCTAATTCTTCTCCAGATTGCGGCAATTGTGTCGAATACAGGAAAAGAAGTAATGATAATCATAATCAGGAACTTGTTAAACTCAAAAGAAGGACCTGAAGAAGTATACAAAGGAATTGTTGCAATCAAAAAACCAAGGAACTGACTGCCATCGTCACCCATAAAAAGCTTTGCTGGAGGCCAGTTAAAGCAAAGGAAGCCAAGAATAGAACCGGCTAAAATAAAGCACAAGCCTGCTTCGTGATTCTGAGAAAGCTGGAAAAGTACACCAAGAGTTGTAACTGCAGTTATAGAAAGAGTTCCACAAAGACCGTCGAGTCCGTCTATAAGGTTATAAGCATTTATAACACCGATAATCCAGCCAAAGGTAAGAACGTAGCTTACAATAAGAGGAAGGTGCCAGTTGAAAATCTGAGTAAATCTGAAACCGCTGAATGTTACGATACCAGCTGCAATTAACTGTACAATAAGCTTTGCGGTTGCAGGAAGAGTCAGAAGATCGTCGAGAAGGGCAAACAGGAAGATAATGAAGCCGGCAACAAGGATAGGAAGGCTGTCCATCAGATTAATCTGTTTGTTGAAAACAAGGTAAATAGCAGCAGAGATTAAGAATGAAAGCGCAATTCCAACACCACCGAGTCGGGAGATGTTTCCTGAATGTATTTTTCGAGAATCCTGATAGTCAAAAATATTGTGCCTGTTGCAGAAATGAATGATTACCGGCATAGAGCCGAGAGAAAGCAAAAAGGACAAAATTACAAAAATAAAAATTTTATTCATAGCACTATATTATCTTATAGAAAATGATTTTTATCAATAGAAACATAACAGCACAGCGTTGAGAATTAATGCTTTTTTTTAGTGCGTTTTTTATTAACTGTGTTATAATTTTTTTATATACAGGAAATACCTGTAAAAAACATCTTACATATACATCTAAGGAGATTATTATGGGAAAGAAGAGTTCAAAACTTGCGATTATTTATTTAATCGGAATGGCATTGGTAGCAGTAGGATTTATTCTGCCTATGTTCAAGGGCGCATTTGGAACATCAAACGGATTTGATTTTATCCGATTCAAAGATGGTAATGGAAAATTCAATATTGGCCCTATTACATGGTCTGCATTGTTAATCTTCTGTGGAGCAGTTCTTGGAATTGTTTTCTCTTTCATTGGTGGAAAAAATCAGGATGTGCTTAAGCTTGTATTCCTTATCGTAAGTATTCTTGGTGGCGTTCTGCTTCTTATTAAATACAATGACAACTGGATTACAAAGGCAATTGGAAAAGGCTTCTGGAAACACGCATACTACGGAACCTATATGATTCTCGCTGGATGGGTTGTTGGTCTTGTTGGCTGGGTAACAAAGAAATAAACAGCGTTAAAGCTTAATTATTATTGCGCCGGATTTTTCGTCCTTTTGATGAGAGTCCGGCGTTATTTTTTTAACGCTTATTAAGTCGCCGGAGCGTGGAACAAAAGGCGATTTTGGCAGTCTGGTGTTGTTTGTGTCTGGAATTGTAACTAGTACGAGGCCACATTCTGCACAACCATAAAAGCCCTGCATATAATTCGGTAATCTAAAGCCATCCGAAATAATTCTGATTTTATCTGCAGAATCAGCCTTAACATCATCACTCACAACAGAAATAAATGATAATGTTGCGCGCTCTTTTGGCAGTTTTGCACTTGTAGAAAGTTTTAAGAGCTTTTTCGGGGCGGCTTCCGTACTGAACGCAAAGTTACACCACTTGTTTTTGCTGCCAGTATATGCTTTAAAACCGCTCATTGGACATTCACCGTAATGCGGACACGGAGCAATAAGGC
>JAFZRP010000115.1 GCA_017619795.1 Treponema sp.
AATCGGATATAAAGAAATTAAGCTGTTCCCGATGAAAACCAACGAGCCTACCATAAAAATCATGCTGAAAAACGGCGGCCAGATTATTGGAGATTTCAAGAATCAGAAACATATCATCCGCATACCATTGGAATAAAGTGAGAATATTGGAATCTGTGGGCTCTCACGAACAATTAAATTTTGCCAAATGTAAATTCCGTGTTAAGATAAATATATGTTATCTCAATACAAAAGGAATAATATCTTTCTTAAATATAACATGCTTACAAAACAAGATATTTTTACTTTCTTAGAAGAAAACGGTATTAAGCACGATGATAAAGTTGCAGTTCACGCAGCGCTTCGTTCTGTTGGACCAATAGAAAACGGCGCTGACGGCCTGATTGATGCAATGAGCTCGTATCTGGACAAGGGACTTCTTATAATCCCGACTCACACTTGGGATGAAGTTTGCAGAGAGCACCCCTTCTACGATGTGCACACTTCGGTTCCGTGCATCGGCACCCTTGCAAAAGTGGCAGCTTTTAGAAAAGACGGGGTGCGCTCTCTTCATCCGACTCATTCAGTTACGGCTTTTGGACCAGGTGCAGCAGACTTTGTTAAAGGCGAAGAATTATGCGGCTCCCCTGCTCCACTCAATTCCAGTTTAAGTAAGCTTTACGAAGAGCACGGAAAAATCCTTTTAATTGGAGTTGGACTTGAACGCAATACTTATCTTCACTCGGTAGACGAAAGACTTGGCATTCCGGACAGACTTAATCAAAATCCTTTTGTAATTACCATAAAGAATTACGACGGAAACTTAATCCAGTCGCCACCATTCCACACCCATTACACCGCGAACTCCGACCAGTGTGTCTCAGAATATTATCCAAACTACAAGGAAGCCTTTGACTACACCGGAGCCGTTAAATACGGTAAACTTGGAAATGCACTCGTTTATATCTGCGACGCCAGAGCAATGACAGATACCGTAAGGCTTTTGTGGAAAAACACCGACCACGACCTGTGCATTAAAAAAGAAACAATTCCAAAAGAATACTATAGTTAAGGAGTGATGATGATGAAAAGAGTTTTATTTTTTGCAGTTTTAGTCTGTTTTTTATTTACAGGCTGCCTGTTACCAAAATCAACAAAATCAAACAAGACAAAACCACAGGCAAGCATTGACCCGGAAATTAAAGCCTGCTTCGATTTAGTAAACGAGTTCAGAACTGGAAAGGAAGCCTACTATTGGAATAAAAACAACATAACTAAAACAAAGCTTGTCGGCAAGCTCGGAAAGCTCACCTTGGACGAAGAATTATGCAGGGCTGCTCAGATAAGGGCAAACGAGCTTGTTAAAAAGTTTGACCACACTCGTCCAAACGGCTCAAGCTGTTTTACAGTCTTAAAAGAATGCTCTATATCTTATTCTTGCTGTGCAGAAAATATTGCTGCAGGCAATAAATCTGGAGCACAAACCTTTATCCAGTGGAAAGAAGACAAAGAAAAATACAAGGGTCAGGGACACCGCAGAAATATGCTCGGTAATTATACAAAAATCGGCATTGCATACGTCTATGATCCAAACAGCAAATACAAATATTATTGGGAAATGATTCTTGCAAAATAGAGTAATTCAGATACAATAATTGCTACCGGAGGCTTAATAATGAAAACCATCACGCTCGGCTCAACAGGTATTACAACTCCACAAAATGCATTTGGAGCGTTGCCCGTACAGCGCGTAAATATGGAAACTGCCGTAGAGATTTTGCGAAGAGCGTATGATGGCGGCATGACTTTTTTCGATACCGCCCGCGCCTACTCCGACAGCGAAGAAAAAATGGGCGAAGCGTTCGGCTCTTCTGACAGCCCCTGCAAACGGGAAGACATTTTTATTGCAACAAAATCAACCGCCGAAACTCCAGAAAAGCTTAAAGCCGACCTGGAAACCTCTCTAAAAAATCTCCGCACAGATTATATTGATATTTACCAGCTGCATTGCGTAAAACAATGCTACCGTCCCGGCGATGGAACAGGTCTTTACGAAACACTTCTTGAAGCAAAGGCGCAGGGCAAAATCCGCCACATTGGCATTACCGCCCACAAAATTGGAATTGCAGAAGAAATTGCCGAAAGCGGACTTTATGAAACCCTTCAGTTCCCTTTTTCTTATCTTGCCACCGACCGCGACATTGCTCTTGTAGAAACTTGCCGCAAAAATAATGTCGGCTTTATTGCAATGAAAGGACTTTCCGGCGGGCTGCTTACAAATGCACGTGCGTGTATGGCTTTTATGAGTCAGTATCCAGTGCTTCCAATCTGGGGCATTCAGAAAATGAGCGAGCTTGAACAGTGGCTGGAGTTTTTTAAGGATGATGATGACAACCGCGCTGGTAACGGCACACTTATGACTCCAGAAATTGAAGCCCTTATCAAAAAAGACCGCGAAGAGCTTTTAGGCGAGTTCTGCCGTGGCTGCGGTTACTGTTCTCCTTGTTCAGTGGGAATTACAATAAACCAGTGTGCACGTATGAGTCAGATGATTCGCCGTGCTCCTTCTCAGAACTGGCTTACTCCATACTGGCAAGGCGAAATGATGAAGATTGAAAAATGTGTTGATTGTGGTGCGTGCCTTAAACGCTGTCCGTACGAGCTGGACATCCCGAATCTGCTTAGGAAAAATCTTGCAGACTACAAAGAGATTTTAGCCGGTAAAGTAAAAGTGTGATTGAAAAAGTCAGACAGTAATTGAGGAGCTAGAGTCTCAACCCGGCATATACCGCTATTATATGGTCAAACGTATAATTACCGCGCGGCATAAACTTATAGTAACCGCCTACAATCGGATAGATTTTTGCTTCTTCGTTGTAAAAGAAATCATATTCAAATGCAATTCTGAAACCGTTTCCCCAGGCAGAAGCATAATTTGATTTTCCTGCTTCCTCAGTATTATAGAAGGTATACTCCGAGCCAAAGACATAAGCAATTGAAAAATTAAAGCCGCCAAGGTTCGGATAGATTTTTATTCCACCATGAAAAGAATAATCAAGACTATTATGATGCTCAGAACCATCCCACAAAAACTCGCAGAATGCATCTGCACCTAAAACAAACTTTACAGGCTCAGTGATATTGATAACAACATCTCCGGTAAAGCCCGCAATTATTCGCTTAAAATCAGCATTTATAAGAATCTCTGTTTTTGTAGACTCGGTTGTTGAACTGTGAATCGGGATTCCAGAGGAAAGTGCAATATCCCAGTTAAAAAGTCTTTCCTGAGCAAAAGCGACAATATTAAATAAAATCAGAATAAAAGCAACCGATATTTTTTTCTTCATAACAACTCCGCTTTGAAAACACAATCACCGAATTATTTATAGACAACATGAAAAGTCTGGAAAACGAGCTTTATATCAGGTGTAAACTCAAAGCCAAGCACATTTCCTTCGTCCGTAAGATATTCCTGCTGTTTTTCGCGCCAGGCTTCAAGGCTTTCGTCCTCGCCCTCCTGCTTTGCCATTTCCCAGGTAATTTCATTAAAAGGAAGAATTGCTACAGAATCAATTTCAATTACACACTGAGGTTTATCTGCACGGTCAACAACAATATAAAGCTCCCCCGAAACCGGCAGCGGCTCCTGGTCAATTGCATATGTAGCCCAGCTTGTAAAGAAAGCAGTTTTTCTGCCTGTTACAAGCAGCGCCATAAGCTCATCGCCAACAAAGCCTTTAGCTTCAAAGTTCAAATCGCCCGAACATTTATCTTCCGGATTTCTGTGAGTTTCTTCTATAAATTTAAACCAATACTCGTCTAGTTCTGTCATCTATTTTATTGTCGGAATAAACGGATTATTCTTAAGCTTTGTAAAAACACCTTTATCTGCACCAAACGGGATTATTGAAGGTGCATTATAATCTGGATTTATAACAAGCTCGCATTCAAGACAATGAAGTACAAAAGCATCATACGCTTCCTGAGGGATTTTCGGATAAAGATACGGACCTTTTCTTGTCCAGTACTTTGTAAGAACCGGATCATAAATAAACCAGTTTTTTTCTTCTCGAACCTTAAGCTCCGCAATCATATTGTAAATTGATTTTGTTATTGCAGCCTCAAGTGCAAAAGGAATATCTATTGTTCCAGAAGGTAAGCTTTGTGTTTTTTTAATGAGGATATTGTCCAGCTTTTCCTTAGCAGCTCCATCTGTTTTTACGGCAAGAATATAAATTGAATCTGTCCATGGCAGTGGCGGCTGGATTATAACTGAATCAATTTTGGACCAGTCAATGTTTTCCTGAAGCCACGGCTTCCACACGGACGAATTGTTATCAGAAAAGAACAGGCCTGCAGCAACAGCATCCTTTTTATTTGAAAAAATAAATACCTTTCTTTCAGAAAGCAGCTGCGAAACTGCCTTTTCCAAACGGTAATTTCTGCCTTTATCTTCTGTAATAAAGCCGCCAACCTGACCACGGTTCAGCGTATTTTTTAGAAAGGTGAATGAATTGCCGCCTTCCCAGCCCAAAATTGCCCGGCCGTTTTCCTGAAACAAATCGGTAAGTCGAACACCTTTTTTTGTATATAAAAAACAGTTGCGTGCTCTTGTTACTGCACCAAAGCGTCTAAATATCTCTTCGTACAAATCATTCTTTTTCATTGTATGTGATTATAACAAAGAGTTGGCAAAAAAAAAAGCCGGTGTCTACTGGTAGGAACACACCGGCTAAAAGTTCTTGACGTTCTATTGTTAATTTGGAGGTAACAGTATGAAAACCGCAAAACAGAACTTTTTTTGATTTTGAGGAGTTTTTATTTATGCGCTTTGGCCTTCTTTCTCTTAGAAACTACATCAAAGATTACAGCAGCAAGCAGTACCATACCTTTAACAGCACGCTGCCAGTTCATGTCTACACCAAGAATAGACATACCATTGTTCAATACACCCATAAAGATAGCACCAACAACAGCACCACCTACAGTACCTGTTCCACCGTATGCAGAAGCACCACCGATAAAGCAGGAAGCAATGGCATCCATTTCGTAGTTCTGACCAGCTGTTGGCTGAGCAGAGTTCATACGGGCAATTGTTACAAGAGCAGCAACTGCAGCAATGAATCCCATGTTTGTATATGCAAAGAACATAACCTTATTTGTATTTACACCAGAAAGTCTTGCGGCCTTTTCGTTACCACCAATTGCGTACAGATAGCGGCCTGGAACTGTGTTTTGAGTAAAGTAAGAGTATGCAGCAATTATTACACCAAGAAGAATAAGAACAACTGGAATACCACGGTCACGGGCAAGGAACTGTCCGATGATGAATATTACAATTGAAAGAACAACTAACTTTGCAATAAATGAACTCTTTGATGAAACTGTGTAATTCTTTTTAATCTTGTTTCTGCGGCTTACAATTTCAAGAATTACATAAGCAGCAATACAGATAAGAGTTACGATTAAAGTAATCATCAAAGTATATTTATCAATCCATTCATCAAAAAGCTCTATTTCGCCAAACTTTTCCATTGTTGCATCACTTGGATTTGGAGCAAAGCTTTCGAAAAGCTTGAGGTATTTCTCTGGGAATGGAGCAATTGGACGACCATCAAGAACGATAGTTGCAACACCACGCCACAAAAGCATACCTGCAAGAGTTGTAATGAACGGCGGAATATGAATGTAAGCAATAAAGAAACCGTGGAAAGCACCGATTGCTGTACCAAGAATAAGACAAGCAATAAGAGCGAGCCAGATTGGCCATCCCCAGTTTACAATAAATACACCTGCAAGAGCACCAACAAGGGCTACTACAGAACCAACAGACAAATCGATGTTACCACCGGTGAGGATACAAAGCAGCATACCTGTTGCAAGAATAGCAACGTAAGCATTCTGTCGTATAATGTTTGTAACGTTTGCTGGAGCAAACAAAGAACCGTGTCCTGTGATTCTGATAAGTATTTCAAACAGAATCATTACTCCAACGAGTACAAAAAGCATTGTATTGCTTTTCAAAACTGCTTTTAATGTATTTGAAACATTTGAAGTTTTCTTTTCCATTTTTTTATTCTCCTAATTCAACTGTTTTTCCAGAATTGATAATTTCAGTCATGATCTTTTCCTGAGTTGCATCCTTTCCGTTCATCTCTGCAATCATCTTTCCTTCGTTCATAACGTAGATACGATCGCACATACCCAAAATCTCAGGCATTTCGGAAGAAATCATAATAACTGATTTTCCTTCTGCAACCATTCTGTTTATGATACAGTAGATTTCGTACTTAGCTCCAACGTCAATACCACGTGTAGGCTCATCCAGAATAAGAATGTTTGGTTCAGCAAAAAGCCACTTACCAAGCAAAACCTTCTGCATGTTTCCACCCGAAAGGTTTCCTACATCTTCCATAACTGTTGCGCACTTAGTATGCATTTCCTTTGCCATTTCTTCGGAATACTTTCGTTCCTTATCAAAGTCAATTACAAAGTGCTTAGAAATTTTTTCCGGTTTTGCTGCAGTTGTATTCTTACAGATAGATTCTGTAAGAATAAGTCCGTTACCCTTTCGGTCTTCGGTTACATAAGCAAGTCCGGCTTTAATAGCAGATTTTACATTTGGGAAAGAAACTTCTTTTCCATTCATATATATGTGCCCGCGGATATTTGCTCCGTAGGAATGACCAAAGATACTCATTGCAAGCTCTGTACGTCCTGCACCCATAAGGCCGGAAATACCCAGAACTTCACCCTTTCGAAGATTAAAGTTGATATGGTCGCAAACCTTTATTCCGTCAAATACCGGATGGTCTACACACCAGTCTTTTACTTCAAAGCAAACTTCACCTAAATTAGGTTCACGTTTTGGGAATCGGTCAGTAAGACTTCGTCCTACCATTGCCGAAATGATTGTATCTTCAGAGAAATTATCTTTCTTCTTATCAAGCGAAGTGATTGTCTGTCCGTCGCGGATTACAGTAATTCTGTCTGCAACATAAGAAACTTCGTTCAATTTGTGGGAAATGATGATAGATGTCATTCCCTGTTTTTTAAATTCTAAGAGCAAGTCAAGCAAATGCTTAGCTTCTGTATCATTAAGAGATGCAGTAGGTTCATCAAGAATAAGAAGTCGTACATTCTTTCCCAATGCCTTTGCAATTTCTACAAGCTGCTGTTTTCCAACACCAATATCTTTTATAAGTGTTTTTGAAGAATCCTTAAGACCAACCATGCGCAAAAGCTCATCGGCTTTGTCGAAGGTTTCGGACCAGTTGATTCTTGCTTTTGTTCCTCTTTCGTTTCCGAGGAACATATTTTCACCGATTGTCAAAAGCGGAACAAGGGCCAGCTCCTGATGAATGATTACAATACCCTTTGCTTCACTGTCTTTGATAGTCTGAAATTTACAGATCTCACCATCATAGATGATGTCACCGTCATATGTTCCGTATGGATAAATACCACTCAGAACATTCATCAAAGTTGATTTTCCGGCACCGTTTTCGCCTACAATTGCATGAACTTCGCCTTCTTCTACAGAAAGGTTTACATTGTCAAGCGCCTTTACACCCGGAAAAACCTTGGTGATATTTTTCATTTCCAATAATGTCTTAGCCATTGGAATCCCTCTTTTTTCGATTAAACTAATTCGATAAAATTAAAAACTTTTTTATTCTTCAAAAAAAAAGGGCTGTCTAAGTTGTGCTTTTGACAGCCCTTAAATTATTCATACAGAACTATTTGAGCTCTGACTCTTTGTAGTATCCAGAATCGATAAGCAATTTCTTGTAGTTGCTTGCATCGCCAAATACTGGTTCGCAAAGATATGAAGGAACAACCTTTACGTTGTTGTTGTATGTGCTTGTATCATTTACTGGAGCTTCTTTTCCAGAAAGGATAGCTTCAACCATGTCAGCTACCTTAGAAGCAAGAGTACGTGTATCCTTGAATACAGACATAGCCTGAGTTCCCTTAAGCATGTTCTTAACAGCTACGATATCGCAGTCCTGTCCAGTGATGATTGGGAAGTTGTCAGCTGTGTATCCAGCAGAAAGAAGAGCGTTTGTAACACCGTTAGCTGTTGAGTCATTTGAACAGTAAACTGCGTCAAGTTTCTTTCCCTTTGGACCATATCCGTTAGAAGTAATGAGGTTCTCCATTCTCTTCTGAGCCTCTTCTGTAGACCAGTTCAATGTAGCAGCCTGTGCTTTAGCTGTCTGTCCAGAAGGACATACGATTACACCCTTGTCAAGGTAAGGAGTAAGAACATCCATAGCTCCACCAAAGAAGAAGTTGATGTTGTTGTCACCTGGGTCACCTGTGAAGAATTCCATGTAAACTGGATCTGAAGCTGAGCGGCTCTTAAGTCCGAGCTTGTCAACAAGGTAGTCACCCTGGAGAGTTCCTACTTTGTAGTTGTCGAATGTTGCATAGTAAGTTACAGCGTCTGTGTCCATAATAAGACGGTCATAAGCGATAACCTGAATCTTCTTTTTCTTAGCTGTTGCAAGAACGTTAGAAAGTGATGAACCATCGATAGAAGCGATTACGAGAACTTTACATTTTCCTGTAATCATGTTTTCGAGCTGTGAAATCTGTGTGTTGATGTCGTTAGCTGCGTACTGGAGGTCAACCTGATAGCCTGCTTTTTCGAGCTGAGCCTTCATGTTAGCACCATCCTGGTTCCAACGCTGCAAGTCTTTTGTAGGCATAGAAACACCTACTTTTGCCTTTTTTGCTGGTTTAGCAAAAACTGCAGTTGTCAATGTAGCAACTGCCAAACAAATAGCGATAATTTTTTTCATTTGGAAAACTCCTAATTTTTTTATTGTAGAGACACAAGCCTCTTTTCGATTATCAGTATACACTTTCCACCCCTTTTTAAATCGCCAATCTTCTAAACTTTTTTGTTATTTTATTGATTTTTTTCAGGAGTTAAACGTTTTAGTTTTTTTTAAGATTAGGATTTTTTTGTTGTAAAAGTTGTGCTAATAAGAGGATTTTGCTGATTTTGTGCTAACGAGGCTAGCATTTATAGACCGTAGTTTTCAAGGATTTCGTCTTTGTAGTAAAACTGATTTTCGTATTTATCCAGACTGTTTACAAAGGCGCGTATAGTATCGTCATTTAAGGTATTAAAATTATCATCTTCCCAAAGATAAAGATTAAGATGCAAAGGATATTCGCGTTTATTTCTTATATCAAAATAAACAGACTTTGCTTTTAGAATTGCATTTTCCTTTACTTCTTCATCAATAATATTAAGAACAACATTGTAGCTTATATACGGTGAAGTTTGTAGATAATCGGTAAAGGTTTTGTAATTTGCTACATCAGTCAGATTATCACTGGAAGATAAAACATATTTCATCTCAAAAGCTCCAAACCAGCCTTTTATAAGCTCGCCGTAAGCCCTTTCAATATCATCTCGGAAATAAAGCTCATTATAGTTTGTAACAAATATACTTCCCCAGCCAAAAATGGAGTCTGAATAGCCGTGCTTTGTTATAACAGTTCTTCCCGGAAAAAGAGAGCACCTCATATAAACGGAATTACTTTTTTCAACGTTACTATCTTCAATTTTATTATAAACAATCTCAAAATCACCTTCAAAATGTGACTTCATATAATTGCAGATTTCTTCAGAAGACATAGGTATCATAGTTTCAGGATCGTATTTACAGCCAAAGAAACTGAAAAGAATACAGCAAAAGAGAAATTGTATTATTACATAACTATTCTTTTTTCTCAATTTTATACCCATATCTAAAAGTGTCATCCGTAACGTTATAAACTTCAACTGCAGCCTTAAAAGTCCAGTTCTCAAGATAGCTGTCATCAAGCTTATTTACAACATAAAAGTCACAATCCAGCTTAAGCTCTGCCTTCTGTAAATCTACAAGAGAACACTTCAGCCTGTCTTCAGAATCCACATAAGCATTTTTATTATTATCTGTAACAATTACATCAGCACAGGCAGCATTTTTCGAAAGCCTGATTATTTCAAGATACTTCTTAAAATCTATTTCATTAGTCCTGTGTTCAATCCATTCTCCATCAATTTCATCAGACGTCCAATAGACAGAATAATAATCAACGAATCGTTCTTCATTCTTCATGATTATATTACAGTCTGGGAAATAAGTCTGAAAATAATCCTTGTAATACGCAGCCTCTTCCTTTTCAAAAATAAGGCTCAGATAATTAGACGCCACATTACAGGTATACGAATCCATTTTCTGGTCAGAAATTAAAACTTGAACATTCACTTCCTGATTATCAAGATTTTCAGATTTCAAAAGTACGTGAACTTCATTTTCAGAAGCTTTCTTAAGCGAAACAAAGGTATACTCACCGCCAAAGTTTTCTATAAGATAACCTCGTGCAATTTCAATATACTCCTGATTTGAAATATTCATTGTACATGAACAAAAGAGAAAACTTAAAATTAAAACAAATCCGACTCTACATTTCATTTCTACGCGTCTATTTCCGCAGCAAGATGATGAACAATAAAGTCTCTCCTTTCCGGTGTATTTTTACCCATATAGAACTTCAGTACTTCCGGCACATTCTTAAGGCTCTGGATTGACACTGGAGTAAGATGCATGCCCTTGTCCTCAGACTCACCTTCCTTTCTAGGGAAAATGAACTGTCCGAACTCAGACGGGTTGATTTCTCCAAGTCCCTTAAAGCGTGTTACCTCTGCTGAAGCTCCCATTTTTTTAAGTTCCTTATCACGGCTCTCTTCTGTATAACAGTAAACAGTTTTAGTCTTATTTCTTACACGGAAAAGCGGAGTTTCAAGAATAAACACATGACCGGTAAGAATAAGCTCTTCAAAATATAGAAGCAGATAAGTCATAACAAGGTTACGGATATGATAGCCGTCGTTATCGGCATCGGTTGCAATTACAATCTTATTATAGCGAAGTCCTTCAATATCCTTCTGAACACCTAAGCTAAATGTAAGGTTCTTAAGCTCTTCATTTTCAAACAAGGCAGATTTTTTTCGTCCATACATATTTTCAGGCTTTCCCTTAAGACTGAAAATTGCCTGATACGAAACATCGCGGCTGCCTACCATTGAACCAGTAGCCGAATCTCCCTCAGTTATAAAAATCATTGAGTTTTCACCCTTTGGTCCATCCTGAAGATGATAGCGGCAGTCCTTAAGCTTTGGAATCTTAAGCATAACAGATTTTGCAGCTTCGCGCACCTGTTTTTCCGTTACGCTGTTAATTTCTGCCCTTGCCTTCTGATTCTTAATGATTTTATCTTCAAGGTTTCCCGCAATATCAGGATTATGTCTAAGCCAGTCGTCAACCGCCAGCTGAACTTCCTTTATAATTGGCGCACGAATCTCTACGTTTCCAAGCTTATTCTTTGTCTGCGACGTAAACATAGGATTATCAAGACCAATCTTAAGCGCAACAATAAGTCCTGCAGTTACATCCTTTATATCATAATCCTTTTTGAAATACTCGTTTACTCCTTTAGAAAAACCGTCCAGGAAGGCTGTAACATGAGTACCACCATCTTCTGTACTCTGACCATTTACAAAAGAATAAACATATTTATCAAGGCTTGCTGTATGTGAAAGTACAAACTGAAGATTTTCGCCCTTGTAATTAAAAAGCTTATACAGCGACTTATTTTCGCCGCCCATTTCGCTTATAAGCAAGTCCTGAATACCGTTTTCGCTAAGATATTCCTTGCCGTTGCACTTAAGCTTAAGTCCCGGATTAAGATAAGCGTAATTCCAGAGCCGTTTTTCAACATATTCCATATTAAAGGCATATTTACCAAACAGCTCTGCATCCGGCTCAAACTCAAGATAAGTACCATTTGGAACACCATCCTTTGCCTTGCCGGTCTTTCCGCTAACCTTTTCGCCCTTTTTGAACTCTACAACAGCCATTTTTCCATCGCGGATAGAGGCAGCCCTAAAATAAGATGAAAGAGCATTTGTTGCCTTTATACCAACACCGTTCATACCAATGGCCTGTTTAAATACAGAGTTATTATATTTTGCACCAGTGTTAACATTAGAAACACAATCCTCAAGCTTACCAAGAGGAATACCGCGTCCATAATCCCGGATTTTTACACGACCGTCTTTTATTTCTATATCGATTTTTTTACCAAAGCCCTGCGAAAACTCATCAACGGAGTTATCAATTCCTTCCTTAAGAAGAATATAAATACCGTCGTTTTCGTTAGATCCGTCTCCAAGTGAGCCGATGTACATACCTGGACGCAAACGGATATGCTCCAGTCCTTCAAGATGCTGAATACTGCTTTCATCATAAACAGCGGCTGCCTGTTTTGGTGCTGGTGCCGCTTTTGAAACTGTAGTTTTTGTAGCCATTTTTTCCCCCGACAAAAAAACTGTCGCCCATTAAGTGTATAGTATAATTCATTTTAGAAAATCTATCAATAATAATGCGTTTGCCCTGAATACAGGCATAAAAAACGTTTTTCTTTGCTTGATAGCAAAATCAATGGTAGAATATAAAAATCGGAGAAAAAAAGCGAGGTGCCTTGTGTCTAAGGAAAAAAAGAAAAAAACTAGTCTTATCCTTAATTTAATTCTTATGTTAGGAATTGGAATCTCAGTTCTAACCTTCTTACAGATGGTCTTTTTGACGGAGCTTACAAGAAAAGATTCTCGAGAAGATAATATTGAAAAATATGTCATGCTTACAACTTCAATAAATAACTCATTGGAAGGTTCTATTACCGGTTATTTCAACAGGCTTGATGCTTACGTTAATACAGAGGTTATGAAATCCGGTAATATTGAAGTTGCAGGAAGATGGCTTCAATCAAATCCACAGATAAAGGGAAACAACTTTGATTACGTCATGCTTGCCGGTCCAGACGGCTATTCCTACAACGATAATGGTACCCGCACACATATTGAAGAACGAGATTATTTTCAAGAGATTATGTTCAAGGGAACAAAACAGTATATAGATAATCCTGTAGTTTCAAAAACAACTGGAGCAAAGGTTATTCATGTTGCAAGACCTGTTTATGGAAGAGACGGAAAGGTTTTTGCAATGATTGCCGGTGTTATAAACGTTGAGCATTTAATTGAACCAATTAAACAGGTTGAAGTTCCTGATGGTGTATGGCTATTTGTTATCGACCATAATGGAAATGTTATTTATCATCCTGTAGCTACAGCTGACGGAAACTTTATTTCAAATCCTGGCGAAGGTCATGAAGATTTAGCAGAAGCTTCTAAAAAAATGGTTAATGGCGAATCTGGTTATGCCTGGATTAACTCTTATACCGGCGGAAGAAAGGATCTTTTAGTTTATACCGGCTTTGAAGGCACTCCTTGGGGAATGGGCTTTAATGTTCCAGGAGCAATGGTCGATGCCTTAGGAACAAAAATTGCAAAGGCTGCAACGATTTTCGGTGCAGCAATAGTGGTTATAATTCTTATTCTTGCAGCAATTGTTCTTTCAATTTCGCTTAGACCACTTAAGGTTGTTGAAGGTGCTATTACAAACATTGCACAAGGAAATGCAGATCTTACACAACGAATTAAAATAAAATCAAATAATGAAATTGGACTTGTAGTACAGGGCTTTAATAATTTTACCGAAAAGCTTCAAACTATTATTTCAGATGTAAAAGAATCTAAAAACGAGCTTGGTATTGCCGGAGAAGATATGTCTTCAACCTCACAGGATACAGCCTCCGCAATCACCCAGATTATTGCCAACATTGACAGCTTCCGTCAGCAGCTTGATAATCAGAAGCTGGGAGTAGACCAGACTGCCGGTGCTGTAGACGAAATCTCTGCCAATATCAATTCCCTTAATAATATGATTGATAATCAAACGGCAGGTGTTGTACAAGCCTCTTCTGCTGTTGAAGAAATGATTGGAAACATCAATGCAGTAAGTACTTCTGTAGAAAAAATGAATCACTCTTTTGGAGATTTGCAGTCTCATTCCCAGGAAGGCTTTGGCAAGCTTGAAACTGTAAACGCAAAGATTCAAACAATTGAAAATGAGTCTAAGGTTCTTCAGGATGCAAACGTTGCTATTGCCAATATTGCAGAACAAACAAACCTTCTTGCCATGAACGCGGCAATTGAAGCTGCTCATGCCGGCGAAGCAGGAAAGGGCTTTGCAGTTGTTGCAGACGAAATCCGAAAGCTTTCAGAAACCTCTTCTCAGCAGTCAACTCAGATTTCTAATCAGCTCAACCAGATTATGTCTTCTATACGCGAGGTTGTTGAAGCTTCTACAGATGCAAGCAAGACCTTCTCTCTTGTTTCCCAGGAGCTTTCCGACACAGATCAGCTTGTTATTCAAATCAGAACTGCTATGGAAGAACAGAACGAAGGTTCAAAGCAGATTCTTGATACCCTTAAGATGATGAACGACAGTACCCAACAGGTAAAAAGCGCTTCTGATGAAATGCAGGAAGGCAACAAGCTTATTCTTACTGAGGTTCAGCAGCTCCAGAACGTTACAATTTCCATGAAATCAAGCATGGACGAAATGGCTGTTGGTGCACAGAAGATCAACGAAACAGGTGTTGTGCTTACAGAGGTTTCCGACCGAATGAAGGATTCTATTATTAAGATTGGTAAGCAAATCGACGAGTTCAAGGTTTAGTATTCAAACTTTAACAATGTAATTTAAAAGCCTTGAACAAAGGCTTTTAGAAAATAAAAAAATGTCAGGAGGATTTTATGACAAATCGTGAGGCAATTGATTCTTTGAAAAAAATCAAAACCTATACTGCAGCTGGCTTACTTGATGTTATTGAATATCTCATCAAAGTATTGGAAAAACTAGATAAAGAAGGCGTTACAGACCCTCTAAACACAGACTTTACAAAACTAAAAAACTAAAATAAAAGGAATTGAAAAATGACAGGAACATTTTGGGCTTTAGTGCCGGCAATCTTAGCTATTGCTCTCGCACTCATTACTAAGGAAGTTTATTCTTCACTATTCTGCGGTATCGTCCTTGGCGGTATCTTCTTCGCAATCGATGCAGGGTCTGGCTTTACAGGCTTTATGACTCACGTTTTCAGCGACGGCTTTGTAGGCTCTCTTGCAGACTCTTACAATGTTGGAATCTTAATCTTCCTTGTAATACTTGGAATTATGGTTGCATTGATGAACAGAGCCGGCGGTTCAGCTGCCTTTGGAAACTGGGCTAAAAAACATATTAAATCAAAGGTTGGCGCACAGTTCGCTACAGTTCTTCTTGGAATCCTCATCTTTATTGATGACTACTTTAACTGTCTTACAGTTGGTTCAGTAATGAAGCCGGTAACAGACAAATACGGTGTTTCAAAAGAAAAACTCGCTTATCTCATCGACTCAACAGCAGCTCCGGTTTGTATTATCGCTCCGGTTTCTTCCTGGGCAGCTGCAGTAGCAGGTTTTGTAACAGAAGGCGAAAACGGAATCGGACTTTTCTGTAAAGCTATTCCTTTCAACTTCTATGCCTGGTTTACTCTGATAATGATGACAGCAATGGTATTTATGAAGTTTGAATATGGTGAAATGTCAAAATATGAAAAAGCACTTGAAATTATGAATGATGATACAGAAGAAGATGAAGCAGCTAAAGATTCAAAGGGAAAGGTTATTGATTTGATTCTTCCTGTAGCTGTTTTGATTGTTTTGTGCGTTCTTGGTCTTGTTTATTCAGGCGGCATTTTTGACAGTGAATCTGAATCATACGGTCGATTTATGATTGCCTTCTCTAATGCTGACGCTTCTGTTGGACTTTTGCTCGGTTCCTTTGGCGGTTTGATTATTACAGTAATCTTCTATCTTTGTAGAAAAGTTCTTACTTTCAAATCTGCAATGGAATGTGTACCAGACGGCTTCAAGGCAATGGTTCCAGCTATTCTGATTCTTACTCTTGCCTGGACACTTAAAGGTATGACAGACAGTCTTGGTGCTAAGCAGTATGTAGCTGGTCTTGTAGAAAACAGTGCCGGCGGCTTAAAGATGTTCCTTCCTGCAATCGTATTTATTATTGCCTGCTTCCTTGCATTTGCAACCGGAACTTCCTGGGGAACCTTCGGAATCCTTATTCCAATCTGTATTGCAGCCTTCCCTGTTGGAGCAATCAGAATCGTTTCTATTTCTGCTTGTATGGCCGGTGCCGTTTGCGGTGACCACTGTTCTCCAATTTCCGATACAACAATTATGGCTTCTGCCGGTGCCCAGTGCGTTCACGTAAATCACGTTTCCACACAGCTTCCATACGCAATCACCTGTGCCGCAGTTTCTTTCGTAACATACCTTGCTGCAGGATTAACACTTAATCTTGGTGTAGTAGCAAGTGGATTGATTTCCTGGGTTGTTGGACTTGCTTGTCTCGCCGGAACCTTGATTGTATTGAAGAAAAAATTTGCTAATAAACAATAAGTTTTTATAGAACTTGATTAACAATAGGCTGCTTAATCCACTGTGATTGGGCAGCCTTTTTTATAACTCTTCCAATACAAACGGCAGCATATAAACAGGTTTCAACATAAGCTGACCTTCATTTCCAACATCCTTTTGAGAAATAAGCAAAGGTCTAGCAATACGACTTGAAAATTTTTTACAGAAAGCATCTATCGATTCATGATTTTTAGTTGCAGAAGATTTCACTTCCACTGGAATTATTTTTGCACCTGACTGCAAGAGGAAATCCACTTCATAATAATGTGTGCTACCTTCCTTTCCCCAAGTATAATAATAAAGTGTACGATTTGTACATGCAATTATCTGAGCCACCACATTCTCATAAAGATAACCAAAATCTGCTGGAAGCTTATCGCTTAAAAGTTTGCTGTAAATATTCTCTCCTGTATCTGGAGAGCCTTCAAAAATCATTGTAGTAAAAAGTCCTACATCTGAAAGATATAATTTGAATGTATCATTATCCAAAGTTTGTGAAAGAATTATATTTGGATCTGTTGTATTGTAGCAAGGAATAACTGTTTTTGAATCCAACAAGTCAGAAAGACGTTCTATATCTTTATTTGTTTTTCGTTTTTTTGTTGCCTTAGAAATTACATATCGCTTTTTCTGAGTTGCCAGCTGACTTGGAATAGATTTATACATCATTCCTATCAAACCAGAATCATCAATCTTTTTAAAATCATCTATGTACAAATCTATAATATCTCGTTTGACCTTATCTATGAAAGAAAAGTTTTTTCCATCAATATAAGCCTGAACAGCCTGTGGCATTCCTCCAACAGCCATATAGATTCTAAAATCTCTCATAAGACTACGATTTACTCCATTACCAGCAGGAGTATTTGTTTTATACAGCTGTCTTAAGACATCGTAGGTATTATTTCCAATAGCCCACATAAATTCTTCATAATCCATTGGATAAACTGGAATCTTATGTTCTTCTGATGGAATAACTATATCTTTAACATTCTTTTTAATGCTGATTAGCGAGCCTGTTTCTATATAATCATATCTACCATCTGCAACAAGATATTTTATTGCCTGACGTGCCTTTGGATTAAGCTGGATTTCATCAAAAATTATAACTGACTCTCGCAGATAAAGATTGATTCCTGTAATAGTTTGAAGCCGCAAGAAGAAAACATCGGGTTTAGCTATATCCTTAAAAGCAGAAAGTAAATCTTCGTCAATGTTTGCAAAATCGATTTTAATATACGAGCGGTAATTCTGTTTTGCAAACTCTTCAGCTATAGTAGATTTTCCAACACGCCGCGCACCTTCTAATAAAGCTGCATAATTTGGTGCATAGTTTTCTTTCCAATCTTTTAATAACTCAAATGCCTTTCTTTTAAACTTGTCCATTTTGTGTCATTCCTTCAAGTTTATTTTAAGCAAAAAGTGCAGTTTCTTCAAGTTTTAAAAAGCCAAAAAATGACGTTTCTTCAAGTTTTTTTTAAGTTTTTTCAAGTACTTTTACTCTACCGGCCAAATACAACGGGACATTCACAATATCTTCCTGCCTTTTATAAGGCAGTTCTGAAAAACGAATTGCAAGATTAGGGTTCTGCTCTTTTCTATAGCGTTTAAAACTTGCACTTAAGATATTTTTTCCGGCTTTACATTCAACAGGAATTATGTCACTTTCATTTTGAATAATAAAATCGACTTCATAATTTTGGGCTGGTGAATAATAATGTGGGCTTACATCAAATTGAGGAATTAACTGCTGAAGAACATAGTTTTCTGTAAGTGCCCCCTTAAACTGGAAACCTGTATCCAATATAATATCTCTGTTTGAAACCCCTGCAGAATATTTTAAAAGTCCAACATCAAAAAAGAAAAGCTTAAAACTTGAAAGATCTTCAAAAGCTTTTATTGGATGCTCTGGTTTCGTAACGTCATAAATACGAAGAACAATTCCGCTGGAAACAAGCCATTCAATTGCTTCTTCAAATTCTCTTGCACGAGCCCCCTGTTTTACACATCCATAAATAAATTTCTCATTTTCTTTTGACAGCTGACCTACAAGACTTCTGAATACAAGAAGAATTCTTGAAGCATTTACTTTTTTATTATGCTTTGCAAAGTCATTTTCATAAAGTTCAATCAACTCCTTTTGAATCTGTGCAACAGTTCCAGCATTTCTTTCCTGTACCCAACAGGAAACACATTCAGGGAGTCCTCCGACAATCAAATAATTATGATACTGTTCAATAAGTTTTGTATGTTGAATCTCTATGATTTCTTCTGGTGATGTTTCATCAATATATTTTAAAAGATCTGGCTGTATCGCTCCAAGAAACTCTTCAAAATCCATTGGATAAATATCAAGCAAATTTACCTTTCCAACTGGATAACTCATAGGTTCCGCAAGCAGAGTCCCCAGTAGACTTCCTGCAGCAATTATATGATATTCATTCGCTTCTTCATTAAAATACTTTAGAGCATTAAGAGCTTTAGGGCATTCCTGAATTTCGTCAAAAATAATAAGATGCTTTTCAGGTTCTATTTTGTCGTTATAAATTGTTCCAAGCCGTTCAATAATTCTAAAAGGGTCTTTATCTTTATCAAAAACACTAGAAAGTTCTTCGGCTTTATCAAATGAAAAATAAAATGTTTTTTCGTAATTCAGGCGACCAAATTCTTTCATAAGCCAGGTTTTCCCGACCTGTCTTGCACCTTTCAATACCAAAGGTTTCCTTCTTGAAGAGTTTTTCCATTCTAAAAGTTGCGCCAACGCTTTTCTTTGCATAGATTTATTTTATATCGTATTTACACAAAAATAAAGCATTTTTTTTATAATTTTACACATTTTTAGTGTATTATTTTCTAATAATTACACATTTTTAATGTATTTCTAATTTTCACTCTTAGGTATCTGTTAAATAGAAAAGGCTGCCTAATCCACATAATCAGACAGTCTTTTCTATTTATTTTATATTTCTTTTGAAAACAGCTTACATACCGTATGTACTGATGAATACGCCGGCTGCAATAGCAGTACCGATTACACCGGCTACGTTTGGTCCCATAGCGTGCATCAAAAGGAAGTTTGTAGGATCTTCGGCCATACCAACCTTGTTTGCAACGCGGGCTGCCATTGGAACGGCAGAAACTCCGGCAGAACCAATAAGCGGATTGATTTTCTCTTTAAGGAAGATGTTCATAATCTTAGCCATTACAAGACCACCAGCGGTAGCAACTGCAAAAGCAAGAAGACCAAGAACTATGATACCAAGAGAGTTTGCATGCATAATCTTTTCCGGGGTCATCTGTGAACCAACACCAAGAGAAAGAAGAATTGAAACAATATTCATCATTTCGTTTTCTACTGTCTTAGAAAGACGCTGTACAATTCCAACTTCCTTAATAAAGTTACCGAATGCAAGCATACCAATAAGTGGAGCAGCTGGAGGCAAAAGAAGAATTGTTACAACAAGCAAAAGCAATGGGAACAATACCTTTTCTGTTTTTGAAACTGGACGAAGCTGCTTCATCTTAATTGTACGCTCTTTCTTAGAAGTAAGAAGCTTCATGATAGGTGGCTGAATCATTGGAACAAGTGCCATGTAAGAGTACGCGGCAACCGCAATAACAGCCATCATTTCTGGAGCAAGCTTACCAGAAACGTAGATTGAAGTAGGACCATCTGCACCACCGATGATAGCGATAGCACAAGCCTGCTTCATGTTATAGTCAATTCCCGGAATAAAGTTCATTGCTGCAACACCGAACAAGGTAGCAAATACACCAAGCTGTGCGGCACCACCGAGCAAGGCAGTCTTAGGGTTAGCAATAAGCGGACCAAAGTCTGTCATGGCACCAATACCCATAAAGATAAGCATTGGGAAGAACTCGTTGCCTACACCGGCGTTATAAATGATGTGAAGCATACCGTCTGGAGCGTCACCCATACCGGCGCCAGGAATATTTACAAGAATAGTACCAAATCCAATTGGAATAAGAAGAAGTGGCTCAAAGCCCTTAACTACTGCAAGGTATACAATTAAGAAACCGATTGCAAGCATGATAAGTCTCTGCCAGCCCTTTACAGGATGAGCAGCCAAATCTGCGGCAGCCTGAGCAGCCTGTTCTTCTTTTGCAAGCTCCATTGCCTCTTTAGAAGCTTTTTCTTCTGCAAGTTCTGCAGCAGTTGGAGTATGAATCATTTTGTAGATTCCAGTATTTTTTCCTACATTCTTAAAGAACGAAGAAACCGAAATAGGTTTAATTCCTTCAGAACCTTTTACGATTGTTGTACTGTGAACCGAAGGAGTTTTACCACCAGCAGATTTATCTGAAGTACCGCAGCCTGCAAAAGAAAGAACTGCGGCAACAAGACAAATCACAGCTGTAATCTTCAAATATTTGTATTTATCGTTTTTTTTGTTTAATTCTGTTTCCATATATTATCCTCACTGTCATTCTGATTACAGATTCCCGTGTCAAGCACGGGAATGACAGTCATACAATCCCTTACTGAATCTGAGCTACAGTCTGTCCCTGTGCAATCTGGCTTCCAGTTGCGGCAACAAAGTGAACCTTACCTGCAGCACCAGCCTTAATTTCAAGTTCCATCTTCATAGATTCAATGATGATGATTGTTGTATCAGCCTGAACAGCGGCACCTTCAGCTACTGCATAGCGGAGCAATGTACCTGCTACAGGAGCGGCAACGGCCTGTCCACCATTACTTGAACTAGCACTACTTCCGGCCGTTGCTGCTGGAGCTGGTGCGGCCTGTGCAGGAGCGGCGGCTGGAGCTGGAGCAGCAACAACTGCACCACCAAGGTTAGCCAGAGTCTGTCCGGCCTGAACCTGGTCACCAGTATGAACTGTATAAGAAATCTTTCCTGCTTCAGGAGCTTTAACTTCAAGCTCCATCTTCATAGATTCAATCATGATTACTGTGTCGCCCTTCTTAACCTGGCTTCCTTCTGGAGCAACAAACTTAAGAATTGTACCAGCTACTGGTGAAGGAACTGGAACGTTACCAACAGCAGCAGTTGCAGCTGAAGCACTAGCTGCAGGAGCAGCTCCTGGTGCGCCGAATGTTACATTGTAAGCTGTACCGTTAACATTTACGTTCATGCTGTCGCCGGCAGGACCTGTTGTAACATTGTATGATGTACCATTGATATTGATTGTGTAAGAACCACCCTTGTTATCTCCGGCTTTAACTTCTTTCTTAGCAAATGTTGCAGCGGCATCAACTGGTCCCTTAGCACGTTCAGCAAAGAACTTAGGAGCTACGTTAGGGAACATTGCATATGTAAGAACATCTTCGTCAGAACCGTTACCACCAGCCTTCTTTGATTCTTCAACCATCTTGTCCCATTCGTTAGGGATTTCATCAGCTGGGCGGCAGGTCATTACCTTTTCCATTCCGTTCTGTTCAAGAGCCTTCTTTACGAGATCCTGATTTGCTTCAGCAGGAAGAGCACCAAACTTACCAGTAATAAGGTTGCGGAAATCCTGAGTCATTGTCTTGTAGCGTCCCATAAGAACGTTCATAACAGCCTGAGTTCCAACAATCTGAGATGTTGGTGTTACAAGTGGAACATAACCTGCATCCTTGTGAACCTTAGGAAGTTCAGCAAGAACTTCGTCCATCTTGTCGCCTGCATTCTGCTGCTTGAGCTGTGATTCAAGGTTAGAAAGCATTCCACCTGGAACCTGTGAAAGAAGAATACGTGTATCTGCACCAAGGAATGAAGATTCAAGAGAAGAATAATGCTTGCGTACTTCGCGGAAATAAGCGGCTATTTCAAGAAGAGCAGAAGTATCAAGACCAGTGTCCATGTCAGTTCCCTTGAGCATTTCTACGATTGTTTCAGTTGGAGAGTGAGAAGTTCCCATAGACATAGAAGAAATTGCAGTATCGAGCCAGTCAGCACCAGCTTCTGCACCCTTCAAAAGTGTTGCAACAGAAAGACCTGTTGTTGCGTGTGTATGGATTTCTACAGGAAGATCAACCTTTGCTTTAATTGCTTTTACAAGGTCATAAGCAGCATATGGCTTAAGAAGACCAGACATATCCTTAATACAGATAGAATCTGCACCAAAGTCAGCGTAAGTCTTAGCAAGCTCTGCATATTTTTCGATTGTGTGATATGGAGTTACGGCATAAGAAATTGCCATCTGAACATGCTTTCCTGATTTTTTAGCAGCCTTTGTAGCGCGTTCCATGTTGCGTGGGTCGTTACAAGCATCAAAAATACGGAAGCAGTCAATACCGTTCTTTGCAGCAGCTTCAACAAACTTGTCTACAACGTCATCTGCGTAGTGGCGGTATCCAAGAAGGTTCTGTGCGCGCAAAAGCATCATGATTTTTGTGTTAGGCATTGCAGCGTGAAGCTTGCGGAGACGATCCCAAGGATCTTCGTTCAAGAAGCGGATACAAGAGTCATAAGTTGCTCCACCCCATCCTTCTACAAATTTATAACCGATTTTATCAATCATTGGACAAGCAGGCAGCAT
>JAFZRP010000116.1 GCA_017619795.1 Treponema sp.
CAAGACCAGCTCCGGCAATAATAACTTCAAAACCGTCAGCCTCAACCTGCTTTACAGTTTCGCGCAAAAGCTCACCAGCTCTGTGGGCAGAAATAATAAATGCTTTGTATTCCACACCGAACTCTTTCAAAACGTCGGCAGTCTTTTTCATCGTGTCCTTATCAGACTTAGACCCAAAAAAAATCGCAACTTTCATAGAGTATTTATATCATATAATTAGAATTAAGTTAATCGGGTATGGAAACCTTGTGGAGTTGCAAATCTTCTTCAAATATAATTTCATAACCAGTAAAAGTTGTTATAAAACCTGTTTTATCCTTAACCCCAAGAATATCGTAAATCTTATTAAGACGGTTACGAACAGTCCCTTCGGAACGAAAAAGCTCCGCAGAAATAACCTTATATTGTTTGTTTTCAAGAACCTTTTGAAGCAAAGGAATATCATGTTCTGTAAGTCCCGGATATTCTGCCAGATTAAGGAGTTTCACAGTATTAGAATCAATAATAGATTGATGATATCTCTTTAAAAGCAATAACAAAATACAAAGAACTAAAGGATAAGCAATATTTTCTGTAAGAGTATTAAGAAAAATCTCTTTGCCAAAATGCAAGCGTAAAAGAATCATTATAGCTAGAGCTATTGCAGCACAAATCATTTTCTGTTTACCCTTGGAAATAAAAAAGCCTCTTATATACAAGCAAACCATTCCTAAAAAGTACATACAAAAGCCCATAGGATTTTCTATTTCAAATATAATACATTCAACAGTATAAGAAAAAGCTGCTATGGAAAGAAACTCTAATCTGTAAGGATAAATAGCAAGCAGAATACATAAAATTATTACAAAAGAATTGTGTACGACAATAAGTAAAGAATTATAATTAATTGATGAATCACTTGTAATAATTGGGAATTGTATTCTGTTTTTTATTTCTACAAAGGTTAGAAAAACAGCACAAACAAAAGCTATTATTCTTACAACCATTAAAAACTCTTTTTTGTAAAACGTCTGCCGCATATTTCACCAATTAAAGTAATTATATCATATTTCTTACAAGTTATTACTTTTTTTTCACCTGTGATTAATGTAATATTCGTGTTTTGCAGACTTGCAAACTCAAGAATCTGTCTTAGAATTATAAAATATAAGGAGATTTGTTATATGAAAAAAAGATTTATAATCATCGCATTGCTGTTATCATCATTCATGTTTTTTTCAATTATGCTTATTTCTTGTGTTACCGAGCAACCAAAGTATACGCCAAAACCGTATTACTATTTCAAGGAAGAACAATTCAACGAAAACTATCAAAAGTGGAAAGATTTAAATATTTCAGATTATTCTTTTGTCTGGGAGATTTATGGAGCTACTCCAAATGTAACAATTTACGGTTCTGTCACACGAAGAGGAGAAGAGTTCTCCGTTGAAATAACTTATGACGAAGAACATTATCGTGATGAGCGTATGAAAAAAAGAATCCCTAACGAAGGCGATGCAACTTACATGACATCCATTGACGATGCCTTTAATCTAATTAAATCTACTTATGCTACCCAGAAAGAGCTTTTTGATAAAGGAGAGCTGTTCAGCGTGACTGCCAGTGTCAACTATGACAAGCAGTGCTTCTTCCCCGAATATGCCAGCGTGGATACTGAGGAAGAATGGGATTATATCGAAGAAGCCGATGGCGTTTATGTTGCTCCTGATGGTAAACGCCCAGAACTTTCATTCGGAATAACAAAGTTTGAAATACTTAAATAGTATTACTTTGGTAATAATCAGACTTTTTTCATCTGTTTTTAAGACAATTATGGTTGCAAACAAAAAAAATAAATGTAAAAATGAAAACAAGGAGATTTTTTTGTATGAAAAAGTTAATACCTTTGTTTTTCATCACAAGTTGCATATTATTTTCGTCATGTGAGCTAATTCTGTTTCATTATGCTCAAAAACGACCTGAGTTTGATTATATTGGGGAATCTATAAATGCTTCTTTGATTCCAAAAAAAGAAAACAGCACATATAATCTGCCAAGCGACACAAAAAATATTTCTTACAAGGAAAGCTATAAAACTAATGACAGGATTATCCTTGATATACAAGGCAGTTTGGACAGTTCTTCCTATAAAACCGCCGAAATAAGAATAAAGTATAATTGGTCTGACCACACAAGAGAACCGTTTCTTGAAATGTTAACTACCGCAGAAGAGCTCTCAACTTTTAGTAAAGTTACCGAAGAAGAGAATTATTATGAATATAAAATCTCTATACCAAATGACGAAATCAAAAAAATAGACAAGCAGATTTCCTTTAAAGTACTGCAAGAAGGAAAATATAACATAATTATTGACGTACAGGCAAAAGACATTGACAATCACAAAAATGGTTCATGCAACAATAAAATTATATTTGAATGCAATGATTTCGATTAGACCATAACTATTAAAGTAAATATGTAAGGAGTGCTATTTTATGAAAAAAAGATTTCTAATCATCGCATTGTTGTTATCATCTTTCGTGGTTTTTGCGGAAGGTGGATTCAATTTTAACGTTGGTATTGATGCTGCGGCTTCCTTAAAGTTCAAGCCCTTTATTGGTGCAAATCTTTCTTTTGATTACAGCTGGAAAAACGGGTTTGGGCTTGGCGTTGGATTAAAAGAATACTACAACATAATTCAAAAAAAAGAAGAGTCAACCGTGCAAGGTGACATAATCAAGAACATACAGGAACCTAAGTTTCTGGGTGGATTGTATGGCTTTGCCAAATATAAATGGTTTTATGCAGGTACTGGTTCTTTTTTTGTTGATGGATTAGGCGTTCTTTCAATGTACTTCAATATTGGCGGCGCAATTCCTTTTTGGGAGATGAAAAAAGGCAGACTCGGCATTGATTTTGGAGCAGAGTTCTGGATGACATCTGAAGAAATTGAATGGGGATATTCTGGTGCTTATTCATCATCATCTGAACCTAAAAATAGTCCTTTGAATGATCTTAAGATTTATGCAGGAGTAACGTATTTCCTGCCATTGTAA
>JAFZRP010000117.1 GCA_017619795.1 Treponema sp.
ATGGAACTTGCCTGTGTCTGGATCATAAAGACCAAAATCAAACTCATCATAACCAAAGTAAGCTGTTGCAAGAGACTTAACATACATAACCATGTTTCCGTCCCAGTCATTGAATAAAGAAACACCATAAGTTGGATTTCCGTTGTCATCTGTAGGACAAGCTTCCTTCATCTTTACAAGTACATCAATCAAATCATATAAATCTTTTACTTCTGGTTTGCCAATTTTTTCATAAAGGTCAAAGCGCAAATCCCAGGTATAGAAGAAGCCTTCAATATCTTTTGCTGATGTAGAAACACTATGTCCAAAGCCGTGAAGCTTTTTGTCTGGAGAATCCATAAACTTATTTTTCTGCAGAGCCATTTTCATATTTGCGTTGATGTAAGGACCCCAGGTTGCAAGAAGCTTATCTGCTTCCCAGTCAAGGAGCATTCCTTTTTTACAAGCCTGTCCGTATTTATCGGTATTGTCGCCCCAAACAACAATGTCTCCAAGGTTTCCTGCTTCCATACGTGTCTGATAAGCACCACCAGTTTCCGGAATGATGTTAAGCTTTACGTTGAACTTTTCAAGCATTACATCTGCGAACCAGCCTGTCTGTAAACCTGAATAGTTTGCAAGCTGAGTATAAACATCAAGTGTAACTGTTTTCTTAGGTCTTATTTTCTTGATGTTTCCTTCTGTCTTAGGTGCCGCAGCACTCAAAGCAGCCGAAGCAAATAATGTCAGACCAAATACTGCTGACAATATCTTACTGTGTTTCATTTTTTCCTCCTAACGAAACTTTTATTTATATATTTTTTTTAACGCTTAGTTTTTACTGCTAAGCTTTTACTGCACCAAGCATTAAACCTTTTACAAAATATTTCTGCATAAATGGATAAACGCACAAAATTGGAATTGCCGTAACCATAGCTACCGTATACTGAATTGTCTTTGTATTAAGAAGCTCCTGCCTCTGAGCATCAGTAAGCCCTGTTGTTGCCGTACTCATTGAAGCTGCAAGATTAGAAGACTGGGTAAGGTAAATGTAAAGGCGTTCCTGTAAGGTTTTAAGATGAGGGGCTCCAGACATAAGGATTAAAGAATCCTGGAAAGAGTTCCAGTGACCAACTGCTGCCCAGATTGCAATTGTTGCAAGAATTGGTTTACTGAGCGGCCAGATAATCCTTACGAAGATTGTGAAGTAGGAAGCTCCATCTATTGCTGCACTTTCTTCGAGCTCTGTTGGAATAGACTCAATGTAAGTCTTTACCATAATTACGTTGTATACGCTTACAAGCCCCGGAATGATGTAACCCAAAAAGTTATTTGTAAGTCCCAGCATCTGCATGGTTGTAAACCACGGAATAAGTCCGGCATTAAAATACATTGTTACTATCATAAAACGATAGCAGAGCTTTCTGTGCCACATTTCTTTTTTTGTAACAAGGTAACCGCAGAAGCCGGAAACTGCAGTTGATAAAGCTGTTCCAATAAGGGTTCTTGCAAGTGTTACAAGAAAAGCTGTACCAAGACCGTTTACGTTTTTTAGCGCGTAATAATTTTTTAAGTTGAATCCACGCGGATAAAAATTGATTAAACCTTTTGCAACAAGTCCGTTATCGGAAATTGTGTTTATGAACAGATAATAAAACGGGAATACGCAGATTAACGTAAACAAAATAAAAAATGTATAGTTTAGTAAATTAAATACTGTATCGGCAACTGACCTTTTTTCTACCATAATTGGCTCCTGAATTAACTCCTACTTTTTTTTAGAAAATACTGTTTCCCCGCACTAACTTAGAAATTTTGTTAGTAACGAATAACAAGATAACACTTACTAAAGACTTGAACATACTTACGACTGTTGAGAACGGAATGTTACTGTTTGTTGCAGAACCAAAGGTAAGCTGATAAACGTACAAATCAAGAACTTCAATTGGACCCTTGTTTGTAGGATTTTTGAAACAAAGGTACTGGTCCATTCCATTGCTTAAAAGCCCGGAGATTGAAAGAATGAGAAGAACTATATAAGTTGGCAAAAGCTCCGGCAAAGTGATGTGCCACATTTTCTGGAATCTACCGGCGCCATCAACTGTAGCCGCTTCGTAAAGCTGCTGATCGATTCCGGAAATTGCTGCAATATACATAATTGCAGACCAGCCAAGGCCCTTCCATAATCCATAAAGCCACATCTTTATCCAGATGCCGGAAGATCCCATAAGCATATTTTTACCTTGTTCCCAGATTCCTTTGTTTACAAGAATGCTGGAAATAAATCCTTCCGTACCAAAAATACAGAAAGCAATTGCGTAAACCAAAACCCAGGAAATAAAGTTTGGAATTGTGGTGAGCGTCTGGATTATTTTTCTGGCTGGTGCATTTCTAATTTCTGAAAGGAAGATTGCAAAGAACATTGGAATCCAGCTTCCAAGAATACCAAGACCAGACATTGCAAGTGTGTTTCTTAGTACACGGAGTATATCTGAACGAGTTGCAGCATTTTGGAAAGGAGCCTTAAACCATTTGAAACCAACCCATGCATCCATAGAAAGAGTGTCTCCAGGATTATAATCAAAGAAAGCATAACGCCAGCCCCAGAGTGGAAGGTAACTGAAAAGGAATACAAGAATAAGGCAAGGCAAAAGCATAAGGAAAAGCTGCAAAGGTGGTTCGATTTTGCACTTATCCTCTTTTTGCGGGGCAGGAGTTTTTATAAAGGTTATTGCAGTACATACAAATATTATTGCCGTAAGAATAAAGTAAATTGCCGCAGAAGAAGGTTCCATTGGAAGAACTTTTTCCGGTAAAGGGCTGGAGCTTATAATATTATATGCCCTGATTATTCCAAACATGCTGCCAAAGGAAACTGAACTGCCGGCAAGCAAAGTTATGTGAGCATAACGCTTGAGCTTATTGTTTCCCACCGACATACAGGCGCCGGCTCCACAAGCTATAACTCCAAGACATACGAAGAGGCTGGAAATCCAGGAGATGCGCATAACATATTCTGGCAGCCAGCCGCGGATAAGTGCACGCTGAAGATTTTCTGTATAGGTTGAATAAGAAAAACCTGAAGTAAAAAGAGAAACATTTCTGTTTATGTTTTCCGAGATTCTTGCAGGATTTGCGCCCGGAATAAAAAGAAGGATGAAAAGCAAGAGGGCAAGTACTCTAAAGGTAACTTCGAAAGGAAGAATAGGAAAGAGACTTGTTCTTGCTTTTTCACCTTCTTTTTCCACAGGTATTGTTTCTTGTTCGCTTCTAACCTTATCTGTAAAGAACAGGGCGATTGCAAAAGCAAGGATAACTATGGCAAAGGTAACAAAAAGCTTTATTCCATGAGGTGGAACTGGTGAGACATCCAGGAAGTCTGTTGCAGAATAAAGATTGTTATAGGCTGCATAAAAATTAATCATACTAAGACCTATAAGTATGCTGCCAACTCCAGCTGTTATAAGGCCTGCTATTCGTATTTTTCTTTTACCATAAAGAAGGAAGGTTCCCAAAAGTGCTGCTAATACCGCAAAGAAAGTGAACAAACTGGCTGTTCTTACTTTCTCAAAGGCAGCTGCAATTTCTTCATGAGCTTCTTTAAAACTGCCCCAAACATCACGGAACTTTACAACCTTTATTTTTTCAGCTTTACCAAATGTAAGTCCATCCTCGGAATCATCTTCCCAATCATCGTCATAATCAAAGGCTTCCTCTTCTGCTGACTCTTCTGCACTTGCGGCAACCATAGCGGCAAAGTTTGCATAAAAATCATCGTAAGAACCACTTTCATCGGAGCTGTCAAAATCTCCAAAAGGATTTTCCAATTCTCCGGAATCTTCAGCAGCTGAATCAAGCGCAACTATTTCGGAAACATAATTCTTAAAGAAAAAAGCAGATTTTACTACAGATTTATTGGGACTCATCTTTTCGGAAATCCAGCCTGGACTAACACGCCCGATAAAGAGGAGAAAAAAGATTAGGACAACAACAAGTTTCAGTCCATAATCACAAATAGAATTAATAAGCTTTTTAGCATTAAACTTTTTCACTTTTAGTATTTTCACAGAAATACTCCATTTTTAATTTCTGAGAAAATTATAAATCCCCTTTGAGAATAAGGCATTGAGGTCTTTATTAGTTTTTTTGATGAAAAAAGTTTAAAAAATTGTGATTTGAGCTTTATCTGTTGTAAGAATTATCTATTCCAAGTTGTGAGCGGTATTTGGCTACGGTGCGGCGGGAGATTTTTATACCCTTCTGAGCCAGTAGTTCTGCCAGCTTCGAATCGGAAAGCTTTTTTACTTCATCGTCGGCAAGGAGCTTTTCCATCATTCTTTTTACACTTGTCGCAGAAACCTTCTGGTCGCTGTCCGGGCCAACAACACCAGATGAATAAAAATAACTTACAGGAAAAAGTCCGAACTCTGTCTGAATGTACTTGCTATTTTTCTTTGCCGACATTCGCGAAACCGTGGACTCGTGGATGTCCAGGGCCTGGGCAACCTGCTTGCGGGTAAGCGGCTTTATGTGGTCTGGACCATCACGGAAAAAATCATTCTGGAACTTTACGATCATGCAGCCCTGGCTCACAAGGGTAGATTCCCGGAACTGCAGCAGAGAAACAAAAACCTTTGCCTTTTCTATAGAAGCCTTGTCAAAATGATAATCAGGTGCCAGACGAATCTCCGGTAAATCGCCGGAAGCATATTTTACCTGGAAATAATGATCCCGGTCGCAGCAAACCTTTCCGTGAGAAAAATCATCTGCAGCAAGCCGACCTGCCTCTTTTGTAACAGTAAGAACTATATCCGGCTGGTTGCGGGAGATTCCGCTTGTGTCCGAAATATATTCGCCGGCCGGTCGCGGATTAAGTCTTCTTGTTATATAGTTGATTGAGTCTTCCGCTTCGTCTTCGGTCAAATCAATATCATCAAGAACTATTCTTTTTGCAAAGGCTTTTTCGTGCCAGCTTGCCTTATACTTTTGAAGATTTCGTAAAACCTTATCTGGCTGAGGCGGATTAAGCAGATCAAGGTGACCGTCAAGAATAAACAGCGTTAGCGGCGAAGCATCACCAAGAATCTGCGCCTGAACAAAAAGACTTTCTTCTATTGTTTTGCAGCACGTTCCAATAGGATCCATTCGTTGAATAAGGTCCAGGCATTTTTTTAGCATCTGTTTTGTTTGAGTCGGGCGGGTTTTATCCAGAAGCGATTCCGGATTCTGCATTGAACCGTAACAGCCGTTATTATCGAGATTATAAATAAGGGAATGGCATAAATCATATTCATCGGGGCTAAGCCGAGTAAGATTGAGCTGTTCTATAAGATGTTCCTGCAGGGTCTTCGGGCGGTCCTCGTTGTTTTCGAGTGCACGCATATAAGCATCGGAATCACTTGAAGAACCCATCCTCGCAGTCTGTTCCGGCTGGGAAAAATCAACAGGATCGTTTACAAGCTCAATTGCCGGATTTTCGGAAACCGCCTTCAATATTTCCTCGCGTAAATCCTTTGCAGACATAGAAAGATACGTCACTGCCTGAATCTGCCTTTGCGACATCCTCTGCAGCTGGCGTTGGTTTTGAGTCTGATGTTGATTCTGCGAAAGATTATATTCAACACTCATACAATAATTGTAGCACAAAAAGTTTTCAAACAGTATACTTTAGAACAGAAAACAGCACTAATAATAGGAAATGCCTTATGAAAAATACTGAAAACACTAATAACAAAAATCTCGAAGCCTTTGGCTTGCGCGTTCCGGAAATCCTTCTCCCGGCTGATATTGATTTATCTTCCTGGTCTGTAATTGCCTGCGACCAGTACACTCAGGATTTAGACTACTGGAAAAAAGCAGAAGCTGCCGCAGGAACGAAACCGTCTACCCTGAACCTGATTTTGCCGGAGGTTTACCTTAACGCTCCGGACAAGCAGGACCGAATTGCTAAAATCCGCAAGACAATGAAAAGCTATCTTGATGATGGTGTTTTTGCCCCTGCTAAAAAATGCTTTGTTTATCTGGAAAGAAAAACTGCTTTTGGAAGAACACGCAAGGGCCTTGTTGCTCAGATTGATCTTGATACTTATGAATGGAAGCCGTTCAGCAAAGCAAATATCCGTGCTACCGAAGCAACAATTGTTGACCGAATCCCTCCGCGCAAGGAAATCAGAAAGGGTGCCCCTCTGGAGCTTCCTCACATAATGCTGCTTGTAAACGACAAGGACGATATTCTTGTTGGTGGCAGTGGTGCACTTGTAAAAAACAGAGCTCCTTTGTACAACGGCGAGCTTATGAATAATGGTGGCAGCATTACCGGCTGGGCTTTAGAGAGTGATGATGATATTGCGGCTGTAACTGCGGCCGTTAACAAAATTGCAGAGGCTAACACTGCTCCTGACGGTTCAACCTTCCTTTTTGCAGTTGGCGACGGAAACCATTCGCTCGCTACGGCAAAGGCTGTCTGGGATGAATACAAGGCTGAGCTTGTTGCTTCAGGTGCAAGTGAAGCAGAAATTGCAAATTGCCCGGTTCGTTTTGCACTTGTTGAAATTGTAAACATTTACGACAAGGGTCTTACGTTTGAGCCAATTCACCGCGTTATTTTCGGTATTGATAATGAAAAGCTTATTTCTACGCTTGCAGAAAAGCTTGGCGGAAAGATAAAGGCCGTAGCTTCTCAGAAAGAGCTCGAAACAGCTGTAAAAAACTCCTGGGCTAATTTTGGTTTTGATTATGTTGATAGTGATAATAACCAGAAGTTTGTGCTTCTAGAAACTTCTATAAAAGAGCTCGCTGTTTCCCGCCTTCAGCCGGAAATTGATGAGTTTTTGAAAAACTGCGCCAACTCAGAAATCGATTACATTCACGGTACAGAAGAAGTTCTTTCTCTTGGTAAAAAACCGGGTGCCGTTGGCATTCTTCTTCCGCCAATTGCAAAAGACAGCTTCTTCGAAACAATCAACGGTCGCGGCCCGCTCCCACGCAAAAGCTTCTCTATGGGCGAAGCCGACGAAAAGAGATTTTATCTGGAATGTAGAAAGCTGTTCTGCTAAACTGTCATTGTCGGGCTCCTATGATATTTGTCAATAGCATGGAACTCCCGATTCCAAAAATTACGATGCTAAAGCTTCATCTACAAGTTTTTCTATTGAAACTGTAGGTGAAGTTCTTTTTTCATATGATGTTCCATTTTTTAATAATGTA
>JAFZRP010000118.1 GCA_017619795.1 Treponema sp.
GCCCGGAATGAGCAAACACGATGTTTGCGAATGGAGGGGTTGGTTCAAGTCCGATCAGCTCCACTTTTACTTTTCTAACCAAACCGTAATCCACTAAAATCCAGTTGACTTGAACCGACTACCGGAGTGAGCGACCTAAAAAATGCGAGCAGTCGCGCAGCATTTTTTGGGGAAGTCGCCACGGATGGCGACTTAGCGAACGCAGGCGCCCGGAATGAGCAAACACGATGTTTGCGAATGTAGGGGTCTGTTCAAGTCCGATCAGCTCCACTTTTCCTCTCTCAAACCAAACCGTAATCCACTAAAATCCAGTTGACTTGAACCGACTACCGGAGTGAGCGCACAAAATTGCGAGCAATGGCGCAGCAATTTTGTGAAAAGCCGCCACGGATGGCGGCGACAGCGAACGCAGGCGCCCGGAATGAGCAAACACGATGTTTGCGAATGTAGGGGTCTGTTCAAGTCCGATCAGCTCCAATCTTATCACGCATTTTTCAAGCCGGGCGTTGCGGGGACGCGCAGGTTGAGTGTTTTATTATATAAATACACTTTTTTTACCTGCGCTAGGAGTTTTGCGAAGCAAAACTCCGGTACATTAAAGTTTCCCCGCAGAGGGGGTAGCGGAAAACCGAAGGTTTGGAGCGAGGGGGAGACTTCCCCCTCCTTCACGACCCCGTTCCATCATACTTCCTGGCTCCCAAAACCCAAAACCTATAACTCAAATAAAAGAACACTAATCCTATCACCGGCGAAAGCCACGACAATAAAGGCACCGAATCAGGTCGCAGCACAACCAGCGACGGATAGTAGGCAATAAATGCAATAGGAATCACAAAGGTAAAAATCACTCTGAAAACCGTATTGAAAATGCTGGCCGGGTATTTTGCAAAATCCTTGAAGCGGAACATCATTACCATAACGTAGCCGGAGTTTTTTATCCAAAAGCAGGTAGCGGCGGCAAAGTTCATAATCGCAATCATAAAGAATGAAGCGGCAAAAAGAAAGAGTACTGTCTGGCTTATAGTAGCTAGGGTCACAGGAATTGCAAGGTGGCTCCAGGCATAAGCTAAAGTTCCAATTCCGAAGAAAAGCTGACCTAATCCTTTTACATCAAAAACTTCAGATATAAAATAGAAGAAAATGTTTATTGGTCTGAAGCAGTATTTTATAAAATCGCCGGACTTAACCATAAAGCGCAGATTCCAGTTATTGTCAAAAAGACACTGTAATGGCGTAAGAGCAATGAGCGAAAATCCGTACATAAAAAGCATTTCATACATAGTCCAGCCGTTTATTGACGGAAAGTTACTGAACAGAATATAAAAGGTAACAAAACCGACAAGGTTGGAAATTATCATTCCTATTGTTGAAATTATAAAATCGGCACGGTAACTCATCTTGCTCTTAAGATCCTGAACAAGAATCTTTCCATATATTTTTGCATAAAACTTTAATCCGCGTTTTTTTATAACAATTGATTCATTCATTTTTTAGCCTCCATTTACAGTCATTTTTTTAAGCGAAACATTCCAGAAAGCAACACCGGCTAACCCTAATGCCACACACCAGCCAAACTGGAGCAGCAGGGAAAAACCAAGTCCTGTTCCAAGTGTAAAGCCTTCTTTTTGAAGCAGCACACTAAGCGGTGTATCGTAAATGCATCTGAATGGAAGAAACTGTACCACACGTCGCAAGCCCTCCGGAAAAAATGCCAGCGGAATAGATGCACCCGATAGTAAAAGCACAATACATTCCTTTACCATATTTATTCCCCAGGTAGATTCAGTGTAGAGGCAGATAGTAGCAACCAACATATCTACACTAAAATTGAGCAAGAGCGCCATCAAAACCGAAATCACAAAGAAAAGCAGGTTTACTCCAAGTGCAATGCTTCCGTGCGTAAGGATATTTATGATTATAAAAGTTGGCACAAAGGTTATACAAAAGGAAATTATATTTTCACCAAAGTATGACCAGAAGCTGTAGCCCCTAAAGCTCATCGGTTTAAGCAGCTTAAGCACAATTGAGCCGGACTGAATCTCGCGGCTCATATCCCAAACTAAAAACACCTCCAGAAAATTAAACAGAGCTGTTGCAAGAACAAGATAAACCAGCGTGTCATTCAGTGTCATTCCGTTTACACAGTCAGTACCAGCAGAAGCGTAGATTGCCTTCCACAAAAAATAAATTAAAACAAGATAAACAAGATTTCCAAAAAGCGCTACAAAAGTTCCAAGCCTATAATGAAGTCTTTCCATCATGCCGAGCTTTGTAAGCGCAAGATATTTTTTTATGTTCATTTTTCCTCCCCCTCCCCTTACGCACTTCTTGCGTCTGCATTTTCATAAATCTTTTTTATAACTTCTTCCGTAGAAATATCTTCCAGTCGAATATCCTTAACGCCACCCTTTTTCTGATAATCTGCAATCACAGACATAACATCTGTTTTTGATTCATCAACAAGAATCTGTGTCCAGCCGGCATCTCCCAGGTTAAGATGAAGCATACGGTAAGAACCAAAATAATGTTTCAGGTGTTCAATGTCGTTATCATAAATCATACTGCCGTGATCGATAATAACGATTCTCTGGCAAAGAGCATCTACATCGCCCATATCATGTGTGGTAAGAATTACCGTTGTATTTTTTTCTTTGTTCAAACCTTTTATGAGCTCGCGGATTTTTGCTTTCATTGCAACATCAAGTCCAATCGTAGGTTCATCAAGAAAAACAATTTTTGGATTGTGCAAAAAGGCCGCAAGAATATCGCTTAAGGTTCTCTGACCTAAAGACATCTGGCGCACAGGCTTATGCAGCAAAGAATCCATATCTGCAAGCTCCCGGTAAAACTCAATCATCCTGTTGTAATCTGTGGTTGGAATAAGATAGATTTCTTTAAGCAGCTTAAATGATTCTATAAGCGGCAGCGACCACCAGAGCTGACTGCGCTGACCAAAAACAACACCGATGTTTTCCGCATTGCGTGTACGGTTCTTATAAGGCACAGTTCCGTTTACAATAATCTCACCACTTGTCGGTTCGAGTACACCAGTCATCATTTTTATAGTTGTTGATTTTCCGGCGCCATTCGGACCAAGATAGCCAACAATCTCACCTGGCTTTATATTGATTGAAATATTATCTACGGCAGTAACAGTTTTGTAATCACGCGAAAACAAATCTTTAAGGCTGCCCTTGAGTCCTTCGTGTCTGTTCAGGACTTTGAATTCCTTTACAACATTTTTCATTACAATTGCATTTTGTTCCATAATCAATCTCCCTGCATAACTCATTGCATAACTTGAACTTTAATTTAATTGGGATTATACTCGTGAAAAATGTGTAAGAAAATTATTATTTTTACTTATTTTAATAACTATTTTACACTAAAAATATAATATTGTTATAATATTTCCTTATTTTTGAGGTGATTTTACATGGTATTTGCAAAACGCGGAATAATCATGAAGCGGCAGGATGGCTCAGAGATTGTCAATTATAACGACGAGTCTTTTCCATCCTATATCCACGACGGCTACATCTATCCGGGCTGCAGCTGGGAACGGGTTCCGCACTATCACGAGGATGTGGAGTTCATTTCTGTATATTCCGGTGAGATGGGCTACTCTGTTGGCGGAGTTAATTTCACACTTAAAAAAGGGGATACTCTTTTTGTCAATTCTGAGAAAATCCATTTTTCTTTTTCAACAGTTGATAGAGTCACGAGCTATTATATTGCCGTAATGCATCCAAGAATCATCTGCTCTTCATACGCCGTAGAAACAAAAGCAATAAAGCCAATCATCACGGATAAGACAATTCCATTTATTCATTTTAAAGCGGATGATTTTGATGGGCCTGCAGTTCAGAACATCCTCAAAGAAATGTGTAAATCTGCCGTTGAAGATGAGTTTTTGATTACAAAAGGATTTTTTGAACTTTGGGAAATAATTATGCATAGATGTACTGATGCCTTCCGAGTTCATGTTGGTCATATGGGTGATGGTGACAGTCATCACAATAAGCTTAAGCAAATGATGCTTTTTATTGACGAGCATTACAATGAGCAGATAACGCTTCTTGATATTTCAAATGCGGGATGTGTAAGCCAGAGTTTGTGCAATCAGATTTTCAATAAGTTTACTGATAAGTCGCCGGTAGAGTATCTGCTGCACTACCGAAGCCGAAAGGTTGCCGATTTGCTTCAGGCAACAAAAATGACCATGTCTGAAATTGCAGAAATTACAGGCTTCACAGGTGCAAGCTATATGGCCGAAACCTTCAAAAAGTTCTACAAAATGTCCCCGCGCGATTTCCGGAAAACTACAAAGAAATAAATTTTTGCTCCCAGCGGGGCGTTGCGGGGACGCGCAGGTTGAGTGTTTTATTTTGTAAATATAATTTTTTCCTACGATAGGAGTTTTGCGAAGCAAAACTCCGGCACATTAAAGTTTCCCCGCAGAGGGGGTAGCGACCAACGAAGTGGGCGCGCAGGGGGAGACTTTCCCCTCCTAAATAAAAAAGCACCCAATCCTAAGATTGAGTGCTTTGTATCAGATTAAGCTAAACTGTAATTAGCAGTTCTCTGAGAAGTATTTAATTGTACGTACCATCTGGCTTGTGTAGCTGTTTTCGTTGTCGTACCAAGAAACAACCTGTACTTCGAACAAGTCATCAGCAATCTTTGTTACC
>JAFZRP010000119.1 GCA_017619795.1 Treponema sp.
AATCTTGACCTCGAAGTAAGAGTCTGTTTCACAACAAAGTCTTCTTCACTGCCCGCGAGAACCTTCCGCCGACTCTCTGATTCCGTCAAATCAGAGTACCACTTTTTACCAAGCATTTATATCATGCCATCTTGACCCGAATATCTCTTACTTCGCATATCCCAAAGCCAGAATTGTGAATGCTTTATTCTCTTCCCCTTCTGCCATCTTAACTTCTACGGTGTGTTTTGCGCTTTCCTTTTCGTCAATAACCATTGTTACTACGCAGTTGTTCCAGCCGGTTCCATCGCAGCCGTTGAACTTTTTGTAAAGCTTTCCATCAACGTAAACTTCGGCATTACCAAAGTTCTTTGCATTACTGTTTTTGTAGATAAAGATAAGACTCTTGCAGTTCAAAGTGATTTTAAAACTTTCGTTTGATGAACCGTCGTTGTACCAGTTGTCCGGGAAGGATTTTCCACCCTTAAGATAGTTCTGGATTAAAGGATCTTTTTTAGTAAAACCACCCATAGTGATTTTTACATTCGGGTCTTCGGTATTGCTGTAAACTGTCTTAAACTCTGTAAAGGCATTTGCATTTTTATAGCCCTCTGGAATTGCAAAAGGCTCGTCTGCTTCAGCTTCATCAATTACTTCAAAAAGATTCATAATACAGTCAGCCATAAACTTGTGACCATTTGCTGTAGGGTGAACCATATCTGTGTAATAGATGTTTGTATCTTTGTTTTTGTTTATGCCGGAATAATCCAAAGCGTTGCTTATGCTAACCTCAGGCACCTTATAAAACTGAGCAACCGGCGACATTACCTGCTGCTGATTTCCATAAGTTGCGGCAGCATATACAACAACTACAGCAGTTCCATTTTTAAGCGCATCACGGATTAAATATTCAAAGCCTCGTGTGTTAGAGCATTCCTGCCAGTCGTTTACCGCAAACTCAATCAAAAGAAGATCAGGCGTTCGTCCCCAATAATCTACAACATCCTTCTGATAGCGAACCAAGCCCATTGGCGAAGGAGTTCCACCAATTCCGGCACCATCAAAGAAAACTTTATTTGCATCGGCAGCATATTTTTCTGTAAGGAAGTTCTTAAACTGATAGGCATAGCCCTGCTTAAAGTTTGAAGGACCAGCGCCCTCTGTTACCGAACCACCAAGTGCAGCAATGTAAACGTTTTCTTCGCCGGCTCTAAGCTTTTCAAGCACCTTCTTCACCAGATAGTTGTTACCCTTATTAAGAAGGCTTATCTTTAAGCTTGCAGCGTATTTTACGTCTGTAATTCCAAGACCGTTTGTAGAAGGCTCTTCCACAACAACAGGCTTCTCTTTTTCAACTTCTGCATTGTTTGTTTCAACCTTGTTTGCATCTGTAGCACAGCTTCCTGCCATAATCATACCTACCAATAGTAAAAATATTTTTAATTGTTTTTTCATTTTGTTACCCCTATCTATAAATAAGAATATTACCTTATTTTTGGAAAATCTTCTATATTAGTTGTCCAGCAGGGACTAAGATATTCGCGTTTCATTTCCCAGTCCTCATGACCAAGCCCTTTTCCAAGCGTAACAATCTGCCTCCCATACTTTTCAGAAAGCTTGTCTATGGCTTCCATAAAATCGCGCTTTTTAATATCCTCCCTTGGATCAATCCACAAATAGCCCTGGTACGCGGCCGGCCGTAATTCGTACAGAGTAATCATAACTGTTTTGTAACCGTAGCCCTTTCGGAAAACATGCTCCAGTCCTATCTTCGCCGCCAACACAATATCTGGAGTGTACGAGGTCATTCTTGGAAGCGTTATGCAAACCCCATCAGAAAACTGCTTTTCAGAATCCTCACAATAATAATTGCAGGTTGAGATGTAAACATGGACCGCACCGCATTCGCTCTTTTGTTTCCGCAACTTTTCAACCGCCAGTTCCGAGTATTTTACTACCGCGCATTCAAGAGTTTCCATATCGTAGATTCTGGTAGAAAACTGCCTGCTTGAGGTTATTACATCCTTCTTTTCTCTTGCAACCCTGTCTATCATGGGAACACCATTAAGCTCGCGCACAGTTGCAAACCCCTGGATGGTAAGCAGCTTTTTTGCATTGTTCAGCGGCATGTTCTTTAGAGAAAGTGCATCTATAATTCCATGGCGCTCAAGAATACGTGCTCTGGCTGGACCAATTCCCCATATATCGCGGCAGCTTGTGTTTGCGAGGAGTTCATCAATTTTTTCTTCGTTGTAGATTAAAACCCCTCCATACTTTTTTGCATTTTTGTTGCAAAGCTTGGCAAGTGTTTTTGTAGGAGCTGCCCCAACACACACCGGGATTCCAACCTCCTTCGCAATCCGGCGCTTCAATTCAAAACCAATTTCCTCAAAATCCTTATCTGACCATTTGCAGTTATTAAAAAACAAAAAGGCTTCGTCTATGGAATACTCTTCTATTTCCGGTGCATACTCCAGATAGATAGAGGTTATGCGCCTGTTTATATCTGCGTACAGGGTGTAGTTGCTCGAAAAAATTGTTACACCCTTTTGCAGACACGCATCCTTTACCTTAAAGAAAACCTCACCTCTTTTAAAACCAAGCTCCTTAGCTTCCTTGTTCAGAGCAATAATTATTCCATCATTGTTTGAAAGAACAACTACAGGTTTCCCCCGCAAATCAGGACGATAAATCTGCTCGCAGGAAGCATAAAAGCTGTTTCCGTCCGCATGCAAAATCATACATCCTTTACCGTGTGAATTACATGAGTTATAGCCCCTGTAATAACCGCTTCCCCCTTAATGTTAAACACACGCCCAATCTTAAAAGCACCGTCTTCCTCGTAAACAACAAAGCTGTTCTGACCTATCTGCCGGGCCCTGTCTATTACAAGCAAATCTCCATCGTAAATACCCATAGAAACATACCGCGATGAATCAATGCGCATAAACACGGTGGCAGCCGGATGCTTAATAAAATAAGAGTTCAGATCTACTTTTTTGTCTTCATAGCCCTGAGCGGGACTTGGAAATCCTGTAATCATCTTTAAATAAATATACTATACATACATTATAGTATGTATAGTTATAAATGTAAAGTGCTATACATGGGATTTGTGCAAAATCTTGATGTTTCGGCTGTCCTTACTTATTTTTCTGCTTGTGATATTTTTCGATTTTTGTTTTCCAACCGCTCGTCATTTCCTTACCCTCTCGAAAATCAACCATAGCTTCGCTGACACAGGCAAAATTAAGCATAGTTCCAGCAGCATCACATTCATAGCGCACTGCTCTGTCCTTGCCGATTCCAAGTTTAGAAGCCTCGCTTATGGCATCCATATTTGCACCAAGGAACATAAACTCCCAGCCATATTTTTCCTGCTGACGACTAATCAGCTTTTTGATTTTTTCATAAGTGTACTCGTGACTTGAGTTTTCCTGTCCATCGGTTGTAATTACAAAAACAGTTTTTTCCGGGCGGTCTTCTTCCCTTGCATATTTGTGGACATTTCCAATATGTTTAATCGCTCCACCAATCGCATCAAGAAGAGCTGTACATCCGTCTGTCGTATACTGCTCCTCTGTCATAGGCTCAATTTTTTCAAGTGGAACTCTGTCGTGAATAACGTTGCTGTAATTGCTGAAAAGAACAGTAGAAACATATGCTTCGCCTTCAACTTTTTTCTGGCGCTCAATAAACGAATTGTATCCGCCGATTGTGTCCTTCTCCAGTCCAGACATAGACCCGCTCTTATCCAGAATAAATACGATTTCTGTAAGATTCTTTTTCATAAAGCCTCCTGTTCGCCGTTTCCACGGTTTTTCATTTTATGACTTTATGATAACAACGTGTCGCTCGATTATGGTCGCCTTTTTGGCGAATGTTTTAGCCTTTTATTTTATGCCGGAGCAAAGCATTCTTCACCGTGATCGTTTAGAATTACATCAACGCGGACTATATTATAGATGCGATTTATAACGCAATATTTTATTATTAAGTCAAACCGGCTGGAAGGCATAAAGGCATAACCGGCGCTCGCAAGAAAAGCTTCGTATTCTTTTAGAGGAAGCTCCAGCGCAAGACCAAGAGCCATAACTGTATGCTTCTTTGGAACATAATCCTTATTACTTATGATTTTAGAAAAGAACTTTTTGTCTATGCAGGCTTTCTTGTAGATAGTTGCATTTTGTTCTTTACGGTCAGCAATCAGCTGCTGCAGTGTATTTTGGAAATTAAGTGTATTCTTTTCGGTGCTGATAAAGGCATCAACATCAGCAGGAGCAACAACTTCTTCTTTTGATTGTATATACTTTTCTGCACAAGGTTCTTCAAGAACTTCAAACTTGTTTTCTTCTGGCTCAAAGAACGCCACACTACGCGATGCTTTTGCGTTCTTAGACTTCGTTCTTGACTTAGAGAGATGTTCAGGAGCTGCTCCAAAACAACAACTCGCAATTTGAGAAGCACCAAGAATGTACGGAGTATTGCCAGTCTGTTCCAGATTATCGCTAAGAAAGTCTTCTACATCATCAAAAAGCTTTTCAGAGATTTTGTACGCTTCATTATCATAAACAACAAGACAAACTGTAATTTCATTTTCAAGCAGGAAGCGGCTTATTTCTTCAACCGCAAGCTGCAGAGCAAGCTCTTTTGGAAAACCATAATTGCCGCTCGCAAGAAGAGGAATTGCAACCGACTTACACTTCAGCTCCACCGCCAGCTTCAGCGCACTGGAATAGCAGCCCCTTAAGATTTCCTTTTCGCCGTGCGCGCCATCCTCATAATGAATGCCCACCGTGTGAATAATATACTTAACACCATTTTTCTTAAGCTTAAATGCCGGAGTCCAGGCAGATTCGCCTCTTTTAATTTCACCAATTTTGCGGCGGCTTTCCAAAAGCTCATCCCGACCGGCAGCTTCATAAACAGCGGTGTCTGTACCCCGCCCGATTACAGGCTGCGGATTTGCAGTATTCACAATTGCATCAGCGCGGATTTTTGTAATGTCATTTCGTTCAATTTTAAAAGGCATAACAATTCCTGATAATTTTTTCACAAAATCGCAAAAAATATTTTTTCAGTGCCATTGCTTGGCACTCTTGCGTATTATAGTAAAAGCATAAACTGAGATTTCCAGGAGGCTTTTATGGAAAACGCAATCACTTTTTTTATTTATGTATCTGTTATCTTTATATCGATTTGGGCAATAAACTACAACCCCGCAACAACATCATCAGAATCAAAAAAACGAAACAAAAGCGACACCTTCATTTTCGGGCTGCCTTTTATTACAACCTTAATCATCAGCTGCACTATTATGGAAGAAATTATCTATTTACCTGTTGCCCTTACCGTTGCTTCAATTGCCGGTGTTCTCGGACTGCTGGTAAAGTATAGCGCCTGGAAGCTGCAGTAATCAAAAAATAACCGTTGTATATCCGTCGTTCATAAAAAACGGCGGTTTTGTACATATGTCGTTCATAAGGATTGTACATACGTCGTCTATAGAACCACTGCTTGTATATCCGTCGTTCATAATCCTTTTTTACCTTGTACATACGTCGTTGATAGACAGAAGATTCCTTAAAGTATTGATTTTTAGAGCACAGATCTGTAGACTTTTCCCAGAAAAAGCGCAGTTTTTAGTGTGCCTTAAGACATTTTAGTATTTGTATATACGTCGTTCATACAGTTTTGTAGAGAAACCGGCTGATTTTGTACTTACGTCGTTTTAAAACTGTACTTAAGGCGTAAAAAATGTACCTGCGTCTGTTAACTCTGTATTAAAGTCGTTTTAAACAGTACTTGTGTCGTTCAATATCCTTGTAACTTTATATAATATAAAGAATTATAACCTCCCAATAATAAGAATATTATTAATATAAAGAAAAACAGAATAAACGACTTGATAAATACACTTTTGTCGTTATATAATTGTGTTATAAGAAAAATTAACGGCCTATGAACGACAAAAATACTGAAGAAAACAGCTTGTTTTCCAAAGAAGAATTAGATGCTCTCAATCCTCAGCTTAATCTGAAAAAAGACAGAACGTTCTTATTACAGCCAAACATTATCAGCCGTTCTATAAACGACGTAGAGGCAACAGAAAAAAAGCTTATGGCTTTGGCCATGTCGTACATTCCATACAAAATTGAAAACGACGAAGACTACACGGTCAGCTTTTCAATATCAGAAGCAATCCGTGCGCTGGACTTAACTGACGGACAAAATCAGCGACTTATTCTTGAAAATGCAGTTGATAAAATTAGTGGAAGCCAGATCAAAATCGCTTTGGATAACGGAGACTGGTTTAAGTACACCTGGTTCGATAAAGCGTCCTGGCAACCGTCTACAAAAACTTTTACATTGACCTTTAACAAAACTCTTGGTGATGCTCTTGTTCAATACAAAAAGGCTTACTCAAAAATTGATCTTGCTTCGTTGGGAAGATTGTCGAGCAAGTATTCAATCCGATATTTTGAAATTGGACTTTCTTATTCAGGAAATAAGGGCATAAACGGAAACAAAAAAGGTACCTGGTATTTTGAATATTCAGTTGACCAGCTGAAGCAGCTTTTCTCCATCGAAAAAAATCAATACAAAAGAACGTGTGATTTTACACGCCGTGTTGTTTATGATCCAATTGATTTATTGAATAAGGCGCAGGTCGGCTTTACAATTAAGGCAAATCCTATAAATAAAGGGAAAAAGCTTTTGGGCTTCAGGTTTGTTTGTACGGAAAGCGAGCCGGCACCAAGAAAACATGTGCTTATAAACAGCGTAAATAACGGCAAAGATATTTACGAAGAAGAAATCAGACTGGAAGAAGAGCATAGAGAAAGATTAAAAGAACTCTACCCTGACGAATATCTTTCTTTACTGCAGGAAGTTGAAAAAGAGAAAAAAGAAAATCCTGGAAAGTTCTTCTTCTCTGACTACGAGGCACTTAATCGCCTGGAAAAAAATCATCCTGGCGAATAAGCTTTTAGCCTTGTACATACGTCGTTCATAACCTTCTATTTAGTAATTCCACCCTTAGAAAGCTTGATATTGTTTTTTCTTACTTCACTCATAAGGTATTCTACAGCAGTTTCAATTCCCTGTGTCATAGAAAGGTCGTGCTCCAGGAAGAACATTTTCCATTCCTTTTTTGTAGATTCCCTTATGCTTATGTTCATAAGGATTTTTTTAATTTCAATTTCTTCCGGTTTATTTTCAGTGACTTGAGTTTCCGGGATTTCTTGAACAATTGGCGTTGCTGGTGCAGTTTGTACTGTCTCAACAGGAGTGATTTCTACAGGGGTTACTTCAGGTTTGCTTTCCTTTTCAAGCGCAGCCTGTTCCTGCTTTGCTTTTTCAAGAATTGCCATTACAGGATTATCATCAGTGAACTTAGAAAAATCTTTAGCCATTAATCAACTCCTTTATGAAGTTAGCATAATCAAGCGCAACATTAGATTTTGGATTGTATTCAAAAATGCTCTGACGTGCCAGCTGTGATTCCTGAACAGCAATTGCATCTCTGATTTTTGTTTCGAATACCTTTGTTTCAAACATGTTTGCAAACTTAATAAACTGTTCATTCATATGCTGAGCAAGTCCTGCCCTACCCTTGTATCGTACAAGCAATACTCCGGAGATTTCCAGATCTTTGTTTACATCACGAATACCCTGGATTGTTTCTGCTAAAGCTTCGGCTCCCTGCATTGAGAAAGAGTCTGCCTGTACAGGAATAATTACAGAGGTGCTTGCTACTAGAGCATTGATAGTGAGAGGAGAAAGTGCTGGAGGTGTGTCGATTATAACGTAATCATATTTGTCTGAAACTTCCTTTAAAACTTTGGAAAGCTTGTAAACCTGATCGATTGCGTTGAGCTCCTGCATTATGTTATTTAAGCTTTTATCTGACTGGATAAAGTCTCCAGTTGATGTCTGCTGTATTGCTTCTGAAAGTTTAATTTCGCCCTTAAAAACATTTTTTATTGAAGGTTTAGAAGTGTCAGCTTTATAGCAATAAGAGAGATTACATTGCGGATCAAGATCGATTGCTAATGTCTTTTTACCCATCATAGACAGGCCTGCAAACAGTGAGCTTGCGGTTGTTGTTTTTCCAACGCCACCTTTCTGATTTGTGACAGTGATGATTTTCATAAAAAACCTCTTCTTTAATTAAAGAAATAAATAATTAAATATATATATATTATATCTTGAAACAAATAAAAAGTAAATAAGAAATAAATAAAATAATCTATAAATAATAAAGATATATATAGATAAAGAAATAAATAAATATAGAAATATATAATTATTAAATAAAATATAAAGAGAATATAAAGAAAAAATAAAGAATGTTAAAAAGGCCTCTAGGATTCGCGTAGACGCGTCGATTTTATTTTTTTGAGTAATATGTCACCCTACCCTTTTTGGAGCTGTTTTAGATGGTTTTTAAAAAAGTAATTTTCTCTACATTAAGTGTCTTGCATCATTCAGAAGCTCAATTATTGGTTGGCAAAGCGATCCCGGAGTTTTATTAAACTTTATAACAGAAATTGTTGTGTGCGGATAATGAAGGAGCACTGCACACATATAAGGAAACTGCTGGTTTAAAACTCTGGAGAAGAAAGCTGTGCTGGAACCGCCGTGGCAGAAAAGTGCAATTGTTTTTTCTTTATCATCTTTGCGGGTGCAGCGGTAAAACTTCCCTTCCCGTTCATAGCCGAGAGATAAAAGCCATTTGTCTGCTTCTACAGCAATTTTATCTGCATCGACAGTAGCAAGGTTTTCTTTAAAAACAGGATATTCACGCCAGTCTGGAGTTTGTATATCTTTTCCGTTTTTTACAAGATCTTCAACAACAAGCCAAGGATTCCATTTGTCTTCGTACATTTCTCCTTCGCGGCCAAACCGAATTTCCTGCATAAAATCAAGGATTTTAATATCGCCTATTCCAGACGCTTCTGAAAAGGCTTGGGCAGTTTGTCTGGCTCGTCCAAGAGATGAACTGTAAATCTCTTCAATACCTTCTTTTAAAAGTCGCTGTGCTGCAATTTTAGCCTGCTTATGTCCAAGCTCTGTAAGACAATCCAAGTCGTAATTCGGATCTCCGTGACGGATAAATACAATTCTCATATGGTTTCCTTTTTTATATTTTATAATTAACTTGAATGGCTTGTAAATAACATGTGTTTTGTATAAAGTTGATAACACTGATAATATTTGGTTTAGAGTGTTTTATGAATGATTTAGAGCCAATTCAAAAAGAGATAGTCACAGCGCTTGAGCAGTTAAATGGAAAAGCTTTAATTACAGAAGCAGTTCTTGCTAAAAAGGTTCGTGAGAATGCAAAGATTCAGGGAAAGAATAAAGCTGGAATATGTTTAAAAGATCTAGATGTTTGCATTAAGTATCTGGCAAAAAACAATCAGTTGCAATTGGCGCTTCATTTGAATAGTGCAAACGATATCCTTATAAAAAAAGAAGACAATTTTAAGTTGCTGGAACCCGATGCGAAAAAGAGAAGGTTAGCCAGCGAAAAATCTATTTCCATCCTGTCAAACGGAGATTTAAGAGGTAAAAACACAGGCGGAAAAGAAATAAAAAAACGAACAGACCGCAAAAAACTAAATCCTCGCAGACTGGAAGATTTTGAATAGAAAGAAAATCTTGTCTGTCTAAATAACAAAAAATTACTTCCAAAATCCTCTATTTGGTAGTAGCTTTAACGTATGCAATATAGAAATGATAAATACGGGAATCCAATTTCTCTTTTAGGTTATGGTTGTATGCGTTTTACCTCCGGTATTGGTGGTATTGATCTTGATAAAGCAGAAAAAGAAATCTTAGAGGCATACAACTCCGGCGTAAATTATTTTGATACAGCTTACATTTATACTGGTAGTGAAGCAGCTCTTGGAACAATTCTCAAGCGAAACAATCTCCGCGATAAAGTAAAGATTGCGACAAAGCTTCCTCAATATCTTGTAAAAAACCCAAAGGCTTTGGATAGGTTTTTTAACGAAGAGCTTTTCCGTCTTCAGACTGATTATGTTGATTATTATCTAATGCATTATCTTACAGATTATGTTGCCTGGGAGAATCTTAAAAAGAACGGTGTTCTTGAATGGATCGCCGAAAAGAAAAAATCTGGTGCAATTCGGAATATAGGTTTTTCCTTCCATGGTGATTGCGAAATGTTTTTAAAAATCCTGCATGATTATGATTGGGATATGTGTCTGGTTCAGTATAACTATCTTGATGAATATGCGCAGGTTGGAAGAAGAGGTGTAGAGGAGGCTCACAAGCTTGGAATCCCAGTGATGATTATGGAGCCTCTGCGCGGCGGTAAGCTTGTTGGTTTGTTGCCGGAAACTGCTAAAAAAATGATAAAGGAAAATCCTCGTGGATGGTCTGCTGCAGAATGGGCGTTCAGGTGGCTTTTTAATCAGGAGGCTGTGACCTGTGTTTTAAGCGGAATGAACTCAACAGAAATGGTTCAGGAAAACTGTAAAATTGCAAGCGAAACAAAACCAGGGGAGTTTACAAAAGAGGATTTTGACTTCATTGACAAAATTAAAAAAGAAATTAATTCTAAGACAAAGGTAAATTGTACTGCGTGCCGTTATTGTATGCCTTGTCCTAAGAATGTAGACATTCCTGCAATTTTCCGCTGCTATAACGAAATGTATTCAGAGAGTAAAACTTCTGGTCGTTTTGAGTTTGCTCAGACTGTAGGTTTACGAAAAGAGGATGCAACGGCAAGTCAATGTATTGGCTGTGGAAAGTGTGAACAACATTGTCCTCAAAATATTCCAATTCGAGAGGAGCTCAAAAAAGCAGACAAAGCCCTGCGACCGTTCCCTTTTAAAATTGGAATAGCGATTGCAAGAAAGTTTGTATTGAAGAAATAGGGTAGCTTAAAAACTGTGTATTCCAGTTTTGCAAACAGTTAGCAACTCTTCCACAGAATTAACTCCCCATTTATCGGCGGCAAGCTTAATTATCTGTCCGCACACTCTGGAGTCTTCAAGCGCATCGTGAGCAAGATAATTTATTCCAAAGTGCTGGCCGAGGTCTGTTAATTTGTGTGATCCAATATTTGGCCAGGTTTTTCGTGCAATAATCAGGGAATCAAAATATTCAATTGAAGGCAGCTCCATTTCAAAATATTCGCAGCAGCCTTTGATTACAGGCATATCAAACATATTTCCGTTGTGTGCAACAAGAGGAACTCCGGGAGTTTTATTTATAAAAGGCATCACCATAGAATTCCAGATTTCCGGGAAGTAGGGTTTATCTCTAACATCATTATAAGAGATGTGATGAATATCGCGTGTCCATTCAGGAACAAAATACATTTTTGCAGGATGAATCAGAGAATAACAGGAATCGGTTTCTTTTCCGTCTATAAAACGCACAAGACCTACAGAGCAGGCGCTGTTTTTATAATAATTGGCTGTTTCAAAATCAATTGCAATATAATCCAATTTATTGTTCATATAAATAATATAACACAAATTATCTAGAGAAATGAAACAAAATGTGCTATAATAGACTTTATCTAATAAAAAAATCCAATAATAAAAAGTTCACATATAATTCTTTAGCCTTCAGAGAGGAAATAAATGAAAGGATTAAAAATCATATGTGATTATTTTCTATACTGCGGAATTGGAAAGGACGAATATAACGCAGTAAGAAAAGATGCATATGTTTCGAACTTTATATTATGGCGAACACTTCATGTTTTAATGGTTGTTGCCTTTGGATTTTTATTTGTAAGCTCTTTATTAAATGATTTATTTAAAATTAACAGAGCATTTTATTTGTTCGCATTTGTATATTCTGCAATTGCGCTTTGTTTCTTCTTTATCCTAAAAAAAGATTCTCTTATTTCTCAGTTTCTTATTTATCTTTCAATAACTGTGCTTTTTTTATTCGGGTGTTTTATTACTCAGAATAAGCCGGAAATGCCAGCGGCAACCTTCATTGTCTTTGTGTTAATTACACCTATGTTTATGCTTGGAAAACCAATTTTTATGACTCTGGAATTATGTTGTGTTTCTACATTGTTCATAATCTGGATGCATATGGTAAAGCCTTACAACATCTGGCTGACAGATTTTGTAAATGTTGTTATTTATACAATAGTAGGAATTGTTCTTAATGTAATAGCAAACTCAATTCGAATTAAAGAGTTTGTATTAACAAGGGAAATCAATATTCAGAAGGATACAGATGAATTAACCGGTTTAAGAAATAAGGGTTCGCTGACAAGAGAAATAAATGAGTTTCTGGTGGACGTGCTTTCCGAAAAGGGCATTATGTTCATGTTGGATATTGACCGTTTTAAATCAATCAACGATACGTATGGTCATGATGTTGGAGATAGAGTGATTTCGCAGCTTGGTTGTTATCTTGCAAAGGTATTTGTAAATAATGAGATTGTCGGACGATTTGGTGGCGATGAGTTTATAGTTTTTATAAAGGACACGGATAGTTTGGATGCTGCCCGAAATATAGCGACAGAGATTATTAATGGCGCAACAGATGCTGTGTTATTGCCGGATTCAAAAGAAAAAATAAGCGTAAGTATAGGTGCTGCAATTTATAGAGGACAGGAGAAGAATTATTCCGAAATCTTCAAAAAGGCCGATATCGCTTTGTACAAATCAAAAGCAAATCCAGAAAACAGATTCTACATTTACGAAGAAAACTAAAGTCCTGCAGTCATATAAACAGAGAATACATGTTTGTCTTTTGCTTCAACAAGATTCTTCAAATCTTCTATATAATTGTAACGCCAGCAACCGGTTATAAGAATCTTATTAGTTTTTCCCGGTGAGTAGGTAAGTCCTAACTGAATGCCATATACACTTGTGGAAGCACTGTCACCATGGAACTTAAGATTTTCGTTAGCATAATAAGAGCCTTTTAGAATTAGTCCTATGCGGTAATAATCTAATTTGCCTTTATATTCCTGTATCATAAGACAATCTGCAAAAAGGCCACCATAAGCTTCGCTAATCATAGATTCCTGGAATAAATCTTTAATTGAGAATCTTAAACCACCTTCAAGATTAAAGGAAAGGAAAAATGTACTTAAGGAATAATTAAAATCTAACGGAATGTCAAAGCTTCTCCAATCAAGAGAGGTGAAATCTTCTGTTGAAAGAAGGGAAGAGATTTTCTTCATGGTGTCCCAGTACATACCTGCTTTTAGATTGTAGTCATAATGTAAAGGTTTTTGGAGCAGGAAAAGAGTTGCCTGAAGGAAATCAAGAGACCAGTTAAAGCTTTGAATCTTAAATCTTTTGTTCATGAGAAGATCACTATTGAAAAATGTAGAAACATTTGCTTTAGCTCCCCAGTAATCAATAGAAGATTCTTTATTTGAAAGAGAAAGAAGTCCAGAATCATCTGGTGAATATTTTCCCGAAGTAAAGAAATAGCCGCCAATCCAGACAAAGTTCTTAATTCCTAGAATTGCGGAATAGATATCGGTCATTATCTGAGTGCCGGTAAAATCATTTACTTTAACATTTCCAACAGGGTCTCCATAAGGAATATTAAAACTAATATCAGTAAGAAAAACACCATAGCGGCTTCCGGCAGTTCCAAAGGCAAAGGTAATAATAGGTCCGCGTATACCGAAAAGAAGATCTGAATAGCCCTGAACAAGACTGCCTTCCTGAGCACCGAAATCGGTATTTATATCGAAGCCAGTGTAATAAACAGCATCAAGGCTGGATCTAAATGTTATATTAGACATAATTCCTTCAGAAGTCGGTTCATCAATAGGGTAGGCAAGGTCATTAACAAAATCAGAGAAAGTAACAAAAAATGTATCAGAAAGACTTTTGTTCTGAGATACCTTGTTTGTAAGAGAGGTTGAATCATATGTAGCTGCGAAAACAAGCTGTGAGAATAATAAAAGCAGAGGTAAAAAAATGAATGACTTTTTCATTAGTTTGTACCTCCAAAGCTTAACCAGCCGCTTGTATTATCAGAAAGCGAAAATGAAAGGCTTTCATAATCATCTGAAACTGTATGCGAAGATACTAGTTTAATTTTTGAAACTCTATAATAGCACGTACGATTAAGAGCCATTTTATCTATAATAAATCCATCTGAAGAGTATCTTAAGTTTAATCTCTGGTCTTCAGGAAGATTCGGTGAATCTTCGGGAAGAGTAAAATCATAAGTTTTATAAGTTGTTTCGTCTTCAGTTATAGTATAACCACTATAAACACCAACCGCACCAGAAACGTAAACTCTTTTTATGAGTTTGAAATTATTGTAAGGATTTTCGGTACTGCGCCAGATATAGTAAGCATAATCTCTTTGCCAATCGTCCCTGTCGTCTTCTGAAACTTTTATATCGGTTGAAAGTGAATAGTAGATTTTTGCGCCCTCTGCAGTCATTTCAATTGTAGGAACAAAATCTGGAGCAAAAGGAATTAAGGCCATATTCAGAATATGGGAACAGGAAGAAAAACCAATAATGAGAATAAAAAGGAATGGAATAAATAATATACGTCTAATTTGTTTCATAATAATTTACCAAAGTATGTTATAATTGGATTTTGTTAATATAACATATTTTTTTTATTGTACCATTGTTTTTCGCCTTTCACAATGAGGTAATACTATGGTATGGTCTAAAGGGGAGGCTGGAGGATTTATGCTTGAGCTGAAAAAATTATCTGAGCGTGTGTGGTACATGCCGTTTGAATCTGAAAGAGACCGTCCAAATCTTGGATACGTTAAGGGCGATAACTGGAGTCTTGCTATAGATGCGGGACATTCTGAGGTACATGTAAAAGAGTTTTATGAGCTTTTGGAAAAAGAAGGCTTGCCGCTTCCATCGCTTACAGTTCTTACTCACTGCCACTGGGACCACACTTTTGGTATGCATGCTGTAAATGGGTTGTGCCTTGCGAATGAGAAAACTAATGCATATCTGGCAGAATGGAAAGGGAAGATTGAAGCAAAGGGACCGGCTGAGTTTCTTGCGCTTCATGAAAGCATTCGAAAAGAATACGCAGATAACAAACCGGTGATTGTAAAACTGGCTGATATGATTTTTGAAGGAGAAATGACTCTTGACCTCGGTGGCTGTAAGGTTCAGGTTATGCTGGCGGATTCTCCTCATACCGATGATTCTACGCTTGTTTATGTGTGTGATGACAAAATCCTTTTCCTTGGCGACTCTCCTTACAGCCAGTTCCAGACAGGCAAAAAGGATCCTGCGCTATGCAAAAAGCTTGCGGACAAAATTAAATCAATCAATCCGGAAATCTGTGTAGAGGGACATTGGCAGCCTGTAGAAACAGAAGATACTCTGAATGACTTGATGGAGTGTTAGGATGAGAAAGCTTCAATTAAAAAATGATGATTATCTTGGTTATGTAAAACACCTACGCCATGCGTGCCGTGGAATTGTGATTAATGATGGAAAAGTTCTTTTGAGTTATGAAGCAAAGAACAACAAATATTTGATTCCTGGTGGCGGGGTAGAAGAGGGCGAAACTTATGAGCAGTGCTGCGAGCGTGAGTTGCTTGAAGAAACCGGCATGCAGGTTTGCGCAAAAATTGAGTATCTGGAGATAGAGGAGCTTTTTTGTGACTGGCGGCATGTGAATCATTATTTTGTGTGCGAGCTTATAAAAGAAACAGGGAACATAAAGCTTACCGAAGCAGAAGAGCGCGCCGGTTGTACTTTTGTGTGGCTGCCGTTGGAAGAGGCGCTGAAGATTTTTGGCAGATACGAGGATTTTCATAAAACAGATATTGCTGACTATGGCTTGTACAGGCGTGAGTATTTTGCCTTGAGAGAGTATTCCAAAAGCATAAATAATTACGAACCATATTTTGATGATTTCCGTGCGATTCATAAAGATGTTTTTGATACACTTTTGAGCATGCCTTTTGTTAAGAAAGAAACGCAGCTGTTTACTCTTCAATGCAATTATAAGGAATATGTTGATGAAGATCATGACGGTAATTATTCCTGGGTTTGTTTTTGTTTTGATGATGATGATGAAAAGACTTTTGCTTTGGGAGTTAACAAGCTACGGTTCTCAGGTCGTGAGACAGAGATTGAAAAAGTGATTGAAGCAATTAAAAGTTGTTGGGAAAAGTTTTGTAATGCAAAGGTGATTTTTAAAGATAAAATTGCTAACGTTGCAGCTTTGCAAAAACCAGACTACGAAATGATTTTATCCGTGCATTTCTGGTTTGATAAAGCTTTGAATGATGATGGAATTGAAGATACTCAATATATGAAAGTCATTTATACTGGAAAGAGTATAAATGACTTAATTTAAATGAGCTTGGGTAAAATCATGACAGACTTTGAGAAAGTAAAAAATTATTACAAACATTTTGATGAAAAAAACAGACTCCAGAATGACAACAGCGGAAAGCTTGAGTTTTTAATGACGATGAGGATTTTGGAGAAAAATCTTCCGCTACCCACGGCATCGTCTGACATTTCAATTCTGGATCTTGGTGGTGGCGCTGGAGCTTATTCTTTTCCGCTTGCAAAAAAAGGATATAAGGTAACGCTTGCAGATCTTTCGGAAACTTTGTTGGAGCAGGCGAAAAAGCAGAAGGAAGAAGATAAGGTTCAAAATCTTATTTCCTGCGACCAGGTAAACGCAACCGACTTAAGCTGTTATAAAGATAATTCCTTTGAGGTTGTGCTGCTCTTTGGGCCGCTTTATCATTTGACAGAAGAGGCTGAACGTGAGAAATGTGTCAGCGAAATTAGACGAGTTCTTAAAACCGGCGGAAAAGTTTTTGCAAGCTTTATTCCGCATTTGTCAGGCAGCATTGCACTTGTCCAAAGATTCTGCTGGAGTCCGGACCAAGTTGACATCAACACGCTGGAAGAATGCTTTGCTTCCGGCAAGTTCAAAAATCTTTCAGACAACGGTTTTCAGGAAGGCTACTATCCAACATCAGAAGAAATAGAAACCCTCTTTTCTGCGAACGGATTTGACGAGCTGTTAGTTCGGTCTATCCGCGGTTTTGGATATGAAAAAGAAGATGTAATTTATAAGTTCAAAAATAAAAATGTTTTTTCAAAGCTTCTGGAGTTGATTGATTCAACTGCAGAGGATAAATCAATTATTGAAATGTGCGGGCACGCAATGTATGTAGGAGTGAAAAAATGAAAAACAACATCATCATTGCTGGAGTGCCGCGGGCAGGAAAAAGTACAATTTCTCACATACTTTCAAAACGTTATGGGTACCAGCATGTCAGCATGGATTCGATAATTGCCGGGTTTGAAAAGTGCTTTCCCGAAACTGGAGTTAGTACATATCAGGGCTTATCTTCGTTGGAGACCTTGCGCGTAATCAGCGGAAAGATGGCGCCATTTGTTCGGGCAATGTTGGACAGTGCAGAATATGATGAGTTTGAACCTGGAATGGTGCTCGATATGTACCAGCTTTTGCCGGAGGATTTTGACAAATATCTTCGCGGGACAAATTGTGAAATCTTTTATTTTATAACCTCTGATGTTACGACCGAAGAGCGTTTTGCAATTCAGAAGAAATATGATACTCCCAAGGATTACACCTTTTACAAATCGGATGAGGAATTAAAAGAAGGCGCGCAATATATTGTTGAACAAAGCCTGTTGATAAAAGAGCAATGCGAAAAGTTTGGACTAAAATATTATGAAACTGCCCGGAATAGGGAAGAAGTTTTTGAACAGTTTTTTAGTGATTTGCAAAAGCTGAAGGAATATGATTAAAACTTTATTTTTTGATGTTGGATATACTCTTGTAGATGAGGAAGCTGTCTGGTTAAGGCGCTGTAAGGAACAGGCTGCGACAGAGGAAGCCAAAAAACTCGGCGTGACTGCAGAGGATATTTATCACGAAATTGAAAAGGTAACAATTGAAGGACTTCCGCAATATCGTACGACAATTGAGCGATTTAATTTTTCAGAAATGATGCCCTATCATCATGAGCTTGAAACGATGTACGAGGATGCGCCACTTGTTTTGAAAACTCTTTCCGAAAAATACGAGCTTGGTGTAATTGCGAATCAGGCAGAAGGATTAAGGGAACGGCTTGAAAGCTTTGGCATCCTGAAATATTTTAAGTATGTAATTTCGTCGTGGGATGTCAAAGTGATGAAGCCGGATATCCGTATTTTTGAACATGCACTGAAGACCGCCAACTGCCAGCCACAGGATGCCGTTATGATTGGAGACCGAATTGATAACGACACTGCGCCGGCTCAGTCTCTTGGCATGAAAGGCGTATGGATAAAGCAGGGATTTGGGAGACTTCAAACTGCACTGGCAGCGGTAAATCCACCGGATTATGAGGTTGATAATCTGATAGAGCTTTTGAAGATTTTTTTGTAAAATACTTAACCAGGAGGAGCTATATATGATTGATATTGAACGAGAAAAAATGAAACCCGGGATTGTTTATATAACAGGGGAGCTTTTAATAACATCACCTGTTGTTGGTATGACTATGTTAGATAGTCACGGTGATAAAATTACCGTTAGTATTCCAAGGGATAAAAACGAAAAAGTGTCTGTAAAGAAAAATGATAAAGATATTTTTGTTTTTAATAACCGCAATGAGTTTAAGATTTTTTTGAATGAAAATATCGAAACAAGAGAAGATCTTCAGGAAGTTTTCTTTTGCTGGATCTTACGTTTTGTATACGCAAATAAAAAATATGATGAAATTCCATATTACGAAGGAAGAGATAAAAAAATCTTGGAAGATACCAAAGACAGTATCGTAGAAAGATTTAAAATCGATTTGAACTCAAATATCATGTCTACAAGCAGGATCCTTGATCCTTTTAGAGATTGTTTTTTTGAAAGAAAAAAAGATGAAAATAAAGATTTGCATGAGAAATTTATGCGACGCTGTTACGAACTTGCTATTAGTGCCGGCAAAAAAGGACATGACACATTTGGGGCTGTACTGGTTCACGACGGAAAAATCTTAGAGGAAGCAGAAAACACCGATGATTACGAAAAAAAGATTTTTGGTCATGCGGAGTTTAATCTGGTACATAAGTGCGCAAACAAATATTCTGATGATGTATTGTCGGAATCTATTTTGTATACAAGTTGTGCACCTTGTGAAAGATGTTTGGGAGCGATTGCCTCATTAAGAGTTCATAACATCATCTGCGGTGTTTCGTACAAAGAGTTCTGCAAATTGCTTCCGTTTGATTATAAGCCGATTGACCGAGAAGGGCTTTTGAGAGAGCTGGGAATTTACATGACAATTGAAGAATCAGTTTTAGAAGATGAAGGCATGCACGTCTTTGAATGGTGGGGCGGCAAATATCGTCCACTCGAAGAACTGATTGCTGAGATGGATGAAGTGAAAAGAAAGAAATCAATAGATTAATATGAGTAACATTGAAAACTACAGAAAATATTTCACAAAAGACTACCTGATGGGTCCAAACTCGTTCCGACTGCTAGATGAGCTTATTCAGCGAAAACCTGCCGATACAGTTTTTGACAGAACCCTGGACCTTGGTTGCGGATACGCTTTGACTTCAATGTTCATCGCAAACGAAACAAATGCAAACTCCGTATACGCTTTTGACCTATGGATTCCCGCTACAGAAAACTATAAGAGAATAAAAGAAAGCGGTCTTGAAAATAAAATCATTCCTATTCATGGGGACGCAATGGACATGCCTTTTGCACATGAATATTTTGATGCTATCGTCAGCGTTGATTCCTATCATTACTTTGGCTGTAAGGAAGGTTTGTTCGGCGAAAAGATATTGCCGTTTGTCAAAAAAGGTGGCTGTGTGATGATTGCAATTCCAGGATTGAAAAAAGAGCCGGAGAGCGAACTAAAAGCTATTTTTGAAACCTGGGCTGAAGGTGATGATTCACAGTTGTTCAAAACAGTTTCATGGTGGGAAAATCTCCTTAAAAAAGAATGCGGTGATGAATGTGAAATCTCTGTAAAAGAAGCAGACTGTTTTGATATTGCATGGCAGGACTGGTTTGATTCCGGGCACGAATACGGCATCCGCGACAAGGAGTTTTTGAGTAAGGGCTTGGACCAAATCTTGAACTTTATTCTAATCTATGTTAGAAAAAATTAGGTGAGTTAATTCTCACACCCCGGGGAGTTATCAATGAATAGTATTGAAGAAAAAAGAAATAAAACAGTTCACGAAAAGCAATTCGATAAGTATCTTCAAGAAACAAAAAATCAGATTGAACAGATTAACAAGGGCATCGAAATAAAAAAACATCTTGGCGAAAATACTTATTGTCATTATACATATGACAAAAAATATTATATTGATGAAGTAATTAAATATTTTGATGGGAAAGGCTATAAGGTTCAACGACT
>JAFZRP010000002.1 GCA_017619795.1 Treponema sp.
AAGGGTCATATGTCTATGATGGACGATATGCGCGAAATTATTGGTGATGCTCTTGCTTATCAGGGCCTTTCTGTAAATACAGTTGATGATGCTAAGCTTCAGGCTGCTGCAGACCTTATTAACAATCAGTGGAAACCAAACCTTGTAAAGTTTGATGCAGAAGGCTTTGGAAAATCATTTGCTTCTGGTGACTTCTGGGTTTGCCAGGGTTATGCAGAGGTTGTTTACGGTGAAGTTCCAGAGGACAAGCAGGAAGCTATGATTGACTTCTTTATTCCAAAGGAAGGCGGTCCACAGTATCTTGACTCAATGGTTATTCTTAAGGGTGCAAAGCACTACGACAGAGCTATGCAGTTCATTAACTTCATCCACAGACCAGAAATCTATGCTATGTTCCTTGACGAGTTCCGTTTCCCAGGTTTTGTAAACCTCGAAGCAGACAAGCTCCGCACTACTGTTCCAATGTACAAAGCAGAGGATATGAACAAGGGTGAGCTTAAGCTTGACGTTGGCGAAGACCTTGAAAAGTTCAACGAAAAGTGGGAAACCATTCGTTTTACTGCAGAATAATAATTGCATAGAATTATAAACATAGTGTTATTTTTCTTGCTTTTTTAGCAATTGTATGGGATTATTATATATAAGATTATTATATATAATAATCCCAATTTATTTAACAAAAAGTAGTAAAGAAAGTGAAACCAAATTTATCTCTCATTATCGATAGCATTACCGCGCCTGTATTAGCAGGTATACCCGTCAGATCAGAAGACAATTCTATTACTGACTTCAGAATTATTTTCACAAACAAACAGTTTAAGAAAACCGCAGGAGAAATAATCAAGGACGATATGCTTTGGTCCGAAGTTGATGATTATTTCTCAAAAGAGTTTTCTTTTTTCAAAATGGCAGTCCAGGTTACAAAGGGCTTTGTTTTTAAGGACATAACCTATTATTCAAAGCATTCCGACACCTGGTACAAGGTTGATATGGTCTATCAGGAAGCTGAAGACATGATTGTTTTAAGCCTGAAAGACATAACCTCTGAGCGCAAATACAGTCAACAGCTTGAATCTTCACTTACAACCGATTCGCTTACAGGGCTGCCAAATAAATCTATGCTTGCAACCCATATAGACAAGGTGCTTAAAAAGTATCCTGAAAAACCTTTTGCCCTGCTCGTGCTTGATATTGATAATCTTAAAAACATAAATGACTCTCTCGGCGACAAGGAAGGCGATGCCCTCATAATCAGAACTGCAAATATCCTTCTCCGCTTCCAGAACGAAGACTTTAGTATTTTCCGCTATGGTGGAGATGAGTTTGTTGCCTTGATGTCAAATCTTGAAAACGAAGATGAAGCCGCAGAAATAATTGACAGGCTTTTCAATACATTCCAGCAGGAAAAAGTAAGGATTTCCGGTGGTGTTTCCGTATTCCCTTATCATACACAGAACAAGGATGAGCTTATCCGCTTTGCAGATATGGCACTTTGTTATGCTAAGAAAAACGGTAAAAACAACTTTGTATATTTTGAAGATTATATGCAGAAGGTTTTCCTCCGTCATCTTACTCTTGAAACAAAAATGACCTCCGCTGTCTTTGATTCAGCCTTCTACCAGGTTTACCAGCCACAGTTCGACATTCATACAGGCAAACTTCGTGGCTTTGAAGCCTTAATCCGCTGGAGAGACCCTGAGCTTGGAAATATTTCACCTTCAATCTTCATCCCGCTTGCAGAGGAATCTGGCCTTATTATTCCAATTGGCCGCTGGATTATAAACACTGCGCTTTCAACAATTAAAAACTGGCAGGAAAAATATAACTTCAACGGAATAATGTCCATAAACGTTTCGCCAATCCAGCTTAATCAGGACAGCTTTATTTTTGAACTTGATGCACTTATAAATCAGTACGGTGTAAATCCAAACCTGCTGGAAATTGAAATTACAGAAGGCGTAATGATAAATAACATGAACGAAACAATCGATAAGCTCCAGGCTCTTAAGGATATGGGACTTAGAGTTTCGCTCGATGATTTTGGTACAGGCTATTCTTCATTGAATTACCTTCAGATGCTGCCGCTTAATACGCTCAAAATCGACAAATCCTTTATAAACAACATCACCTCCGACGATGGAGTTCAGGCCAATATCACAAGCTCAATTATAAGCATGGTTACTAAGATGGGGCTTGAAACTATTGCTGAAGGTGTAGAGAATCCGGAACAGCTTGATCTTTTGAACAAGTTCAACTGCAACATTGTTCAGGGCTTCTTACAGGGAAAACCAATGCCTTTAAGCAGCTGTGAAGAATATCTTTCTGGAAATAAGGATGCGCTTATAACAATCACAAGCAGCAGGGAAAGTCAGCACTTACAGGATTAAATCTGCTGCGGGTTATATTCGATATACCGTACTCTGCCCTGCTCAACAGCCTTTCTAACCTCTTTTTCGCGATTACTCAAAGCAGATGCACCAGTTTTAACCTCTATAAGCAGGACTTCCTTTACCTCGTTATTTTCCATAAGCCCCGGAAAAGCAATAAAATCTACAGGCTTACCAATAAACCTTGCATCTGCAGGATTACACGGGAAACCTTTTAAGAAAGGTGCAATCTGTTCTGTCATCTGGCCCGCAATAACAGCCCGGGAGCGGTTAACTGCATCCTGACGTTCTTTTTTAAGCCGGTTTGAAAAGCTAATTTTCTGAAAAATCAAAAGAATTAAAAGCAGAAAACAGATTCCAGCCAAAATCATTATCATATATGGAGATTTAGATAGGTTTACGATTTTTTCAAGCATAGTAACAGTATATTCCATTATTTTGTTTTATGTTAAGATATTTTATCCGATAATATGGCGGGGTTTTACGGCCGCAATACATTTTACAGGAGCAGAATTGATGAAGAAAACAATATCACTTATTTTTTTATTGACCGCTACCGTTTTATATTTGAATGCACAGGCTGCAAAAAAGTTTGAGTTTAAGCAGAATAAGGATGATGCCTACAGCTATATTTCTACCGTTGAAGAAGATGTTTACTACAACGGCTATCTTAATCATCATGCGCAGATTATAAACAGAATCTCCTCCAGGGTTATAAATGCCGCCGCTGACGGTGAGGCCTTTATTTTTGCCGATTACATGACTACAGACGATTCTATTTCGAATAAAACTGGCCGCCACCTTGTTTGGGGAGAAGAATCAACAAGCGTGTTTGCACGAAAGAAAAATGGCGAACTCACAATCTCCGACGATATTTTTATGCCGACAGTACGAAATGTACCTGTTTTTCCGGATAAAGCTGTAAAAAAGGGAGAAAAATGGACTGCCGAAGGAAAAGAGGTTCAGGACGTTAGAAAAGCATTCAAAATGGAAAAACCTCTTATTTTCCCGTTCACCGCAAATTATCTTTACAAGGAAGATGTTTCCAGCAACGGCACAACCTTAAACGTAATCACAGTAGATTATACTTTTGACTACAAGAGTAATGATTATGATTTAGCCAACGGTACTACGCTTGCTTCATCTACTGGTTATTCTAAGCAGGTTCTTTACTGGGACAGCACAAAAGGACTTTTGGACCATTACACAGAACAGTTCCAGATTAAAATTACAGATATTTACAATAACGAATATGTGTTCACCGGAACTGCAAGAGCGGAAATTACTGAGTATAAGGTTGTAAACAACGAAGCAACCTTAAAAGACATCCAGGATTCTGTAAAGAGGATGAAGCTTAACAATATCTCTGTAAAGAAGGGAGAAAAAGGTCTTACAATCAGTCTTGATAACATTCAGTTTGAGCCAGATTCCGATGTACTGCTTGAATCTGAAAAGCTTAAGCTTCAGAAAATCGCAGAGATTTTGAAAAAGTTCTCTAACGACCTCCTCATTACCGGCCACTGCGCAGACCGTGGAACAGTAAAAGCAAGACAGATTCTTTCAGAGCAGAGAGCCCAGAGTGTTGCCTCTTATCTTGAAGAGCTTGGGGTTCGAGATGAATACCACATTTTTACGCAGGGAAAGGGGTCTACAGAACCAGTTGCCTCTAACCTTACCGACGAAGGAAGAAGCAAAAACCGCCGCGTAGAAATTACAATTATGGAATAAGCTTACACGCACTGTATCTGCCCTTCCAAAAATGCTTTGATTTTTCAATCATTAAAGACTCTTCCAGCTGGCGCACTAAATCTGCGCTGTCCGAATGGTTCCAGATATTAACTCCCATTGTTTTTATGTATTTCCGGTTCATGAGTTCTGTTACCGAAGCTTCAAGCTCCTCTTTGGTGTAAAAGTGCGGATTTCTTTTAATAAGCTTGTACACAAGCTTCCAGTCCGTAAACTCATTGCTCTGCTGTTTTGCATGTTCCCGTGCTTCACACAAATCGCAGCCACTGCAAACAGCCTTCTCCGCCCCCAGCGCATCTAAAAGCACCTGTCGCCGGCAATCCTTTGTTTCCGCAAACTCCCGCATAGCCGCTTCCCTGGAGCCCGCCTTAAACACAGAATACTTGAGACTGTCGTCCGGACTCCATATAAGGATTGCCTTTGCAACGCTTCCATCCCTGCCTCCGCGCCCGGCCTCCTGTATATACGCTTCTGCCGTTGCAGAAGGAACAATATGAACAACAGTTTTTATATTTTTCTTGTCTACGCCCATCCCGTATGCGCACGTGGCGCACAGAATTCCGTCCAGGCTTTCATAAAACCATTTTTCAACCTCTTCCTTTTCTGCTTTTTCCATTCCTGCATGATAAAACCTTGATGTCCCGAGTCCAAAGCAGACATTCAGTTCTCTTGACATATCTTCCGCGTTATTTCTGGTTCCGCAGAATATAATCATCGGTTTAAGCTCCGTTTTTGCCAGAAAAAGGGCCTCTTTCTTCTTTTCAGCAGCATTCTTCACGTAATAGTGGATATTCTGTCTGTCGCTCTCACTCCGTACAACATGAACTTCACCACTAAAAAGAATCTCAGAGACCCTGGATAGAACTTCAGGCGATGCAGTCGCAGTAAAAGCTGTAATCACAGGCGGATTCAAAACCTCCAGCACACGTCCTAAACCTAAGTAAGCCGGTCTGAACGAATCTCCCCACTCTGAAACACAGTGCGCCTCATCAATCGCAACATGAAAAATCCCAACACCTTTAAGTTGACTCAAAAGCTCCTCGCTCTGTAAAACCTCTGGGTTCGCAAGAATAATTTTCGCACCTTCTTTGATTTTCCTGAAATTAAGTTCACGTTCCTCAATACTCTGTCCGCCCCTAAAAGTCACACTTCTTAAGCTTCCTTCTTCCATTCTTCGCTGCTGGTCTGTCATAAGAGCAAGCAAGGGATAAATAATCAGTGATGGACCTTCAAAAAGAAAAGCGGGTATCTGAAAACAAAGGGATTTTCCGGCCCCGGTAGGTAAAAGCACAATCTGTCTTCCCTGACAAAACGAATCATTATTTTCTGCGTTAAAGGCATTCCGATCTTCAGGAGTTAAATCCTTTATAAGCTGATGATAAGTATAGGCTTCCATTATGTTTGCAATAACAAGCCGTTGCCAGGGGAACAGGTATCTTATACCAAAGTTTTCAAAAGCGGTTCTACCAACAAGGTCATTTTCATAAATCGGCTCGTCGGTATCGGTTTTTAGTTCTTCCATAACAATAATATAGTCGGAACTTATGGAAAAACTGCGTTTTTTTAGAAGAGTTTTTAAACTTTTTTAAATTATTTTTATATTATTCTTTTTCTTCTTCTGATTCTTCATTCTCGGTTGTTTCCGCTGGTGCAGGCTTCTTTGGTTTAGGAGCTGCTTCTGCCAGATTCTTCTTTTTCTTCTTCTTTGGCTTTTTCTTATAGCGGATTACATAATTTGCAAACGCAATGATTAAAAGCATTGCAATCAAAGTACCCAAAACAAACCAGTTTGTAAGAATTTGAAGTACTATTTGTAAAAATTCCTGAAATTTCATATTTAAACTATCGGAAAGAAAAAGCAAAGAATTAAGAAATACAGTTAGCTTGAATTTTCGAAAGAATATGATATTCTAAAATATAACAGGAGTTTTTATGAAAGCTTTTCACAGTAAAAATCTTAAAACTAAAATCTTTGCAATTTCTGCATCTTTTATAATTTTACTTTCTACAGGCTGTACATCAACCTCGAAAACCTCATCTACCGCAGGAACAAAATCTGCAAATCCATCATCATCAGATATAAAATCTTCTCTTACAGATCCAGAGGCAACTGCAAACGCAAAGCTTCTTTACAACTATATCCGCAGTGTTTACGGCAAACAAGTAATTACAGGACAAATGGAAAACGCCTGGGACGACAGCTTTAATCAGCTACAGCAGGTTTACGACAAAACACAAAAATACCCTGCCCTCATGGGCTTTGATTTTATGAATTATTCAAGCCTCGGCTGGAATGCAAGAAATCTGCAGATACAGAGAGCTATAAACTTCTGGAATGGTATGGATTACGAGGGTAACACTATCAGCAAAAACCACGGAATTGTAGCGTTCTGCTGGCACTGGCGAGATCCAATGGCAGCAAAAGGCCAGACCGGTGAGTTTTATGCAAAAAAGACAGGCTTCCGCATCCCTTATGATACAGATACCGACACCTGGAAAACAGAAAGCCAGGAATACAAGGAAATGATAGCCGATTTAGATACAATCGCCGCAGAGCTGCTTAAGCTCCAGTTTGCAGATGTTCCTGTAATCTGGCGTCCTCTTCATGAAGCGGCAGGAAATGTCGGACTTTATCTGAATGTAGGAACAGCCTGGTTCTGGTGGGGCGCCGGAAACTCAACATCCTACAACAAGCTTACAGGAGAATATTCAGTTTCCAACGACGAGGATGTTTGTGCCGAATGCTTTATTGCCCTCTGGAAGCTCATGTATGAATATTTTACAAAGGATAAAGGCTTACACAACCTTATCTGGTGCTGGAACGGCCAGAATAGAAAGTTTTATCCTGGTTCCGAGTATGTAGATATGATTGGTGACGATATTTACGCAAACAATAAGGATTATTCAGGACAGGCTGCCGCTTTTTCTAAGTTCCAGCTTATAGACATAACAAAACCGCTTGCCTTAAGCGAATGCGGCGTTATTCCAAGTCTGGAAAAAATGCAGAGCGACGGAGCAATGTGGTCCTTCTTTATGGTCTGGAACGACAGCAAGAAGACAGAAAACAACGAAAACTTCTGGAACGGTCAGGCAAAAAATCCTGATTCACACAAAACAGAGGTTTATCAGAGCGAGCTTGCAATTACGCTTGATAAGCTGCCCGATTTTACAAAAAGGTAACAAACTCACATACAAATTAGAAAAAACAAAAAACTTGTGTTATTTCAATAACAGTGGGATAATATAAGATACAATAAAAAAATAGTTCATTTATTAAACTAGTTACTATAATATTTCTACATCTTTTTGGGGGTTATTATGCCTAGACATGTAAAAGAACTTGATCGTTTTCAGACAAACGCTCGAAGAAATGTTCCGCTCAAATGGAAACTTATCACAATGATGATAGGTTCTGTAATTTTCAGTGCTGTTTTTGTTTCTGTCATTGCATTATCAGTATTCAGCCAAAAGCAGTTGAAAAATACTGAAGAGGATTTAGGTTATACTGCAAACGGTGTAATCTTCCTTATTGAAGACTGGACAGACAACATCACCCGCTATTCATCTATTCTTTCTACAGAACCGGAAACTATAGATATATTAACCACAAACGACAAAATATCTTCAGTTGATTATTTAAAAGCAAATACTGAATTATTTGGCCTCGATTTCCTGGCAGTTACAGACAGCACAGGTAAGGTTGTAGCAGGCAACAGCGGTATTACAGACGGAACAAACTTTTCTACAAAGAACTTCGTAAAGGAAGCCCTCGCTGGAAAAACTACATATGCTTTTGAAAATATGGGCGACATTCAGTACGGAATGTTTTCTGCATCCCCAATTTATAAAGGAAAAGACTTTATCGGTACAGTAATAACCGGTTATTCTCTTTCTGATAGTGATGATGATTCGCTTATAACAATCGTTAATTCAAACTATGGTGTTGAATGTACAGTTTTCAAGGGCAATGTCCGCATGGCAACTACTCTTGGAGAAAACCTGAACGGAACAAAGCTTGATAATGAAGCAATTACAAAGCAGGTACTTTACGATGGAATTGAATATAAGGGTAATAATACAATCAACAAGATTCTTTATTACACAAACTACAGTCCACTTGTTAATTCCGATGGAACAATCTCCGGTATGCTCTTTGTAGCTAAATCAATGGAAGTAATTAAGGCTGTTCAGACAAATACAATGCGTATTGTAATTCCAGCAGTAGTTATCCTTGTTATCTTCCTTTCAATTATAAGCTTCTCTTTCACAAACTGGATTATGTACCGAATCAGAAACGTTACTGTATTCCTTACAGACCTTGCCAGTGGAGATGCAGACCTTACAAAGCGTTGTAAGCTGTTTAAGCGCGATGAAATTGGCGATTTGATTATTGAGTTTGACTTATTTATGGATAAGCTTCAGGATATTGTTAAAAACCTTAAGGAATCTAAGTTTGAACTCAGCAAGGGCGGTGAAAATCTTGAGATTGGAACAACAGAAACCGCAAGTTCAATCACAGAAATTATTGCAAACATCGACAGTATTCACGAGCAGATTAAGAATCAGGAAAGCAGCGTAAGAAATACAAATGATAACGTAACAGTTATTTCTAAGGATATTTCTAACCTTGACAGAATGATTGAAGACCAGTCTGCCAGCGTTACACAGGCTTCTGCCGCTGTAGAAGAAATGATTGGAAACATCACTTCTGTAAATAACTCTGTAGAAAAGATGTCTAAATCTTTTGAGAGCCTTGAATCTAACGCAGAAACAGGTATCTTAAAGCAGCAGAATGTAAATGAACGAATTAAACAGATTGAAAGCCAGTCACAGATGCTTCAGGAAGCAAACGCAGCAATTTCTTCTATCGCTTCTCAGACTAACCTTCTCGCTATGAATGCCGCTATTGAGGCTGCACACGCAGGCGAAGCTGGAAAAGGCTTTGCTGTTGTTGCCGATGAAATCAGAAAGCTTTCAGAAACCTCATCTGCACAGTCTAAGAAGATTGGTGAGCAGTTGAACAACATCCGTTCTTCTATTTCCGAAGTAGTAACTTCATCTACAGAAGCCAGCGATTCTCTCGCAATCGTATCTACAAAGCTTAAAGAAACAGACGAGCTTATGCTTCAGATTAGTGCTGCAATGGAAGAACAGAACTCCGGTTCTAAGCAGATTACAGATGCTTTGCGCAGCATGAATGACAACACAATCGAAGTTCGCAACTCTTCTAAGGAAATGGCTGTTCAGAGCGACGCTGTTGTAAATGATATGGCTGCCCTTAAGGAAACAACCGAGGATATGTCTGTAAGTATGGAAGAAATGGCAATTGGTGCTCAGAAGATTAATGAGACAGGTGCTTCTCTCAATGAGATTTCTACTACTGTAAAGCAGGCTATTGATAAGATTGGCGCTCAGGTTGACTTGTTCAAAGTATAAAACTACTACGAGGTTTGCTTCCAGTTTCGCATTCGCGAAACTGGGGCAACTAGTTTACTTTAGCTTTTCTAATTCAACAGAATAATTTTCTTCGGTCCAGTCCGGATCAATCTGAAGAAGAACATTTTTCTTCATCTTTGAATTGTAACCGGTAAGACGATATTTTCTATTAGTTTCAGCGCAGTAGAAAGACCATACTCGGGTATCATCTGTAAGCTCATCACTCTCATCACTCATTTTACCTTTTGTGAAAAGATGAATGCTTTCGCCGGTAGTGTAATCTTTAATCTGAGCGGCAGAACCAGAAATAATCCATTTTGCATTCCAGTTTGGATCAAGCCATTCACCATTAAGAAACTTTGCTGGATCTTCCTTTGGTGGCTCAGCTGGTTTTTCAACAACAGGAGGCTTTGGTTCCTCTTTTACGACTGGCTTTGGTTCTTCTTTTACAGGAGCAGGTGCAGGTGCTGGCTCTGGAGCTGGGGCGGATTTACATCCTGTAACAAATAAGACAAGAACAACACTTAAAAAGAATAATACTTTTTTCATAATAATTCTCCATTTTTTTATTAGTCTTTTATTAAATAAATAAAAACAGTGTTTACAAGTTACTATATTATACATTTTTTTCTTCTATATCAATAATCACTTCGACCTATTGCAATACCATATGTATTTTGTTACTTTAACTAAATATGATAGGTATAATTGATTACAATGCAGGAAATATAACGAGTGTTGGTCGTGCATTAAAAAGCCTTAATATCGAATACATTCTTTCAAAAAATCCTGCAGATCTGGAAAACTGCGACAAAGTAATTTTCCCCGGCGTTGGTGATGCCGCTTACGCTATGAACGAGCTAAAAAAATCAGGCTATGACAATTTCCTTAAAAACTGGAACAGCGCAAACAAGTATATCCTTGGAATCTGTCTTGGCTCTCAGATTATTTTTGACTGGTCAGAAGAAGGCGGAACAAACTGTCTTGGTCTTGTAAAAGGAAAAATCAGACATTTTTATTCAATTGATTCTTCTCTTGAAAAAACAGGATTAAAGGTTCCTCATATGGGCTGGAACAATCTTACTCTCAAGGGAGACTGCCCTATTCTAAAAGGCGTTCCGGAAAACTCAGATTTTTATTTTGTACATTCCTACGCAATCTGCCCGGATGATGAAAACGTAATCAAAGCAACAGCAGACTATGGAATAAAGGTACCGGCTGTAATTCAGAGCGGCAACGTTTTTGCATGCCAGTTCCACCCGGAAAAAAGCGGTGAACCTGGTCTGAAAATTCTTAAGAATTTTTGCGAATTATAACCTGGAGAAAATATGTTAAAGAAAAGAATTATTGTCTGTCTGGATGTTAAAGATGGACGAACTACAAAAGGTGTAAAGTTTCAAAACAATATTGATATTGGTGACCCGGTTGAAATGGCTGCTGAATATTACCGACAGGGCGTAGACGAGCTTGTTTTTTACGATATTATTGCTTCTGCCCGCGAACGTGGTCCTATTCTTGATTTGATTGCACAGGTTGCAAGCCAGGTTTTCATTCCGTTCTGTGTAGGCGGCGGTATTGGAACAATTGACGATATCCGTTCAACTATTTTGGCAGGTGCGGAAAAGGTTTCCCTAAACAGTCAGGCTGTAAAAAATCCTTCGCTTATTACAGAAGGCGCACGCATTTTTGGAAACCAGTGCATTGTACTTGGAATGGATGCCGCAAAGGATGATGAAATGCCAAGCGGTTACCGAGTTTACATAAATGGCGGTCGAATTAAAACCGATTACGACGCACTCGAATGGGCAAAGAAAGCAGTTTCCCTTGGAGCGGGCGAAATTGTTCTTAACTCAATGGATGCAGACGGTACAAAAGACGGATACGAAATCAACCTTACAAGAATGATTGCAGAAAATGTAAGCGTTCCAGTAATTGCTTCCGGCGGCGGTGGAACTCCAAAACATCTTGTAGATGTCCTCACCGAAGGAAAAGCCGATGCTGCCCTCATCGCCACAATGGTCCACAGCAAGCAGTACACAGTCGGCTCAATCAAAGACGATTTACGAAAACAGGGCATCCCTGTCAGATAATAATTTTTGAGGTGTTTTTTATGAAAAGAAGATTTTATTGCCTGTTTGCTTTTATGCTTACGGCAACCTTATTTCTGTCGCTGACAGGCTGCAAAAAAGAGCCTGAAATAAACAGCAATGGAGCTCTTTGGACAGATGAATCAGTTCCATCAATCAAGGAAACTTATAAAGATATTTTTGATTCCTTTGGAATTGCCTGTGAATACACTCCTTGGAATCATTCTGCAGAACTTGCCTCAGCCTCTGTACGGGAAGGACTCAAAAAGCACGCCGATTCAATCACAATGGGAAATGAGTTCAAACCGGATTATTTATTCGCTCTTTCCTGGGGTCAGCAAAAGCCAAGTATTTCATCTACTCAGTTTACAGCAAGCAATGGCAAAACAATTGACGTTCCAGTTCTTAATGGTTTTACTCAAATGGATAATATTCTTAAAGCTTGTAAAGATTCAGGTCTGATAATGAGAGGCCATGTTCTTGTCTGGCATTCGCAAACCCCAGAAGCTTTTTTTACTGAGAATTATGATCCTTCAAAATCACTGGTAGACAAAGAAACTATGACAGCACGACAGGAATGGTACATAAAGACAGTTCTGGAACATGTTGCTGAATGGGAAAAGAATAACAATGATGGTAAACATATTATCTGGGCCTGGGATGTTGTAAATGAAGCAATGGCTGATGATGCAGGACAATCCTATTCAGGAAGTTCTCAGAATTGGTTAAGAGGTTCTACAAATGGTACAAAGAATAAGACCCCGGCAAAAGGAGGCTCAAGATGGTATCAGATCTACGGAAACGAAGAGTATATTATCAATGCATTCCGTTTTGCAAATGCCTATGCACCAGCAGACGTTAAACTTTGTTACAACGATTATAATGAATATATGGATTATAGCGGTGGATGGAAAACTAGTGCAATTCTTCATATTGCCAATGAGATTCGCAATGGTGAGGCAAAGACAATAAATGGAAATAGCATCAAACCAAGAATTGATGTAATAGGCATGCAGTCACACGTTGGTCCAAGCTGGCCAGGTGTTAGTGGCTATGAAAGTGCACTTAAACGATATCTCGCAGCCGGTTATGATGTTCATGTTACAGAGTTTGATATTTCTGCTAAATCACAAAGTGAAGCCGCAAGAGTTTATAAAGAATATTTCAACATGCTAAAAAAATATGGAAAACGATATTCTGGTGCACACAAAATCACGAACGTTACAGTTTGGGGAATAAGCAGTCAAGATTCCTGGATAAGTAATAACGGAACCCAATATCCATTGCTTTTTGACCGCTCAGGCAGCAATTATTACACAAATGCTTCATTTGATGCAGTAATAACCGCCGGCGACTAAATCACACTGTATCTGGCACGAGACGTTTCGGTTTCGAAAACATCTACGGCAAAAAGGACAGGAGAAGCTTTTCCTTCAGCGAAAGACAAATCCTGTCCTTCTTTTTTTAACTCCTCTATAATTCCGTCGTAAATATACATTGCAATTCGTTCGGCACTTGGATTCTGATCAAAAACCGGGAGGTCATTCAGATTAGTGTGATCAAGCCGCTTACACACAGAACGTAAGGCCGCTTTCAGCTTTGAAAAATCCATAAGCATTCCGCCCTCATTAAGCTGGCTGCCCCGAACATGAGCATAAACCTTGTAATTATGACCGTGAAGATTTTCGCACTTGCCGTTATAATCCCTTAAAAAATGAGCGGCAGCAAAATCTGCTTCTACCCTAACTTCAAACATAACACCAATCCTTTATTGTTTATGCTTGTGATATTACTATCATTTTGTATAAAAGTAAATTAATTTTTCTCATTGAAAAGAAATTAAAAATTCTTTATTGTTATACGCGCATTAAATTTACAATATCATTTTTTTATATAAACTTTTGGGAGTTGAACAATGAAAAAAATACAAAAATCTCTGCTTTTACTTTTAGTTATGCTTTTATCCTTCTTTTCTTTCTCTTGTTTTGAGGATGATGAAGAAGATGATTTCGACGAATATGATCAGCTATATTACGATTATTATGGCTACGATGATGATGACTATGACTACGATGATGACGAAGATTATGACTACTATTATGGTGACGAAGAAGATGATGATTATTACGATGACGAGGGCGAAGGCTGGTTCTCTACCCTGTTAGACTGGTTTGGTCTTGGTGATGATTATGATGATGAATATTACGATGACTATGGTGATGACGAAGACTATGAATATGATGACAGCACTTCTTCTTCACAGAAGGAATATGAATATTACTTCAATGACACAACCAGTACAAAAAGCGGAGCCTCATCCTTTTATGCAGTAGATGCTTCAAATGCAGTTAAAGAAAATGTTGTACCAGATAACGCTGCCGACTGGACAGTATTCATTTATTTGTGCGGTTCCGATCTGGAAACACAGCATGCAGAAGGCGTTACAGACATAAAACAAATGTTAAAAACAAAGATGGGTTCAAATGTCAATGTTCTTATTGCAACCGGTGGTGCAAATAAATGGCATGGCATGAATATCTCTAATAAAGAGATTGAATACTACATTATCAAAGATAACAAACTCAAAAAAGTTGAAAGCTTACCAAAAGCTTCTATGGGTAAGGCTTCTACTTTAAGCAATTTTATTTCCTGGGGAGCAAAAAATTATCCTGCAAAAAAATATGAGTTAACGTTCTGGGATCACGGTTCCGGCAGTGTTTACGGAGTTTGTCTGGACGAACGCTACGAGGGTATAGACGATTATGCCGATACCTTGCTTGCCCATGAGATTAAACAGGCTCTGCTCGATGGCGGCGTATACTTTGAATTGTTCAGCTTTGACTGCTGTCTTTCTGCTACTCTTGAAATGGCAGATACTCTTGCTCCATTTGGAAAATACATGGTTGCTTCCGAAGAGTTCTTAAGAGGCGGTAATTTTGGATACGATGAATGGTTTACGTCATTATCAACTAATCCTGAACAGACTGGTGCCGACTTAGGAAAAAAGATTGCCAAGTTTTACAGCACAGGCATGAAAGAGTCCGGCTATGGTAACGAATGTACAATTTCTGTAATTGATTTGTCCAAAATTGAACGTGTAAAGCTTGCATTTCAGGCAATGGCCGCTAACATGACACAGAAAACCCAGAATGTACAGACCTTTAAAAATCTTGTGCGCATTGGTACAAAGGGCGTTAAATTTGGTTCCACAAGTACTAAAGAAGGTTATACAAATTTGATTGACCTTGGCGAATTTGCAAAGAACGCCGAAGCAGAAGTTCCTGAACAGTCAAAGGCTGTTATAGATGCAATTAAGCATGCAGTACTCTTTGAGGTTCACGGACAGGATGAAGGAAATGCTACAGGAATTGCAGTTTATTATCCTGTAAAATATAACGGCGACACAAAAACATACGCAGATAACGTAGATAACCGCCCTTACCTTCAGTATCTTGATGCAATTCTGGATAAGTGGACGGCTCCAGAATGGGTTTACCAGGACAAAAGAGTAAGAGCCTTTACACCTGTAAAGAGCAAGAATTACGACGTCACCTTCAAATCTTACTTAAAGGAAACAAGAAAAGAATCCCGATATGCAGTAAAGATTGAAAGCGGACTTGATTCCGTAAACTATGTAACAATGAATCTTTACTGGTATGATGAAGAAAACAAAAAATATCTTTATCTTGGAAATGATGACGATATTATTCCAGACTGGAAGAAGGGCGAGTTCCTTGATAATTTCAATGCCGAATGGATTACAATCGGCGGCTGTTATGTAAATGCCGAGCTTATTGAAGCCCAGGAGTTGTACAATTATTATTCCGTACCAATTAAGCTTAACGGAAAAGATACAAATCTCCGTCTCAAATATAATTTGCTGAGGGATAAATTCAAAATCCAGGGTGTTTACGACGGTATGGAAAATGGAGCTTCTTCTAAAGGTCTTCGCCGCTTAAAGGATGGAGATAAGCTTGAGTTTATTATGTATGAGTTTGATGAAGACAAAAACGCTGATAATAATGAAAGTACAGAATATTTAAGTGGAAAAGTAACATATTCTGAGGATATTGAAATTGCCTACAGCCAGCTTTCTGAAGGATATTATTATTATCAGTTCCAGATTGAAGATATTTTTGGAAACCTTCAGTATTCAGATTATATTGAGATGGAATACAGGGATGACCTTATCTATCTTAATTATGAAGACTAGTAGAAAAAAATATCTATAATCACTAAAATTAACGTATGACAAAACTTTTATCACAACTTCTGCCCGCCTTTCAGAATAAGGTTGTTGCGGCAGATATGACTGCGATTGATGATTTATCTGAAATCGGAAGCATTTCCATTTCAGGTTTAACCTTCGATTCAAGAGAAGTTTCTCCGGGGTCTCTTTACTTTGCACTCCCCGGAACTCATACAGACGGAAACCTTTATATTCCGCAGGCAATTCTTAAGGGTGCAAATGCAATTGTTTTCCAGGGCGATTTGACACCCGAATTACAGAAAGAAACTGCAAAGGCAATAATAAAAAGAACTATGGATAACGCCCTATCCGACGAAATCCACAAGTTCAGTCCGGCGCTCATACAAGTTCCAGATGCACGCTTTTCAATGGCACCTCTTTCGGACCGCTTTTACGACTCACCTTCTGAACGCCTCATCGTAATTGGAGTTACCGGAACAGAAGGCAAGAGTTCAACAGTATCCTTTATATGGCAGCTGCTTAAGGCAAGCGGTCACAAAGCAGGCTTTATCTCTACCGTTGAATATTCTTTTGGCGGAGAGGCACTTCCAAATCCTCAGCACCAGACAACACCTGAAGCACCAATTATTCAGCATCATCTTAACGAAATGCTCGATAACGGCTGTGAATATGCAGTTGTAGAAACCTCATCACACGGACTTTCTACAAAGCTGAACCGCTGCGGAAACATTCTTTTTGACTGCGGCGTATTTATGAACGTAACGCTTGAACATCTTGAGTTCCACAAAAACTTTGAAACCTACCGCGCAGATAAGGCAAATCTTTTCCGCGCACTGGACAAGCATTCTCATATAAAAACAGTTGCCGGCGAAAAGAAAAAAATCAATTCTATTGGTATTGTAAATCTTGAGGATCCTTCTGCAGAATATTTTATAAAGGCAACAAAGCATAACGTATACGGCTTTACAACAGAAGGAAAAGCTGGAAAAGCTGCCGCCGAAAACGGTGCAAATGCAATTCCGCTTCCTCCAATCCCAGACAATCTCCGTTATATGACGGCAAGAAATATTGCTTCGGCAACTTATGGTCTTACCTTTGATGTTGAAGCTGACGGTGAAAACTCGCTCTACGCAGAGGATTACGATCCTGTTATGCCGCGACCAAGAAGCCGCTTCTCTGTAAAGGCTCCTCTTCCGGGTGCCTTTAACGCCTACAACCTTATGGCCGCAATTACAGCTGTAAGCAGCGTTACAGGACTTTCTTTTGAAGAGGTTGCAGCCTTTACACCAAAGCTCACCCCAATCAAGGGCCGCATGACCGTAATTGATGAAGGGCAGCCTTTTGAAGTAATTGTTGATTATGCGCACACTCCGTCAAGCTTTGAAACAATTTTCCCGCCGCTTAGAAAACGCTGTGCAGGAAGAATGTTTGCTGTATTTGGAAGCGGAGGCGAACGCGACCTTACAAAGCGCCCTATTCAGGGAGAAATTGCCGCAAAGTTCTGCGATTATGTAATTCTTGCTGATGAAGACCCGCGCGGTGAAGATCCGGTTGAACTTCTTAAAATGATTGCAGTCGGTGCAGAAAAACAGGGCATGAAGCTGAACGAAAATCTATTCATTATCCACGACCGACCACAGGCAATCCGCGAAACCTTTAGAATGGCACAGAAAAATGATATTGTTCTGCTTCTTGGAAAATCTCACGAAAACAGCATTATCTACAAGGATTATGTAATGCCTTACGATGAGATTTCTGAGGCAAAAAAAGCATTACAGGAAATGAAATAAAACAGGAAGGATAAAAATGAATATAGCACTTATTTACGGCGGACGTTCAGGTGAACACGAAATCAGCCTTATTTCTGCAGCTTCTATTGCAAGAGGCTTTTCTTCAGAGGATAAAGTAACTCTTATCGGAATAACAAAGGAAGGAAAATGGTATCTCCAGCCGGAAGCTGAATATAAAAGAATCCGTGATGATGAAAAAGCAGCCTTCAAAATCATCGCTGACGAAGCAAAGGCTGTAAGCATAATTCCAGGCGGCAAAAAGGATGCCTTTGTTGCAGAAGGAAAATCCCTTAACATTGATGTTGTATTCCCTGCCCTCCACGGAACCTACGGCGAAGACGGAACAATTCAGGGCTTGTTTGAAATGGCAGATATTGCTTATGTAGGCTGTACTCACCTTTCTAGCGCCATCACAATGGATAAAGAAAAAACAAAGATGATCTGGCAGAGTGTTGGCCTTCCTGTAGTTCCTTATGTCTGCATGAAGCGCTGTGTTATGCTTGATTCTGTAGTTTACGATGCTGTTGTTGAAGCTACAGAAGAAGAGCTTGGTGGCTATCCGCTTTTTGTTAAACCGTGTTGTGCCGGCAGTTCAAATGGTGCTGCTAAGGTTAATAACAGAAAAGAGCTTTCTTTTGCACTTATGGAAGCCTTCCAGTGGGACGACAAGGTTTTAATTGAAAAATCCATTAACGCCCGCGAAATTGAATGCTCTGTTACCGGTAACTCAGTTACTTATCCGGCAGAAAGTGATGTTGAAGAAGTTACTGCTTATATTCCTGGAGAAATTGCTCCTAGTCATGATTTTTATGATTTTGATGCAAAATACAACGATCCTAATGGAGCCGAGCTTTTAATCCCTGCACAGCTCACAGAAAATGATCTTGAAAAGATTCGTAAGACTGCCTGTGCTGCGTATAAGGTACTGGATGCAACAGGTCTTGCCCGCGTAGATTTCTTTATTGACAAGGATACAAAAGCAGTTTACCTGAACGAAATAAACACAATGCCAGGCTTTACTTCTATAAGCATGTTCCCGAAAATGTGCGAAGCTGCAGGCCTTGAGTTCAATGCGCTTGTTAAGCTTCTGCTGGATGAAGCCCTTGAAAAATACAAAACAAAGCAGGCTTTAGTAACAAGCCGTTAAAAGAAAAAAAGCTGTCTGATAATGAAGCATTTCATAACAGGCAGCTTTTTTATTATAATCCGTTTTCGGAAACTAGCAGTTAAGTAATCTGAAGATAGATCCCTTTACAAGCATAAAAATCAAGTCAAGGAACCAGATAATGTTCCATCCGAACAACAGGCGGATAATACCAGCAACAATCTTGCCTTCCTGGAATCTTGTAACAAAGCCCAAAATCCAAGATGTAATTGGAATGATAGCCAAAATAATGCTAACAAGTCTTCCCAATCCTAAATAATCTTTTTTAGCCATAACAGCACTCCTTTAAAAAGTTGATATATAATTAATTATATACCACTTTTCTGAAAAATAAAGCAAAATCTTTTCAAGTGTTACCAGTTTTATCAAGTGGAAGGGGCTGTCCAAAAAGAAATGGGCAGCTCTAATTATTTTAAATTTACAAGTGAATTCAAATCTGCTAAAATTTAAATATGAGCAGAGGCGTAAGCGATAAAATCACATACAAACCGTACAGTCAGAGCGAACAGTGGC
>JAFZRP010000120.1 GCA_017619795.1 Treponema sp.
ACCTTCTCATAAGGTCTGCAATAAGAAGATAAATTCACCAATAAGGCACTTTTAAGTGCAAAAAAAATACTTATTGGAGGCTTTTATGATAAAGCAGAATGAACAATCCCCATTTGAGCAGTATTTACGGAAGCAGAATCTTTCTGAAAATACTGTAACTTCTTATCTGTGGACTATTAAGTATTACACAGAAAACTATGAAGATTTTTCAAAAGAAAATCTTCTTGCGTACAAAGGCTGGCTATTGGAATATTTTAAGCCAAAAACTGTAAATCTTCGGATTCAGGCAATTAACAAGTATCTTGTTTTTATTGGAAAAGATAAAATGCAGCTTAAACAGGTAAAGGTTCAACAAAAGAACTTTCTTGAGAATGTTATAAGCAATGCTGATTATCAATATTTTAAAGCCCAGCTTAAAGCAGATGGTAATATTGAATGGTATTTTGTTGTTTGGTTTCTGGGAGCAACTGGAGCTAGAGTTAGTGAGCTTACTCAGATAAAAGTTGAACACGTAAATATCGGTTGGTTTGATTTATATTCTAAAGGTGGAAAACTACGTCGTTTGTATATTCCAAAACTATTACGAGAAGAAGCTAAAGAATGGCTTAATTCAATAAATAGGACTTTTGGTTATGTTTTTCTTAATCGCTTTGGAGAGCGAATAACAACTAGAGGTATTGCAACACAATTAAAAACCTATGCTGCAAAATATGGCATTAGCACAAAGGTTGTTTATCCTCATTCTTTCCGGCATCGTTACGCTAAAAACTTTCTAGAAAAATTTAACGATATTTCTTTACTTGCTGATTTAATGGGGCATGAAAGCATTGAAACTACGCGTATTTATTTACGACGCACGGCCAGTGAGCAGCAAGAAATAGTTGATCAGATTGTAACATGGTAATTGTTAAGTACTCAAGAATGTTAGGTTCTTGAGTATTATTACTCATCTAAAATGAAATCAATGTGTTCTCTGTCTGATTGTAATTGTTTATCTTCTGGCCTCATAAAATGTATTGTTAATTTACATAGAAGAAGATAAAAGCCCACAAGATTAAGAGAATGTTTTATATGCATTGTATTATTTTTTATACCATCATAAAAATATTGTTTTGGCAATGATTGAATATATGAAAAATCTGCAAACATTTCTTCTTCAGATACGTCTGGAAAATACATTTTTCCAAAAAATTTGTTATTTTTCAATTCAATTACTTGTGATTTCGAAAAACAGCTTTCGGTAAAGGAATAAAATGGTGCAATTAAAATATAATCGTCATTTTCTATATCACACGAGTTAGAAATAATTAAAACTGTTCGGTTAGCAATATTAATAGAACCATCATTTCCTATTATTGGAACATTCACATTTTCAATAATATCACCTTGGCATATTCCATCAAGTTGTTTAATATTATAACATTCGAAGGTTTTCCCCTGCGCATAAAACTGTTCTAAACTATGTTTCGTTTGTTCTTGAACATATGGACTTATCGAAGGAAATAGAGATGTTACAAAATCTATAAACGCGGTATCAAAAATCAAGCTAATACCTCTTAGAACAATTTTATACCTGTAGGCTTATAAATTTTGCTGATTGCTTGTGTATAATTTCTTTGTTCTTCAGATGTAAAAGAACGCATATCTGGAAATAACGAAGATGCCATAGAATAAGCTGACGGAGCTTTCTGGTATGAAATGATTGGGGGCATAGAATTACAATTACTGTATACATCATAATTTGAAAAAGAAACCTGAGTATCACAAACAGAATTATTCAATCCAATAAAAACCATGCCTAGCATTGAATTTCCCCTTTACTAATTAAATTATCTAAACCTGACTTTAATACATCATCAGCAATTATTAATATTTTTTCAAATGAATCTTTTGTTGTAAAGTAAGCTCTAGATCTATTTGCAATTTTTCTGTCATTCATATCAAGAGTTATACCAATTTTATTATTCATTTCAGGTAAAATTTGTATACTTTCTAAGTTTGTAATTTGATTTTGCTGATATCTTTGATTTTGTAGTTGCAAATTAATAAAATATTTATCCTCAAACTCAAAACTTTGTTTTATTAATACATCATATAGGTTCAAATTTGAAATGAATTTTTTCTTTAAAAATAAGCTTTCAATTTTTGTTACACTTGAATCATCAACTGTTAGTAAAGAATTTACTGTCAGTCCACAATATTTGGGGTTTATATTTAATACTTTAAAAAAGTTGAATATTAAATTCACTTTTTTTTCTAAATATGGTTTACAACGTCCAATCCAATCTTCCGAAAAATTGTTATCAAATCTTGTCGATAATTGTATCATATTTGAAGTAATAACAATCGTTGAAAATTTGTGATGGCTAAATAACACGAAACGGGGAATTTCTACAGGGGCATCTTTTGGTGTATTAAGAGAAGATATTTCAGGAAATTCACAGGAAAATACATCAGAAACTAATGTACTTTTAGATGAAATATCTGAAATATTGCCAAAAATGAAAGTTGCTGTACTATATAATACACTCATTTAATAAAATATATCCCTTTTCTTACAAAAAGTCTATTAGTTAAAAAAGTTACAACATTAGGTTGTACTTTTTAGGAATCTTTAATGCTTATATTTATAATATCGGTATATGCGAACAACTCTTCAATCTTTGAGACAATACGAACTTGTTCATTAATTGGTGGTAACGGAATAACTGTTTTGTTTATATCTACAAGGTGTAAGTTTGGAACTCCAATACCAGTCAAATGTGCATTAAACTGATTCTTACAAAAAGGAGAATTAATTATATATAACAAATATTGAGGAATGATTAATCCAGAAATAGGACGAATTAATGCAAGAGTGACATAAATATCAAAAACCGTATCATCTCTAACTAATGCTGCAATTCCTGTTGTTCCATTTTTTGCAAGAAGAATATCATTCTTTTGAGGTGCTAACCGTTTATATAATTCCTCATGCAACTCTTTTGTAATGTATTTTATTTTAGACCAGTCGATTTCACCAGAAGTTACATCTTTTGATGATAAGAAAGGTATTCCATTTTCTTTATCTGAATATGTTGGAGTTTTATGTGTACCATCTGTTATTGGAATAGAACATAAATCAGGAAGTTTTTGCCATATCCAAGTTTCAGGTAATTCAAATGGAATTTCATCTCCAGATAACTTCTTGTAGGGTCTGTTATCACTTGTCGCAATACGCTTTAAGAGTTTTTCGGCTGGTTCATCGTTCGAATCCTGAGGTACAAGTTTACCATGAATTGCAAGATCCAGGATTTTAGACTTTGCCTGTTTAATTGAAGTTTGAAGTTCTTCTTTATCATTTTCTAATAAATTAATTTGTGTAAATATTTGCTCAAAACTATTAACAATATTTTCCTGTTCATTTTTTGGTGGTATAGGTAATAAAAGTTTTTTGGCATCTTCTGTTCCTAACCGTGGCATTTTTACACCGTAAGTAAGCATATTTACAGTAGAAAGAAAATATGAAGACATAAGAAGGCATTGTGCATATTTACTGATTAGAACCTTCTTAAAATTCAATGGTAATATTTCAGAAGTACAAAAGCCATCTTTTGGAGCAATTACAACCTTATTAAGGTATGGTCGAAGTTTGCTGTAAAGAACTTGTCCTTTGAAAAATTTATGTTTTGTACTTTCAGATTTTCGTTCAGAAAATGTTATGAATTTTATTATTTTACCACTTTCTTTCTCGATATCCTCAAGATCTAGAATCCAGTCTTCTGGTTTTAATTCTTTTGTATCAACATTGATACATTTTCCATAATCACAAATCTCTCCCAATCTACACCAAGCCCATCCCTCCGGCACATCAAATGGAATTTCATCTTCAATATCTTTTACCGTTCCATCAGCGAACTGCTCATAATGCCGTTTATCACTTCCTACGAAGATAAAAGAATCTTTTTTGTCAGCTTTTAATTCGCCTTTTTTAATTTTTTCAGCTTTTTCTTCTCTGATTTTCTTGAGAAGAACTTCAGCACTCTCATCATTAGGATTTTGAGGAATAAGTTTTCCATGTATTGCTAGGTCTAAAACTTTTTGTCGTAAGGCTTTTGTGTTCATTCTTCAGATTCTCCATCATCGTGCTGTAGCTGAAAAATTATCTTCTGTTCTTCAATCTCTTTTCTCAATTCATCTTCTGTTGGTAAATATAATTTATACTTAGAAGCAAAAATTTGTTCGTTCCCATGCAGAACAGAGTATCTGGCAATATCTTCGTCAGTCTGTGCACAAAGCACTATTCCAAGTGTAGGATTATCATCTTTACTTTTCTTAAGTTCATCATACATTCGGATATACATATCCATTTGTCCTACATCTTGATGTGTTATTTTAGTAGTTTTTAAGTCAATCAGAACGAAACATTTAAGAATATAATTATAGAAAACAAGGTCGATGTAATAATCCTCTTTTTCTGTATGAATGTGTTGCTGTCTTGCAACAAATGCATATCCTTTTCCCATTTCCATAAGAAATTTCTGCAAGTTTGTAAGAATTGCACTTTCAAGCTTTGATTCAGATAAATCTGTACTAGTAGAAAAACCTAAGAACTCTGCAATAAAAGGATTCTTAACAAACTCAAATTTGTCATTCTGGTACTCAGAAGTCAATGCCTTCATTTCTTCTTCAACAGGTTTTTTATTTTGAGATGATAAAAGACGGAAATAATATTGTGAAGAAATATTGCGTTGTAAAGTTTTTACAGCCCAAGTCTGTTCAAAAGCTTCTTTTTCGTACCATGCACGTGCTTCCAAGTTCTTTTCCTGCATAAGCACTCGGTAATGTGACCATGAAAGCACACCATTGAATTGTCGACACGCCGTGTCGACAATTTTCGGAAATTCCCTGTAAAAGTTCAAAAAGTGATACAAGTTTGTTCTATCAAAACCTTTACCATAAGTTGCGGTCAATTCTTTTGAAAGCTTTTTTATTACCTCTGTTCCATAGTCTGCACGTTCCTTATGTGCCAATTCTTCTGCGTCTATTCTCTGTCCTAAAAACCAGTTTCGTTGTACTAATATAGAATCAACTGTTTTAAGTGCAACTTTATGAGATTGTTCTATGATTGTTTTGGCATCTTGAAAAATATCGTTAGTGTAAGAGTAATTAAACATATCAGTATTTCCAAAATTAATTGGTTGCAATGTGTTTTTATCCATTTTCTATTCCTCAATTCCATTAAGCAATTCAGAAAGCTTATCTACAGCAGTATTTATATTAGAAGCTTTTTCTTTGATTGTAGAGAAAAGTTCTTTAAGAGTTACATCTTCCAAATCGTCTTTGTCTTTAATCCATGAAATATCAAGGCTGGTCTTATCGCGTTCAAGTAATTCTTTTACATCATATTTACGCCAGCGACCTGTAGGATTTTCTTCGCTCCATGTTTCTTTTCTGTCTTCAATGTGTCCTGCACAATAGCAGTTTACAAAATCATCAAGATCAGAACGTTTAAGAGGCTTTGTTGCAAGTGTGTGTTTAATGCCTGTTCTATAATCATAGTACCAGGTTTCTTTTGTTGGAGTTCCTTTTTCAAAGAATAATACATTTGCCTTTACACCATTTGCATAGAAAATACCTGTAGGCAAACGAAGAATTGTATGTAGATTAAAATCTTTGAGCAGTTTCTTACGAAGAGTTTCACCAGCTCCATCAGCAAAAAGAACATTATCAGGAAGAACGACACCAGCTCTTCCGCCGTCTTTAAGCATAACCATCATATGCTGCAAAAAGTTCAACTGGTTGTTGCTTGTGGTTACAATTAAATCAGAACGCATTGTAGAAATATCAACACTTCCTGCAGGGCGTGCACCAAAAGGTGGATTTGCAAGAATTACATCTACAAGATGTTCAGGTTCATGTTCCAAACTGTCTTCACATTTGATTGGTGTAGTATCTGCGCCAATATCATGAAGATAAAGGTTCATAGAAGCAAGTGTTACTACGAGAGGGGTAATGTCATTACCTCGAAGAGCTTTTGTCTGTAAGAAATCAACTTTATCTTGGTCATCACTTTGCTTTCGCATAAAATCATAAGCTGCCAGTAAGAAGCCTCCAGTACCACAAGCCGGATCTGCAACTGTTTCTGTAATCTTTGGCTGAACAACATCAACCATGGCACTAATTAATGGACGTGGTGTAAAATATTGTCCTGCACCTGATTTTTTATCTTGTCCGTTTTTTTCGAGAATACTTTCATAGATTGCACCTTTAAGGTCACCATCCATACTGAACCAGTTTTCTTCATCAATCATTCCTATAAGTTTTTTAAGAAGAGCTGGTTTTGTTATCTTATTCTGAGCCTCCGTAAAGATTGCTCCAATAAGTCCATCTTTTGCTTGTAAGGTTTCAAGAATCTTTTCATATTTTGCTAACTGGTCTGGTCCAACAAGTTCAACAATATCTTTCCACTTGCTTCCCTCTGGAAGTGTACTTCCTAAACCATAAGATTCTTTTTCAGAATCCATCTTTAAGAATAAAAGGTATGTTAACTGAATAATATAATCTGTAAATCCGACGCCTGCTGCTGCGAGAACGTCAGCCATATTCCAGACTTTCTTTGTGAGTGTCTGCTCTGGTTTTACTTGAGTTGCTTCTTTTTTTGCCATTTTTATGCTGCCTTTCCGTAGAATAAGTATTTAGATATAGTTTGCATTTCTGTATTTAATTTGTCTGCCCCAAAAATTGGAATTGCTTTAACAAATAAATCATGTTTTGCTTTGTTTAATTCAATATTGTTTATACAGCCGTTTTGCACAATATACTCTGCAATCTGACGTACAATTTCAACCTGTTCTGGAGTAAACTTACGCCAAGCCTGTCCACAGTAAAGATTGAAATAACTTCCGAATCTTCGTTTAAGTGAAACAAGCTCATTATCAAGTTTATATCCGTATCTTACAAGTTGAATAAGATTTGTAAGAACACCAAGTTCGGTTTCTTTGTTCAAAGGTTTTACGTTTCCTGTTTCACCATCCAGTGTTTGATAGCAAGTCCACAAGAACTCTGATTTAAACTGATTATTATAAGCAATAAGTTTCTTTTCCAAATCTTTGAGCATACTGTAAGTAATAGCAACTTTTTCCTGATTGTAAAGAATCCTTAATGCTTCAACTTCGTCTTTGTTGTCTTCAAGGTATTTTTCAAAAGTATCTATGTATTGCTTTGCCTGTTCTTTTGAAAAACTAGCTGAAATAAGAGTATCAGTTTTTTCTACTGCAATCTTTATAAATCCGGCATTTATCTCAAGCAGCTTTTTTCGTGCTTTCAAATTATTTATCAATGCTGAAATTAAAATCTTTCGTTCTTTGTTTTCATCATTAATATCTTTATATTCAGGCAGTTTATATGTTTCTGGTGCAATGGCATCAAAAATATTGATTGCAAGCTGCTTAACTGTAATACTGCCAAGTAATTCGTTAAGCTCGATTAAATCTTCATTTTCTGCTTTTTTATTTACATTAGACAAATATCCTGCAAGAAGGCTTAAGTTTTCATCAGGTACTTCGCCATGTGCTAGATGTTCAAGTAAATCTTTAAGAGATAAAACTTTTTTACCAGGACCTTTGCCAGGAGTTGGCATAGATTTTTCATGTTCAGTTACACCAACTGCATCAACTAGATAATAGCAGTCTTTAGAATTAGCGTTAGTTGTTACATTGCGAAGTTTATCATCATCAATAGTTCGACAACCGCGACCTTTCATCTGTGTATATAAAACTTCAGAATTGATGTCTCTCATAAATACAAGGATTTCAAGAGGTCTAACATCAGTTCCTGTTGCAACGAGAGTTACCGTAATTGCAATACGGAAATCTTTGTTGTTTCTAAAATCACTAATCAGCTGATTTGAGTTTCCAGATTTACAAGTAATAAGCTGTGCGAAATGCTCAGGTAGTTTCTTATCAGGAAATTCATCTTTGAAAACTGTTTCTATTGCTTTCAAAATATCTTGAGCATGACTTTCTTTCTTAGCAAAAAATAAAGTCTTAGGAATCATATACCAGTCTTTTTTTCTTTCTGGGTATAATGATTCATAAATAGCATCTTTATATGCTCTTACAACAGTTTCAATTTGAGAAGGAACAACAACACTTCTATCAATTTCAGTCTTTGTAAATTGTTTTTCTTCTTTCTGTTTTTGAGTTTGAGCCTCGCCAGTCCAATTTGAAACTTTCTTTACTTTCTCGCCATCTTTGAGAGTTCCACCAGCTTCTGAAATCTCAGTTTTAATTCGATATACGCGTGGTGGTACGTTTACACCGTCAGCTATAGATTTTTCAAGTGTGTAATTTACAACACGATTCTTATTAAAGAATGCTTCTGCTTCTGGTGTAGGAGTTGCAGTTAACCCGATGATTTTTGCACTAGAGAAATATGTAAGAACCTGTTGCCAATCACCATAAATCGAGCGATGACATTCATCTATGATAATTACATCAAAGAAATCAGGAGGCAGAAGAACATTGCCAGTAAGTTGAACCTGTTTTCCTGGAGTATCATCATCATGCTCCATTTCTTCGTCATCATCTGTGTCATCAAATTCTTGTCCAGTGAGAGCTGCAAACAGTCTTTGAATAGTTGAAATTACAACACTTGCATTTCCAATTTTTTCAACACTTCTTAGACGATGAACAATATACTCATCGGAAAAAGCATTTCCTGTTTCTGTAAGTTTATATGTTCCAAATTCTCCTTCAGCTTGCTTTCCAAGATTGTTACGGTCTACAAGAAATAGAACTCGTTTTGCACCCATGTAATTTAAGAGACGATATGCCGCTGTACAAGCTGTAAAAGTTTTTCCAGCTCCAGTTGCCAGAACAATAAGAGCCTTTTTTAATCCCTGCTTAAAAGATATTTCAAGATTAGTAATTGCTTCAAACTGACATTCACGTAAACCTTTTGGTCCTACAGGAGGAAGTGCCGGAAGTTTTGCAAATTGAGATTTTATATCGTCGCCAGCAAGATTTACGATTTCCTTAGGAGTATACATCTTTTTTAGAACTTTATAGCAAGGCTTAGCTTCTCGCATATCCTTAAAAAGTAATAAGTCCCCATTACAAAGAAAAATAAAAGGAAGAGGAGTTTTCCAGGCTTGTACCCAATCAGGAAGAATGTTTCCGTAATTTTGTGCTTGTTCTGCAACTTCAAGACCAAGTTTATTTTCTTCTCGTTTTGCTTCAAGAACGGCTATGGCTTTTCCATCAAGATACAAAATGTAGTCAGCTTCAAGATTACCTTTCATAAGATTTTCTTCAACAGCCTGAGCATTCACAGCATCAGGAGTAAAGTCATCACGAGGAACAACAGTCCATCCAGAATCTTGTAACATCTGGTTAATTTTTACACGAGCTTTCTGTTCTGGTAAAAGTGAATCATAATCATATGTACTATGGTGTATCTTATTTTCAGCCATAAACTTATCCTGATGTTCTGATAATTCTATATTATTAGATTATTATAACACATAACTCTGTGTTTTTGTAGATAACGAAGGGAAGGAATCCAAGCCTAGCTTGGTCGTGTTCCAACGGCGAAACGTTGGCAGTGATGCAACGGCTGGACGGTGCTCGGGGTGAGTGAGAAAAAGACTAAAACATTAGGCACCACTTTGTCTGAAAGCCATTTTGTCCAAGCAGGACTGGCTTTCATGACTGGGGTCGCAATGTTGCGGGATTTTTCGAGAGGCGACGAAACGCCTCTAGGGGCGTTGGGGAATGTCCCTGACGAGTGATCAAGCGGCGAAACGCTTGCCCCACACAGAAAATGATGGCAAAGCTGAAGCGCAGGCTGTCATTTTCAGTGTGGGGTACACCCAGTTTGGCAAGCCAAATTGTGGTGGATTACGGATTTCAAAGGGAATCCGCAACGTTGCGAGTATTTAGGAAACAGGGAAGATTTCTGCAAAATCCTCATCATCTTCAGCTACTATATCAATAATAGAGCCATCGCAATCAGGAAATTTACAGTAAACAAAATGGCTTTCGCCTTCTCTGAATACTCTCAATCCTTTACCCTGAAAAGGACGCCCGCAGTGAATGCACCTGACCCTAGAATCAAGCTTAAAACCGTATTCTTTTAATTCTGAATACAAAACTTTCGTTTTTATTTTTTCATCTGTAACTAATTCCATACTAATCTTCCTTACCTGTCTAAATCCCATTGATTGTCAATTTGTTTCTGGCGAATGGCGTGAGTTTGTTGTATCTGACGCTTCTGTTCGAGTTGATAATCCAATTGTCCATTATGGAGTTTTTGATTATAGTTGGAAAACGTTTCACAATTATTCCTATCCATTTCATCTGCAAGCTGCCTAAAATCTTGAGATTGCTTAGTCCAAAAATTCTTAAAGGCTGCTTTATACCAGTTCAATTCTGTCGTAATTGCAGTTACAATTTTTTTGACATTGGTAACAAACTTATTGAAGCGTGTTGAAAAATCTTCGAATCGATTATTTCGAAAAGAAGAAACTTCGGAATCAATACAAAGATTATTTTTTTCAACTTCCTTACAAATCTGATTGTAATCCTTTACCTTTAAGCTGGATGTTTCAAATAGACCTTTATCGCGTTCAAAATCATTCTGCTTTCTCTGAAGTTCTTTTTCTTTCAAAAGATTTTGTTCTTGAGTTTTGCAGATTTCCTGATTTTTTTCCTCCAGCTCTTTATTCTCTTTTATAATCTGCTTTTCTCGTTCTGCCAGTTCAGCTTCTTTTTTAGTATTGTTCTCTCTTTGAAAGTCATTGTTTGATTCTTTAATATCAGTCATTGTTTCACGAGATCTGATATCCTTTTCCTGTTTCTCGAGTTTTGACTTCATTAGAATCAACTCTTCATCCTGCTGATTTAGAAGCTTTTCTTTCGAATCTAACTCTTCCTTTTTTGCAGCATTTTTTCGAATTTCTTCATTAAGAAAAAGAACATTCTGATTGTAAAACTCAATATCTGCACTAAGTTCCTTGGTTTCTTTCTCAATCTGCTGCTCTTTTTCTAAAAGATTTTTTTCCTTTTTCTGATTCTCTTTCATCTGCTGATAAACTGGTTTTTGCTGGTGAGAATGTTTTTCACCTGGAGTACGATCAATTTTTATACCACGTTGCTCTGCAAAATCTTGTAAATCATGTCGAACAGATTCCTCAAATTGTTGTTGTGCAGTTCCTTTTCCTTTAGCGGTAACAAAGCCCATCTCTGCTAATGCACCACTCATGGAAGATTGCAACTCCATTCCAGTTTTAAGTGATTTTCCACGATGTGCTATAAACACATAGTCAAGATGGACATGTACTGGACTGTATACTTTCTTACCTGTTTCTTCATCAATTGAGAATTCATCATTATGAAGGTAAATCCCGATTGGAACAATATTAGGATATTTTTCTATAAGAAAGGTACAAAAATCTTTTAAGACTTCTGAAGCTAATTCATCATCAGGTCTGTTATCGCGATTTCCCAGTTGTATGACCATTTCATAGGCGCTTTTACGGCTTCCATCAGCTTTGATATTTTTATGTTTTCCCTGTCGCTTATCATTCAGAATTGTTTCTAAATAATTTGAAATTTGACGATCTTTTCTCTTTTGCTTTGCATTATATTTTTTTACGGCTTCTCCAAATATCTGCTCATAACATTGCTCTATTGTACCACAATCAAGAATTGTTTCATGTGGACGCGTAGGATCAATGTGTTTTTCTGCACTCACAATTCTTGGATCACGTAAATTGTGAAAACGCTGAATCATAGGTCTACAATGGCACATTGCCTTGTAGCCCATGAAATCTAAAGTCATATCATTATTTTCCATGAGCTACTTCTGTTACAATGCTGCTAGAATTTCTTCTGCGGTTTTACCGTTTGCAAGCTCGTCTAAAGCAAACCTTACACCCTTGCTGAACTCAACCTTATTGATATTTTCTGGTTTTTGTTCTTTTGGTTTTTCTGATTGTTTCAGTTTTGCATAGGCCTGATTAATTGTGATTTCACCAGAAGTGATTTTTTCTACGATTTGAGAATCTGCTTTTTTCGATAGCTCTCTCATTTTCTGGATTTGTCTCTCGCTTTTCTTTAGCTGCTCAGCAAGTTTTGTGTCTGTAAAATCATCAGTGGATTTTCCATCACGTTTTGCAGCAGATTTTAGTTCTTCGAGTCGTTGAAAAGCAGAATATATTTGACTATCATTTAGATTCCTTCTGTCTAGCTGGAGATGGAGCTCGTATCTAAGCGCTTCATCCTTATCTAGAAAATCTTTTACAACAACGGGAACGATAGTAATTCCTGCTTTCTGACAACCCAAGTATCTGCTATTTCCATCTAAAATAGAAAAATCTTTAGTCACGATAATCGGCTGAGATTTATCAAAACCGTGAACTTTCATATCTTCTGCAATACGTTCAACTTTTTCCGGTTCCTGTGCAAATAATTCTTTGAAATCTTTGTCGAACTTCAACTTTGAGATTTCAACCATTTGTATACATTCAGAGTCAAACATATTCTGAATGATATGTTTTTCTTTTTTGATAGGGCTGTTTAATTTCTTTTTAAAAATCATTTGTGTTCCTCATATTATTTTTTTGAGTTATCCACAATTTTTAGGTCTATCATTTCTATTTATTTTAAATATATATTAATAATATTGGGTTAAGTTTTTTTACCTGTTATGTTTAAAAAACTTTACCTCTTGTGTATTAATATTTTACCTGTTGTTTATTTTTTTGAATAAATAACAGGTAAAGAAATTTTACCTGTTGTGGATAACATCCAGCTACTTTGTAGAACTAAGAAGTTTCTTTTGTTCTGACGGTTCTAATCGAGAAAAGATTGTCCAATATTCACAGTAATGTCTGGCTTGATTCAATCTTGTGTAATGAATTACTCGTTTTCCGATTAAACCGTTATCGATTAAGTACTTAAGCACCTTCATAACAGTTGGTTTTGATTTTCCTGTCCAAAAGGCTAGATATCTTAAGCTTCCTCTAAAAACACTTTCTCCATCTTTTGAAAAAGAATGTATTGTTGCGTATACCAGAAGATAATCGCCTTGCAAAAAGTACAATCTAACCATCCAGTCCTGAATTGTTATGCTTCCACCATATTTAGGTACACCAGAAGGTTTCTTAATCATTTTCTTGTCCAAGCTTTACCTATAAATAAATGCTATTCATTTCTTTAGGAACAGCATTTTTTGCATTTTTATTACAATTTCTGCGTTCTGTAGTTGTGATTGAATATGTACATATTCGCCCATCGTGATAATGACAAGAAATAACAATTTCCCCGTAATAAATGCCTTTTCGTCGGATATCTTCTTTTATTTCGTTGAATATTTCTTCATTCATTTTGAGCCTCAATTCGATGAGAAAGTATAAAATCCATGACATCAGACTTTAAGAAAAAAGTATGACGTCCTATTTTAATTCTTGGAATTGAAGCATACGTATCCAAAGCGTCTATGCTTGATAAACCGCAATGAAATAGGGTTGCCAAATCTGTGCGTGATAGAAGCAAGTCATTATTAATTTGAGATGTGTTTTTTGTTTTTTGTGTAGAAGAAACCATCAATGTCTCCTTTTTAGTTGTAAGTCTTAACAGGCATGTAAGCCTAACAACAGAATTGAACAAGGTTCAACGAACCTTTATCAAACGTCTGATGGTTATAAGATAAAGCTAATTGGCTTTAAATGAATCTAGGGAACTAGAATAAAAAAACTAGTTCCCCACAATTTTATTGATTTTTTTTATGTCTTAAACGAAAAGTGTTAAAAATTTCTGAAATTTTTTTCCTTCTAGATGCTTATATTCTCCAGTTTTTAAATTTTTTTTAAAAGTTTCATCCAAAAACTCAGATCTTCTGTTTTTTGCAATATCAAAAATAATTACATGGTTTATTAATTGCCAGTCAAATCTTTCATTTCTAAATTTTTCGTTTCGATTAATCTTTAAATACTGAATCATAAAATGATTGTATTTAGAGTTTACTATATTATTTTCATCAATAATGTTCTCTTTTATACAGATATCTAAAAAATTTTCCGGTACAGAAAACATGTTTTTGAATTTCTCATATGAGTCTTCAAAGGAGTCATCTTTATATGGATCTTGAGATACTTTAAGAAGTATTACTAATTCTTCTAGTATTTTTTGAAGTTCAATTAAACATAGTTCTGAATTAATTCTGAGAATATTAAGATAAAAACTCTTTGATCTTCCTCGAAATGTTCTATAAAGTATGTAGGAAATAGATACTTCTAAAAAGTTTAAAATCGCGATATCAAAAAAAATATGATTAAAATTCCATGCCATTAAAAAGACTGGAATTGTAAATAAACCTATTATAAAAAAATTATATATTTTGTTTTCAGTAGCCAAATCTTTTAAATTTACATATTTAGAAAACTTTAAAAACATTTGTCTTTTAGATTTTATATTAATCGAAAGAGGCGTATCAACTTCAATAGACTCTATAAGATCTTTGAACAATGGTTGATTATGCAGTAATTTACTTTGTACTTTTATTTTTTTAGATTCTGGTAATACATGTTTAATTAAAAACTCTTCATAAACTGAAAAATCCTGAATTTCTAGTGAAGCTATATTTTCCTCTAACTTTTGGGTATTATGGCATTTTATTTTTAGCATTAATAATAAAAGCTCATACTTATTAATATATTCACTTTTTTTCTCCTGATTTATAAATCTATTTTTCCATTTAAATTCTTTCATATAAATCCTCCATGTATAAATTTTACTATAGAAATCATGATTTGTAATTAAAACACTATCTTAAAAATTCAGATACACCATTAACCATTGTGATTTTTGTATTCTTGTCTTTGTCATTTGCTTTTACTGTTTTCTTTGTAAACAATCCTATTTTTCCCCCTTATGCAATTTGCTCTGTACAATCTATAGTTTCAGCTTCAACATCTATAATGTTTTCTGCTTTCTTTAAAATTGGCAGGAAAATCTGCTCCTGTGCTTTTTCCAAAGTTTCCAATGCGTGTTCTGTTTCAAGGTGTTCAGCGTAATGGTCGAGCATAAATTCTGTCTTATGTCCCGAACCGGTCATAACAACTCGCTTATCAGAAATTAAATCACAAACACGGCTGCACCATAAATGTCGCCATGCATGAAAACAGATTTCTTTTGGATTCGAATATCCGATTTTTTTCAATGCTCTATGAAGATATTTGAGCCAATTTTTGGGATCTGTAGGATGTTCGGGATTCAAACCATAGAAAACGAAACCTTTTATTCCTTCATTATGCGGATTCATATTTGCTTGTATCAATAGCATATCGCGAAGTTGTGATGGAATTTTGATTTCTCGACATTCATTTGTCTTTGTCTCTTTTAAGCCTTCAAATTTTGACCATGAGTGTCTGATATAAATTCTATCAGATCCAATATCCTCAAGTCTGAGTGCCGCAATTTCTCCCTGCCTCATTCCAGTATAAAATGCGAGCATATTCGCAAGGCGGGCAGAATCATTTTCCCACTCAGTACAGAAAACAGCCAAGGCTTGTTCCAAAGTGAGTACTTCGCGCTTTTTGGATTTTGCAGTACATTTGAGAATTCCATCATAACAATTGTTATTTGTGAGCCCATGAAAATAAGCCCATTTCATCGGAATTGTTAATGCATTTACAATAGAGTTAATTGTTTTTGGTGCAAGTTTAGAAACTGTTTCATCCGTGAAAATCTTATAAACATCATCACGAGTAATTTCACCAACAGCTTTTCCAGCGAGAAGGGGATACCAATAAGTTTTTATTCTGGTTAGTTGACCAAGGCAATAATCCCGATGGATAGATTGACCTCGAAGTTGCTTTTCATGGATATATGGCGATTTATCAAAATTCCAAAACTCTTCAAGGTATTCTTCAATCGGTTTGCTTTGTGGAGTATTTGCAATAACAAAAGATTGAATTAATTTTCGTTCTTGCAGAGTCGTAACAATCTTTAGAACTTCATCTTGAGAAAAATCGTAATTTTGCAGATTGTTAAAAAAAGAGATTTTATCAACGTTAGTTTTCCTGTTTTCTTTTCCGTTTATTCTTGTAGGAATATTTCCATTGACAATCCAACCCATCACGACCTTTTCAGCTTCGGTACGGTTTCTGCAACCAGTACTTTTCTTGTTTGCGTGAGTTCCATCAGGCAGAAGAATTTCTGCATAGTAGATACCATTTGATGTCTTATAAATTAAATAGGGCTTAGCCATGAACACCACCTTTCAGACTTGAAAGTCTGTTTACGTAAAATCATTACGTAAAAACTAGTGAAATGTCTCACGCTAAGCCCTACCTTATTGGGTTTAGTAGTGTGCTATCTCTATATAACATATAGATTTAGCAAGATAGCGGAGGGTGGACTCGAACCACCGACCTTCAGGTTATGAGCCTGACGAGCTGCCAACTGCTCTACCCCGCGGCGTAATGTGGAGGTATTATATTTGTATTGAAAAAAAATGTCAAGTATGCGACAAGAGTTTTCTATACTATAACCTTTACGGTGCTGCCTCCGGTGCGAGCCTTTTTAACGACAATCTGCTTGTCAATTTTTTCCTTGAGTAAATCTACGTGCGAAATTATGCCGACAAGACGGTTTCCTTCCGTTATTCCGGAAAGGGCCTTAAAGGCTTTTTGAAGAGTTTCGCTGTCCAGGGTTCCAAAGCCTTCGTCAATAAACATCGAATCAATTTTGATTCCGCCAGCAGAAAGCCGAACTTCATCGGAAAGGCCAAGTGCAAGGGCGAGCGAGGCCTGGAACGATTCTCCGCCGGAAAGTGATTTTACACTTCGCTGGCCGCCGTTATAATGGTCAATTACATCGAGCTCAAGACCTGTCTGGCTTCGCAAATCGGCAGCCTCCTTCTTACGAACAAGCTCATACTGCATGTCGCTCATTATCATCAGGCGTTTGTTTGCATGAGCAATAATTCGGTCAAAGTATGTCATCTGAATATAAGTCTCAAGCTTGATTTTTTCTTTGCCACCGGAAAGTCCTCCGTTTGCAGTTTTTGAAAGGGCACTTACATAAGAATATTGATTTTGAATAACACTAAGCTCCTGTGATCGCTGCTTTATGTTTTCAAGAGCCGTGTTGTTTGTCGTAAGTCTTGAGTCTACAGCTGTTTTCTGATCAGTGATATTGTTACGTTCCTTATCCAAATCGTCGAGCTTTTCCTTCAGTTCTGCAACATTTATTTCTTCAGTTCCTTTGAGCTGAGCTTCCAGTTGCTTTACCTGACTTTCAAGTGCTGTAAACTTAGTCTGTTCATCATTATATTTATTCTCTGCCTCATCAAAGTCCTGTTTTAACTTGTCAATCTGATTTTGAAGAGCAGAAACCGCATCTCGTGCGGCGTCAATGTTTTCAAACTTAAGCTTTGATCGCTGTTCCTTTGCCTGCTTTTCTTTTTCCTGCAGGCGTGCATCAAGAGCCGAAAGCTCTTCATTCTTTTTTTGAAGTTCCTCTGTTTTCTGCTTAAGACGCTCCTGAAGCTCTGGTAATTCTTCGTTTATTTTATTTTTCTTTTCAACACGTTTGTTTTCTTCTTCAAGATTTTTATTACATTCCTTCAGCAGATTTAAAGCCTTATCCTTCTGTTCTGCAATTTTTTGCTTTAAGAGAGATAAGTCTTCTGCGCTTTCATCCTTTGCAAGCTTTGCATAATTTTCTTTTACAACCTTTAGTGTATTTTCATAAAGTGTTTTGCTCTCAGCACATTTTGTATTTGCAGAAGAAACTGCCAGATTCAATTCCTTATCTTCTTTTTCTGCCTGATCGAGCTGTTCCTTAGTTGGTGCTCCTTCAGATTTTGTTGCAGGCTTTGGATGATCCAGTGAGCCGCATACAGGACAAGGAACACCATCCTTTAATTCCTGAGCAATTATGCCGGCCTGTTCATCCATGTAAACCTTACGAAGATGTTTATAATTCACATCAAACTCTTCGTAGGATTTTTGAGTTGATATGTATGCCTCCTGCAAAGCATTAAATTCCTTCAAAAGGTGTTCACAGTCTGCGGCAGATTTTTCAAGTTCATCAAAATCATTCTTTCGTTTGTCGGCTTCTTTTTGAGCTGCGTCTGCTTTATAAAACTTTTCTTCTGCATCAGCGAGCTCTTTTAGTTTTTCAGAAAGGGATGATGTTTGTTTATCGCATTCCTCGCAGTCCGCTTTTAGTGTATCTATCTGCTCTTTGAGACCTTTCTTTTGATTTTCAATATCTTTTACATCTTTAGCTATAGTATCAAGCTCTTCGTATTTTTTTAATTCCTCGTTTAATACGGCAAGCTCTGCTTCTTTATCCGTGCGTTCCTTTGCCCGGCCTTTTTCATTTTCAAACGCCTGTTTAACTTCTACAATAGTTTTTTGTATTTCCTCAAAATCTGCTGACTTCTGTTTATAATCAGCGCGAAGCTTTTCTGTTTCTTCATTTTTTGAAAGGGTATCGCGAAGCGTGTTGCACTGTTTCTCAAGGTCAGTAATTATGTCTGTAAGTTTTTTGTGCGCAGTCTGATCCTCTGCAATTATTTTTTGGATAAGCTCAATTTCATCCGTAATTCCAAGCGCATTCGATTTTGCTTTTTCAAGTTCGATATTAAGAGTGCTTGTCGGGTCGCACAAAATACCGTTTACAAAAATAGAAAGGGCTTTTCCAATATCGGTACACTCGCGTTCTAAATTCTTTTCCTGTTCCGAAAGTTTTTGCTGCAGAATCTGGTAATAATCAGTTTTAAAAATCTTACGGAAAATATCCTGACGTTTTCCCGTATCCTCCATCAACAGCTTTTGAAAATCTCCCTGTGCAATCATTACAATCTGCGAAAACTGATTTGCATCAATTCCTAAAAGTTCGTTGATTGCGTTAGTAACTTTTCCCTGTCCTGTTACAACAGTTCCATCCGGCATAGAAAGTGTTGCCTCGGCAATCTGCTTTGTAACAGAATCGCCGCGTCTGGAACGTCTTTCATATTCAGGATTTCGTTTTACAACATAAGTTTTTCCGCGGTATTCAAACGTGAGCTCAACTTCGGTTGGAATATCTGGAGTGGCAAAGGTAGAACGAATCATTGCTATTGTTCGATTCTGACCATTTACGCTTCCATAAAGTGCGTATGATATTGCATCGAAAATTGTTGTTTTACCGGAGCCTGTGTCTCCCGTAATAAGATACAAGCCCTGAGTTCCGAGCTGTTCAAGATTAATTTCTGTCCGCTGGCAATAAGTTCCAAATCCGGTGATAATCAGTTTTAATGGTCTCATTTTTTTCCTCCCCAGATATCTTCTATTAATTCTTGTGCGAACTTTCTCTGTTCTATAGAAAACTTCTGATTATTTTGAAGCTCGTAAAAGCGTTCAAATAAATCAAGAGGAGAAATATTTTCAATCTGCGATAATGCTTCTATTTTATTATCCTTTTGTGTGCGCGAATTGTCATACTGTAAGCTTACAAGATTTTTGTAAATCAGCTGAAGGCGGGCAAAGCCCTCTGGAATCTCTTCTTCGTCTGTAAGTGTGATGTGAAGATATTCATTAATACTGTCGCCCATCTGCTCCCAATATTTTTTAAGCGTAAGCTCTTCGTATGTGCCTTTTATGCAGCGAAGATCATGCTGTGGTACAAAAAGAACAGGTTTAACCTTGAGGCTTCCTTTTTCTTCAAGCTCCACCATCAATCCGCCTTTTTTATGATTCACTTCTGAAAACGAATATTTTAATGGACTTCCACTGTATCTAATGTTTTCGCCTCCAGCTTTTTGCATGCCGTGAAGATGTCCCAGCGCAACATAATCAAACTTACTAAAAAGCTCTGCACTTATATTATCGCTTCCGCCAACACTTATATCCTCAGAATCGCAGCGGGCACTTCCCGTAACAAACTGATGCGCAATAAGAACATTTCTCTGCGACCAGTCAACCTTCATCTGAGAAATTGCTGCCTCAACCGCAGAGTCATACGAGGTGATTTTTTCTGCTTCGTCAGCTTTTCCCTGAGCTTCGAGTGCAGCCTTTACAATTGCAGGCTTTATATATGGAAGAAGATAAATATTAACCGGACCATTTTTATCACTAAGCTCGTATTTGCAGACAGTTCCGTCGTAAACCCGTGAAAAATGAATGCCGCTTGTTTCCATAAGGGAAGCTCCGCAGGTCATGCGTTCAGGGGAGTCGTGATTTCCGCTAATGATAAAAACCTCAAGCTTCCGTTCTGCAAGACGACACAAAAAGGTGTCAAAAAGCTTTACGGCTTCAATTGTCGGAATGCCCTTGTCGTAAATATCTCCGGCAATAAGGACGGCATCAGGCTTCAGCTCATCAATCGCCTGAAGAATCTTGTAAACAATAAACTGCTGGTCTTCTATAAGCGAAAACTCGTTTAGTTTTTTACCAAAATGTAAATCGGAAATGTGCAGGAATTTCATTATACCACCTGGATTCCATTATAGCACACAATCTCCCACGTACAAATGAAGGGCAATTGAAGGGCAATTGAAGTTTCAATTGTAGTTGCAAAAATATCCGCTTATGTGTATAGTAATTCTATGGCAGAAAAAAAATTCACTGTTCTGGATTTGCTCGAACTTGACTTGTCTGGACACGATGCTCTTAATCTTAGATGCATTGCTGGTCGACGGGGCTTACCAAGAGCAATTACAAATCCTGAAATAAACCGACCGGGACTTGCCTTAAGCGGATTTTACGAGAATTTTGCCCACACCCGAGTACAGCTTTTCGGTCGTGGAGAAACTGCCTATCTGTACAAGCTTCATCATGACAAAACTACAGACACACTGGAAACCTTCTTCCAGAACGAAATACCTTGTTGTGTCTTTACTTACAATCTTGAACCAACCGAAGAATTCAGAAACTTTGCAGAGGAAAACTGTTGTCCAATCCTGCAAACAGATTTGACATCTACCGAGTTTTTAAGCAGAATAATACGTGTTTTTTCCAATATCTTTGCGCCGCATCAGACAATGCACGGTGTTTTTGTTGAAGTTTACGGTATCGGAATCTTTCTTACCGGACATTCCGGTGTTGGAAAGAGCGAGACTGCGCTTGAGCTTGTAGAACGAGGTCACCGTCTTGTAGCAGATGATATTGTTGAGATAAGATGTGTAAACGGTAACACTCTTTTGGGACGTGGTGCCAATACATTAATAAGTCACCATATGGAAATCAGAGGCTTGGGAATTATCAATATCTCTCAGCTTTATGGTGTTGGTGCAATCCGAAACCAGAAGGAAGTGCAGCTTATTGTTCAGCTTGAGGACTGGGATTCGGCAAAAGCTTACGACCGCATTGGTACGGAGCAAAAGTACAAGGAGCTTCTGGGAGTAAAAATCCCTATGATAGAAATCCCTGTACGACCGGGACGAAATCTTCCTATTATTATTGAGGCGGCCGCTATGAACGAGCGTCTTAAGGATATGGGATATAACTCTGCAAAAGACTTTAACCAGAACATTCTCAAATGGCTGGAGACGAGTGATGCAAAAACGGCATTCTATGGCAATGACGATTCTTATTAGTTTATAAATACAAGGAACGACTTATGATTGAGAAAATCTTGACTGTAAAAAACAGAGCGGGCATTCATGCAAGACCTGCAGCTATAATAGCACAGACAGCTAACAAGTTTGAAAGTGAGATAACCCTCACCCGCGACGATGCCACTGTCAATGCCAAATCCATTATGGGCGTTATTGCTATGGGCGCCGGCTACAACACCCAAATGACCATGCACGTTCAAGGCCCCGACGAAGATGAAGCCGCTTCAGTGATTGAGGCACTGTTTGAAAGTAAGTTCGAGGAAGAGTAAAAAAACGCGAGCTGGCGCAGCGTTTTTTTACGTGTAAATAGCTAGGACTTGCCGAAGGCAAGTCCTTACCACTTAATTAAAAAATCTGGGAGGAAAACATGAAGCAAATTACAGAAAGACAAAAAGAAGTCCTTTCGTTCATTTCTAATTTTACGGAAGAAAACTCGTACCCACCAACTGTAAGGGAAATTGGCGAGCATTTTGGTATTTCGCTTCGTGCGGTTCAGGACCATATTGCTGCCCTTCAAAAGAAGGGATATCTGACTCAGTGTCAGAAACGTTCACGTTCAATCAAAGTTATTTCCGATATGCGCGAAAGAGAGAAGTCTTTGTTTGTAGGCAAGGTACCACTTTTGGGAACAGTTGCTGCCGGTAAACCTCTCCTCAGCGAAGAAAACCTCGACGGTTACGTAAATCTCACAGAACCATTTATCCGCCCTGGAAAAAGCTATTTTGCTCTCCGTGTACGCGGTACAAGTATGATAAACGCAGGTATTCTTGAAGGAGACCTTGCCGTAATAGAACAGTCAAGCACAGCGGTTGACGGTCAGATTATTGTTGCAGTAATTGACGATGCCATCACCCTGAAGCGTTATTATAAAGAAGCAACTCGTGTACGCCTTCAGCCGGAGAATCCAGACTTCCAGGCAATTTACTGCCAGGATGTACGAATTGTAGGTATTCTTTCCAATATCGTCCGCACGTACTAGTTTTTCGCGCGGGTAGAAGTGTATAGCGAATGAGTATATAGCGTATGTCGTTTCCTGTTTATCTTTACACGGGTCCGGAGTTCGGATTGCGTGGCGAAGCCGTAGAAAAAGTAAAAGCCTCTCTTAAAAAGAAATATGGTGATATTGATGAGCACCTTTATTATCTCGTAGAAACTCCATTTGCAGAGGTTATCAATATCCTCTCAGCCGGCACCCTGTTCACCTCTGCCACTTGTGTTGTCTGCAAAAACGCCGAGCTTATTAAGAAAAACGATATTGCACTTCTTTCCGACTGGCTTGCTTCAGTTTCCGATGAAGGAAACGGTTCCGGCTCCAGTGCTTCAGACGATTCCGACTCCTCAGTCCTTATTCTTGTTTCCGACGAGATTTCAGTAGATGCAAAGCTGGATAAGCTTATTCCGGAATCAAACAAGCGCAAGTTCTGGGAAATGTTCGAAAAGGACAAGCTTCCTTGGGTTCAGAATTATTTCCAGAAAAACGGCTTTAGAATTGAAAGGGATGCTGCCCAGCTTATCCTTGATATGATAGAAAACAACACGGAAGCTTTGAAAAACGAATGCTCCCGTTTCTTTGTCTGCTTCCAGAAGGACCACATAATTACGTGTGATGATGTTGATTCAATCCTCATTAATAATAGAGAAGAATCTGCATTTACGCTTTTTAACCGAATATCAAATGCAGACGCCCCTGTTCAGAAGCGCTTTGAGGACGGACTCACAATTTTACAGAAAATAAAGCTTTCAAAAGATACAAACTCAGTTCTTCTTATTGCGGGGCTTGCTTCTTGCTTTAGAAAGCTTGCACTCTGGCACAGTATTTGCCCAAACGGTTATTCTACTGATTCCGGAACCTTAAAAAATCACGGATTTTCTTCTTCTACAATGCAACGACAGTATACAAATGCGGCAAAAATATGGTCTTCGGGACAAGCCGCTGCAATTCTTGCAATTCTTTCTGCTGCCGACATGGAAATACGTTCCGGTGGCTCAATGATGGAAGAGGTTATTCTTCAGAAAATGCTGTATGAGATTGTTGTTAAGAAGGGTGCTTCTATTCAAGTTCTGAATTGTTCAGAAGACTTTTAAGTGCGGTAAGCTCTTCCTTTGTAAAGGTTGCGCCTTTTCCCATCTTCTGATGGTCAGGAGACCAGCTTCTAATATCGTATTTTGCCGGTCTGCCACCCCAGGAAACAAGGTTTAATTCAAGATTCCAGCCGCCTTTGCCTTCTGCAATCGTTCCAATGGTTTTTACAATCTGGAAAGAAAAATCATCAGCCATATCGATATCCTCACTTTTTTATGATAAACAGGAGATACAACGTATAACATTATTTTAGCACAGATTTTTTACAAAACAATAAAATATGTTTTCGGAATCAATATTTGGGTGTATAATAGTGTTTATGCTATAGAACACTTCTTTAAAATGCTATAGACTGAAAATTGCATATATTTCTTTTAAAAAGGATATATAAAAAACTAACAAAACGAGAGGATTTTATGAGAAAAGTCGTTGTTATGATTTGTTCTGCGATGCTGATTTTTTTCTGTATTTCCTGTGGGTCAAAACCTGCTCCGGAGGAACCAGAGAAAACAGCTCCTGTTGTTGAGACACCTAAGCCAGAACCAGAACCAGAGCCAGTAAAAAAGGCTGATAATGGTGCTGCTTTAAAAGGCATAGATGATGCTAGAAAACTTGCATTGGATGCAGGTGTAAAAGACTACGAACCTGATAAACTCAAGGCAATTGATGACTTGTATGATAAACTTAAGGCAAAAGCTGATAGTGGAGAAGATATCTCAGAAGCCAGCAAGGATCTTGCTGACCGCTATGCCGCTTTGACCGCTTATGTAAAAGCTTGCCAGGTAAATGATGATATTTATGATTCAGAAATGGTAGAATTGGCAGAAGATGTGTACGAAAAAGGCTACAATGATCTTCTTGCTTACGAAGACTTGTTCAACAATCCTAATTCTACAGGAAAAGAACAGCTCGACAAAGCTAACAGTGCAAAAGTAACTCTTACTGGTGTTTATGCAATCATCTTCAAACAGATGACAAAGGATGCTCGTACAGATGCTCTTGCTTCTAAGAAGGATGCAGAAAGTGTAAGAGCTCAGGTTTCTCAGAAAGAGAAATATAACAAAGCTGTTGATTTGTTTAAGAAGGGTGACTCTGCTTACACAATGATGGCTTATGAAAGAGCTTATGACAATTATATTGATGCAACAGATCTTTTTGATGAGATGTATGACGATATCGCTGAAAAGCGTGCCGCTGCTCTTAAGAAGATTGAAGAAGCAAAAATTAAGGTAAAAGAAAGCGAAGACTTTGCTCTTCAGGCAGATAAAAAAGCTCCTATGAAGACAAAGCTTGATGGTATTGAAGATGAGGATGCAGTTCTTCTTGAAGATGATGATTATGCTGATCCTGCAGCTTCAGAGGTTGCTGTGCCAGAAACTGTAAGAGAAGCACCTATAGGAGATGATGCAAAATGATGAAGAAACTTATTTCAATTATATTGGCAGTATTTATGGCTGCATCAACCTTTGCACTTAGCTATAAAAACAATACTTATCAGAAGCTTGCTGACGAGTATACAAAGAAGGCACAGATTGCTCTTGATGCCGGTGAATATGAAGATGCAGTTGAATATTCAAGACTTGCAGAAGAAAACGCAGAGCTTTCAAAGGCTTACATCGAAATGATGGTTGCAAGAAAATCTGCAGAAGACAGCATTACAATGGCAAAGAACAAGATTGCCTGGGCCGATGGAATCAATGCTGCAGAAACTTATCCAATGGCTTATTCTGCTGCAAAAGAAAATCTTGAAAATGCAGAAAGAGCTTTTGCCCGCGAAGACTGGGACAAGGCTGCTGAATATGCTAAGCTTTCGCTCGCTTCTCTTGATGGAGTTGGCGACAAGAATCCTCTTCCAGAGTATTACATTGTACGTGACTGGGAAAAGACAGGAGATTGTTTCTGGAACATCGCTGGTCGCCCATATATCTACAATGACCCATGGCAGTGGAAAGAGCTTTACAATGCAAACAAAGATCTCTTGGAAGATCCTAAGAACCCTAACGTAATTGAACCTGGAATCACAATCAAGATTCCAAGCATCAATGGCGAAGTTCGAACAGGAACTTATGATCCTAAGAAAGAATATCAGACTTTCAAGAAATAACTTGTAAGCTTTAAAGAACAAACGGTCAATTTCATCTTCGAAGTTGACCGTTTTTTTGTTGCAGGGAAAAGATTATGACAAACGATTTGAATGAAACTAACACCTTCTTCACCGAAGCCGACGAACGTCTGAAGTGGGAAACTAAAAGCACAAAAACAATTCTCAGCACCGTAGTTTTCGACGTCACCGAACAGAAAAACCGCGCCACCGACGGAACCGAGGGCAACTATATTGTCATGAATGCTTCCGATTGGGTAATCGTAATTCCAAAGCTTGGCGAAAACTTCCTTATGGTAAAGCAGTGGCGCCACGGCGAAAAAGCCTTAAGCATAGAGTTCCCCGGCGGTGTTATGGATAAAGGCGAAACCCCGGAACAATCTGCCTTACGCGAACTCGAAGAAGAAACCGGTTATAAAGCCGGCAAGCTCACAAAGCTTGGTGTTGCCAATCCAAACCCTGCCTTATTCTCCAATCACGCTCATTTCTTCCTCGCCGAAGACCTAACCCCCACCGGCCTCCAGCACCTCGACGATGACGAGTTCATTAACTATCTCGAGCTCCCAATTAAAACTGTAATCCAAGCTGCCGGCACCAAAGAGTTTTCTCACGCGCTGATGGGCACTGCATTGGCACTATATTTCAAGCACACTTTGTAATAGTTTTTTGACATATCTTAATTCTGGTTTTATTATAATTATAGAAACATTTACAGGAGGCATTTTATGGCAATTATAGCATTGGCAAGACAGGTAGCAGCATTTGGTGATGAAGTTGGTGAAGCATTAGCAGAAAAACTGAATTACAAGTTTGTAAAGCGCACAGACCTTGAAAAACGAATTGTTGAGCTTGGTTTTCCAGAGTCTAAAATGCCTAAGTACGATGAACGAAAACCGGGATTCTTTGCTTCTATCACAAAAAATCGGGATGATTATTTTATCCTCACGCAGTACGCAGTTCTGGAAGCAGCCAAATCCGATAACGCTGTAATTATTGGGCGCGGTGCATTCGCTATCCTCAAAAATATTCCGAATGTTATTTCCGTAAGACTTGTTGCAGACGAAAACACTAGGGTAAAGCGCCTTATGGACGAGTTCAGCTGGAACGAAAAACAGGCTCGTCAGCGCATCACCGAAAGCGACGAAAACCGAAACGGCTTCCATAAAAACTTCTACAATGTCGATGTCGGCGATCCTTCCAATTTCGACATGGTTCTTAACACCGGCATAATGAGTGTCCCAGCCTGCGCTCAGGTTATAAGCGACTACACCAAAATCAAAATCACTGCTGATGATGAAAAGGCAGGTCAGCTCAAGGTTGCTCAGCTGCTTAAAGCTCAGGAAGTAGTCAAAAAGCTTATTTTTGAATACAAAATCCGTATCGAGTTCCTCCATGTTACAATTGAAGATAACGCCGCCGTTTTGTATGGCGTCACCAACTCAAATGTAATCGTTGAACAGGCCCTCAAAATAATCCGCCAGGAACTACCTGAATACGAAGTAAAATCCGCCGTAAGTATTGTGCAGGAATATAAGACGTTTCAGTAAGATTCATTTTTTGGTGCTAATTGACTTTTATCCCTTAATTTACGATACTTATACGCGTTATGAATACTTCGAACAAATTTACTTTTTCCAGAATGATTTTATCACCAGTTTTTTTCCTGTTGTATTTTATTCCTATCTGGACAAAGAATGAAAAGCTTGCTGCAATTTCAGTTTTTATATATATCCCGCTCCTCGCATTTATGGAGCTTACAGATTTCTTCGACGGATATTTTGCCAGAAAGAACAACGAGGTAACAGATTTTGGAAAGCTGTTTGACCCATTTGCAGATGTAATGGTTCACCTGGCTACTTTCCTCTGCTTTATGTTTTCTTTTGATTCAAGCATCCGCTATATGTACCCAATCATCTTTATGCTGATTCTGTATCGCGAAATGTCTCAGAACTTTTTGAGAATGGTTGCTGCTTCAAAAGGAACCGCTATTGCGGCAAGAAAGGGTGGAAAAATTAAAACTGTAGGTTATGTAATTTCAAGTTTCTATACACTTTTCCTGGAGTCGCTCGTTAGACTCAATTTTGTACCATCGTTCTTCGGAGTGATGAAGATTATAGGACTTATACTCTTTATTCTCTGCTTGATTGCCAGCTATGCATCCTTCATTGATTATCTGATACATTTCGGTAAGCTTCTCAAGCAGAAATAAAAGAGTTTAATACTTTTTAATTTTTTATTTTTTTAATTACTTTGTAGAATTATTCTCACCTTCAACAATTGCGTTTGCACCTGTTCCAGTTTCTGTTGTTGCCACAGTTTGAGTTTGAGCTTCAGTTTTAGTTTCAGCCTTAGCCGCAGGAGCTTTTACCGCACTTTCAAGCAGCAAATCACCATCTTTAATCCAGCCGATTTTGCGGAAGAGCTTGCCAAACAACCAGCAGAGAACAGCCGGTAAAACAATGCATACTAAAATCAATCCAAGCCAGTCAACAAAACCTGGAGTAATTGCAACAGCTCCGTGACCAATGGCAACTTCACTAGGCTCAAACCAGCCGGTAATAACACCAATCTGTCCGACAAAACCACAGGTTCCCATACCAGAGCTAACAGCGGCACCATTCATTTCCATTTTGAAAACGCAGGTTGCAATCGGGCCGGTAATCATTGAGGCGAGAATTGGCGGAATCCAGGTTTTAGGATTTTTGATGATGTTAGGCATCTGAAGCATACTTGTACCGAGTCCCTGAGAAAGAATACCGCCCCATTTGTTTTCCTTGAAAGAAAGAACTGCAAAGCCAACCATCTGAGCGCAGCATCCTGCAACAGCGGCACCACCAGCAAGACCTGTAAGTCCGAGGGCTGCACAAATAGCCGCAGAACTGATTGGCAGAGTAAGCGCAATTCCAACCATTGCAGAAACGAGTATTCCCATAAAGAACGGATGAAGCTTTGTAGACCATACAATCAGCTTACCAAAAGAGCTTGCAGCAATTCCAATATATTTTGCAGTCAAAACAGTAAGCAGAACACCAGAAAGAATTGTCACAGCAGGAGTAACAATTAAATCAACCTTTGTCTTTTTACTAACAAGGCAGCCAAGCTCTGCAGAAATAATTGCAATAATCAAAACAGCAAGCGGACCACCAGCTCCACCTGTAACATTTGCAGCAGAACCAACAGCAACAAGCGAGAACAAAACAAAGGCAGGAACATTCATGGCAAAGCCAATACCAACAGCCATTGCAGCACCAACAACGTGTGCATCTGTCGCAAAATTGCCGGCATCTACCAGAAACTTAAATACAGGGTTTACAGAAAGCCTTAAAAGCTGCTGTCCAAGTGTTTTAATAATTGTTCCAATCAAAAGGGATGCAAAAAGTCCCTGTGCCATACCGCTCATTGCATCAATGCAATAACGCTTAACATACTTATTCATAAGTATACCTCTTTGAAAAAATAAAAATTTGAGAAAAGGATTGTGTGGTTTAGATGGGATACGCGGTGTGCCGTGGCATCGCCGGTAAAGAAGGACACTATGGACTCAATCTGTGTTCATCTAAATGAAAATCTATGTGTACTCTATAGGATAATGAAAAAAATGTCAAATTGATAACTGATGATAATGAGTGGATAACATTTTCAGAAGCCCGAATAAACATCAATATTTTTATTGACATATAAAATAGATAAATATATCATTATAATATACAATATAAATGTTAATATTTTCAGGAGGTTTTTATGTACGATTCTATGACCGCAAGCAAGATGTTGAAATCATTTGTTCCAATCAGCCGGTTCAATAAAGGAGAAGCTGGAAAAATTATTGAAGAAGTAAAACGTGACGGAATAAAAGTTGTTGTAAAAAATAATGCTCCAGAATGCGTAATGATTACTGTAGAAGATTATGATCGCCTTGTTGAAGAATCAAAAAGAGTTGTAAATCCTCCGCAGACACCAGAACAGGAAAAACGGCGCAAAGAGTTTATTGCAAGAATCCGTCAGAATGTTACTCCACCAAAGCCGCCTGTAAGAAGTAGAAAAGAAGTGATGGATGAAATCGGCACGATTGATGTAGATGAAGATGCGGTAAATGAACTCCGAAGGATAAGCATGATATGATTTTAGTTGATTCAAATATTCTTATTGATTATTATCGAAGTCGAGATTCTGAACTTGCAAAAATGATTGATTCCATGCCGATTGCAATATGCGGCGCTGTAAAATCAGAAGTTTTACATGGTGCACGAACAAATGAAGAAATTGATAATATTCTTTATTCTTTTGGAACTTTTGATCTTCTTTACACCGATGAATATGATTTTGAAGGCATAGGCTTTATGCTACAAACTCTTCGCGAAAACGGCGTAACAGGCCCTCTTGCCGATGTAATGATTGCTTTCTGTGCCATAAAGTACGATGTCCCCCTCTGGACTCGCGACGGCCATTTCAGGTTGATTCAAGGCCTTTATCCGGAACTGGCATTTTATTATCCAGTAGAAAAAAAGGATTATTAAGTTGTTTTATATTTTTTTAATATCAAAAAAAAGACTTATATAAAGAAATCTCTGGATGCTGATATTGAAAAGAGTCCATCGGACATCCAGAGAAATAATTATTCCAGAGTATTTAATCAAACTGATATTGGTTTGGGTATGCAAAAACTAAATAACTGTCTATAGAATCAGAAGTGATATTTTCAGGTAAACTTAATGATGTTGCTTCAAATCCAATTTTTTCGCCAGCAGGTAAATCTTCATATATTGAATCTGATAAAACTCCAATAGGTTTTTTATTCGAATCATAAAGAATTGCAACTACATAAATAGTTCCATCTTCATCTTTAGTTGTTGTATTTTTAATTCGTCCTACCATTTTTGGACCAAAATAAGTAGTATCCGTTATTGATATTTCACTAACTTCGTATCTTATACAAGAAACTTTTGCTGGTTTAGCTGAGATTCTTGGTATAACAGTTATGGCTCCATCAACTGTATTTTCTAATGTTGTTTCATCATACAAATATCCTTTTTCACCACTTTTTATAACATCAGGATAAGTTGATATATATTGTTTACTAGCAATTATTTGCCCATTTGAATCTTCTAAATCATAAGAACTTGATGATAGATAAATAGGTACGTCTCCTGTATTTGTTATTTCTGCAATAACTTGAACCCATGTTGTACCAATTGAATTAACCCAGCTTATAACATTTTTATAAGTTATTTCATATTGGATCTTAACTTCAGGAGCTTTTATTGTAATATAAAAAGAATCAGTTTTAGTTATTCCATTTTCAGAATATTCAACGACTATTTTTTGAAAGGAATCTTCTTTGCTGCTATCAAAACCATTTATTTTTACTTTATTAGTTATTTCTTTGTTTGAAAAATCAGAATAATATGCTTTTACAACCATACCTGTACTGTCAAAAGATTCATCTATGAGATATGTATTTTTTGAAGGTTTTTTTGTAACACTTATTGAACTTAAAGAGACATTTTTTTCTTTTTTTTCGGCCTCATCATTTTCAAAAGAGCAAGAGGTAAGTAGTATACTTAACATTGCAATAAAAAATACGAATAAATAATTTCTTCTTTTCATAAAATCCTCCTTAGATTTTATCTGGTAATACAGGTATTACTACACTTTCAACGAAAGATAAAAGTAGTTTATTGCTGTTTCAATTACCTAAATGTCAATAAGAGTAATTATATTACATATACAAGAGTAATACCAATACTATTTTTATTATATAGGTAACAAGGGTCAATTCAGAATTATAGGAATATCTTTGAAAATATATGAATGGATTTATTAGAAATACAAAATCGACTTGGAGAAAATATAAAGCGAATCAGGAAGTCAAAGAAACTAACTCAATTTGAACTAGCTGAAAAAGCAAATGTTTCAGAAGACACAATAAAAAGCTTAGAACAGGGAAGAACTTGGTGTTCAGATAAAACGCTTTCGCAAATTACAGAAGCCTTAGAAATTGATGTAGTAAAACTATTTATGCCTATAGGAATGTCTTTTAAAAATAATAAGGAAAATACTGCACAGTTGAAATCTGCTATTGCAAATAACATTCGAGATTATGTAAATGAGATTTTAAAAGAGTTTGAATAACCTTTTTGCGTTTGCTTTTTTTTGTATTGCGTTTGTACGCACAATGGCTTATAGTATTAATAGAGGTAAATATGGCAGCAAAAACAGCAAATCTTTACGCTAGGATAGAACCGGAAACTAAAGGTCCTGCAGAAGCAATACTTGCAGCTCTTGGCATTCCAGTTTCTACGGCGATTAATATGTTTTATAAACAGATTATTCTTAATAATGGATTACCATTTAAGGTGCAGATTCCTTATCAGAAACCTTTAAATCTTTCAGAAATGACTGAAGATCAGTTTAATGCTGAAATAGAAAAAGGATATCAAAGTATTCTTCGTGGTGAAGGAGTTTCTGTAGATGAAGCTTTTGAAAAAATTAAGAGGGCTCACTAGTTGGCATATAAAGTTATTTTATCACCAGAAGCTATAAATGATATTCAAAATATTTATGATTATATTGCCTATGAAAAGCAATCTGTTATAAATGCCGAAGCTCAGTTATCTCGTCTTCAAAAAGAAATTACACAGTTAGATACTTTACCGAATGCATTTAGACTTTATCCCAAAGAGCCATGGCACAGTAGAGGATTACGATATTTCCCCATAGATAATTATCTTATATTTTATACAGTTGATGAAAATAATCAAACTGTAAATGTTTTAAGAGTTATTGGCGGACAGATGGATTTATCACAAATCTGGAAATAAGACTTTTCTTATATTCCCCTCCCACTTTCTCAACCATATTCCACAAGTCCCCATTTTTTTATTATAATAGAAGAATACGAAAATATTTGGAGGCATTTCTTATGATTGAAGTTTCCCACGTTTCCCGATATTTTGGGAGCTTTAGTGCGGTAAATGATGTCAGTTTTTCCATTCCGACCGGACAGATTGTCGGACTTTTAGGACCAAACGGTGCTGGAAAAACAACAACAATGAGAATGATAACAGGATACCTTGCTCCGTCAGAGGGACAAGTTTTGATTGATGGAGTTGATATTACACAGGCTCCTGTTGAAGCAAAGAAAAAAATAGGCTATATGCCGGAATCTGCTCCGCTTTACGGAGAAATGATTGTAGAAGATTACCTTAAATACATTGCTCAGATGTATGGCGAAAACCCGGAAGAAAAGGTTCCTGCTCTATGTGCAGAATGTGGACTTAAAGAAGTAATGAGCAAAAACATCAGCGAGCTTTCTCGCGGTAACAGACAGCGTGTTGCCCTTGCTCATGCTCTTATGCACGACCCGGAAATCCTTATTCTTGATGAGCCAACTTCTGGTCTTGACCCTAACCAGGTTGAAGATGTACGAGCCATTATCCGCGAAATTGGAAAAACCCGAACAGTAATTGTTTCTACACATATTTTGAGCGAAGTTGAAACAATCTGCAGCCGTGCCATCATCATTTCTGGTGGAAAGGTTGTTGCAGACAGTTCAATTGAAGCACTTAAAAACAGCGTTGGAACTTCATCTTCAGTATTCGTAAC
>JAFZRP010000121.1 GCA_017619795.1 Treponema sp.
GCCACTGTTCGCTCTGACTGTACGGTTTGTATGTGATTTTATCGCTTACGCCTCTGCTCATATTTAAATTTTAGCAGATTTGAATTCACTTGTAAATTTAAAATAATTAGAGCTGCCCATTTCTTTTTGGACAGCCCCTTTAGCATTTACATAAAAATGGTTCGCCCGATTTATCGGGCGGCTTGGCTGGCGCTCAGATTAAACTAAACCCTGTGCAACCATTGCGTTTGCAACTTTTACAAAACCGGCAATGTTAGCGCCGGCAACGTAGTTAACCCAGTTGCCTTCTTTTGCGCCAAATTTAACGGCTGTGTTGTAAGCGTTGTCGTGGATGTTGATCATGATGTTGTGGAGCTTTTCGTCAACTTCAGCTGCAGACCAAGCGAGGCGTTCTGAGTTCTGGCTCATTTCAAGACCAGATGTTGCAACACCACCAGCGTTAGAAGCTTTTCCAGGAGCGTACAAAATCTTTGCAGCGAGGAACTTGTTTACAGCGTCGATGTTTGAAGGCATGTTAGCACCTTCAGCAACAAGCTTAACTCCATTCTTCAAGAGCTTATCTGCATCTTCACCGAGCAACTCGTTCTGTGTTGCACATGGGAATGCACAGTCAACTTTAACTTCCCAAACCTTCTTTCCAGCGAAGTACTTAGCGTTAGGGAACTTCTTAACATATTCAGAAATACGACCGCGTTTTTCACCCTTAAGCTTCTTAACCCAGTCAAGTTTCTTCTGTGTAATACCTTCTTCGTCGTAGATATATCCATCTGAGTCAGAAAGTGTAACAACCTTTGCACCAAGCTGAATAAGCTTTTCAGCAGCATACTGAGCAACGTTTCCAGAACCAGAAACAGAGCAAACCTTACCCTTGAAGTCGTCGCCAACTTTCTTGAGCATTTCCTGAGCAAAGTAGATAAGACCATAACCAGTAGCTTCTGTACGAATCAAAGAACCACCGAATGTAAGTCCCTTACCTGTCAAAACTCCAGTATATTCATCGCGGATTCTCTTGTACTGTCCGAACAAGTAACCAATCTCGCGTCCGCCTACGTTTTTGTCACCAGCTGGAACGTCTGTATCTGGACCAATGTGGCGATACAATTCTGTCATAAAACTCTGGCAGAAACGCATAACTTCTTTATCTGATTTTCCATGTGGATCAAAGTCAGAACCACCCTTTCCACCACCCATTGGCAATGTTGTAAGGCTGTTCTTAAGAACCTGCTCAAATCCAAGGAACTTAAGTACAGAAAGATTAACTTCCTTAGAGAAACGAAGACCACCTTTATAAGGACCAATAGCACTGTTGTACTGAACGCGGAAACCACGATTTACGTGATACTTTCCCTTATCGTCCATCCAAGGTACTCTGAACTGAATAACGCGCTCTGGCTCAACCAGGCGTTCCAAAATTGCGTTTGGTTCAAGTTCCGGCATTTTTGCAACAACAGGATCCAAAGTTGTCAAAACTTCCTCAACGGCCTGCAAAAATTCAGGTTCATTGGCATTCTTTGCTTTTACTTCTTCCCACACTCTGTTAACGTAAGCGTTTTTCATAATATTAAGACTCCTTGACGTGAACAAACTGCATCAAAACTTTTAAAATGTATATTTATTCACTTCTAGAGAATAAATATACCATAAATGATGATTCTATGAAAAGTATTTTTTTTTATAAATTTTTATTTTTTTCATCCAAAAACGCTTAAAAACATAAAAAAAGCGAAGCAATCACATCTAAAATGACTGCTTCGCTCGTATTTTCATCGATTTTTCTGTAAAAACTGCGCTATTAGAACTTATAAGTTCCTGTTGTAATTGTACCGCCGTTTGAATAAATATCGAAGTTTACAGATTTCTTTGCATTAGCAAGCTCGTTATAGAACTCTGCAAGATTCTTAACTGTAGTTCCGTTTACAGCAGTAATTACATCACCGTTCTGGAGTCTGAGGCTTGCTGCAGGAGATTTCTCTTCTACATTTGTTACAACAACACCTTCAACTCTCTTATCATCAATCTTAAGCTGCTCACGAGTTTCATCAGTCAATGGAGCTGCAATAAAGCCTGGCCACATCTTGCTGTTCTGAATCTCAGAATCCTTAGCGCGCTCTTCAATCTTAACTGTAATTGGAGCCTGCTTTACACCACCACGGATTACAACAAAGCTTGCTGTAGTTCCGGCTTCCAGAGTACCAACCTCGCGTACAAGCTGATTTGTACTCTTAACCTTCTTTCCGTTAAGCTCAACAATAAAGTCACCAGGTTTGATTCCGCCCTTGAATGCAGGAGAGTTAGTAAATACTTCTGCCGCAAAAGCACCGTCCATACCGTCTACTCCAAGCTCCTGCTTCCATTCCTTAGAAACATCAACCAGTGAAACGCCTACCCAACCGTAGATAACCTTACCGTTCTTGATAAAGGAATCGATTGAGTTTTTGATATTGTTGATAGGGATTGCAAAACCAAGTCCCTGAGAACCGCCAGACTGAGAAGCAATCCAGGTGTTAATACCGATTACTTCACCATAAATATTTACAAGAGGACCACCAGAGTTACCCTGGTTGATTGCTGTATCTGTCTGAATATAATCGCTGATAGCAGACATATGACTTTCTGAACGTCCAACCGCACTGATTATACCCTGTGTTACAGACTGACTGTAACCAAGAGGTGCACCAAAAGCCATACAAATATCGCCTGGGCGAACACTGTCAGAATCACCAAGCTTTGCAACTGGAATAGATTTATCCTTTGATTCAAAAGAAACAAGAGCAATATCCATTCTTTCATCAGTTCCAACAAGCTTTCCTTCAAACTCACGCTCGTCATTCAGCTTAATACTGATTTTAGTAGCAGAACCTGCAACATGGTTATTTGTTAAAACATAGTAGGTGTTGCCGGCATTTCTAACAATTACGCCGGAACCAAGACCTTTCGATTCATACTGTCGCTGCTTTTTATTACTGTCGTCATTCTGATTAGGATTTCCAAAGAACCATTCAAATGGACTTGTCATGCCGCCAAATGGATCGTTGTATGTTTTCGTTTCTGTTACATCAACCTCAACAACAGCCGGGAGCAGAGTGTCGCTTACTGAACGGAAAGTTGTCTGTAAAGCTTCTACAATTGAAAGAGCTTCTTTTGAAGAAGTTGCCTTTTTAGGAGGATCAGCAAAAGCTGAAGCCGCAATTAAACCAACGAATGTAATACATGCTAATATTTTCTGATATCTTTTCATTTTTTTCTCCTTATCAATAGCATTTATCGTTCTTTTTAAAATATAACTATAAATCTAAAAAAATGTAACTAAAATGTACCTATTATAAGAAGATTCTTATTTCCTTAGAAAGCTCTTATTTTTCAGCCGCGGTTCTAATTTATTTGTCGAAACTCAAATCTATTTGTCGTAGTTCAAATCAGTAAGGACTTCAGTATGGTCAGCAAAAACAGCAACCGTATGCTCCTCGTGACACGAAACTTTTCCATCCGCAGTTACAACAGTCCAGCCGTCATCAAGCAGCTCAACATCAGGAACACCCATATTAATCATAGGCTCAATTGCAAGCACCATACCCGGCCTGATTCTAGGATTCATTCCCCTGAACGGACAGTTAGGTACACTTGGATCCTCGTGAACATCCAGCCCTACCCCGTGACCACAGTAATCATAAACAACGCCATAACCATTTCGGTCTGCAATTTCGTACACGGCATGAGCAATATCACTAATTCTGTTCCCTGCAACACAAGCCGCAATACCGGCGCGCAGACATTCCTCAGTAACTTCCTTAAGCTTTCGAACCTCAGGAGAAACCTTTCCAATCAAAAGCGAATGAGTTGTATCGCTGATATATCCGTTAAGGTCAATACCAACATCAAGACTAACAAGGTCGCCTTCCTTTACAATTCTTTTTTTAGAAGGAATGCCGTGAATAACCTCTTCGTTTATACTTATGCAAACAGCACCGGAAAAACCTTCTTTATACCAGGCAGGCTTTCCCCCATGCGAAATGATGTAATTCTTAAAAAGCATATCAATATCATAAGTGCTCATTCCCGCATGAATCTTTGGAATAAGCTCATTAAACATATCCGCCGTAATGTGGCAAGATTTTCTAATTCCGTCAATCTGTTCTGGTGTTTTTAAACGTATCATTTTAATCACTTCCAAAAATATATTTATGAAATGTCGAATAGAATATAACTTATTCTAAAAATTGGCTGACAGCAAGAACCCATCACGAAAAAACGGCTTCCGCGCTACGCTTGTGCAGATGTTTTTTCGCGCCGGGACCTTGCTTACGCCAATTTTGGTTCACTAATAATGTATTCGACATTTCAATAACACTTAATTATTAAAGTAATTAAGATTATACTATTTTCACTGGAAAATGGCTATAGCTTGCGTTAGTTAAAGCTAACTTATGCGTATAAATATTAACTCAGCTTCTCCGCTTCCCTCAAACAAATTTCCGCGGTGGCTCTATCCCCCAACCTCGCATACTCTTCACTCATTTTTCGCAGGAAAAATGCATCGTTTGTACGGCCAAGATTTAAGTCCAAAGCACGTTCATAAACATCGAGTGCGAGCTCGTCGGAAATAACACAGTCAATATTTTTCTTAAGGATATTGAGCGTAAAAGCAATAACTTCCGGGAAGAAAATATAGAAATAGGAATAAGAGTATTCCATCTTAATAATCTGTTCCAAGAGGATAATAGCATCGTAATATTCACCACGGATTACAAGCTCTTCGGCAAGAATATAACCGTAATCCATAAAGTCCTCGCGTGTAAAATAATCCTTCAGGGAAAAATCTGCGTGAGTCATCTGCATCCGTTTGAACTCGGCTACGGCTTCGTCTTCCATCTGATGCATAAGAGTATAAAAAATAAGCTTAGCGCGGCTTTCATTATCCTGGCGCTCGGAAAGCCATTTATAATAATTAAATGATTCTGTTCCTGAGTTATCGCGCCTTACGCGGTTGAAAAATGATTCGTCAAAAATGGAACGCTGTCTTATATCTGAAAGAACGCGGTATGCTTTTATTACATCGTTAAACTCATCAACGCGGGAGACATCGCCGGAAATGTCAGGATGGAGAAGCTTTACTTTTTCGCGGTACGCCTTTTTAATTTCTGCAAGAGAGGCATTCTGACGTACACCAAGAACCTGATAAAAATCTTTCATTACCAAAAGCTTGTCGGATCAAGTCCGACAATGACAAGCTGATGTGGTAATATTAAAAAATATTAAAGAGTTTTTCAATATCGGGCTTCTGTACTATCATTACAGGGCATTTTGAACTTGAAAGAACTTCGTTCTGATGATGAGAAAGCACGTTATTTTTAGAAACTGATTTGTCTGTGCTCGTATTGCCGCCAAGAACAATCAGATCTGCATCAAACTCGTCGGCTGCCTTAAGGATTTCTGTATAAACTCCGCCGCTTCTAAGCTCTGTCTGTACCGAAACACCTTTTTTAGAAGCAAGCATAACTGCATAATTCAGATAGTTCTGACCATCGGCACGGAGCTTTTCTTCCAGCGTATACTTTGAATCAGACATAATAAGGCTGTTCATTGCAAGATATTTGATTGTAGCGGTATCTACCACATAAACAAACTTAAGAGAAATATTATAGGTTTTAGCCATCATCACTGCGTACATTGCAGCATGAAGAGAAGACTGTCTTCCGTTGATTGCAACAATAATTTTCTTAAAAAAACTTTTACCCATAAGCTTTCAGTTTCCTGCTTTTACTACTTTATTTATTTGTATTCCTTTTTTTCAAAGCTTTAAGAACAAAAACATTTTCGCGTTCACGTTCTTCAAGCACGCTTTCTATATAGTTTTTTGTTTCCACTGTCTGTGGAATTATCATTTTATCAAGAGCGTTTACTCTTCTCTGAGTTTTCTTTACTTCCTCTGCAAGTCGCCAAACGATAGAACGGATTGAAGCCATTTGTGTAAGAAGTGCAAGCAGCTCAAAAAAAGAAGCAATTGTTTCGTCCGTATTTGAATAAGTTCCTTCAAAAGAATAGAAAAGCTCCTGCTTCGGGATTTCAACATCAATCGAAGGAAAGGTCATTCCACCTATTGTAACATTCTTTTCCATCATTTCAAAATCATAATGAATTGAATGCGAAATCCTTTCTATCTGATCTGCACCATCGAGCATAAGCATTTTTTTAAGCTGAGGATATGCCTTTGCAACAGCCTTATCAATATCCTTTTCCAGAAGCTTTACCTTTTCTACAAGGTGCATAAGCTCGCGGACAAGAATCTCTCGTTTCTCTTCCAGAAGCTCGTAGCCGTTTGTTGAAACTGCAAGCTGTTCCTTCATTGAGATGAGGTTTGATTTTGTTGGCGCAATATTCAGTCTTGCCATAGCTAACTATTTCCTCCGGTTACTCGCTGTCGGTTTCCGGTAAATACTTCTGAATAAACTCAGGCTTAATTCTTGTAAGCTCTTCTCGTGGAAGAACGGAAAGAACCTTCCAGCCTAAATCAAGAGTCTGCTCAATTGTTCGTTCCTCGTGTTCACCCTGTGCAAGAAACTCCGATTCAAGCTTTTCACCGAATCTAAGGTAGCTTCGGTCCAGCTCACTAAGCTCTTCTTCGCCAATAATTGCTGCCAGGTTTCTGATTGATTTTACCTTTGAGTAAGCCGCAAAAAGCTGACTTGAAACCTGAGCATGATCCTCGCGGGTCATTCCTTCGCCAATTCCATCCTTCATAAGTCGTGAAAGACTTGGAAGCGCAGAAACTGGAGGATAAACTCCCTTCTGCGAAAGCTCACGGTCAAGAACAATTTGTCCTTCTGTAATATAACCTGTTAAGTCCGGGATAGGATGAGAAATATCATCATTCGGCATTGAAAGAATTGGAATCTGAGTAATAGAACCTGTACTGCCCTTTACCTTTCCTGCACGTTCGTACAATTCAGCAAGGTCGGAATACAAATATCCAGGGTAACCCTTTCGTCCCGGAACCTCGCCTCTTGTTGTAGAGATTTCACGCAGCGCTTCGCAGTAGTTTGTCATATCGGTCATTACAACAAGTACGTGCATACCCTTTTCAAATGCAAGATATTCTGCCGCAGTCAAAGCACAGCGCGGTGTAATAATTCGTTCAATACTTGGAGAATCTGCAAGCGAAAGGAACATAACTACATTTGCAAGAACACCTGATTCCTCAAAAGTGTCTGTAAAGTATTTTGCAACGTCGTATTTAATTCCCATGCCGGCAAAAACCATTACAAACTTTTCGTCACTGTTGCGGAGCTTTGCCTGTCTGATAATCTGTGCGGCAAGCTTATTATGAGTAAGTCCGTTTCCAGAAAAAATCGGAAGCTTCTGTCCGCGAACAAGAGAGTTCATTCCATCTATTGAAGAAATGCCCGTCTGAATAAAGTCACGCGGGTAAACTCGTGCATAAGGATTTATAGGATTCCCGTTTATGTTTCTTTTTTCCGAAGAGATGATTGGCGGATAACCGTCGGCAGGCTCACCAAGTCCGTTGAAAATACGACCAAGCAAGCCTTCTCCTACGCGAAGCTCAAGTGGATTTCCAAGAAACTCAAAGCTTGTTTCATCCAGATCAAGACCTGTTGTATCGCCGAAAATCTGTACGATTACTGCCTTTTCAGAAACATCAACTATTCGTCCTGTTCGTTTTTTTCCGTTTCTGTCCCGTACACAAACTGTTTCTCCAAAAAAAACATTTTCTGTTTTTTTCAGTACAACAATAGGACCATCTACGGAAGCAACTCCCCTATATTCTATTCCTTTCATTATATACCAGCCTTAACAAACATTCTTTCCAATTCGCCCATCTGAGAGTCAAGGTGATCTTTTACTGTCTGTATCTTATCAACCTCTTCATTGCTGTAGGTAGTTTTAATTCGGATAATTTCCTCGCGGACAGGCAAAGCCACAACCTGAGGAAGTGGTACTCCGTGATTTAAAACTGCCCGTGCCCTTTCGTAGAACTGCATCATCAAATCAAGAATTATAATCTGCTTTTCACTGCTGCAATATTTATCTATATCATCAAAAGCACTCTGCTGCAAAAATCCATTCTTAATCATTTCTGCGGTAACAAGTACAAGTCGCTCTGAATCTGGCAAAGCATCCGGACCAATAAGTCTTACAATCTGCTGAAGCTTATTTTCGCTTTTAAGCACCTCAAGGGCATTTTTTCGCAATGTATACCATTTAGGATTATTAACTTCCCACCAGTCTTTAACCTCGTCAGCATATTCTGAATAAGAATCAATCCAGCCGATTGCAGGATAATGACGTGCATTAGCAAGCTCTCTGTCCAAAGCCCAAAAGCAGCGGATAAAGCGTTTTGTATGCTGAGTAACAGGCTCAGAAAAGTCGCCGCCCGGTGGAGAAACCGCACCGATTACGCTTACGCTTCCTTCATCACCTTCAAAATCTACAATTCGTCCTGCGCGCTCATAGAAGCTTGCAAGTCTTGTAGGCAAATATGCTGGGAAACCTTCTTCTGCCGGCATTTCTTCCATTCGTCCGGAAAGCTCACGTAAAGCTTCTGCCCAGCGCGAAGTTGAGTCTGCCATAATTGCAACATCCATTCCCATGTCGCGGTAGTATTCCGCAAGTGTAATTCCTGAATAAAGAGAAACTTCTCGAGCCGCAACCGGCATGTTCGAGGTATTTGCAATCAGAATTGTTCGTTCCATAATAGAACGTCCGGTTCTCGGGTCAATCAATTCAGGGAACTCAGTAAGAACATCGGTCATTTCGTTTCCACGCTCGCCGCAACCAATGTAGATGATTAAGTCTGCATCACACCATTTTGCAACCGCGTGCTGAGTCATAGTTTTTCCAGTTCCAAAGCCGCCAGGAATTGCAGCAGTTCCACCCTTTGAAAGCGGGAAGAAAACATCTATAACACGCTGACCAGTAATGAGCGGTTCTGAAACACCAAGCTTTTTCGCATAAGGACGAGGCTTTCGAACCGGCCAGTAGTGGCTCAGCTTAATTTCTTCATCATATTCTGTAGTACCAATAACTTCGTCAATTGTATAATCGCCGGTACCCTTCCAGGTTTTAAGTGTTGTACCACGGATTTCTGTTGGAATCATAATCTTCTGAGTGATTGATTCTGTTTCCTTTACTGTTCCAACTGTAAAGCCCTTGAAGATTTTAGAGCCAGCTTCAACACCTTCTGCCGCCTCAAAATGCCATTTCTTATTTATATCAAGTGGTTCTGTTCTTTCACCCGGAAGAAGAAATGCACCAGACTCTTTATACATAGATTCCAGAGGACGCTGAATACCATCGTAAATGTTTCCAACGAGTCCCGGACCAAGTCTTAACGAAAGCGGTCGCTGAGTACATACAACCTTTTCGCCAATGTACATTCCGGTGTCTTCCTCGTAAACCTGAATCGTAGCGTTTCCCTTGTTCTGGCGGATAATTTCACCAATAAGCTTTTTTTCGCCTACATCAACAACATCATACAAACCGCAGCCATCGAGGCCTTCTGCATAAATAATTGGTCCCGAAATGCGGGTAATTTTTCCTTCAATCATTAGTTCAAGCCTCCAAAAAGGGCTTCTGCAAGCTCTGCTCTGTTTTTATCAAGAACACTTCCAAGAGCTTCGCTTATTGTGAGTCTGTACCTGTAATTCTTATCCTCTGATTCAAGGATTATTCCTTTTAGATTTTCTTTCTCTAAAGAATACGTTTCTTCCGGTACAATCTCACCAAAATCAACCTGCTTATAGCCGCTGATTACTTTTTTATATTCTTTGTTAATTGCAGTTTTAGCAGCATTAAAATCAAAACCGTAAATATACGCTGTAAGCTTATTTTCTGTTTCAGACTCTTCCACTGTTCGGATAATATAATCAGACGGAAGCAGACTTAAAACAAGCTCAAGCCGTTTCTTTTCTGTAAGTGATGAAAGATAGCTGTTGATTTTTGACATCATTGAAGTCTGAATAAAGCTAACCTTCATTCGCTGCTTTTCAAGAGGAGCGGCAGCATCTTTATCTTTCTTAAAGGCAAGAAGCTTTTCTGAATAATAAACTTCCTTATCTTTTTCTGCTGCAGCCACATCATCATCAACGGAAGCAATTATCTGAGAAACATCATCCTCCGTTTTTTTACGGATATTCTCTGCTTTTTTAGCCGCATCATTGAGTATTTCTTTATCTAAGATTTCTGTAGATCTTAATTCCTGCATTTTTTCCTACTTCCGTTTTACAAACTAAACATCCACTCCAACAGCCTCACGGATTGCATCGGACAAGGTCTTTTTAGACTGCAGATGACCGTTCAGCCCCGGAACTTCTACTACAAGAGGATATTTTCCTTTTTTCAGCCATGCAATTTCTTCCTGTTCAATCAAAGCGGCAGCTTCTTCGGTAAGGATAAGCACTCGCGGGATTTCGTTTACCGGAACTCCAGCTGCACCACCCTTTCCCGTAATTCTGTTAAACGCTTCCAGAACCTCTGAACGAGTTTCTGCCACAGTACCTTCTATTCCAGTCAGTCTGAAGGCAAGAACAATTTCACGGCTTCCAATTACATAAAACTTCATTTAGAGTACTAAGATCAGAACTCCAACAAGAACGCCCCAAAGACAAATACCTTCTGCAAGACCTGCAAAAGGAAGAGCCTTTCCTGAAACCTCAGGATTTTCGCTCATTGCACCCATAGCGGCAGCACCAATTTTTGCAACGGCAATACCACCGGCAATACAAGCCAAACCTACAGCAATAGCAGCGGCAATATACTTTAAAGCTCCTGCAACAGCGGCAGCTGATTCTGCAGTCTGCTCTGCATCAGCACCATTTTCCTGAGCAAAAATAGCAGTACAGAACACAGCCATAACTGCCAGAATTGCAAACAATCTTTTCTTCATATTTGTACCTCACCTTTATGTCATTGTCGTACTTGATACGGCAATCTATTTTTATTCAATTGTAAACTTAAACGGCTTAAACTCTTTTCCAGTTTCATGGAAGAATTTACTGAAAAATTCATAATATTGCAAACGGATAACCTGAATTGCAACAACCATACCTTCCAGAACAATAATTACAGCATTTCCTACAACAAGAATTATCATTCCCGCAATACTGCCTTCTCCGCCGCAAAGCTGAGTCAGCGTATAAATAAGGAAGTCCAGTACGGCATGCGACAACGCAAAAGCACCAACTCGGACAAAGCTTACTGTATTTGAAAGATATCCGGAAACAACTTCAATAATTCCTACAACACCAGAGATGATGAACGAGCCGACTCCGTTTTCAAAAACTGGTCTTTTTCCTGCAACAAGGTTTTTAAAAGGCTCTTCGAACGCAGAAAGGAAAAGTGTAATTCCCATAATCACCCAGTCGTAAACGGCAATTGAGTGATGGAAAAGCACCATTCTGAGCACAAGCACAATTACATACCAGAAGAAAACTGCACCTGAAAGTCCGTTCTTTCCAAAGAAGGCTTCGTCATATCGCTTAAGCATTATGTTATTTATGATATTGATGATAAGACCGATTGTATTGATGACAAATCCGATTGCAACCGCAACACCAAAAACACCGAACATCGCCTTTATTGAAGAAGGGTTAGACGACGGCATGAGTGTAAGGATTGGTGCATGAGGATGACCGAATAATCCTGTTACCCATTCAGCGAACGGTTCAAGAAGAGTTTCGTTAGAGAAGAACTCTCCTGTAAGCAGGCCCATTATAGAACTGGTAATACCGATAGCCATAAAAATTGGAGCAAACTTGTTCCAGGCGCCAACCTTAATAACCTTCTTCGCCATAAGAATGCCGGCAAGCACAAAAACGAGGCCCTGTCCAAAATCTCCGAACATTATTCCAAAAAGCAGCGTAAAGAAAACTGCAACAAAAGGAGTCGGGTCAATTGTTCCGTAAAGAGGTGAACCATAGCTGAAAATCATTCGTTCAAAACTCTTTACAAACTTACCGTGTGTAAGCTTTACAGGAACCTGTTCTTTACCGGACACTACATCTGGCACCTCAAGAGGATTATACTCGCGGATAGCAATTCTTCCTTCTGTAATGTCGTCCAGCTTCTGCATGTAAGTCTGGCTTTCTGAAAGCGGAATCCAGCCCTTTATTCTATATACAAGCTCAGTTGATTCAAGATTTCTCTGAACTGCCGAAATCTGCTTGCTTATTGCAAAGGTTCCCAAAAGATTTATGAGCATTGCCTTATGAGTTTCTGCAAAGTTATTCTTTTCTACATTAAGCTCTTCAAGCTCGTTTTCTGCTTCAATCTTTTCCCTCTGCATACTTGCAAGAACATCTTCAGGTACACCCTGGAAATCTTCAGGTACATCAAGCTGAATAAATCCGCAGCGCTTAAGCTCTGTGTCCATTGCAAAGCGACCTTTTTTTGAGGAAGCAACAATTACTCTTGAATTATCCTCGCCAAGAGGAATTACAACGGCATTATCCTGAAGCGAATCCTTGAGCATTTCAAAGTTTTCCGGTGCAATCTTTCCAATCTTAAGCGAAAGGAATGAAAGGTGCTCAAGCTCTGAATATGAAACCTTAAGGTTAGAAAAAGCCTTAGCTTCCTTGTAAGCATCGGTAACTTTTTCCACCAGCTGATGACCTTCCATCAGCTTTTCTTCTATCTGTTTATAAGAAACAAGAAACTTGTTTGCCTTTGTTCTATCTTCTGCAGTTGGAACAGAAAAGTTTGTTACATCTATGCTGCCAGTTTCAATTCCAAAAAATACACTGGCTTTTAAAAGCTCCTCGTAATACTGGCAGTCCGTATCCATAAGAAGCTGGATTTCATCTTCAGCAGAATCTGAAGCTTTTTTGTCCTCGTGAGGTTTGCCCAGAAACTGAAAAGTTCCTCTTTTTCCTATGAACTCAAGCACAGAAGCAATATCCTCTTTCAGCACCATAAGCTCAATCAACCGCATTTCCGATGTTCTTGCCATTCTTGCCCCCTCAATTACTCCGCCATACCAGCTGCACTTTTTGCCTCTGCATGACTTATATTCAATCTGAGACTTTCTACTGCCGTGCGTATACAACGCAATTCAAAATCTTTTATATAAAACCAGCCGATTAAGGCCGCACTCGTCATTCCGTGAATATGAAAAAGTCTTTGTGCAAGACTATTCATTCTAACCAGATTTTTTCGTTCAATCCAGCTCGGCTCTATCTGCCACACTTCTCCGCTTACATGAGGATTAAGAAGCTCCGCATACTTCCAGTTTTCCCATTGGCTGTAGTTTTCTAAATCCTTATCTAAAATCCGCAGTGCTGGCCCTGCAATCGGATCGTTTTTATCTGGTGCATCAGTAATATAGATAAGCTTTTGTTTTATTTCTTCTGCATCAAGCTTAAAGAAGCGCTTAAGTCTGATAACCCAAACTATATTCTTTATTATATACTCTTCTGCATAAAAATCGAGTAATGCCTGACGAGAATCTGAATCTGTTTTGTTTATTGCATCCCAGAGATTTTTTACACACTGCAGGTCTATTTTAAACTCAACCTGCTGCTGACTGTGACTGTCTGGAACTGAATTAAGCCAGGCAAACTCTGTGCCTTCAGTTATTTTTGCAAGATCCGGCCAGGCAGAATAATTAAGCTTTGAATATTTGCTTGTGCTGATAACCGGTAAAAGTTGTGGACATTTCTGTTCCCCGTTACAAAGCGCTGCACTAATTTCCTTAAGATTTTCTGCCTCGTAAAAAGAAAGTTGTGCTGTAAGAACTGGATCCGGTTTATCAAACTGGTCCAAAAGTGTTATGTACTGAGTCAAAAAGCGTTTAAGAGCTTCGTTCTCAATTTCCTGTGCAAGCAGAACCTCTGGTAAAGCCGGCGGCTGAGAAGAAAACAACAAGGTCCAGAGGTCATCAGTTTTATTAACCTCGAATAATTGAGAAGCCCGTTGATTTATAAATGATTTTCTTAAAAGTCCTGCTGCCTTTGCATAAACAAAAGCTTCTGCACCAGATTTATCCATAAGCAGAAACTCCGGTAAGTCTTAGGCGAAGAGGAGCTTTTCCAGCAACGCATTAAATCTTTCCTGATCCTGCGGCTTTTCCTCAAGCTCCTGCCTGTACAGCTCTATATCTTTTTCATATTTTTTGGCTGTCTTCTGCAGTTCTGTCTGATATTTTTCCTCAAGCTTTTTTACAACCTGAGTATATTTTTCATTATAAAGTTTATTATATTCGGAATGGACTTCGGCAAGCTTTTCTTCGCGAACTTTTAAAGCTCCATTCACAATAGAAGATGCTTTTTTCTCAATCTCAAGAAGATGATAAATAGCATCCATTTCTTTATTAGTCTCTGCCATATTCTATTCCAGTGAATTAATAAGTTCGCAGATTTCCTGAGGGGTTTCTGCCTTAAGTGCTTTTTCTATAAAGTCGGGATTATTAAGAATCTCAAGGATATCTCTAAGCACATTTATTCTAAGCTCAGCATTTTTTCCATCAAAAAGGATTTCGATAATAATGTGTACTACAGGCTTTTCTGTATCCTCAGGATTAAGAGGCTCAAACTCAATGCCGTCTTTGCTTATACCAACAGCAATTCCAACCTTCTGTACAGATTCAGTTAAGGCATGAGGTACAGCTGCATATTTTACAATAGCTGTACTCATCTTATTTTCGCGGTGAATAAGGGCTTCCAGAGATTCTTTTCGATTAAGCTGAGGCTGTTTTGCAACAATCAACTCAAGCAACTCTGCAAAACATTCCTCTTTTTCGGTACTCTCCAGATTTATTTTTACAACATCCGGAGTGATTATATTTCTGAGCATTTTCCTTTTTTATCAGGTTTATTCAGCAGCTTCTTCAGCAGTATCAGAAGAATCCCACCAGTTTCCTGCAGAAGTAGTTGTTTCTTCAGTTTCAGTTGATTCTGTTGTTACTGCTTCAATAGAAGAATCAAGCTTAGGCTTTTTGTTTACCAAAGCGAGAGAGAATGAAAGTACGAAGAACAAAATAACCATTACACAGGTTGCTTTTGTAAGAACGCTAGCTGAATGAGAACCAAATGCAGCTGTACCACGTCCACCTAAAAGTCCACCCATTCCATCTTCGCCATCATCCTGGATTGCTACTAAAAGAATAAGCAATGCACAAACGATAATAAAGAAAACCAAAAGAACAATACCAACTGTACTCATATTTATCTCCAATTATAATAATCAAATAAAGTGTATTGTATTTTAATAAAAAGGAAGGATTTAATCAATAGCCAGGCTGCGCTTTGCCCTAGGATTGCGAGCTAGCGAGCAATCACGCAGCCTGCCTTTTTGCCCCGCAAAAAGGAAAGGTTCTGGTAACTAAAGTACGCAAATTGGTACAAATGTCTCAGCCTTTAAGCTTGCACCGCCAATTAAGCCACCGTCGATGTCTGGCTGAGCGAGGAGCTCGGCGGCGTTGGAAGCCTTCATAGAGCCACCGTACTGGATGATAACTTCGTCGGCAACTTTCTGGTTGTAGAGCTTGGCGATGTAGCCGCGGATAAACTTGTGGATTGCCTGAGCATCAGCTGGAGTAGCTGTTTTGCCAGTGCCGATTGCCCAAACTGGTTCGTAAGCGATTGTTACGTTCTTCATCTGCTCTTCTGTAACACCAGCAAGACCTGCAGAAAGCTGGAATGCACAAACCTGCTCTGCTTCGCCAGCTTCGCGCTCGCTCAAAAGCTCACCAATACAAAGATCTACTTCGAGTCCGCTTGCAAGAGCCTTGCGAACCTTTTTGTTAATGAGTTCGTCGCTTTCACCAATTTCGTGGCGGCGCTCTGAGTGACCAAGAATTACACAGCCGCAGCCAATGTCCTTGAGCATTTCGCAAGAAACTTCACCAGTGTGAGCTCCGTTTCCAGTAGCAGCACAATCCTGTGCAGCAAGAATGATGTTGCTTCCCTTTACAACCTGTGCAACTGCATCAAGATATACAAAAGGAACTCCAATCATGTATTTATTTGTTTTACCTTTAAGCTGAGCAACTAAATCCTTTGCCAAAGCTACAGCTTCAGCCTTAGTTGTGTTCATTTTCCAGTTTCCGGCAATATAATGTGTACGTGCCATAATATGACTCCTTAAAAAAATATTTGATATATTTTAATGAAATACTTTTAGAATTCCAAGTCTTCATTAAATAACGGTGTACTAAAGTAACGCTCAGCTGTATCCGGCAGCACTGTAACTACAGTTTTGCCTGGTCCGAGTGCCTTTGCGAGCTCCAGGGCGGCAGCAACATTTGTACCGCTTGAAATACCGCACATAATGCCTTCTTTTCTTGAAAGCTCGCGGCTTGTACGGATAGCAAGTGAATCAGACACAATAAAGGTGTCGTCATAGATTTCCTTATTAAGGATTGCAGGAATAAGTCCGTCGCCGATTCCCATCTGAAGATGAGTTCCTACAGAACCGCCGCTAAGAATTGCGGCATGCTCAGGCTCAACAGCCCAGATTGTAATGTCAGGATTTTTCTGTTTAAGAACCTCACCTATTCCAGTAAGAGTGCCGCCTGTTCCAATACCGGAGCAGAAGCCATCAATAGGTCCATCAACATCAGCAAGGATTTCATTTGCAGTCTGCTCGCGCTGAATTGCCGGGTTTGCAGGATTTTCAAACTGCTGCGGAATAAATACGTGCGGATCAAGATGCTGCATATAAAAGGCTGTATCAATACATTCCTGAATACACTTTCCAATATCACCGGAATCGTGAATAAGCTTAACTTCGGCTCCATAATGCTTAACAAGCTTTCGGCGCTCCTCGCTTACAGAGTCAGGCATAATGATTATGGTTTTATAGCCCCGAACTGCTCCAACAAGCGCAAGTCCAATTCCCTGATTTCCACTTGTCGGTTCAACAATCACGGTATTTTTATCAATCAGACCTTTTTTCTCGGCATCCAGAATCATATTAAAAGCGGTGCGGGTTTTTATTGAACCGCCGACATTCAAGCCTTCAAACTTTACCAGAACACGTGCCATTTCAGGAGTAACTATACGCTGCAGCTGAATCAAAGGTGTATGCCCGATGGCCTCAAGAATATTATTGTAAATCATATAAATCATTATATCGATTTTGAACATTTAAAGCATCTACCCGTAAAAGGTCATAAGTTTTTGTTATTTTTAACAGAAACACTGTTATTTCAAATAGAAACGCTTTACATTTTTCTTTCTTAGTGCTATATTCAGCGTATGTTAAGAACTTTAGGCTTACTTAAGAGCCGTTCATTTGTCTTTACATTCTTTTTCGCCTAAGGGCGAACTTCTCTTATCTTTTTTGTGCAATGCGCACTAGTGGCCGTGCACGGTAATCAATCCAATTGCAAATTAAAATCAAAACTAAATAAAAGGGTCTTGAACATGGTCCAAGTACCCTATGTGAGGAATATTATGAATATGAGATATTATCAGAAAGAATCTGAATGTATGCCGTTGGACGAGCTTAAAAAGCTTCAGGGAAAAAGACTTGCAGAAAACTTCCGCCACGTTTACGAAAATGTTGAATATTATAGAAAGCGCTGTCAGGAAGCTGGTGTAACTCCTGATGATATTAAAGGTCTTGAAGATCTTGATAAGATTCCATTCACCTGCAAGGATGATTTGCGCCAGACTTATCCGTATGGACTTTTCGCTGTTCCAATGAGCAAGGTTGTTCGAATCCACGCTTCTTCAGGAACAACTGGAAAGCAGATTGTTGTAGGCTACACAAAAGAAGACCTCGATATCTGGGATGATTGTACAGCACGTCAGCTTGTTGCAGTTGGTGCAGATGAAAACGACATTGTTCAGGGTGCTTACGGCTACGGTCTTTTCACTGGAGGCTTTGGTCTTCACGGTGGTGCTACAAAGCTTGGCTGCGAGGTTATTCCTATTTCCAGCGGTAACACACAGCGTCAGATTACCTTCATGCAGGATTTGAAATCTACAATCCTTTGCTGTACACCATCATACGCTGCATACCTTGGCGAAACTCTTAAAGATATGGGACTTTCTCCAAAAGACATTTGCCTTAAGGCTGGTATTTTCGGTGCTGAACCTTGGACAGAAGAAATGCGCCGAGATATTGAAAAATCACTTGGAATCAAAGCTTACGATATTTACGGTCTTACAGAGGTTATGGGACCTGGCGTTGCTTACGAATGTGCCGAACAGAAGGGTATGCACGTAAACGAAGACCACTTTATTATAGAAACAATTGATCCGGAAACTGGAAAACGTCTCCCGGACGGAGAAAAAGGTGAGCTTGTTTTCACTGCAATTACAAAGAAAGCCTTCCCTCTTATGCGCTTCAGAACAAAGGATATTGGTGTTCTTAACCGTGCACCTTGCAGCTGTGGCCGAACCTTCGTTAGAATGAGTAAGCCAATGGGTAGAACTGATGATATGCTCATTATCCGCGGTGTTAACGTATTCCCAAGCCAGATTGAAGGCGTGCTTTTGCAGAACGGTTATCCACCAAACTACCAGATTCTTGTTGGTCGCGAAAACAATACAGATACCTTCGAGATCAAGGTTGAAATGATTCCTGAAAAGTTCAGCGATGTTATTTCAGAAGTACACCAGGCAGAAAAGCAGCTTGAAAGTGCCCTTCTTTCTGTTCTTCAGATTAAGGCAAAGGTAACACTTGTTGCACCAAAGAGTATTACACGTTCAGAAGGTAAAGCTAAACGTGTTATTGATACACGAAAATTACATGACTAATGAGATTAAAAGGATAAGGAGAAAAAAATGACTATTAAACAGATTTCTATTTTTATTGAAAACCGAAGAAATGCTTTGTCAGAGCTTACAAATGTTCTGGCAACACACAATATCAACATCCGCGCATTATGTCTTGCAGATTCTAGCGATTTTGGAATTGCGCGTCTTATCGTAGATAACTCAGAACAGGTACAGGCTGCCCTGGAACGCTCTCACTACATTGTAAAGGTTACTTCTGTAATTGCAATTGAGATTCCAGATGAAAGCGGTAGTCTTAACAAAATCCTTAAGGTATTGGCTGATAATGGACGCAATGTTGAATACATGTATGGCTTTACAGGCCGCAAAACAAACTCTGCTTATATGATTATCCGCTGTACAGATATTCCTGAGACCGAAAAAGTTCTTGATAAAGCCGGCATAAGGATGATGGATCAGAACGAACTTGTAAACATATAATTTGTGGAGAAAAAAATGACAGATATTGAAAAAGCCCGCGAGTTTTTTGGTAAAGATACATACGCAACAGTTGCTTCCGGCATTCAGATTGATGAAATCGGCGAACACTATTCAAAGTGTTCAATGAATATTACCGACAATCACAAGAATGCTTACGGCGGAGTAATGGGCGGTGCTATTTTTACACTTGCAGACTTTGCCTTTGCGGTTGCATCTAATTTTAATGCACCGCAGACAGTATCTGTCACAAGCCAGATCAATTTTATTGGTATGGCAAAAGGCAAATGCCTCATAGCAGAATCTAAAGTCATAAAAGACGGTCGCACAACCTGCCTTTACGATGTTTTTATAACAGACGAGCTTGGAACAAAAGTCGCTTACGTAACAATAACCGGCATGAAGCTTAGTCACTAATCATCATTTATACAATCTCATTAAAAAAATAAATTGTTATATCCTAAAACTGTGGTATAATTAATAGAAAGTGGGAGAAAGCTAATAACTTTTCTTTGAAGGGGCTATGAGGAAATTTAAATTCGAAAGCATAGCAAAGGTTCTCCTTATTGACAGCAATAAAGACGATGCTGATTTCCTTACAGAACTTATTTCCCCAAATTTTGAAGTTATTTATGCATATGACCATGTAAGAGCCCTTGCAATTCTGATGAATGGTCAGAATACATTTTCCACAATTATCGTTGACCTTAAAAACGCAATCCCACTGTTACAGACAATCAGAAAAAATCCTATTTTCAAGAGCGTGCCGGTCATTATCAGTTCCGATTCTACAAATCCTGACCTTGAAGATGCTCTCCTGGACCTTGACGTTATCTACTTTTTGAAAAAGCCTTACAACAAAACCCGCGTAATAAGCCGAATAAAAAATACAATTCAGCTTTTCGAAGCAAATAAGGCAATTATTGAGCTTGAGCGCGACGAGCTTACAGGACTTTATACGCGTCAGGCGTTTTTGCATAAGGCCGAAGAAATAAGAAGCTGCAGTCCTGGCAGAAACTTCTGTATTATTGCTTTTGATTTTGATAATTTTAAGTCTACAAATACGCTTTACGGCGAGAAGAAGTGCAACGAGTTTCTTTCGTACACGGCACACGCACTTATGGAAAAGGTACCTTACGGTATAAGCGGACGTTTCGGCGGCGATCAGTTTATTCTGTTCTTTACTTACAGAGACAAGGTTGATATTGAGCTGCTCGAAAGAATACGAAGATCCATTCTTGACTCCGCACCTATTCCACATCAGATTGTAAAGATTGGTGTATATGCTCCAATAGATCCTGAAACTTCAATGGTTCTCTGCTGCGACCGGGCTTTCTTTGCAATCCGCGGCATAAAGGGCATTTACGGCAAGGATATAGCTTTTTTTGAAAGTACCCTTCTCCAGCAGCTTCTGGATGAACAGCGCATAATTGAAACAATGGAACAGGGACTCCACAACGGCGAGTTCCACGTATTCTATCAGCCAAAGCACGAATCCGTGAGCGGTAAAATTGCAGGCGCAGAAGCACTTGTCCGCTGGAAGCATCCGGAATACGGATTCTTGTCGCCAAAACAGTTTATTCCTCTTTTTGAACGCAATGGCTTTATTTCCAGACTCGACTGCTATATTCTGGAGCAGGTTTGTAAAGATATCAAACGCTGGCAGACTAACGGCTTCCCTATTGTTCCTGTTTCCGTAAACATTTCGCGCCACGACTTTCTTGAACCAGGTTGTCTAGAACACCAGTACGATATTATAGAACAATATCAAATTGACCATGATTATCTGCACATGGAGGTTACAGAATCGCTGTACTCCGAAAATACCGAGCTTATAATTTCTAAGGTAAAGCAAACTCAGAATATGGGCTTCTTGATTGAAATGGATGATTTTGGTTCGGGCTACTCTTCTCTTGGTATGCTTTCGCGCTTCCCTCTAGATATTCTTAAGCTTGATATAAGCTTTGTACAGAATATTAAAGATAACCATATTGTAATTGAAAACATCATCAAAATGGCACACAACATGGGTCTTCTTACTGTTGCTGAAGGTGCAGAATCAAACGAGCAGTTCAGAACCCTCAGAAGTCTTGGCTGCGATTTTATTCAGGGCTATTATTTTTCAAAACCGCTTTCTACAGTTGATTTTGAAGATTATCTTAACAAATCTACCATTTTTACTGCAGAAAAGAGTGCAACTCCTAAGAGTCAGATTTCTAAAACAATCTCCCTTAGCGAATCAATGCTTATTGCGGTAAACGAAGTTGCCGAAAGTCTGCCGGGAGGCTTCTTCTCTTGCCATGCTGATGGAGATTTTGAACTTATTGCCTTTAATAGTGAGCTTGTTTCAATTTATGACTGTGAATCTGTAGAAGAGTTCCGTAAGTTTACTCACAACAAGTTTAATAATCTTATTTTTGCAGATGATTATGATGATGTCATAGACGAGATTCGCAAACAGATTTCTCCTGATAATGATATTGCCAACATTGAATTCAGGATTAAAAGCAAAAAAGGCGAAATAAAAGAAGTAAGAACCTTTGGAAGATACATTCATGCCGAACGCTACGGCAATATTTTCTATGTTTTTGTAAACGATGTAACAGAAGACAACAAACGCAAGATTGAAGAAGAAAAGGAAAAACTCAAACAGATAGAGCTTGAAGCAAGTATTGGAATAGAAAAGGCTTCTAACCAGGCAAAGAATCTTTTTATGTACAATGTTGCAAACGATATTCTTAAGCCGATGAAGTCAATCATTAAATACACCGATGAAATGCAGTCAAATATTTCTAACAGAGAGCTTCTTGAAAAATATATTGTAAAGGCAAAGCACTCAGAAGAGCATATTCTTTCTTTTATAAACAATATTATGGAGCTTTCGCAGCTGGAAAACGGAGAAATCAAGCTTACAGAAGTTCCAACAGACATAACAAATGCTACAGCAAACATCTTTAATCTTATAAGGGATGCTGCCGAACAAAAGAATATTAAGGTTGAATATTCCTCAGAAATTATCCATCCATATATTTATCAGGATATTCTGCACACAACAGACGTTGTTTTAAATATTCTTATGAATGCCCTTAAATACACCAGCCCTGGCGGCACAATAAAGTTTAAGCTCATTCAGTATCCTGGCAAAAATGATAATGAATGCACAGTAGACTTTATCTGCGAAGACACGGGAATTGGTATTTCCAAAGAGTTCCTGCCATACGTTTATGAAAACTTCTCCCGCGAAGATAACGAAATTAACAAGGAGTTCCCAAGCTCCGGTCTCGGCTTAAACATTGCCAAAAAGCTTCTTGTTCTTATGCACGGTACAATTGAAATCTCCAGCGAAAAAGGCAAAGGAACTACTGTTCGAACATCGCAGCCACACCGCATGGCCAAACAAAGTGATGTTGGCAAAGACAACATGCTTATGGCGAATATGTAGAAGCGAGCTAGCGAGCATAAAACGCATTTTCCAGTTGTTAAATAAAAAAGGCTGCCCGAATGAGCAGCCTTTTGTGTTTTAGTTAGACTAGTAAAGAATTAATCTTACTCATATTTAGACTTGTCGTTATAAAGAACTCTGTTTGTATCTTTATTGATAGCGTTATCCCAATCACCATCATAAAGTCTAATACCACCCCAGTCACCCCAGTCAGGAGCTACAGGCTGACCGTTTGCTTCAATGTCGCCACCGTGAGCATCATCTTTCCAAGAAGTAAGAATAGAACCAACTCCAAGAGTTATTTTTCCTTTCTGCTCTTCGTTTATTTCAGCATCTGCTGTAAACTTTACAATAACGTTATGTGTTGCATCTCCAATATTCAAAGTTCCATTTGTAACAGTAAACCAAGAATCTACAAAGAAATATGGAAGTTCTGTAACCATCCAGTCTACAGTTCTAGCACTTTCAATATAAGAACCACCTTTCAAAACAATTGCCTGATATTTATTCTTTACAGTTACATCAGCTGGATCATGGAAGCTGTTAGATGTATCTACTGTATAGTTTTTAGAGCAGGTCAAAGGCCAGTCATTGTTATAGAATACATTATTTATAACAGTAGAATCTTTTGCATCGGCATCAATCATTAATGCAGCAGAATAGCTATCATCTGATTTATTGCTTACAAACACACAGTTAGCTACATTTGCTTTCTTATTCAACTTTAAAGCATATTCGTTTGAATAACGGAATGTAGTATAAGCAAAGGTTGAACCCTGTGCACCATCAATTCTAATACCTTTCCAGTCACCCTTTGCAGCCTTTGTTGAACTGCCAATGAACTCAGGAATCTTAATACCAACAGATTCATCAAGATAAGATGTAAAATATACAGGATAGTCTTTAGTACCACCAACAGCAATTGTTCCAGTACCAGTTGTAACGATATCAGCATCTTTTCCACATTTTACAACTGTGCCAGCAGGAATAACAAGTGATTTATCTACAGTAAGCCAACCGTCTATATAATATGTATACAATGAGTTCCAGGTTGTATTTGACTCAATGTAACCATGAACTCGTTCAATATTACTTACTGTAACTGCATATCTTTCAGACCAGTTGTCTTTTGTTTTTCCAGTTTTTAAGTTTGTATTTGTTACTTTACACCAGTAATAAGTTACTTCACCATCTTTTGCAGGAGCTGTTGGTGCAACAGTTGCTAATATACGTGTTTTTGCAGCAATTTTTTCAGCATCTGTTGTTCCTTCAAATGCAGTAGCATTCTCTCGTTTATCAGTTGAACTACTATACCACTGATATGACAAAACTCCACTATCACCAACTTCAGCTTTAATTGTAAGAGTATATGGAGCTCCATAATGCACCATAAAGCTATATCCTTCATCTTCAGATGTAATACTTGGAGATTCTGGATCAGGTGTATTATTTTTCTGTTCCTCTAATTCTTCTGCTCCCTTATTTAACAGTTTTCCCAGAATCTGTGTACATCCAGTCATGGCAAACACAACAAACAAAAGTGCCAAAACACTCAACGCTTTTTTAAAAAGTTTCATACGAACCTCCGTTATCATATATAGTATTATTATAAATCACAAAATATAATTTGGAAAGTTTTTTTTATTTTTATGCTATTTTGCCGTTTTCGCGAAGAATCTGTTCTATAAGCTCGACCATTTCGTAAACCATGGCATCGCAGTGAGGCTTACGTTCGCCACCGCGTTCCTTGTTTACGCGCAAAAGATCTGCACAGTAAATCATTCCTTCGTGCTTTTCCTTTACAAACTCAACTACGCGTTTAGTTGTAGGTACATCATCAATACCAAAAAGACCAAGAGCCATAAGTGCGCCGGTGATTACGCCGCAGGTTCCGCCGGTTTTCATTCCAAGCCCAAAACAGCTGCCCATTTTATAAGCAAGCTCATCGCTTACACCTGCATCGCGGTTAAAAGTCATCAATACTGACTGCGCACAATTATGATGTGGTTCTACAATTGCTCTTATTTCTTTTGCTCTTTCAAGATATTTACTCATATTCTGCCTCTACATATAGTATAAACCAAATGTGCATAAAAAAACATCTAACTCTACACAAAAAATCATACCTTTTATTCATTTTAGCGGTAAACTTTGAGTATGAAAAATAAAACTCCTTTTAATTTTGTATTATCAATTTTTTTCGGGGCACTGGTATTTACCTGCTGCTTTATTTTTACAGGCTGCAAAACAGCACAAGGCACTTCAGATCCAGCAGAAACTAATTCAAAACCTGCAGAAAAAACTGGCTGGAACGATGCAGACGTAGCAGAATATGCAAAGTTCTTTCATTCCTTGTGCAGAAAAGCAGGCTACACAGGCTTCTGGTGGGATTGCAATGATTTAATTGACCGCAAAAATCTTACCTGCCGCCAACAGATTGTTGATGCAATTATGGCAAGCTATCCGTCGGATGAGTTTAATTATTCAAAAACATCAGTCGGTTTTGTAGAAGAGGATGCTGCCACCGCCGTCCACAATATGAAAACAGGCTGGAATCTTGGAAACACTCTGGATGCGACAAGCTATGACTATAGAAAAGAAGGAACTGGCGAAATTGGCTGGATTATTCAATGGGGCGAAAAGGATTCTAACGGAAAAACTACCACAAAGGCTTTTGAGACTGCGTGGGGAATGCCTGTTACCACACGGGAAATGATTCATTACGTAAAGGAATGCGGCTTTAATGCAGTCCGGGTTCCTTGTACCTGGGCAGAGCATATTGATGAAAACGATCAGGTTGATCCGGAATGGATGGCTCGGGTTCATCAGGTGGTGGATTATGTGATTGATGAAGGGATGTACTGTATTTTGAACACTCACCACGACGGTTGGGTTTGCGCAACAGAGCGAATGTACAACAAATACAGCAAGCGTTTTGAAAGTCTCTGGATTCAGATTGCAAAAGAGTTTGAAGATTATGATGAACGACTGATTTTTGCCAGCATGAACGAGGTTGACGATGAACATGAAGGCTGGCTCGCTGTTACTCCTGAATCAACCTTGGAATATATAAATAAATGGAACCAGCTTTTTGTAGATACAATTCGTGCGCAGGGTGGAAATCATGCAAAAAGAAACCTTGTTATTTCACCAAAAGGGTGCAGCGGTTCTGACAGAGATATGTCCATTTTAGATAAAGTTACGGACAGTGCAGAAAACCATTTGATAATTGAAGTTCACAATTATACACCACAGGGCTTCTGCTTTAATGATGCAACCTGGACCACAATGAGCGCAAAATGGCTTCCGTGGCAGCATGAAGGTGAATTGCGCAATGATTTTAATATGTACGAAAGATGGCAGAAAAGAATCAATCGTCCGGTAATAATTGGTGAATATGCTGCGTTCCCGAAAAAGTACGAGGATTATAAATAAAACTGCAACCAGGTAGAATAAAAAATGACTTTAGAAGAAAGACTTGTTCAGGTTCGTCCAAGCAAAAGACAGCTTGCGCATCAGGAACTGGAGTTTTATGCCTTTGTCCACTTTACAGTAAACACTTTTACAGACAAGGAATGGGGCGACGGAACAGAAAACCCTTCCATTTTTAATCCTACAAAGCTTGATACAAACCAATGGGCCCAGGCAATTAAAAGTGCCGGAATGAAAGGCCTTATTTTAACCTGCAAGCATCACGACGGCTTTTGTCTGTGGCCAAGCAAATACACAAAGCATACAGTTTCCGCAAGTCCTTACAAAAATGGAAAAGGTGATGTTGTTGCCCAGGCAGCTGCCTCGTGTAAAAAATATGGGCTAAAGTTTGGAGTTTATCTTTCTCCGTGGGATAGAAATTGCCCTCTTTACGGCCAGGGACAAGCTTACGATGATTTTTTCTGTAATCAGCTGACGGAATTGCTTACAAACTATGGCGAAGTTTTTTCCGTGTGGTTTGATGGTGCTTGTGGCGAAGGTCCTAACGGTAAAAAACAGATATACGATTTTGAACGCTATTACAAGGTAATTCGAGAGCTTCAGCCAAATGCGTGCATTTCTGTTTGCGGTCCCGATGTTCGCTGGTGTGGAAACGAAGCCGGTTACTGCCGAGAAGCAGAATGGAGTGTTGTTCCGCTTCGCACAAAAGACACAGAAATTATAAAGGAAAACAGTCAGCAGTCAGATTCAGAAGAGTTCAGGCAGCGTAAGATTTCTGCTCACGACCAGGATTTAGGCAGCCGAAAGCTTCTTGAAAATGAACCGGAACTCATCTGGTATCCGGCAGAGGTTAATACGTCAATCAGGCCGGGCTGGTTTTATCACACTTACGAAGATGATAAAGTACGTTCACTGGAAGAGCTTGTGAATATTTATATAAACTCCGTTGGTGGAAATGCTACGTTCCTGTTGAATATTCCACCAACTCCCGAAGGTCTGTTTCATAAAAATGATGTTGAAAGGCTTTGTGAGCTTGGAGAATACTTACGACAAAATCTTAGCACTCCAATTTATTCTGAAGCTAATCCTGTGCAAACTGTTTTTTCTTTTGATGATGAAGCTCCGGCAATTAAATACATTATAATAAAGGAAGATATAAGCCAGAGTCAGCGAGTAGAAGAGTTTTTTGTAGAAGCAATAATAAACGGTAAGCTTGAACTGCTTTACGAAGGAACTGTAATTGGCTACAAAAAGATTATAAGACTTGAAAAACCGGTAAAAGCAGAAGAAATACAAATAACAATTTTACAGTCACGCTGTAATCCAGTTTTGTCGTTCATTGGATTTTATTAAGACTGTCATTTTCGGGCTTGACCCGAAAATCCATTCATCCTCTCGATTCTTTTATCTGGTTCCAGGTGTCGCTGTTTCTGAACTCTGTTGGAGTAAAGCCTGTCTGCTGCTTAAACTGCCGCATAAAGTGATACTCACTTTTATAACCGCACCTGGAACTGATTTCCAGAATAGTCAGATTCGAGCTTCTCAGATATTCCCTTGCTTTTTCTATCCGCCCAGAAATTACATCCTTTATAACACTGTGCCCAAAAACACTGCTGTACAAATGCTGAAAGCCGGAGCGGCTAAGGTTCATAAAGGCCGCCATATCATCTACACTATTAAAATACAGCGGGTCCTGAAAAAGCTTTGTACGCAAATATATAAGCTTTTCGTTCTTTGCACTCAGTAAATCGCTGGAAACAACTTCGCTGCTGTTAGCAATTCTTATAAGCTGATAAAAGAAAATCTGGGTATAGCTGTTTTTTATTTCTGTATGAAACTTGTCTGCAGAAAAATGCTCAAAGGCAATTCTATGAATTAAAGCGGAAAGCTGTTCTATTTCCTCAAGGTGAACAGGAGTGTCAAAAACAATTCCGTTCTTTATTAAAAAAGTCTTATCATCATCAGAAAGCCAAAAGAAAAACCAGTCGTCGGTGTAATTCCCCTTAGCTCCCTTATAAAAGCAGGGAGTTTTCGGGTTGATGATGATGTAGGAGCTTTTACTAACCGTCCGCACTTTTCCGTTTATTGTAAAAACAGAATCTGACTTTACAAGAAGAAAAAGATACGCCCCAGGTCCTTCCGGGAATTGGGCGTAATAATCCTTATCGTGCCTGTGGTTATATCCGATTGAACCAACTTCAATTGCCATACAGCTATTGTAACACCATTTATGCAGATTTTACATCCTGGAGTTCACAATCGAATTCAATTGTCTTTGTAGCAATAAAGCTATCTACCGAAACACTGTAAATTGCTGCAAGAACAATCAGATTGTCGATTGTCGGCAAATACTTACCCTTCTCCCAGGCGTAAACAGCTTCAGGGCTTGAGAAATTAAAAACTGACTGGATTTCGCGCACAGAATAACCAGCATTGATTCTGTAGCTTTTGATGTTTGCAGCGGTTGCTGCCATGTCTATAATTGGTTTATTAATTTTACACATACGTTTCTCCTCTTTTCTGGAAGCTAACGCATGTGTAAAAAAGTCAAGCGTTAGTCTTCCGATCTTCTTCACAAACAGTCTGGACATTATGTCCTGCTCTGCCAAACAACCTTTGTATTAATCCGCTATCCGAAAAAACCGGGAGTCCCAGAAGGCTCTGATTGATCGCAAACAATGACTGTACTGTAAATACTGTGGATGATTTACTCATTAGAGCTCCTCCTGTAAAAAATACAAAGTGCCTGACCGGCACTGCTTCTGAAATAACCGCAAGAAACGCTTATCTAGAAGTGTTATTCTAATATATCAACAAATACAAGCTTTGTCATTAAAGTTGTACTTGAATTTTGAAAAAAGAATTTTAGAATTTAACAACCTTTGGTGCAGCAGAAAAGCTGGAAAGGGTTGCTGTTGCATTCTTAAAGTACAGGACCTCTGTGTTGTCATCATCAGCGGAATACATTCTGCCAAGCTCTGGATAATGAGCAAGCATATCTGCCTTTGCTTCACGTCTGTCATCGCGAACAAGCTCGCCTGCAAGTCTAAGCCACTGACCACTTGCACCGTCAAAGCAACAAAGCTCTACCTTAGGATTTTTCTGAATCTGCTTTGAAACATCCTTGCTTTTTCCAGTCTGAATGTACAGCTTTCCTTCAAAAATATTTATTGTTCCAAACGGTCTGTTTCTAGGCTGATCGTTTTCAACAGTTGCAAGATAATAAGTTCCACACTTTTTAATAAACTCATAGATTTCGTTCATTTTTTCACCTCTTATTATTCGATTAATAATTTTATATTTTCAACAACAGAATCAATTTCATCGGCTGTTGCTTTTTCAATAAAATTGCAGTTTCGTTTTTTCCAATCAAGATTTTTTACCTGATCACTGAGGATACATCCGTTTATTGAATGATTATTTAAAACAATTTCAAAAGGATATCCTTTTATATGACTTGTGACAGGGCAAAACAAGGCAAGTCCAATTTTCTGATTGTACATTTTTTGCGAAACACAAATTGCTGGACGCCGGCCTTTTTGTTCATGCCCAGCCTGAGGATCAAAATCAAGCCACACCAAATCTCCTTTTTCCGGTACATAGCTTGATTTTACCATTCTTCCTCTCCTACCGCCTGTCCAGTTGATACTTCTGAATGAATGTTATCGGGAGTAACCATAGACAGCATATCTTCAAGATTTTTCTTCTGAGGAAAAATTGTAATTTTTCCTTTTTCGGCAATGATTTCGACTTTACTACCGTTCTTTACGTTATTATCTTTTGCCCAAAGAGCAGGAATCCTAAAGCCAAGACTATTACCCCACTTTTGAATTACAGCCTGCATATGTCACCTCCATATAAAGTATATACATTGTATATTTTATTTGTCAAGTTTTTTATGAAATAATATGAAATATCCTGTTGAAAACAAAAAAGGGCTGTCCGAATGAATCATCCAGACAGCCCCGTAAATCTGTATCAGAAAATGATACGACTTAAATTACAAACCTAACATGCTTTCAACTTTCTTCTCGATTGGAAGTTTAGTTGCTTTGCCAGTCTTAAGGTCAATGCTAACCATAAGGTAACCACCGTTGTTCTTAACAGCATTGTAAATTAAAGCATCTTCATACAGATTGAAAGCATAAATTGAAGCAATCTGTGATTTATTAGGATCATTTTCCAAAAGATCTTTTGTAACACCATTTGAATGATAATAAATTGTTTTTTGCTGTCTTGTCGTTGGATCTATTGAAATAGCGGCAATACCATTTGAGTTAGCTGCAAACGGCTTTTTGTACCAAGGATCTGTTGATTCACGCTGTAAATCTGCATCCCATCTAGGTTTGAATGTAATACCGTTAAGTGTTCCTGGCTGTTTACATGTAAACTTACCATCTTTATCTGTAAGCTGGAATGCAACTGCATATTTGTTATTTCCTTTTGACTTGTCAGCATTAACCATTGTGCCATCCCATACATCAGACAATACCCAGGTTCCTTCATCATTTGCAAGAACCATACCGTTAAATCTTCTTCCGAATGCACTTTTTACGTATGTTTCATCCATAACATAAGCAGATTCGGTTGTTCCTTTCTTGTACATAATTATACCAAGTGGGAATCCTGGCTCTTCAGCAGAAGGTTCACCTACAGGAAGAGAATAACCCGCTTTCTTGTACTGTTCAGCACCAGAAAGTTCATGATGAATTACACCATCATCATCAATCCAATCATGTTGACCGTTCCAATAATAGTTATAGAAATCACGGAATACAGAATGGAATAGATTTCTATCTGCCCATGCCCAATTTGAATCACCTGCCTTATAGTCTGTAAAATTATCTGGTACTATGTCTTTATAGATATCATAATAACTGTTCTCAAACAGATATTTTAAAGCATCTACATCTGTAAGAGCATTTCCTTTAGAATCTGCTGCGTATAATCCTGAAACATTAAAATCTTCTATAGTTTTACCTTCCCAATCAACTGCTATATTTTTAATTACCTTATCCTTAAAGTATGAAAGGTTAAACTCAACATCGCCTTTATAATCACAGCAACTCTTCAAATATGCAAGGAAAGCTTCGTAATTGGCATCTGGAACATCTTTTACAGGTTTTTCAATTACATTACCCTTTTCATCTCTTGCTGTAACAATATATTTTTCAGCTGCATTAACAATTTCATAGAAACCTATAGTCTTGTGTCGTGTAACTTTGTCAGCAGAATAACCGTTTGTTCCTTTTTCTGCAACATAAACACCAGACTTAGGGCGCAGAGGATCTGAATATTCATCTACATACCAGTATACTTTGTTTGTAAGAGGATTAACTCCAATGCTTGAAACTGCCCAGGTTGTTTCATCAGGTCTGTCTTCTGCTTCATACTGATACATTGAGATAAGTTTAGAGCCTGAACTTACAGACATTGCATAAACGTTATTTTTCTTATTATCAACCATAACGTTTAAGAAAATCCATTTTCCGTCTGCTGTAATCTTAAAGTTACGGATTTCTGTTTTTGTACTTCCCTTTATGTCAAGTTCAAATTGGTTCAGCTGTGAATTAAGAGGGTTATAGCGGAAAAGAATAAATTTATCGTTAGTATCATCATGTGCAAGTACGAAAATGTTTCCGTTTTCATCAAACTGAATGTAATCTTCACCATCATTTTCCTTTAACCAGGTTGCACAATAATACCTTACGTTACCTTCAACATTAAGAACATCAACAACAGCTCCATCTGGCTTTACATACATAAGCATACTGATTCCAGGTGCAGGAGTTCCATCTGTATACTGCCACCAGTCAATATAACATGCAAAAACAGTATAAACACCCATAGCCTCTGGCTCTGGAACATCATACGGACACTGATAGATTTCTCTTACAGGCTGAGGAACACACCAGTCGCAAAGCTTAAGCTCTTCTGTAGGAACTTCAAGTACTTCTGCTTCTTCGAGTATTGGTTCGCCAGATTCATCTTTCACAACTTCGCCATTATCATCAGTTTTTTCTACAACAGCAAGAAGTGTATCTTCTGCATCAAGTTCACCTGCTCTTGCAGCTCTTCCTTTTGTCTCTGGTGCCCACTGGGTAGCCAGATACTTGGCATTCTTTACATTGTTGAACTTAATTAAATCAGTACTTTCTGCCTTGTGTTCTTCTCGGATAACCTCGGGATCCTTGTTTCCACAACCAGCCAAAAGCATAACAGCAATTCCAGCTATAACAGCCAGAGTTCCCATTTTTTTCATAATCATTCTTAACCTCCGTTCCGATTGCCGTGTTAAGCACGACAATGACATTTAGTTTTTATAAAAGTCTATTAAAATTATATGGGCAAAAAAATTATTTGTAAAAGGAAAAATTCTCCTAATTTCCCGTGTTTTTTTGCAGTTTGTTTTCTCATGCGGGAGTTATTCTCCTATTTTTTACAGATTGGTCATTTATCGCTTTCCATTTTTATCATTTGGTTTATAATCGTGATTATGAGGAAAAATATATTGAGAAAATCAGCTTTAAGGATAATGCTATGCCTTTTTTTGTGCATTTTTAGCTGTCCTGCCCTATTTGCAAGAACCCAGAATCTGCCGGAAGACCTGGAAATAGCCGTTCAGAATCAGCTTGGTCCAAGTAATGTATACGATTTTGCCTGTGTAGATAATAAAAAAACATATTTTGTAAACGTTTATACCCATAGTGATAATTTCAACAAACTCTACCTTATAAACACAAAAAATGAAGAAAAAAGCTTTGAGGTTTACAGAGCCACAAAAGCTGGAAGATCAGATATAACAAGCATTATCTTTAATCCGAAGAACCAGACTCTGTATTTTTTTGCAAATGATGACCATAGAGCAAACTCTGATTATTATATATACAAAAACACCGGCTTTTATGCCCTTACTAAAAGTGCCAACGGAACTTTTGAAAAACAGAATCTCCGCCGATATTTCCGTTTTGCCGAATGGGTAACGAAAAATGTTGTTCAGAACTATCTTATTTACCCGGAAGTTCCTGATTATGAAGGCTTTTTGAAATACTTTTTTGATCTTGCAGATAAAGATGTAACGCCTGTTTTTTGTTATAAACCGATTGACGGTCCCCTTCTTACCAATATTGAAGCTGTAAAATACTTAAAGGAACACGATCTTCTCCAGTTTTTCTGGAAGGAAAGAGATGAGTTTAATATGTTTCCGCTTTATCATTATCTTTTTGCAGCAGATGAAAATGGAGAACCTACAACAAAATGTGCGGCAAGCTATTACAAGCCGCACTATTCCTTCTGTGGCGACCTGGATTATATCAGCGATGATATTTATTTCCAGATTTATAACGACGAAGTTTATTTTGCAAAAAATACAGACTCAGAAAAAAGAATCGGTTTTAAAAAACAATGGTCTCATGACTGGAGCGAAATTTTTAAAATCTGTGATGATGAAGAAGGCTTTTCTATAACGCGTGTTGAACAGCTTTCAAAAATACATTCCCCTGTTTATGACCGCTACAAGCATTTTGAAAATAAATCTGAGCTGCTGCCTTTCCAAGTTGTACAAAGCAATTCAAAGGAGATTCTTTTAATAAATGATGTTGACAGGAAATCTGTCTGGCTCTACAACGGAGAAACAGTTAAGAAATACAGAAACAGAGAAGAGGCAGACCAGGCAATTCTTGAGCTTTCTAATAATATTCTTGCTGATGACCCTATAAGTGTTTCTACAAAAATCATCATCATCCTTTCTGTAATAATCTTCGTTCTGCTGATTTTGATTGTACTATTAACAATAAGAGCGGCAGTTGCTAAAAAAACCGAAAAACGAAAGGTGTTTAGCATTCAGGAGGATGAACGCAGGAAGATTTCTTCTGATATTCACGATTCTATTGTCCAGGATATTCGTGCCATTCGTTTGCGAACCGAAATGCTCAAGGTTACCGAAGAAAGCCAGGAAAATAAAAACCGCGTTATTGATGATATTACAAGCTGTATTGTAAAAATGCGCGATATTTGTTACGGACTTTCTCCGGCAGAGCTTTCCACCCTCGATATCGGCTCAAAAACCGACATCTTCCCTATTCTGCAGACTATTGGCGAGCAATATACAACAAAAACAAATATTCCGTGCTCGGTTCAAAATGAAGATCCTGCTGCAACCTATTATTTTAACAAAAGAGACTGCCGTAACATTGTCCGAATTGTTCAGGAAGCCTTAAAGAATGTAGAAAAGCACTCGTTTGCAACTAATGTACAGATTTTCTGCCGCAGCGAAACCCATAACAACAGACATTTTATGACTCTCTTTATAATTGATGATGGTAAGGGCTGTAAAATTGATGAAGTAACTTCTGCCAAATATCAGAAAGAACATTTTGGTTTAAGGATGATGTCTGAGCGGGTTGCCCTTATGGAAAACAGCACTATTGAGTTCCTTTCGGCCCCTAACGATGGAATGCAGATTAAGCTGACCGTTTACATTGGAGGATAATCTGATGAAAAACACACTTTATATTGTAGATGACCACAAAATGCTTTTAAAAGGACTCAAGGATTATCTTGAAGAAAATACGGAATGGAGAATCCCTTATATCTTCACAGATAAAAACGAATGCCTTGAAAAACTGAACGAGCTTGGTAAAAAAAGCCCGGAGCTTCCCGAAATCATTATCATAGATGTGCAGCTTACAGACGGAACGGGCTTTTCTCTTGTACAGGATATTACAAAGTATTTTAAGTCAATTAAGTGTGTTATGTATTCCATGTACGATACTGCGGGCTATATTCTGCAGGCTAAAAATTGCGGCGCAATGGGCTATATTTCTAAGGTTGCCAGCGAACAGGAGCTTATAAACTGCCTTAAGATTATTCAGGAAGGCGGCACCTACATTGAAGAAAAAATGCGCGGCGGTCAGGACAAGCTTAATGCCGTCACTCCCCTTTTTACAAAGCAGGAAAAACGCATTCTGGAAAAGCTCCTTCAGGGTAAATCAAACGAAGAAATAAGCGAAGAGCTTTTTATTTCACCTCATACTGTAGAAAATTACGTAAGCTTTATTTACGACAAAACAAACGTTAAAAACCGTACAGAGCTTATTGAGAAGTATAAGTAGAACACTTTTTTTAGCTTTTTTGCCTTTTTCACATTTTTTTTCATTTTTTTCTCACTTTTTTTCAAAAAAACTTCCGTTTTTTTTCAAGTTTTGACTATTAATTAGCGAAAGCTTCTGCTTAGGGTAATTAACAATTGAATCTGCTTTCGCTTGCAGTTTTGCTAAGCAAAACTGCTATCAATTATTCGAGGAGGAAAATATGAATTATCAGTATCTAACAAAAGAACAAGAACAGCAGCTTGCACTGGAGGAAAAATGGGAAAAAGCAACTCTCGCAAATAACTTTATCTTTTATAAAGTCATGCGACATCATCTTGATGCCTGTAAACACCTGATTGAAATGTTACTAAAAATTGAAATCGAAAAAATGGAAATGCACAATGAAGAAGTAATTGAAATTGATTTTGATTCTAAAGGCATTCGACTTGATGTTTTTGTAAAAGACAAAAATAAAATGTATGATATTGAATTACAGGCTACTGATACAAAAGAATTACCTGAACGTTCCAGATACTATCAGGCGTTAATGGATTTAGACACTTTGAAATCCGGACAGACTTACAAGGAATTAAAAGATTCTCATATCATATTTATTTGTCTTGATGACATTTTCAAAAAAGAATTACCTGTTTACACTTTTGAATATATCTGCGAAGAGGATGGCAAGACTAAACTGAATGACAGAGCCATAAAACACTTTTTTATTGCAGAAACTTGTGCTAGAATGATTGAAGATGAAGAGATTAGAAGTTTCTTTCAGTTTCTTATATCTAACAAACCATCAAATGAATATACCGCAGATTTAGATAAATACGTTTTTGATGCAAAACACAATATGCAATGGAGGGTTCAGTATATGACTTGGGAAAGACAAAGAGCTTATGACTTAGAAGCTGGTATTGCTATTGGCGAAAAACGTGGTGAACACAATAAAGCTGTTGAAAATGCAAAGAATTTTTTACGCGAAGGTGATTCTCCTGAAAAAATTGCCCGTTGTGTTGGTCTGTCGTTGGAAGAAGTTCAGAAATTAGCTGAGGAAGTTCAAGCTCAGAGAAAATAGTCTTTACAAAGCAGCGAACAAATGACTAAACAGGGGCTGTCCAAAAAGAAATGGGCAGCCCTAATTATTTTAAATTTACAAGTGAATTCAAATCTGCTAAAATTTAAATATGAGCAGAGGCGTAAGCGATAAAATCACATACAAACCGTACAGTCAGAGCGAACAGTGGCTGCTGCCGCCAAGTCTGAATGAGCTGGTACC
>JAFZRP010000122.1 GCA_017619795.1 Treponema sp.
ACAGGAGTCCACTTTGCGTAAAGCGTAATTTCACCTTTAGCACCACCGCCAATTGTTTCTATTGCACTGTCGCTAAAGTTTTCCGTAACAAACCATCCATCAAAATCATAACCTGTTCTAACAGGAGCTTCTAACGTAATCGCACTGCTTTCTATCGTATAAGCCGATGGATTTGCCGCATGGTTTGTTCCGCCATTCAGCTCATAAACAACCGGATAGCTTTCGAGCTGCCACTTTGCAGTAAGAGTTATGTTGTCACAAACTGCATATTCGTCAGGAATTGCCTTTGTAGCATCAGAATACCAGCCAAGGAACTTATAACCGTCGCAAGTCATTTCTGGCAATTGATTTGCTTTCAAAACAGCCCCTTCTGTTGTAAGGAATGTATCTGGAGCATCACCTTTTTCGTTCATGTAGCTTACAGTATAGAATACGCTTCCACCCGGTCCGTAATAGGTATCGCTATCGGCGATTATTTTATAATAGTCAATTTCACCTTCACTAAGATATGCTTCAAAACCTTCTGTAACATTATAAGCAGTTGTTTCCGAATGGTTTTCGCCTCCAAAGTCTATATAATTCAAAATAGTATCAAGTTCTCCATCTGTTACAACAGTCCTTGTATTAAGAGAAGCAGGTTCTACCGTATAATACATTTCGGTGCTATCATCAAGCTGAGAAGTTACAGTAGCACCACTGAATACGAGCATATAAGGCTTTGTATTTCCAAAGGTCGGAACAAAAATTGGCTTACAGCTGCTGTTTTGAATTGAAAAGAACTGGTTATTTCCATCAGGATAGATTATAAAACCGTTGAGGGCTGCCTTACTGTTGTTTTCCGGATTCTTTGCCGCAATTGTAATAGGAATAGTTCCCTTAAAAAATCTGAGCGGAACATAGTCTTTCCACTCTTGTTTTGAGTTCTTTATAGTTACAGTTATACCTGTATCAACGTAAGGCTTTGTTATTTCTCCATAAGATAATGAAATATTTATTGTCTTTGTTGCACCGCCTGCGAGTGTTGAAATTGTAAAGCCCTTAAGGTTTGTTTCCGAACTGAGAACAAGATTACTATCTTCAGATTCAATTGAACAGCCCGAAGTTGAACACTTGTTTTCGCTGATGTTTGTGATTGTAAGTTGCATATTGTAGGTTTTTGCATTATTTCCAAACAAGTAGCCGTTATCCTTCTGGTCGTCGCTAATAGTTCCAGTGATTTTGAGGTTATAATCATCCTTGCCGACAAGAGCTACAGTACCCATGTAGTCGCCGGAGTTGTTGATTTTAAGACCAGGAATTACAACTAAATCATTTCCATTTGAGATTTCTACAGTCTGCGTATCGTTTGCTGTAGGTGCTTTAAGCTTTATTTCTCCGTTTGAGTCGCTTTCACCGTCACTTTCAAAGTTCTTGTATTTTTCTGACTTACCTTTTCCTTTAATTCCGCTCATTGCAATACCGGCGGCTCTTCCGTTTGTCGTAAAACCAACAAGCTTGAGCGAGTATTCAAGATTTGCACCGCCTTTTCTATAGTAAGGAATATTATTGCATACAATTACACCGTCAGATTCTTTTGTAAACTTACCTAGCGTATTAACAGTAAGCGTTGTACTATCTGAAGCCGTTACCTTGTAATTATTTGTACCTTGAACAACACTAGTTTCCAAAACTTCGTATTCTTTTCCGTTATCCATTCGTACCCAGGTGCCCCAGAAATATTCGTTGGAAGTAATTACAGGTTTTGCTGCCACGGTAACTGTGAAAATTGTAGTTTTTCCTTCATAAGATATTGTTACTGTTACAGTTCCAGGAGTTGTAAGTTTTGAACCTGCCTTTGGCTCTGAAGTCCAGCCTTCAAGAACTTCTAAAGAATTATCACTATAGTTTCCTTTTACAACAAGACCGGTAAGATCAAGTAATGAATTATACTCGTATGTTGTTTTATCCGGTTGTTTGCTTACATATATTGATGTAAGAGTCTTCTCAACTGGATTTGGTGTTGGAGCAGGCTCATCTTTTGGACTTGTTGCTGGTTCACAGCCAAGAAACAATGTACTTAATAATAAACCACAGAATAATACAAACGGAATAAACTTTTTCATAAAATCACCCTCAAAAAGATAAGCCATTATAGCACTTAAATTACCTGCTGTCTAATTTCCTATTTCTTTACTTTCTATAAAATATATTGTTTTTTTGCTCATCTTCACGTAAAATTAAAGGTATGAGCAAAAATGATTCTAACAAAAAAACGATAGATAATACGACAACAACTAATACCGGAAAAAAGAAAAAGCCCTTTATTTTACGATTTCTGAAAGGACTTTTGATCTTTTTACTCGTAATCATCCTGATAATTGCCGGCTGGATAGGCTTCTGCTCCTTCAACAAAACAGAAAGCCTTAATGCAATTCCTTCCGACTTTTCTGCCTACGTAAGAACAGATTCAATCTGGGATGCTGTAGAACCAGTTCTTGATCTTAAGGCAGCCGATATTCTTCTGGCAAATGAACCGCTCGTTACGTTCCGCGAAACCTTCCTGCAGCTGCGTGAATCAAAAATCAGAAATAATTATTTTGTTTCTTATGCACTTTCGCGCCGAGTAGATGCTGCTCTTTACAACGAAAACTCTTTCCTTGGCGTTGTAGACATGGGCTTTCTTTCGGCCGCAACACGGTTATCGCCTGTAGTTTATCGTTTCTTCTCTATCCCTAACCTTGTATACGCAATGGCTGGAAACGAATCGTGCTTTGAATACAGAATTGAAGACACAATTTACTACTTCAAGCCATACAAAAATCTTTTTATAGTAACTAACGACAAGGCAATTCTTCATTCAAGTCTTGCTCTTAATAACGAATCAAATTATTCAAAAGAACAGCTCAAGCTGCTTAAACAGCCGCTTACACAGCCGTTCAGAATCACTGCGGACGGAAACAAGCTTCTTTCGCTTCTGGAAGAAGATAACCAGTACATTCAGACTCTTACTCAGTCGCTCACTACAAACCAGCTCAGCGAAATCAACTTCGGCATTACCGACAACGATATAGACATTTCCATAAAGATTCCGTTTGAGGTTTCTGCAGAAAACAAGGATAAACCTCTTGCAAAGCTTGTGCAAAAGGATTCAAAGGTTCCTGTATTGCTGAACAAGCTTCCAAACTCCGTTCAGTATTACACCTTCCTCACAGCGGGCAACCTTTCCGAATTAAAGGATGCAGCTTTTGAAGTATTTACCGACAAGCCGGAGCTTAAGAAAAAGTGGCAGGATGCCGGAAACATTTGCAAGATGATGTTTAAAGCTTCGCTTGAGGACATTCTTTTCAGCTGGACTGCAGATGAATATGCTGTTTTAGGTATTGAAGGAAAGGCTGAGCCTGTTTTTGCAATAAAGGTTGGAGATGAAGTAAAACGTCAGTACATTTTCGATACAATTCTTTCATCAATCGTGTTCAAGGCAAACAACAGTCTTCTGCTGGACGGTATACGAATGCCTCGTATTGAGTTCCCGGCTTTCCTCCAGACTTTGATTGAAGGCTTTGGAATCAATCTTCCTAAGCCTTACTATATGGTAAAGGACGGCTTTGTTTATTTCTCACAATCTCCTGAAAATCTTGCGGCAATAAATGCGGCAATAAAAAGCGGTGCAAAAATCAGCAAGAACGAAAACTGGCAGAAGGTTTCGGAAAAGCATAACTCACAGTCTTCTGTAAGCCTTTTCTATGATCTTGAACGAAGCGTTCCATTCTTTATTAAGAAAAAATCAACTGTTTCAGATATTCTTCAGCTTTATAATATTGGCCGTACCGATGTTATGATTCAGAACAATGTGCTTTATCTTACGCTGCAGGCAAGCGCATGTGAATCAAGCTCTACAACTCATATTCCGGGCTTCCCTATTGAGCTTGAAACAAAGGCAACTCCAGCTCTGTACAAGGCTAACTACGAAAAGAGCAAAATGGTTTACTGGCGCGAAAAGGATAATGTTAAGGGAATAAATATTCTTACACTTAACACCAGCTCAAAGGAAATCAACAACCTCAGCTATATTATTCCAAACAGCAGCGAAAAGGATGAACAGGAGCTCTGGGCTCTTACTAAAGAAGGAAATGTATATCTTCTGAACGGCAAGCTTGAAACAGCACTAAACTTCCCTATAATTACCGGCGAGGCTCCAACCTGCGAACCGACTGTATTCAACGGCAAGCTCACTTATTTTGCAGCCGACGGACAGCTTGTTATGGTAAACACAAAGGGTGAAATCTCACAAACTGCAATTGACGTTATAAATGACATTAAAGCAAAGCCAAGCGTATTTGAGAACAAGCTGGCGGTTTATGAAAAAGGCTTTACAGGTACAATTCATATTCTTGAAGAAGCTTCTTCAATCACAGAAACAACTCTTCTTGAAGTTGAAGGCATTTCTTACGGTTCTCCATGTATTGCAAAAATAGACAAGCAGCTTTATACAGCGTTTATTACCCAAACTGGTGAGCTTACTGTCTGGGATTCAGCATACAATGTTGTACCAGGCTTCCCTATCAATATCGACAATATTTTCTACACAAATCTTAAAGCAGCCGGCAAATACTTTATTGCACTTTCTTCCGACGGTAGCATTTACAGAATAAGTCTTTCCGGAGATGTAATTGATGTAAAGATTCCATACTTAAGTGCAAGAAACGGCTGGGTAACAATTTACGATTATGATGAAGACGGCACAGATGATATCTTTATCTGCGGCGATTCAAACGTAATCTATGGACTTAATGCAAATCTTGAATACCTGAACGGTTTCCCCCTCACAGGCTACGGTGATATTGTCTTTGCTGACGTAAACGGAGACAAGCTTGAAGACTGTTTGGCAATAACAATAGATAATAAACTTAATGCATGGAAGGTCAGACAATGAAAAAAATAATTAAAAAAAGCTTTATTATTGCAGGCATAGCTTTCTGTTTTATGGCAGCTAATTTTACCGGCTGTACTAGTACGCTTCAGGAAGATATTTTTGATACAACAGAAGCTTCTGCTGTTATGCTTGGTGCAATTTCTGAATACGAAGAAAAGTTTATTGTTTATGATGCTGAATATACAATGAAGGGAAAGATTGAATCTTCTGGTTTACCGGAGCTTCATCTTAATATTGAAAACAAGCTTTCACAGACACACGAGCCTGCCCTGCTTGCTCATCTTCAGGCAATGGACGGCTTGCTTTATTACATGGAAAACAAAACTAAGAAAGCTCAGGATTTTTACAAGGAAGCAAAAACAAATCAGAGTGATGATATTTACGTACTTCTGCTTGGAATCCGTCTTGAAAAAAATACAGATTCAAGCCTTGCAAAAACAGAAGAAATCCTTTCCTACGATGGTAAGAACGGAACTATAATGCTTGAAAAAGGAAAGATGTTATACAAAAAGAATCAGTATGATAAGGCTGTTGCCGCACTTGATACAGCTTTCCTTATTTTTGACAGCGAAAAGAAGCCTAAATACAGAAAGGTTTACACACCTTTTAGAGATAATGTCTGGAAGCTTTATTCTGCCGGAATTGATGATTCAGTTTTGAACGGTTCCTTAAAATCTGCTGATTTAGCAAAACCTCTTACAAAAGATGTTATGCTCAAAATCACTATGGAAAATACAAAGCTGCTCGAAGACTTTACAGGTGGCGGCAAAATAAGCAATGCCGAGCTTACAAAAAAGCTTACAGCGTACGGTGTTTTCTCTGCTGCAACAGATAAGGATAATGCCGCTAATACAGCCTTCACTATCACAAATGCCAATGCAATTTCTCGCATTATGGCTGCAAGATATATCTGGAATCTGTATGTAAAATCAAAGGGAAAACCTGAGCTTCTTACACGCTACTCTACCCGTTATGCAAAAATGACAAATCCAAAAAGTCCTATAAAGGATGTTGGATTGAAAAATCCTGATTTTGATGCAGTAATGGGTGTTGTAGAAAACGAGCTTATGGATCTTCCAGACGGAAAATCATTCCAGCCGGACAACATTCTTACAGGTGTTGATTTTCTTGCTATAATTAAAAAGGTTGACTAGAAAGATATTGGTAATATCTTGAAAACTTTGACATTTTATGCTATTTTGTTGAAATACTAGGAGAATATTATGGGTGCACGTGGAGAACTTTTTACTACCCAAGTCTATCTTGATAATCGTTCATATTTTTTCAATGTAAAAGAAAACAGAACCGGTGATGTATTCCTTCAGATTGTAGAAAGCAAAAACAGAGACGGCGCAGAAGCAGACCGACATCAGATTGCTGTTTTTTCTGAAGACATGCAGAAGTTTTTACAGGGTATGGAAAAATCCCTTGATTTTATTGAGAAAAACCGAAAGGCTAAGCAGAAGGCTGCCAGAGAGAAAAAGGCTGCTAAGGATGCAAAATACGGTCACGGTACAGAAAAAGGTTCTGAAGCCGGCAGCAAAAAAATCTATAAAATGAAAAAAGACGGAAGCACAGCTACTCCAAGTGACGGCATTAAACGCACTGGAAGAATCCATGTAGTAAGCAAGCTTCCTACAGAACCAAAAGAAGATTAAGCTTTAATACTTAAACGACATTCTTTGAATTGGCGAAGGGCCTATCTTATGGCATATAGCTCTATGCTCTGCTGTAGGATAGCCCTTATGTTTTTTATAACCGTATTCAGGATACATTGAGTCAAACTCAATCATTATTCTGTCACGGCATGTTTTTGCAAGGATTGAAGCTGCCATTACACTCGGATATTTACCGTCTGCTTTTGGTTCGCAAACACACGGCACAGGAACTTCAGGACAACGAGTTCCGTCAGTAATCCCGCTTATATTTATTTTAGAAAAATCAATTCCATTAGCAGCACACCATTCCGGGAGCTTTTTGTAAAGCTCTTCAAAAGCAAGCTTCATGGCAAGCATACTGGCTTCAAGAATATTAATTTCATCAATTTTTTTATTATCTACGAGTGCAATTCCCCAGCAGGCTTTTTCTTTTATAACTTCTTCTGCAAGAAGCCGCTTTTTCTCGGTAAGCTTTTTAGAATCGTTTAAAAGATTTACAGGAAAATCATCTGGGAGAATTACAGCACCCGCACACACCGGTCCTGCAAGCGGACCTCTACCCGCTTCGTCAAAGCCGACTGTAAGCAGCTTAAAATCCGAAGTATTCATTATTCTGCTCTTTTACGCTTGAAGCGGCATCCTTAAATACAGGATTTGCATTTTCTGTTTTTCTAAGCTCTGCCTTAAACGAATTGTCGCTGACTGTTCCACGTACAGAGAACAGCTCTGCAACACGTCCCTTCTGACCGATAACCTTAAAGGAATTGTTTTTAAGGGTAATGTCGCCTTCGTTCAAGGAAAGACAAACACCTGTTTCTGAAGTAATGTTCACTGAGCAATCGCGTAAATTAATTTTAGTTTTTACACCGGAAATGCACGAAGCATAAACCTTTGCACTTACAGCCATAATGTTTCTGCTCATTTTTACTGAAGAATTGTAGCTGTCTATAAACGTTCCGTTTCTGCCAAACTGTGTAGAAATCTGGCAGTTTGTAAGATTAAGCACTGCGTTTTCAAGCTTAAAAATATGAGAGCTTCTGTTGAAGGTCTTGTCGTTTGAATAATCTGCTTCAATACGGCAGCCATCAATTGAGAACGAAGCATTTTTTACAACAATTGCGCTGTCCTTATTAAAGATAAGGCTTGCATTTCCATCATTTACAATCTCACAGTTTGAAAGGAACGTAATCTGTTCATCCGGCATTTTAAGAGGACCCTTTACACGGAGTCTTGCATAGCGTCCGTTATTTACAGGCTCAACACACTGAAGGATTGAAGTAAACGGTCTGTCTGCCGTACCGTCTGCAATAGAAGCATCTGCGGTTTCATCAAAATAATAATTATACTGGTCTATAATTACACTGTATTCAGAAACGCTTCCCTTATTTTTACCGTTTTCAGAATATGCCTTTACCTTATAGTATGCGGCACCTTCTCCCTGAGGTTCAAACAAAAGTGATATTGAATTGGAATCTGATTTTTTCCAGGCCGACATTTTTACCTGATTAAAAACACTGTCGTCCGGCGAATAAATTGAACTGAAATCCTTTATAAAATACGGATTACTTGTAGCAATATAAAGGTCACTTCCCTGTTCACCATTGATTGTTACCTTTACAGGATTGCGCGAATAAAACGACTGTGCAGAGCTTTTAATTTCAGGTAGAGCCGGCGGACGTTTGTTTATGCTGTACGAAACCTTTGTTTTTCCCTGATAAACTGCATTTGAAAAAATGCCCACCTCTACTTCGCCCTGTGCATTGTCGCCGTAGAAGGTATCTATTCCAAAGGTTTTATAAAGCTCCTGATAATCATAATCAGAATCCGAAAGCAGACTGAAAGAATAAGAGCTGTCGCCGTCAAAGGAATAAATGGTTGCGCCATATTCATCCTGAGATTTTACGAGTTCCGGCTTTGGTGGAAGTACAAAATATTCAATAGGATTTCCAAACTCATAATCAACACTCTGCCAGGAAATCATATGGCTTGTATTTCTATTGATTTTTCTAGGTTCCTTTGGCTGGCCCCAGTATTCAGAATCAACCTTGTAAATAAGGTCCTGGTCTGTAAACGTGATAGTGTCCCAATCGGTTATATAAAAAGGAACATCTCTTCTGGAATAAGCACCAGCATTCTGTGGGAAGGTTTTGATAATGAAACGCCACTTTCTGTAGCTCATCTGGTCGTAAAGCACACACGGAATATATCTTATAAGAACAGATTTATCTGAAATAACAAGCCTTTGTCCCTGAATAAAGGAATCCGGCGGAAGCCCAAAGCTGTACAATAAATCATCCGGAATCTCAAGCTCGGTTCCAGAGGTATAATTGTAAACTCCGGAATCGTAGAAGCTTTCTATAAAGGAACGGTATGGCGTATTTATGGCCTCATCCTGATGTACCGTAAAATTAATTTTCGTTTCGATTTTTTTCTTGCCTACTTTTTTAATTCGCAGGGTAATTTCACCTGTCAAATCTATAAGAACAGGACCATCGTAGGCAAAGCCAAAGGCTTCCGGGTCTGCTCCGTTCAGAGAATAATAATATTCACCGTTATCGTCATTATCAATTATGAGCATCTGCTTGTTGCACCAGTTTCCTTCAACAGGACTAAGTACCTTTATTGTAGAAGAACCGGCACTCTGAGCATTTACAGCAAAAGCGAGGAAGAAACAGATAACGGCAATAACAATTTTTCTCATATTAATCCAGTACTTTATTTCCAAGATACGGATCAAGAACTTCAATAAGCTCAGGATCATTTCTGAAGTAATAATTTTCAAGCTCTTCCTTAGACAAGCCTACAAGCTCATGACTCATATAATGAATCCAGCGGTTTTCCTCAGGCTTTGTAATTTCAAACTTGCGGCAATAATAATCAGGCTGAATAGGAAGCTGCTCTTTATAGTAAGTAAAATATTTGTAATCGTGTACAACAACCTTTATGTCTTCGCGAGGAATACCACGGCTGTTCATAAGGGTTTCTACCAGACAGTTGATTGTTCTGCCTGAATCAAAAATATCGTCAACGAGAAGGATTTTATCTCCAGGTCTGAGATTCTCCGGTGGATAAGTCCAGCCGTCAATAAATACTTTTGTATGTTGTGCAATATCTGAATATGAACGTGCAACAACACCAGCGTATAAAACCGGATGAAAATGCTTTACCTTTGCCAGAATCTTAAAATATTCGCTGATGACGTTTGCCATATAAGCGCCGCCACGCAAAGAACAATAAATTACATCAGGGAAAAAATTATCCTTGTATATTTTATTTGCAAGCTTCAGTGCATTGTTTCTAACTGTTTCGTATTCCAAAAACTCTTTTATCATATTTTCCTCACACTTGTTTATCTTACTATTATAAAATAAAACGTTATCTCATACAACAAAATCTTTTTCTGTTATAATTCTGCACCCAAGCTTGTCTAAATCGCTTTTATTATGGCTGATGATGATTAACGCCCTGTTTTCTTCTTCAATAATTTCTTTTGTAAGCTCTATAAGCAGGTTTCTTTTTTCTTCATCCTGAGAATGAAACGGCTCATCCATAAGTAAAAGCTTTCCAAGATAAGCAAAAGCCCTTGCAATTGCTACGCGCTGCTTTTCTCCTCCGCTCAGCTTTTCAGGCATACTGTTTAATTTATCCTTAAGGAAAAGCTTTTCCAGCAGTATCGAAGCTTTTTTCTCTGCCTCTTCCTTTCCGTACATTTTTTCTACAGGAAGCGTAACATTTTTCACCACGGAAACAGACGGTATAAGTCTCGGCTCCTGAAAAACATACGAAACGGTAAGCTTTTCCTGCTTTACTAGCTTTCCTTCAGTTTTAATAATTCCGTTTTTTTCTGCCCCACAAGGCATTATGCCTGCAAGCCAGTTTAACAGTGTTGTCTTTCCAGTTCCGGTTGGTGCAAAAATCCCAAGCCTGTCATTATCAGCAACAGAAAGATTAAAATTACGGAAAAGAGCATTTTCTTCCTGCATAATCGTAAGGTTTTCTATTTGTAAAAGAGGTTGATTATTCATCATCATTTTTTAAGATACCTCCTTACAAAAAAGGCGAAAAGCTCCTGAAGGAAAAAGCTGACTGCTACAAGAATTATAGCCGCTGCAAGTACATAAGCCGATTCAAGATGAACCTGATACCGTTGAAGCAAAGTACCAGTTGCATTTATTGGCAGACTTAAAACCTCGCCAGCAACTACAACCTTCCAGGTAAGCCCGAAAGCCGAAACAGCTGCATTAAGTATAAACGGAATTGCAGCTGGAAGCTTTATATAATAAAAAATATCTTTGCCGGTAAGGGAAAAGCACTTAGCCATATCAAGCAGCTTTTTATCTGAGGATGAAAGACCTGTAACAACCGAGGTAATCATAATCGGCAGCGTCATAAGCACAGAAACAAAAATTGGAACCGTATTAGATTTAAACCAGAACAATACAATAAGAATAATTGCGGCTACAGGTGTCGCCCTGATTATGGCAATTGGAAGCTCAAAAAGCCTTTTACAGAAAGCGGACAACGCACAGACTGTTCCAAGAATTATTCCAAGTACAACAGAGATTCCAAAAGAAATTATACAGCGCAAAAAAGTATGTAAGAAGCTGTTCCAAAACTCAGGATTTTTGAACAGCTTTCCCATGGCAACAGCAACCTCTGAAGGATAAGGAAGAATAAGAGCAGAGCTTGTTTTTTTAGCGGCAATTATCCATATAATAAAAATGAGTGAGATTGAAACAATATACGAAATGTATTTTTTAAGCTTATCTGAAGTAGAATCCATCATCAGGAAGTTTTCCACCTATAGAAGCTTCGTCGTTTGCAAGGAAAAGATTAAGCAGACTTTCAGCATCCTTTCTTGCATATTCAGAAGAAACAAAAACGTAATTTGCTCTTGGAATTGAAGTTGAAACTACACCTGCAGCAAGTCCGAAATCAAGCTTTTCGCAAAGCTCACCTGCTTTCTTTGGATATCTTAAGGTCTGATTATATGATTCTTCATATTCTGCAAGGAAAGCATCGAGCAGCTCTTTGTTTTTTTCGGCAAAGCCTTTTCGAGCAACCAGCACCGTAAGCGGATAAGTGCTTCCCTTTCCGGCAAAATATTCATATTCTTTCTGAAGGTCAATTGCAACAACAACATCCTTTGATTTCATTTTTGCAATTGTAGCAAAAGGCTCCGGAACAACAGCATACTGGATTTTATCAGCAAGCAGCTGAGGCACAATCTGAGCTGTTGGAATTGAAAAAGAAAGAACTATTCCATCGCGTGCATTCACATCGATTTCATTTTTTTCAATCAGATATTTGAACATATATTCTGGAGTTGCGCCTTGTCCCGCTACATAAACAGTTTTTCCCTTTAAATCGTCAAAGCGCTTTACATCCTTGCTTTTTGTAATAAGAGAAAGGTTTCCGTTTCCTGTAATTCCACAGCAAACAATTGCACCGGAAGAATTGTAAACCTTTGCGGCAACATTGAGCGGCATAAAACCGATGTCAATTTCGTTTTTAAGCATTTTTGGAAGAAGGGCTGGAACATCGGCAAACTTTTGGGTAGTTACCTTTGCTCCTGCAATTTCCTTATTGTTTTCTATTAAAAAGGCAGCAGGAATACAACTTGGTCCATTCAAAAGACCGATACGGATTACGTCCTCTGCAAAAATACTTACAGAAAGTCCTAATATAAATAAGAAGAGTAAAAGCTTTTTCATTGTATAACGCTCCAACGTCTGTGCAGGGAGTTACCGTCTTCTTTTATTCGCAGGCTCAGTAACTTGAACAGACTGTTTTTCTTTTGTTTCTGTTTTACTACTTTTCAGCCTTACTTTCAACTTGTTTTTTACACATTCTACAACGACAAGGTCATTATCCTTATTTTTGTTTGTAAGAATTGCCATTGCAAGCGGATCTTCTATTTCTTTGCGGATAAGCCGTTTCATAGGACGTGCACCCATAGAAGGATTGTAGCCGTTTTCTATAAGGTACTCCATTGCCTTCTTTTTTACAGATATTGTAAGCTTTTTCTCTGCTAGTCTCTGTGCAAGCTCTTCAATCTGAAGTCCCGCAATTTTAGAGATTTCTTTTTTGCTGAGTGCATCAAAGATAATTACATCGTCAATTCGGTTCAAAAGCTCAGGATTTAAAAGCTTTTTAAGCTCGTTCATAGCGCTTGCTTTTATTTCCTCGTAAGGCATTACCCCTTCAAGAGTTCCAAAGCCAACACGACCTTCGTTTGTAATTTGTCGGGCGCCGGCATTACTTGTCATGATAATAACCGTATTTCTGAAGTTTACTGTATGGCCAAGGTTGTCTGAAAGCTCACCTTCTTCAAGCAGCTGTAAAAGCAGGTTGAAAATATCTGGATGGGCTTTTTCAATTTCATCAAGCAGAACAACGGAGTATGGGTGTCTTCTAACCTTTTCCGTAAGCACGCCGCCTTCTTCATAGCCAACGTATCCTGGAGGAGCTCCAACAAGGCGGCTTGCGGTATGCTTTTCCATAAAGTCGGACATATCAATTCTGATGAGGGAATCCTCTGTACCAAACAGATATTTAGAGAGTGCTTTTGCAAGCTGAGTTTTTCCAACACCAGTTGGTCCTAAGAAAATAAATGAACCTACAGGATGCTTTGGAGAAGAAATACCGGCTCTGCTTCTTCTGATTGCGTCTGAAATAATTCTTACGGCATCATTCTGTCCGATTATGGTGTTATGGAGTTCATCCTCCATTTTTATCATTCGTTCAGTTTCAGAAAGACTCATTTCGTGAAGTGGAATACCAGTAATGTCGCTGATAATTTTTTCTACATCCGCAGCAGTTACAAGCTTTGATTTTGAAACTCTGTTTTTTTCAATATAATCTGAATATAAGGTAAGCTTTTTTCTTAATTCAATTACTCTGTCGCGGATATATGCAGCTTTTTCGTAATCCTGGTCTTCAATAAGGATTCTCTTTTCTTCCTCAAGCTCCTGCTTCATTTTTTCAAGCTCAGCAAGCTCGGAAGGTCTTTCTTCCTCCTGAATCTTCTTTGCAGCACCAGCTTCATCAAGAATATCTATTGCTTTATCAGGAAGTACTTTTTCCGGCAGATAGCGCTTTGAAAGACGAACAATACTTGGAATTACATCATCTGAATAAACAACATTGTGATATTTTTCGTACTGTGATTTTACGCCTTCAAGAATCTCTTCTGCATCAGAACAGTCTGGTTCTTCTACCTTTACAACTTGGAATCTTCGTTCAAGCGCCATATCTCTTTCTATGTGCTTTGTATATTCCTTAGTTGTTGTTGCACCAATTATCTGTATTTCACCGCGTGATAAGGAAGGCTTCATGATATTTGAAGCGTCCATTGTACCTTCGTTTCCACCGGCACCAATTATTGCGTGAAGCTCATCAATAAAAAGAATGATATCTTTGTTTTCCTGAAGCTCGTTCAGAATCTTTTTCATTCTTTCCTCAAACTCACCTCTGTATTTTGTTCCCGCAACTACAGATGCAAGATCTAAAGAAAGGATTCTCTTTTTGAGTAATTCTGACGGAACCTTTCCTTCTGCAATTTTTTCTGCGAGTCCTTCTACAATTGCTGTTTTACCAACTCCAGGTTCACCGGTAAGAACAGGATTATTTTTATTTCTTCTTGAAAGAATCTGAATTATTCTGTGGATTTCCTTGCTTCGGCCAACAACAGGATCAAGCTTGCCTTCTCGAGCCATTTTTGTAAGGTCACGGCAGAACTCCATAAGGAACAAATCCTTTTTCTTCTGCTGGCTCTTATCTGTGTTCGTTTGATTATTCTGATTTTGCTTTTTCTGGAAGTTGTCTGATTTTTTATCGTTTGGTCCAAAGAACTCACTGGCATATTCATCGGAGAAAAGACTCTTGAATACTGTATCAACAAGATTTTCTGCCTGTTTCTGCCTCATGGAAGAGTTTTTTTCGTTCTGGAGATCCTGCACCATATAACGAACATCTGCCATTGTATAATCTGCCGCATTAAAAAAACGTGCGGTTATACTGCCCTCTTCACGGATTGCCGCAAGAAGGAGATGCTCTGTACCAATATAATCATTATGAAGTGCGTTAGACTCAATTCCCGCAATATCGAGCAGCTGCTGATAGCGATGACTAAGAGGAAGCTTTTCTAATGTTGGAATTTTTGGTTCGTTTTCAAAAAATTTCTCTATTATTCTCTGCAATTCTATCGGATCAAGCATTAAGCTGTTAAAAATAAGATATCCCAATCCATCTTGTTTTTTTATAAGTGCAAGTATTACATGCTCAGGCAAAAGCTGTTTGCTTCCAAGCTTTCTAGCCTCATCCTGTGCCAGTACAGCAATTATTTCTTTTGCACGAGGAGAAAAATTCTTCATTGTCTGTCACCTCAATATATTGTCTTTATATTATCGGCAGAAGGGGTTAAAATCGGCACTGTAAGTTTATGCTTTTCTTTAAATTATGCTTTTCTTAAAATATCGAGCGGTTTTTCTTTTCCAGCCTTTACCGCAGGAATTACAGAAACTATAAGCGAAAGAAGAATTGTTGCTGCCGCAATAAGCAGAATCTGAGCAAATGGTAAGTCCACAGGGATTTCCTGCAGATAATATGCCGGATCCATAAGCTTTATTGCAGTTATTTCGTTTGCAGGGACACCCTTTAACAGATATCCAACCTTAGCAAACATATTAACAATTTTTTCTATAAACTGAACAATCTGATTAGCATTTACAGATGCTAAAAGTCCAACTGGAAGTCCAAGCAGAACTCCACCACTTCCGCAGGCCATACCGGTAATAAGGAAAGAAAGCGTTATACCGGATGGTGATGCACCAAGACTCTTCAAAATAGCAATTTCTTTTCTTCGTTCCATAACAAGCATAACGATTGCCGAAGAAACATTTATTGAAGCAACAAGTACAATCAGCATCATTATAAACACGAGCATAACCTTTGTTGAAGAAAAGTTTTCAAACTCTGCAGCATGAACCTGATCCCATCTGTAAAAGTTTGCATATCGACCAAACTGCTTCTGCATAAACCGCTGGATTCGTACAAGTTCTGTAGCAAAGGCGTCTGCGGTTTCTATCATTACAGTATAATTTGCAGTATCTAGTGAAAGATAAGAATAGGCATTTTCAATTGGAATAAATACCCAGAGCGCATCGAGTTCCTGATACCCAGAAGTAACAATTGCACAAACCTTAAACGAAGAAAGCTTTGGAGAAACCTTTCCATTTGAGGTTTTAGTTGTAATTATTCTAAAGCTGTCGCCCGCATGTAGATTAAGGGTTTCTGCCATTTTTTGCCCTACTATTGCAGGCTTTACAGCTTTATCGTTATCTGGCGAATTAACATAATCTTCTACAGAGCCTTCGGTAACTGTAAAAAGCTTCACAAATGCAGGATTCTCTGTAAAAATATTTTTTTCCATTGCCCTTATCTGAATGCCTGTTCGCATTGATTTTCCGGCCGCAAGCGCTGTAACGCTCACTTCAGGATAAGTACTCAAAACTCCATCAACCTTTTTAAGCTCATCAGCATAAGCCCGGAAATCTTCGGCAGTGCTCACTTCTTTTATTGTAGAAGCAACATAAGCTTGAATATGACTTGACGACAAGCCTATAATTCTTTCTGTCATTCCGTTTATCATTCCATTAGAAATTGAAAGCACAACAACAAGCGGAACAATACTTAAGCCTATACAAAGCAGCGCCCCGAACAGACTTCTCCGTGCCGAAGATTTCTTTTCTGTTTTTGGGAAAATAAGAGAACGTGCAAATTTTAAAGAGGCCTTAATCGTCATTATCTTGCTTCCTGTAATTTCCCGTCTACAATCTTATAACAGACATCGCCCTTTTCTGCCAGCTTCATATCGTGAGTAACAAGCAAAAGTGTCTTTTTATATTTTTCTACCATTGAGAATAAAAGGTCTCCAATCATAACAGCATTTGCAGGATCAAGATTTCCGGTAGGCTCATCGGCAAGAATAAGGGACGGTTCGTTTATAAGGGAACGCGCAACCGCAACACGCTGTCTTTCTCCACCAGAAAGCTGAGACGGCAGATGATTTTTTCTGTCATAAACACCAACATCGGCAAGCAGCTGTTCTGCTCTTTCTACAGCAGCTTTTTTATTAACTCCCGCAATATACGCCGGCATATACACATTTTCAAGTGCAGTAAAATCCTTAAGAAGATAGTGAAACTGGAAAATCAATCCAAGAAAAACAGAACGGTATTCTGCAATTTCGTTTTCGTTAAGCTTTCCGACATTCCATTTTCCCGCAATAACAGTGCCTGCAGTAACAGTATCTATACCGCCGATTACATTGAGCAGCGTACTTTTTCCGCTTCCGCTTTCTCCGGCAATTACAATCTTACGGCCTTTCTGTACAGTAAGATCAAGGTCTTTAAGAATTGTAAGTCGCTCGCTGTCGGTTACGTAAGTTTTTTCCAGTCCTCTGATTTCGATAATATTATTTCTTTCTTCAGCGTTACTCATCGTGTAAAACCTCCGCTACTGTAAGCTTTAATACATTTCTGCTGGCTGCCCACGATGCAAACAAAGGAGCTGCCACTCCGAACAAAGCAATCATCACTACCTCTGAGAAAAAGATTCTGGCAGGAATGTTTGCGTATACTGCATAAGTTGAATTCTCCTGAACAAACATAAGGTTTTGAGGAGAAAAAATTGCTGTGAAAAAATACTGTACATAGAACATACAGCTTGAAGCAAGATTAAAAACAAACTCTGTGTTTATACTTATAAGAAGCCCAAGAATAACTCCGGCAAAGGCACCAATGGCTCCGGTTGTAAAGCCTCTCATAATAAAAATTGATTTTATTTCGCTGTTTCTGGCTCCAATTGCCGAAAGGATTGCGATTTCACTTCGCCGTTCAAAAACAAGCCTTCGCATACCGTTATAGATATTGATTCCGACTACTACAAAAATAAGCGCAACAAGCAGCAGAAGCATATTTTTTTCTATGCGTAAGGCACCAAAAAAGGTTTTGTTGTAATCACGCCAGGATTGAAGCTTTCCTTCCTTCAGCTTTTTCTGCAATACAGAAACAGTGTGCATATCATCATTTCTATTTTTAAGCTTAATGCCATACGTTTTCTTTGCAGATTCGCCGAAATGCTTTTCACCATCTTCAAGATTGATAAAACAATATGTATTATTAATTTCAGAATAACCGGAGGTATAAATACCCGTTACCTGAAAGTTTCTGTCATCGGAAAAAAGGCTTACATCGCTTCCACCGCTGAGTACTAAAAGATTTACAGTATCGCCGACATCAACGCTAAGCTTTCTTGCAAGAGAAGAGCCCATTACAATAGAATCAGGCTCTGAAAGATTAAAGCTGCCGCTCGAAATTTTAAGCTGTTCATAAAAGCCTTTATCCTGCGTATAAATAGTAGGACTAACAGCTCTGATAATTGCCGCATTTTCTCTTCCGCGTTTACCGGTCATAAGAGTCTGAGCTTCGTAAAAAGGAGTTACCGAAAGTATGTTTCTGTTTTCGCTGCATAAGTCATACAGCTCCTGTTCTTTTTCAACCGGAAGCTCCGTTACCCTCAAATGATAAGAAGAGATTTCCATAATTGCATCTATAAAGCTCATCTGGAAGCCGTTCATAACGCTCATAACTACAATTAAAGTCATAACACCAAAACAGATTCCAAGCGTAGCAAGCACCGAAGTTACAGCCGAACGCCCCTTTCTATCTACACGGGCAAAACGCTTTGAAACTTCATGTATCCATTTTAAGTTAGAAATAAAACTCTTTTCAGAACTTTTTTCACTCATAAGTTTTTACCCTCTTTACAAGACCACCGACCGTATAAACATCCTTAACCTTTTTATTATTCTCATAATAAGTAGTCAGGACAAAATCATCTTCAAAATATATTTTTGTAGTGTAATCATTCTTTGCAGTATGCTCTGTTCTGATTTTCAGCTTGCCGTCTTCATAGTATTCATAAATCGGCGGAATATCCTCGTTGTCAGAATCATCACCCTTTCCACCCTTTTTAACCTTCTTTTTATCATAAACATACATCTGCTCTTTTGCATTCTGCTTTACAAGGACACCGTCTTTATATTCATTATCAACACCCTGTTCTTTTACAAGATTACCATCCTCATCATATTTCCAATTCATTTCAGATTTCAAAAGCTTCTGTTCGCCAAAGAAAAAATAGGTTCTGTTTTGAGTTGCATGCCCCTTACTGTCATAACGAATATCAAGCTCTTTTTCCGGAGACTTTACAACTCTTCTGCTTGCCTTGTCACTTTTACCTTCGTAAAAATACTCTTCTTCAAGCTCAAGGTTTGAATCTTCAATGCTGACAATTTTCCAGGTTTCTTTTTTTGTAATTCTGAATTGCGAATCATATATATTTCTTACAACCTTTTCTCCGTAAGAGTGAATTACAACTGATTTTCCAATCTCTGATTGCGGAACAAAGATTTCCTTTCCATATTCAAGACTCTTAAGTCTGTTCATGGAATCTGTAAGCAAAACTTCTACGGCAGGTACATCCGGGCTTGAAGCTTCAGTTTCAGAACCTTCTTGTGCATTAGCGTCTGCGTCTCCCGTTTCACCAGTTTCATCGGCATTTGCTTCACCCTCTATTTCTTCCGGTGATTTTGATTCGCCTTCATTTGAATCTGAAGCACCTGCTTCTGTGTTTTCTGCAGCTTCTTCAGAAAGCAGCTTCTCCTTATCAGGCAGCTCTTCTATAGGCGGCTGCACCTCCATATCATTTTCCAGCAGGTCAAGCAGCTCGTTTGCAAGCCGTTCCTCTTCAACTGCCATAACTACACTTTCAACCCAGTTTCCGTTATCAAAATCTGAATAATTAAAAGCGTAACAGTCAAGCTTGCCCTTACACAGAGGATAATATTTTTCTATAAGATAGAGCGATTCACCGTTTTCAAGAGTGTGACGGAAAAAGAACTTATCAAGCCTTTCGGGATAATAAAAGTTTCCGATATTTTTTTCCGGCTTTCCTGTTTTGTGCTTTAAGGCCATCTGGAAAATTAATTCCTGAGCCTCGGTCGGCGTCTTAGAAAACGAAAGCTTTTTACGAGAACAAGAAACTGTCAGCACTCCCGAAACAATCAGAAGCAGGAAAAAAAACTTTCTCATAATCCTAAGAAATCGTCCACATACTCTTCCGGATTAAAAAATCCTATATTTTCATATTTTTCGCCGGTACAGATAAAGGCAACAGGAATACCAAGCTCCCTGCCGATAGTGACAGCAACTCCACCCTTTGCGGTAGAATCGTACTTTGTCATGATCACTGCATCAACATCTACAGCTTCGTTGAAAACCTCAGCCTGTCGCAGCGCATTCTGTCCGGTTGTTGCGTCAATTACAATTATTTTTTTGTAGCAGCCTTCATCTGCTTTTGAGCGACAGGTTTTATCTATTTTCTGAAGCTCGCGTACAAGATTTTCCTTATTATGAAGTCTTCCCGCTGTATCTGCAAGAACAAGTCCAGGACCCTTTGCGCGGACAGCTTCAGCAGCATCGTAAACTACAGCAGAAGGATCTGAACCATGCTGATGGCTTACTACACGAACACCAATTCTGCTGCCGTGCAAATCAAGCTGTTCAATTGCAGCCGCACGGAATGTATCTGCACTTGCAAGCACAACATTATCAAAGCCTGAATCCTTGTAGTATTTTGCCATTTTAGCAACAGAGGTTGTTTTTCCAACTCCATTTACGCCAAGAATCATCCAGACGTTTACCTTATCTTTTTGGGGAGCCAGTTCAACGGACTTTACGTTTGCAAGCAGCAGCTTTTTAAGCTCCTGTAAAATCTGATCCTGCTCACGGATTTTATTGTCAGAGCAGATTTTCTGAAGTTCATCAACTATTTCATAAGAGGTTTTTGCCCCGATATCTCCCTCAACAAGCAGCTCAATCAGTTCATCATAAAAATCATCATTAATAGCTGCCTTTTTCGAAAACAGAGATTTTAATTTTTCACCAAAAGATTTTTTCATTCTTCCGCCTCTTTAGACTTTTTCTTATTCTTTTCATTCTTTTTCTTCGGCTCAGCAGGAATTACACTGTCTGCCGCCATAAAATATCTTACAAGATTGTATACAAACCAGGTACCACACCCGATTGCAACTGCAGTGGTTGCCTTCGATGCAATATTCCACGCACCAGCACCCTCGGTTGTATTTTCTCTTGCCTTATACTGTCCCTTTGCAACAAAATGTGGAATTAAAGAGATTATGAGGATACTGTACGAGTTGTACATTTTCCGTCTGTATTTTTCTATATAATCATTTCTGTCAAACGGCTTTGCATTTATTTCCAGCGTAGAAAGATTTGTAATCATATTTTCAGGGATATAGAAAAAGGCTGCTTCTCCATTTTCCGCAACAAACTGACCAAGAACAACATCACCGTTTATTGCAATGATTGATTTTCCATCGTCAGTTTTAGGTACAGCCATTCCATTCTGATAGAATACGCCCTCCAGCTCCTTTTGATGTGCCAGATATATTTCTCCCTGTACAGAAGGTTCAAGCTCAACCTCTACAAGATATTTTTTATTACCGTTAAAGAAATAAGTTGTACCGGCAGTTCTGTAGTTTTCCGAAACAATCTGTACAAAGTGAACACCGGAATCAAGTGTAATAAGCTCACCCGTATTCTGATAAATTACTTCATCTATATAAACGATTGCTTTTTTTGCAGCTTCAGGCGGTGTTATGCTCACATAAAGTGATATTGGAAGTGAGTTTGTTACGGCAGGAATAAAGCCCTGTGCAATACTGTCTGCAATTAAATCAAGCTCATCTATGGCTCCTGCTTCGGAAACTGTAGCAATAACATTTGCACCCGGGTACACCCTTAAAGAAGCGGTAACAAAAACATAATCACCATATGTAGTAATCTGACCATACATAAGGGCATTTATTTTTTTAGAAAGCATTTCGTCAGAAAATACTTTGCTTCCATAATCTGCGTCCTGTAAAGCTGTTGAACGCGAATAAAGTCCTGAGCCCCCAGAACCACCGCTATACGGAGTGATTTTTTCAATAATATGCTCTTCTTCATCTTCGAACACATTCTTAAAAAAGGTTTTGTATTCATCAAACGTTTTCCGAAGCTTGCCGGCATTTTCTTCTTTATAAACTTCTTTTTTACTATTATCAGCAGAACCTTGTGAAAAAAGCTTATCTTTTATTTCCTTCTGCTGCTCTATATTTTCGTCAATCTTGTCCTTTATTTCCTGAATCTTTTTTTCTTCATCTGCAATTTTTGTTTTAAGCTCCCTTTCGTTGTAGTTTTCCAGAACAAGAGCGTCTCTTTTTTTAATTGCATTAGAAAGCTGAAGAAACAAAGAAAGCCTGTCGTTTTTTAGCTTATACGTTTCGCGTTCATAGCTTTCGTCAGACGGTATTTCCCTGTACAACGCATTATCAAGCTTTTCAAGGATTCTTCCAGGAATATCGACAACTAAGGCATTGGAGATTGAATCTGTTTTGTTTTGTGTAGATTCAAACTGCTCTGCCGCTACAATCCAGTTTGTATTTTCAGCCGCAAAGCATAATACACCGAAGAGAAAAATAATAATTGAAACTGTAAGTTTTTTTAATGAAAAACTATACCTCTTCGTCATCGTCGCCTGTACCATCCATTGGAAGACCCTTCCATTTAGCTACAAGATAAGCGTTCATAAAATCATCAAGATCGCCATCCATAACACCCTGAATATTTCCTACAGAATATTTTGTACGGTGATCCTTTACCATTGTATATGGACAGAAAACATACGAGCGTATCTGGCTTCCAAAGGAAATATCCTTTTTTTCTGCTGCAAACTTTGAGTTTTCCTTTTCTTTCTGTTCCCTGTAGTATTCGTAAAGTCTTGCCTTAAGCATGCTCATACAAGCCTGACGATTGAAAATCTGGCTTCGTTCTGTCTGACACGCAACTACAATTCCTGTAGGAATATGAGTAAAGCGGACAGCAGAGTCAGTTTTATTAACATGCTGACCACCTTTTCCGCCAGCCCTGTAAGTATCTATTCTTAAATCCTCAGGCTTTACTTCAACTTCAATTGTATCATCAAGCACTGGATAAACATAAACAGAAGCAAAAGAAGTATGACGGCGTGCATTTGAGTCAAACGGACTTATTCGTACAAGTCGATGAATACCGCCCTCTCCCTTAAGATAACCGTAAACATAATCTCCGGTAATCTGAATTGTAATTGATTTTATTCCGCCTTCTGCTTCAAGCTCATCTACAACTTCTGTTTTGAAACCGTGTCTTTCACACCAGCGAAGGTACATACGGCTGAGCATAAAAGCCCAGTCACAGGCTTCTGTTCCACCAGCACCTGCGTGTACCGTAAGATATGCATCATTCTGGTCAACTTCGCCAGACAAAAGATTTAAGATATTAAGCTTTTCGAAGTTTTCTTTAGCCGCATTAAACATTGAGGTAACTTCCTCTTCATCGGAAGCCTCCTGCGATTCAAGAGCAAGCTCATACATTGTTTCCAGATCATCCATATCTGAAATAAGCTTTCTCCACGGCTCAACTCTATTTTTAAGTTTTTTTATCTGAGACATGACTTTTTCGGCACCCTTAGGGTCATCCCAAAAGCCTGGTTCTCCGGTAAGCGCTTCTTTTTCTGCAATTGCCTTATCTATTGCAGCCGAGTCAAAGACGCCCCCAGACATTCATGATTTCTTCGCGTAATTGTTCAATAGGAATTCTAATTTCTTCTAACATAATAAGGTAGATTATCACAAATAACGAAAAAATTAAATAGCAATGTGATAAGGCAGAATTATTCCGGAACTTTCAGCTTATCCAAAGAAAGGTTTATCCACTTTTTTGTGAGCTGTGGATAGGCGGAAGAAGCATTGATAAAGTTTTTTACGGCTTCATCGTACTGACCAATAAAGAACTGAGCTTCTGCCATGTAGAAATAGGTTCTGTTCTGAACAGCTTTGCTTATATTCAGGTTTGTAAGTCTTTTAAGCTCCACAACAGCTTCCTCGTATTTTTCCTGAACAAAGGTTGTTTTCAGAATCTCAAAAAGAATAAAATCATCGCCGCCATCCGGGGAGATTAAATCCTCTTCAAAAAAATAAGGAGTTATTTCATTATAATTATTCTGAGAACTTGAATAAAACTGTGTTGTAGATTTTGCCGTATATTCAGAAATCTGCTGCTCGTTGTTTAAGCCTTCAACATAATCAATGTATGGAAGCGGAGTTTTACGTTTTTCGCCATCCAGATAAAGCTTTTCAGGCTCCTCGTAATTGTACTGCTTTTTTTCCGGTACAACGGCAGTAAGATGTGCGCCTGTTACAGTAGCGTTCATTGAAATCATTATTAAATCATAAGGACGGTCGTTGCACACAATTACAGCATAATAATAATCATTAAAATCGCTGATAGTGTCTGTATAGCCTGTTGTTTCTGGCGAAAGCTCTGCAATCGGCAGCATTCTTTCAATCTGTGAATAAGAAGTTATCGGCTGAGTTGCACGGTATAGTAAAAGCTTTGTAATTGCTGGACGAACATTTTTTGGCAGAGTCCAGTAAACGTTTATTCTTGGACCGTTTCCAGCCTGAGCAAAAATATCTTGAACAATAGGTTTTACCTGTGCATTTAGAGAGAAAGCTAAGAAAAAAACAACAAACAATAACTTAAATCTTTTCATAAGCTTAGTATATGTTCCTCAAAAGCTCCAGAATTGAAGGATGACTGACAGATTTACGAATCTCGTCTACAAACTCTTCTCCCTTTACTTCTGCATCAATTACAGCTTTTCCTTTTTCGTCTGCAAGAGGAACTGTATCAATAGCGCCGGCACTTCCTTTTTCTTCCGAAGCTTCCGGCAAGGAAACAAGCACAATTTCGTCCTCTTCGTTTATTCTGTCGTAGAAGCCCTGTCTGCTTATAGAAGCAACAGAAACCTCTTCTCCAGCTTCTGTAATTACAAGAGTTCCAACAACATCATTATCTTTATAAGTCAAACCACTTTCAGAATCTGCAGTTCTAACCTGTCCTTTCCGTATGATTTTGAACTCAGAGCCTGTTACTACATTTTCGGCACGTCCAATATCTACGAGCACAGTTTTTCCGTTTCGCTGCAGGATTTTTCCACGAAGCGGAAGCTTTTCGAGTACAGAATTTCTGAAGCGTCTTAAAGCTGTAGAAAAACGATTGTTTCCGATTGCATAAAAGTTTTCATCGGAAATCTCAAGACCTGTTCGACCTGAATACATTTTGCTGCTCAAGGTCAAATCATTCTGGCCTTCGTTTATAGAAAGAATGATAAAGTAATCAAACTTACCGGCACGAGCATTTTTAAAGGCTTCGCCATAACCTTCAACAGGCTTAACCTGAGTTTTTACAGAAGTAATTGCAACGCCCGAGAAAATATCGGCAGCGGCAGCGGCGGCAAGTCTGTTTGCATCGGCGTGAACAAAGCTTGAACCGTTTTCTTCATAGAAAATTGCAATATTCCAGCGGGTTTTATCGAGATAAAGGGAATCTACCTTCCACTGCTTTGAAATATTGTTTTTAAGCAGAGATTCATACGCTTCCCTCTTGTCGGAAAGCTCTGTTTTCTGTTTTGTAGAAAGTTCAGTCTTGTTATTTTCATTTATAAAATTAAGCTGCTCAAGATAGAACTCGTACATTCCGTTCATTTCAAGAATATCTGCATAAGCTTTTCGAGCCTCGTAATTCATTGGATCAAGAATTAAAGCTCTCTGATATTCATAAACGGCACCTGAACCATCGTAGCGGCCGGCATACTGTCTTGCGTTATTCAAATGGAACTCTGCCCACTGTTTTCTTCGGTTATCTGTGAGCGGTAGAGTTTCACGGATTTCCATTTCCATAAGACTGCGCATAAGCTCGTCCTGCGGAGCAACCGAAAGCCCTGTCGACCACGTTCCAATTGCGTCGTTGCTCCGCCCCATTCTAAGCTGTGCAGTTCCTTTTATGTACCAGGCATTTGCGTTTTTCCTGTTTCTTCTGATAAGGAAATCGCTTATGTCAATTACTTCTGAATATCGTCCCTGCTCATACAAAACAGTAGACAAGAGCTCATAAGCCTTTTCGTAATCACCATTAACTTCAACCGCAATTCTGCAATGCTTTTCTGCAGTCTGCAAGTCACCTTTCATTCTATAGATAATTGCTGCAAAATAATGAACCTCAGCCTCTCCTGAATAATAAGAGAAAGCCTGTCGCAGGAAGGTTTCGGCCTGTTCGTATTTACCGTTTTCGGCACAAACAAGGGCTAGAGAAAGCAAAGCCTTTCTGTTTGTATTCTGTCGCTTTAAGGCTTCTGCATACTGATTTTCTGCCCCGGAAAAACGTCCTTCGTAAAGTTCAATTTCGGCAAGTCCAAAGTGAGAATCTATATCATTCGGATATTTTTTAAGAACTTCTTCAAAAATAGCGCGGCCTTCATCAATTCTGCCTAAGGAAATGTAAATCATTCCCTTCATATTTTTAATTCTGCGGTTTTCCTTTTCATATTTTTCGGCATTTTCAAGATACTGGAGTGCCAGATCAAACTCGCCGAGCTTATATGAGCATTCCGAAAGATTGTACCAGGCATCTGACCACGCAGGATTTTCTGCAACAATTTCAAGATAATACTGAGAAGCAAGATAATAGCTTTCGTTCTGCTGAAGCTCTACCGCTTTATCATACTGAGAAATAAGACTTGTTGCGTTGAGAGAAAAAACAACAGCACAGCTTAAAAATAAAATGACAATTTTACTCTTCGTCAGCTTCTTCATCTTCACCGTTTCTTATAACTTTTATTACGTTGATTCTATGTCCTTCCATATCCTGAACTATAAAATCATAGTTTTTCCATGTGGACTTTTCATATTTTACAGGTACTTTACCGAATAAGTCAAAAACAAAACCACCAAGCGAATCAAAATCTTCGTTAGGGAAAGCAGAACCAATTGTTTCATTAAGATCGTCAAGGTCAACACGCGCATCGCAGAGCCATACATTTTCGTTCACAGTGATAATATCCTCGCGTTCCTTGTCAAACTCATCCTGAATATCTCCGACAATCTCTTCAATAATATCTTCCATTGTAACAATACCGGAGATTCCGCCATATTCATCAATTGCAATTGCAATATGAAGATGATGTCTCTTAAACTCGCGCAGCAGTGAGTCAATTCTTTTGCTTTCCGGTACAAAATATGGTTTTCTGATGATTTTTGAAAGTTCAAGTGTCTGAAGATTTTCTGCAAAGGATTTAAGCAGGTCCTTTACATAAAGTACACCAATAACATTATCTATTGAATCTGTATAAACCGGGAATCGGGAATGTCCGCTCTTTACTATTTTTTCAATCAATTCATCACGTGGTGTATCTGAAGAAATAAAATCTACGTCAATTCGAGGAATCATTACTTCCTTTACAGAAGTTTTGGACAAATCCTCTACTCCCTGAATCATATCCTGTTTTTCTTCGTTTAAGATTTCCTGCTGTATTGCTTCGGCTTCAGTTGCCGCATTTTTTCCAGATTTCTTTTTTCTATTAAAAAAGCTCATATTATAATTTTTTCATCCTTTAGTTTTTCAAGTATTTTTTCCTGCAGCTTAAGCATTTCACATTCCGGAGCTGATTCCGGCTTCTTTTCTGCTCCACCTTCGATATGCTCCTCTCCGTGATCCATTCCGTTCAGATGAAGCAATCCGTGAACTAGCAGACGCTTAAGCTCGTTGTTTTTAGTCTCATCAAAATATTCGGCATTTACAGGCAATGTCTCAAGACTTATTGCAATGTCACCAACGCATTTCCATTTTCCTTCCTCATCCTCGTAAACTTCATCATTCTCAAAAGATAAAACATCGGTTGCTGAATCTATGTTACGGTATGATTTATTTAGCTCGCGTATATATTCATCACCGCAGAACATTATGGAAACCTCTTCCCCGTCGTAGCCAAGCTCCTTCATAACCTTTGTCATAAAGTCTTCAACCTTTGGAAGCCACTCCGGCGCGTCCATTCCTTCCTGCATACAAACAAAAATTCTATTACTCATATTTATTTTTCCTTAGATTCCTTAGCTTCTTTGGAATCCTTTGCTTCCTTATTTTCTTTTTCAGGATCCTGCTGATTCTGGTACTTAATTCTGTTGTGATAGAAGCCCGTAAGCAGATGTACAAACGATTCTTTTATTTTAGAAATATCTCTGAATGTAAGGTCACAATTATCAAGCTGTTTATTTTCAACCTTCTGGTTTATAAGCACTGTAATAAACTTTTCAAGTCTGATTGATGTCGGGTTATCAAGAGTTTTACAGGCAGCCTCAACAGTATCTGCAAGCATAACAACTGCAGATTCCTTTGAAGTCGGCGGATTTCCAGGATAAGAAAAATCCTCCGGCATAAGGGTTGGATCCTTTTCCTTTCCTTCCTTATAAAAGTAAGATATAACGCTGTTTCCGTGATGCTCAGAAATAATATCTATAACATCCTGTGGAAGATGCATCTGATGAGCTTTTTCCACACCTTTCTTTACGTGACTCTTTATAATAGAAGCAGACAGCGTTGGATTAAGCTCGTCGTGCTTGTTTTCGTGGTCAAACTGGTTTTCTACAAAGTATTCACTCTGATCTATTTTACCAATATCGTGATAATAACCGCCAACTCTGGCCAGAAGTGCATTTGCTCCAATTTCGCGGCAGGCACTTTCGGCAAGCTGAGAAACCATAATGGAATGATTGTAAGTTCCATTTGCCTGAATCTGCATCTGCTTAAAAATCGGGCTGTTTGTATCGCTTAAATCCATAAGACGGAAAACAGAAGCGGTATTCAGCATATATTCCAAAGGAGTCAGGAAACCTAAAGCCATAGCCCCGGAAAGGAATCCATTTGCAATAACTCCACCGAATATTTTGCCCATATCGGTAAAGGTGTCGTTGAAAATCACTGTCAGAATAAGAATAAAAACAAAGTTAGAAACCGAAAGCATTATTGCTGCAAAAATAAGATCAAGGCGGTTATCTATTTTTCTGACAATTCCATGTGCACAGAAGGTTGCCGCCAATGTAAACAGGAACGGTACAAGCTCCCATTCTGTAGCACAAAGCACACCAAGCGACATTATGAGCGAAAGAATTACCGCAGAGGTTTGTCCAAAAAGGATTGTGGTGAGCATTATGCATAAAGCCGAAGGAATTATTATACAAACTGAATATGGATCTGAAAAAACACCAAGCTTTCTGAAAAAAGCTGTAACTGAATAAACAAGAAGGAAGCAGATTACCTGGAAAATTGGTTCTTTAATCTGAAGCTTTCGTTTGAAAGGCAGGAAAGAAAAAAGCGTATACCATAAAATGCCAAGCAGAAACAGGAAAAGCTCTGAATCTGCAAAGGCTCTGTAATCTATATAAGTTGGAGAGGCAGCCATTTTTTTAAGTTTGGCATATCCGTCCTCTGTTATAGGAAAGCCTTTTTTAATAATTTTTTCACCAGCCTGAATGGAGACTGTATCAACATCATCAGGGAGAATTGTTTTTGAAGAAATAATTGTTCTGTCTGCAATTTGTCCAATTTCAAACTCATCAAGAGAATAGTTTGCTACAGTTTCTGTAGTGCTTACCTTTACAAAATTGAGTGCTGAAACAGCAAGGAAAGAAATAAGGAAAAGCAGCAGATACTGATAATGTTTTTTTATATAATCACCAAGAATGGCAAAAATATTAGCTTTAATGCTATTCTTTTCGCCTTTATTCACATTTTTCGCTTTCATGTTCGTACGCCCTTACTATCTTTTTTACAAGATGGTTTCTTACTACATCATCTGCAGTAAGCTCCATAAAGCCAATATCTTCTATTTTATATAAAATGCTGATTGAATGTACTAAGCCCGACTGTGTTTTTTTAGGTAAATCAATCTGAGTCGGATCGCCTGTAATAAAAACCTTTGAATTGTCACCCATTCTGGTAAGGAACATTTTCATCTGGGTACAGGTTGTATTTTGTGCTTCATCAAGAATGATTACCGCATTGTTCAACGTTCTGCCACGCATATAGGCAAGAGGTGCAACCTCAATTATTCCTGCTTCGGACAATTTGCGGACAGTTTCCGGTGTTACGATTGCTTCCATTGCATCGCGGAGAGGTCGCAGGTACGGGTCTATTTTCTGTTCAAGGTCTCCCGGTAAAAAACCAAGGCTTTCGCCCGCCTCTACTACAGGTCTTGTAATGATAATCTTATTCTTTTTGTGCGACAGAACAAGCCGCAGTGCTTCTGCAACCGCAAGGAAGGTTTTTCCACTACCCGCACTTCCTGTACAGAAAACCATATCCTTAGTCTGCAAAAGGTTTATATATTCTGCCTGATTCTGTGTTCTTGGATAGATTTTCTTTACGCTTCCTGGAACAAGAATAGAAATCTCATCTGCATTTACTTTTTTCTGAGTGTTTAATACTGAAACGACAATATCCTCGGAGTTTTTTCCGCCGTCATAAATCTCGTCTATAATTCTGTCCATTATAAACTGGAACTTCTGGGTTATTTCGGGATTTTCTGATTCGATAGAGATTTCATTTCCCCGGGTATAAACGGAAACTCCAAGACTTTCTTCTATGAGCTGTAGATTACTGTCATTTATTCCGCAGACACAAGCAAGCACATCATTGTCGGGAACTATTATTTTATATTCACTCACAATAGTATAATTATAAAGTATAGCAGTCCATTTTTCAACATTCATTACGGACCGAATTATTTCGGGTTCAATTCCCAGACTTTCTTCTCTTTTGTCTTGTTGTATTCGCTGACGATTGTAGTTTTCATGCTGTCCATTGGTTTCCAGACAATTCCGATTGAAATATACGGGTCAAAATTGTAGGTATACTGTCCGTTTTCTTTTACAAGCTTAGGCTCAAACTTCCAGGTCATATTAAACGACCAGTCGTGAAGGTCATGAGAAGCAGTCATACTTAGAGATTTCAGCTTAAAGCCGGAAGCCTCTCTGTTAGCAGTAAAGCTTCCCTGTGCTGCATCTCCCCAGGCTATACCAAAAGAACGGAGCAAATCTCCAAAGAATTGAGGAGCAAACCAGCTGCCACAATCTTTGTAAAGGCTGTCATTTCCCTGGAAATACCAGTACAGCGTTGAGTTTCTTGAGGTTGCAGAGAAAGACAAGGTAAGCAAATCGTTTATTTTAAAATTAAGTGACGGCGAAACAGTAAGATAGCTGTTTGTAGGGCGGATAAGGTCCGCTATCACACTTGTAGAAAGTCCAGGTGCAAAGCTGATTTTTTTAGACCACTTATAGTAAGTCTTTGTTTCCGGACTCCAGGAGAAAGATAATGAATATGGTCTGAAGTCTTTATATGATTTTTCTGTAGTTTTATACTGATTTGTTTCTGTATCAAGCTCATCTGTAGTAATTGTTTTTGTATTTGGAACCCAGCCGCCGCCCTTTTCATTTTTTTCATCAAGCCAATAGCCCTGTGTGTAGGACATTGTATATGCAGCTGTAATTCGTTTCCAGGAAAGAGAAAACTTCAAGTTATCTACAATATCTATACCTTCTCTTTCAGCTTCTTCAAGCTTATATTTATCTGTATTTAATGTTAAAGATTCAGAAAGCTTTAAGGATGAATTAAAAAGTGAAAGTGATAATGCCTGAGACAGTGTATTAAATTCATATTTTGAATCATTTTTCTCGGTATTTTCTGAATCAGAAGTAGAAGATGATGATTTTGCTTTTTCCTGGAAACTCCACGAGAACGAATTGCTTACGTACGGGAACACAAGATTAAGCGAAAGGGAATGCTTTTCCTGCTGAGGAGGAAGAGTCATTGACCAGGTGAAGTTCTGCTTGAACTTATTATTTAATTCGTTTGCACCAAGCGTAAAGTTTACTGTATTTGTTGTGATGATTTTTCGCTGGTAGGTTTTCTGGATTTCGTCTTTCTTATTATCATCATAAGACGACCACTGTGTATCCCCATTTATCCATTTGTCTTCATCCCAATAATCGTGTAACCAGTAGCTGTCCCATGCATCTGAGGTTTTCCAATATGTTTCCCAATCTTCATCTGTAGAAGCTCCTTTAAACTCTTTTCTAAAAAGTTTTAAGGTTGTATTCCAGGAAACTCCTGTATCTGCGAACATAGGAACATAAGCAAAAGGCTTAAAGCTTATTGAGTTTGTATTAGAAATTGTCTGACTCTGAGCTTTCTTGTCAGCAAGAATAAGAGATTTTCTTTCTGAAGTTGTCACACCGTCTGTATTAGGATGGTCCTGAAGAATCGGATCCCAGGAAACCTTATTTGTCATTGTAAAGTAGTTTCCACCGTACTTTAAGCTGCTCGAAAGTGAAGTCGGCATTTTGTACGTATACATAAAGGATTTTATCTTGCTCCATTCAAAATCTTCCTGAGTGTAAAGATAAGTTCTTGTTTTTTCTATACGATTACCATTTGAATCAAGTTTAGGAGATCCTTCAGTATCTGTTTCAAAGTAAGCTTCTGTTGTACCGTAAGAAAACTTTGTAGTAATTGTAGGTGCAATGGAATAACCAAGTGTATAAGAAAGACCTGTCGGAACTGTAACTGAAGAAACTGCCGGTGTAAACTCAGGGAGCTTAACAATAAGGTCTTTTAAGAGAGCTTTCTCCGGGTCAATTTCTTCTACAGGGGAGGCTTCGGAAGTTGTTTCCTTATTTTCAGTATTATTTTCTTTTTCTGTCTTTTCTGTATTCTCACCGTCTGCTTTTTCACCCTTTTCGGCTTCGGCAGCCTCTGCGGCTTTTTTCTGCTCTTCAAGCTCTTTTTCTCTTTTTTGAGCAAGCTGTTTTTCTGACATAAGCTCTTCAGGCTGTATCAGCTGGACAGGATACGTTACTTTGTCTTTTTTAGTACTGCTAGAGGCCAGCGGCCATTGGAAAAGTGTACCGCTCAAAGAAACAGATGCAGTTGCAGGTGTAATTTCCGTAGGATAATAGAACTTTCGTTCCGGAGTATATGATGACCAGCTATCTTTGTTATTGGCTCGTTCATCTCTATATTCTGTTATTACATTATTATTTACATCTGTAGTTGTAATAGTATTTCCATTATCATCCTTTTTTTCATAAGCAGCAGTTGCAGTACCAAAGTTCAAAGAAGAATCAAGCTTTACAGAAAAAGATGAAATATACGGCTTAATTACAGCCGGTAAGGTTGGCGACCAGGAATTGGATATTTTCCATGCAAAGTTTGAATACTCACTCTGAGTAGAAGTTGTATCATCACCCTGCAGAAGATAAGAAATCCAGTCCATAGATTCATCGCGAACCTTAAAATCGTAGTAAAAGAATGGATCTGTATAAAGCGGCAGCTGGATTGTAGTTCTGATCGGTTTTGCAAGAGTAAGTTCAAGATTTGCGCCATAACGGAAAGGCATCTCAACTCCCATAAAGTTTGATTTATCCCAATAGGTATGACCTTCCGAGCCATCGCTAGGTGAAGAAATAAAACTGTATTTTATTTTTCCATCAGAGCCTGTAGAACTGAACAGTGTCTTACTGAAGCCTAAATCAACATTAAACTTAAGGTTTGTAAGAGTTTTTTGTGACGGCTGGAAAACACCATCAAATCCTACAAAATATCCGAGATTTGAATAATAATCTGCAAGGATTTTTAAATATTTATTTGTTGTACCGCTGTAGTTTTCATCAAGATTATGAAGAATAAGTCCCTGACGTTCCTGCTCCTTTAAGGTTGTAGGCTTCATAAAATTATACAAGCCTTTAAGAGCCTCAGCTGAAGAGGTAGTTTCTTCCGAAGACGAAGAGGATGATGATGACGACTGAAGCGGTTTTCTTCCTATAATATAATAAGTATTTTGTACCGTAAAACCTTTTCTGTCAGATTTAGAAAAGACAGGATTAAAAATAAGCTCATCCTTTGGATAATAGAACGCAGGAAGGTAAAGAACAGGCACCGGTCCTACATAAAGCAAGGCATTGAAAAACGCAAACTCACCGCCAGGCAGCAGCCAGGTTCTGGTAGCATCTATGTGCCAGTGTGGATCTTCATCATCACAGAACGTAAGCTTTGAGTTTTTAAATGAAATTGTATTAGACTGGCTTTTGCCGAACAAATCTGAAAATACAATAAGCGTTGAACCGGAAGGAAGATTAAGGGCATCGCTCTTTGTCTGAACAACACGTCCACCATCAAAAATACCTTCCAAAGTTGCTGTATTCATTAAAAGAGAGTTCGCAGTAGTTTTTTCACCACCGGCAGAAGCTCCTTCCGTAGTAATTTCAACGTTTCCAGAAGCAAAAAGAATCTCGGTTTCCCTGTTATAAGTAACTCTGTCTGCCTTTATGTACGATTTATTTGAACCTTTTTTTACAGAAATCTCAACGGCACCTTCAAGTTCAATTAAATCATTAGTGCCGTCCTCAGATTTTTTATACGAAGTCTGCATTGAGTTTTCAATTGTAATAACTGTAACATCAGATTCCTGGGCATATAAAAATGCTGAAAGCAGAATAAGGAATAAGCCTGTTATAAACCGTTTTGAGAAAAATGATTTTTTTAAACAAAATCCTTTTACAGACACTCTTTATCCTTCGAACGTTCATGCTCAAGCTGCTGCTTAACAAATTGACCGGTATAGCTTTTTTTACATTCAGCAACCTCTTCCGGCGTTCCCGTAGCAACTACTGTACCACCGCGCACACCGCCTTCTGGTCCTAAATCAATTATATAGTCAGACTGGCATATTACGTCAAGATTATGTTCTATCATAACAACCGAATTACCGTTGTCAACAAGCTTTTGAATTACAGACATAAGCTGCTTTACATCCGCAAAATGAAGTCCCGTAGTAGGCTCGTCGAGGATGTAAAGCGTTCTGCTGGTGCTCGGGCGGGCAAGCTCATTCGCAAGCTTTACACGCTGTGCTTCTCCGCCCGACAAGGTAAGAGCATTCTGTCCAAGCTGAATATATCCGAGACCGACAGCCTGAAGTGTTGCAATTCTTCTATATATATGTGGTATTCCCTGGAAAAAGTCGCACGCTTCATCAATCGTCATATTAAGCACATCGTTTATGCTTTTGCCCTTATACTCTACTTCAAGTGTTTCGTGATTAAACCGTTTTCCACCGCACACTTCACACTGAATGTATACATCCGGCAAAAAGTTCATTTCAATTACAATTTCGCCCGCACCCTGACAGTTTTCGCAGCGGCCGCCCTTTACGTTAAAGCTGAATCTTCCCTTCTGGTAGCCGCGGGCTTTACTTTCCGGCAGACTTGCAAACAAATCGCGGATAGAATCAAAAACTCCTACATAAGTTGCAGGATTAGAACGAGGTGAACGTCCAATCGGCGACTGGTCGATATTGATAACCTTATCTACCCCTTCAATTCCTTCTACAGAACCGCACGCTCCCACAGGATAATCAGTTCGCATTATTTTATTGCTTACTGCAGGATAAAGAATATCTCGCATTAAGGTTGATTTTCCGGAACCGCTTACACCGGTGATACACGTAAACGTTCCAAGCGGAATACTTACGTTTAAGTTTTTAAGATTATGCTCAGTAGCATCTGAGATTGTTATAAACTTTCCATTTCCTTTGCGGCGTTCAGCAGGAATGTTCATTCTAAGCTTTCCTGCAAGATATTGACCGGTAAGACTTTCGTTTACCTTTGCCACCTCTTCCGGCGTTCCGGCAGCTACAACCTTACCGCCATTTACGCCTGCGCCCGGCCCCATATCTATAAGGTAATCGGCAGTTCTGAGTGTCTGTTCGTCGTGCTCAACAACAATTACAGTATTACCGTTATCGCGCAGGCTTATGAGAGTATCTATAAGCTTCTGGTTATCTCTCTGATGAAGTCCGATTGAAGGTTCATCCAGAATATACATAACGCCGCACAAAGCTGAACCAATCTGAGTTGCAAGACGGATTCTCTGTGCTTCACCACCGGAAAGAGTTTCTGCAGCACGTTCCATTGTAAGATAATCAAGTCCAACATCACGCAAAAAGCGAAGACGAGCCCGGATTTCCTTCAAAATCTGCATTGCAATCTGAGATTCACTTTCCGTAAAATTGATTTCGTCAAAAAACTGAATTGAATCTGCAACAGAAAGTTTACAAAGCTCATAAATATTTTTACCGCCGACTGTTACACCAAGAGCTTCCGGTCTGAGCCTCATTCCATGGCACGCAGAGCATTCGTGAATAGACATAAACTTTTCTTCTATGTTAGTACGCATGCTTTCGCCCCAGGCTTCCCTGTAGCGGCGGTTCATTTCTTTCAAGACTCCAGGCCACGGACGGTTATATTCAGAATAACCTTCTCCGCTCTGCTTCTTATAAATCCAGTGGAGCTTGCGGTTTTCATCACCATTCCATAAAAAATCAAACTGCTTTTCCGAAAGCTGATCTACAGGTGTGTCCAGAGTATAACCATCTGCATCAGCAATTGCTTTAAAAATACTTCTGTTCCATTCACCAGTTGGAGTAAAAAATGGAAAAGCTCCCTGATTAAAGCTGAGTGATTTATCCGGGAGAATCTTTGTATAATCCCATTCCATTTTTTCGCCAAGACCTGTACATTCCGGACAAGCTCCAAAAGGATTATTAAAAGAAAAAAGACGCGGCTGTAAATCGGGAATAGAAATACCGCAATCAGGACAAGCATTCTTCTGGCTGAAAAATACTTCAACATCCTCCTGCCTCTGAGCTTCTCCCTCAAACTCTCCGCCGGCATCTTCAGGAACACGTCTTCTTATAATTACAATTCCGTTTGCATTTTTAAGGGCAATTTCTATTGAGTCTGCCAGTCGCGATCTGATTCCTTCTGATTTTTTGATTCTGTCTACAACAATTTCAATCGTATGCTTTTTCTGCTTATCAAGCTTAATTGAATCTTCAAGCTCAGCCATTACACCGTCAATTCTTGCACGGATAAAGCCAGACTTTTTAGCATCATCAATTATTTTCTGGTGTTCACCCTTTTTTCCGCGGATAACAGGAGCCAGCACCTGCATTTTTGTTCCCTCAGGCCAGCTCATAACTGTATCTATAATCTGATCAACCGACTGCTCACGGATCTCTCTTCCGCACTGAGGACAATGAGGATGTCCTGCACGCGCAAAAAGCAGACGGTAAAAATCGTAAATTTCTGTAATTGTGCCGACGGTTGAACGAGGGTTTTTATTTGTTGATTTCTGTTCAATTGAAATTGCAGGAGATAGACCGTCAATCAAATCTACATCGGGCTTATCCATTCTACCAAGAAACTGGCGGGCATAGCTGGAAAGCGATTCCATATAACGGCGCTGACCTTCTGCAAAAAGGGTGTCAAACGCAAGGGATGATTTTCCGCTTCCGCTTAAGCCTGAAATTACAACAAGCTTGTTTCGCGGAAGAGTTACATCTATATTTTTAAGGTTGTGCTCGCGGGCACCTCGGATTACAATTTTATCGTCAGCCATAAGGTGATAGTATAGCAGAAAATCAAAACAAATACAAAGGACTACTCTTGGTGTTCTTCGGGATTGAGAATTTTTGATAAAGGTCTGCTAACCACAGAAATTACCGGCCCTAACATTACCGACATACACACGGAACCAATTATAGAGCCTTGTACGCCCTCGTTGCCAAGTTTTGCGGCCAACAATCCTATTCCAATTGCGGAGAAATCAAATATTATGCGGATAATGAAGAAAGGGATTTTTGGGATGGCGCCGCTTATAATAGTTGGAAGAGCATCGTATGGGGCGGTTCCGAGCTGAGCGTTTATGTATATAGAAGCAACTATTACGAAAACAAGGATTGTAAAGGCAAAAATTGCAATTTTGGCTGGCAGAGGAGATTGTTCAACAAATAGCGTAAAACCGGTATTATCCCAGACCCAATGAAAAAAGTCTGCAATGTAGCCAATGAAAATCATATTTGCAAGCGTTCCAAAGCCTATCATCTGGGCGCCGAATATAAACGTAAAGATAAGCATAATGGAATAAACCAGAACCTGGGTATTACCGAGCGAAAGTCCGGTTGCGGCGGCAATGTTCAGGTTCATAAAGCTTGCGGGGTCAGTTCCCCAACCGATGATGATAAGGATTGAAAGTGTAAAGCCCATCATAAAAACGGCAGGCAGCATAAAAGCAAGCTTTCTGCCGATATGTGGGACTATAAATTGTCTGAAAGAAAACTTTGTTCGCATATTTTCCCCGATAGCTTATACTGCATACTTGCCGCTGAGGGCCATCATAGCAAACATATAAAGGCAGTTGTCGTAGTAACGACGTTCGCCCTGTCTGAGTGGAGTTTCCCAGAAGCGTCTTACAATCTTTTCGGCGGCTTCTTTTGCAGCTGGAGAACAGGCAAGCGTTGTCTGAGCAAGAGTTGCAAGAAGTCCGATTGGATGAAGTGCCTTTTCCGGAGTGCCGTCCGGGTTGCAGATTGGAGTTCCATCTATCTTGTATTTTCCAAACTTTTCTGTAGGAATATCTGCAAAGAATGTTACGAGATTGTCTGCAATTTTAGAAAAGCCTTCGTGGTCAACATCACTATTCCAAAGTACATCAAGCCCGATATTTGCACTGGTCCTGTATGCATCACTATAGAAATCTCCGTGTCCCTCAGGCGGACCATAAGGCTCCGGTGTACCGTCCATTTTCGCATACTCTGGATTCATTCCAGTCACAGGGTGGCAGGCCTTAAGCAAAAACTTGCGGCTTTCCTCCTCTGCTCTTTTCCAGAAAGGACGGTCAGCCTTTTCTGCCCACAGTGCAAAATAATGATAAAAATGCATGAGATGATAAGAAGGGTCGCTGAACTTACAGCCCGGTACAAAACGAATGAGTGCTGTTCTTTTATCCCACATTGCAGAATGATGATGAAGGCAGGTTCTCAAAATCTTTTTAGCCCACTTTGTATAATTGTAGATTCCTTCACCATCGCCCCATTTTCTTCCGGCAAGGAAAAGAGCCATAGCAAAAAACTCTTCGCCATCGGGAGCCGGACCAAAAGCATTTTTCTTTCCGTCCGGAGCAACCGACCAGGCAAAATATCCTTTCATGTAGCCTTCGTCCATGTACATAAAATCCATGGCGAACTTCCACATTCTGTCAAAGTATTCTTTTTTATCACCGTCTTCATCGAGCATTACGCACATAAGCATGCCGTAAGACATACCTTCGGTACGTGCATCGCAGTTTCCGGTGTCCATAAAATAACCGGTATCACCTATACCGTTAAAATAGAAACGTCCCATGCCCTCAAAGATGTCATAGAACGTTTCGTTAAGTCTGTTTTCAATTTCTTCGGGTGAATACCCATAATCAGCAAATGTGTTTTTCATTTTACTGATTATAATTATTTGCAGAATAAAAAGCTATTCCTTAGATTAGCTATCCCTTAAATAATTTATTCCTTAATTGCTCCACCAGCAACACCTTCAGCAAGCTTCTTCTGTGAAGAGAAGTAAACAACCAGAACTGGAACTGTTGCAATAATAAGAGCCGCTATCTGCCATCCAAGCTGAATACCTGTACGGCTTGAGAATGAGAAGATTCCAACCGGCAATGATTTTGTTGACTCAGCAGAAGCCATTACCAGTACAAGAAGGAACTCATTCCAGATACCGAGCGCTGTCATAATACTGATTGTAACAATAACAGGAACTGTCATAGGAACAATAATGCTTATAAAGGTTCTGAATGGTGTAGCTCCATCAATATATGCTGATTCTACAAGGCTGTATGGTAATCCACGGATGTATGTAGAAGAAAGCATTACCGACATTGGAAGACCAAATGCAACGTAAACTAAAATAATACCAATATGTGTATTAGTAAGTTTCATTTTTGTAAGCATAAGGAACAGTGGAACAAGCAGCTGGTTTACGTCAAGAAGATATCCAAGTCCAATTGCAGCTGCGATAATTGCAGAAACCTTCTTATATTTGAACTTAGTTGTTCCGTATCCAAGCATAAGACCAAGCAATACAACAAGGAAGGTAGAAACAATTGTGTAAATAATACTGTTGATGAATTTTAAACCAAGCTCACCACGAATCCACGCCGAGGTATAGTTCCACCAGACTGTCTGCCAGCTGATTTTTGCCTGTACAGAAAGTGGGAAATCTGAAACTTTAACCTGAACGCCTTCACCCGGCTGAATATCACGAAGGATTCTGCCATCGGAAGTTTTCAAGTCTGCAGGAAGGTCATCGCGGACAATAAAATGAACCTTAATTCTTTTGTGTGCACCAATATTAGGAGACTCGAGAATCATAATCTGCTTATTGATTTCTGTTCTGTTTTTAGTGTCACCCTTTCCTGCTGCATTCACAATTCCGAGCTTTTCAAGCATTCCATTCGGGTATTTGATATTTGTCTGTGGTTCTACTACATCCAGATATCCGTCTCTCGCATGGAACAGCTCTTTCGGCATAGAATAAATATCTTTTGTAAGCTCTTCGTTTGTCTTGAATGAAGAATACAACATCCAGATAAGAGGAGCTACTGTAATTAATGTCCAAAGAATAAAGATAAAATACGATATCGGTTTTGCCAGGAATTTAGAAAAAAATGATGTTTTAGGAGCTTCGCCTTTTGTTTGATTTGCCATAATTAATAGTCCTCATCAGTTCCAAGTTTTTTTCCAACCCACTTGCTGAACATAATTATGATAATACTGATCAATACAATCATGTTAGCAATCGCCGCACCATAAGCAAACCTCATAGGGTCCTTTGCATTGTTAAACGCAATTCGGTACATATAAATAGGCAATACTTCCGAGTTAATTCTCTGCTTGCCTTCTGAAGCCAAAGCAAAAATCAAGCCGAAGCCCTTTAATGAACCTGCAATTGCAAGAATACAAGATGTAAGAATAGAAGATGCCAGGAGAGGAATTGTAATCTTAAAGAAGATCTGAACTTCAGAGGCACCGTCTATTTTTGCAGCTTCAAACATACTGTCATTAATTTTTTGAAGATTTGCCAGGAAAATAATCATATAAAATCCTGTATACATCCAGATAAGCGCAATAGCAATCGGAATCATACACAGGTTAGGATCCATCATCATAGAAAATTGTGCATTTGGATTTTTTGTAACAGCCTGCATAATTCTGGAAACAGGGCCGTCTACCATAAACAACATTCGCCACATAATACCGATTACGATTGTTGACAAGAACTGTGGCAAAAATACCATTGACTGGAAGAATGTTGCACCTTTTACCTGCTTTCTATAGAGGATAAAGGCAAGTATAAATCCAATAGGAATCTGGCCAAAAACAGAAACAACAACAACGATCATGTTGTTCTTAAAAGCGTGCCAGAACTCAGGAACATTACTTGAAGGGTCAACAAGTCCCCTATTCATAGTCATAACTTTTATATAGTTAGCAAATCCTACAAGCTTTACAGGAGCCTGAGAATTAGGATTATAATTTGAAAAACTTAAAAACAATGAATAACAAATTGGATAAGCAATAATAAGAAGATAGATTATTAAACCGGGAGCAATAAAGCCTATGTAAGTTAATAAATCTCTTTTATCTGTCTTTCTCACGATTTTTTCCTTACTAAATTAAAAAAACAAAAGGGGTATTTCTATAATCATCATAAAAATACCCCTTCCAAATAACCTACACTAATTATTTCTAATTATGAGGTATGATTATTACTGTGCGTCAAATGCTTTCTGAACATTAGCAGCGAGAGTAGCAGCATCAATCTTTCCAGATACGATGTCCTGCATACCAGCGTTCAATGTATCGTTAGCTACACCAGTAAGATATGAGTCGATTACGAAGCATGATGGATAAGCACCGAGCTTAGCTTTTTCACCGATACATGGATCCATTCCTGATGGAAGAACGAAGTCCTTAAGGATAGGTGCAGAAATACCACCATCGCGGAGTCTCTGAACAACTTCGTCATAGCTGTTGTAATAAGCAAGCCATTTCTTAGCAGCTTCAAGAATAGCTGGATCAGAAGCACCCTTCTTTGTAATACCATATCCAACCTGCCAAGCACCAGCCAATGAACCAGCACAAGCTTTTTCACCTGGAACCTGTGGAATAGAAATGAGTTTTACAGATTTTGAAAGATCACCAAGATTTGATTCACCAAATGCCCACTGTCCGTCAATGTACATAAGATACTTGCCGTTTACGAAGTTAGACATACCAGTACCGTTGTCTGTAAGAACTGAGTTAGGATCAAGAACACCGTCAGCAACCCATGTTGAAAGAACAGAAAGTGCCTCTACGAAGCCTTTGTCTGTAAATTTAACCTGCTTATTTACAGCTTTTTCAATCCATTTAAGATCACCAGTTGTTCTTGGGATAATACCAGACATTACACAAGAACCCCAAACCCAACCGTCAGCACCGTGTGTTGACATAAGTTCAATTCCGTTAGCCTTGCAGAGCTTAGCAAGAGCTTTCATGTCTTCGTATGTCTCTGGAATCTTTCCACCAATCTTGTTAAGAAGGTTCATGTTTACAGCAACAACTGTACAATAGTTAGATCCACCAAGTGGGAGATAAGGTTTTACACCTGTTCCGAAGAAGTCTGGAACGAGAGAAGCATCAACGTTTGCTGGATAGAAAGGAAGGTTGTCAATCTGCTGACCAGCTTCCTGCCATTCAGAACCCCAGCGTGCATCAGCACCCATGTAAGCGATATCAGGAACATCTCCTGCAGCAAGACGAGAAACTGCCTTCTGATGATATGCTTCATCGTAAAGCAATTCATAGTTAATTTTAATATCAGGATTTTCAGCCATGAACTCATCACAGATTCTCTTGAATGTCTGACCTTCAGCATTTGAGTTATCACCATAACCCATAACATTCAAAGTAATCACGCTAGATTTCTTTGCTTTCTTGTTTTTCTTAGCCTTTGGAGCTGCGAACAATGTAGCTGCTACTAAGAGCAAGCACAATCCTGTAACTAACTTTTTCATACAAAATCCTCCTATTTTAATACCTTTTTAGTTATGTATGAATAATTTTTTTTAACATGGTTGAAATACCTTAAGGGAAATACCTGTAGGGAAAATCCCCCATGCCATATACTACTATATCTCAAACAAAATCATTTTGTCAACGAAAAAATTACTTTTATTTGCAGAATAAAAAGCTATTGCTTAACCTTTTATTAATCCTTAAAATTGGAATGTTACAGTTTTAATTGTAATCTTGGAGGAATTATCATGAAAAAATCATTAACAACTGCAATTGTTATCATGCTTGCTTCAACTCTTTTCTTTTCTTGCCAAAAGAAAGAAGCTCCTGCTGCAAAACCAGCAGAGACAAAGGCAGAGGTAACAGCTAACAAAACATTCCATATTGGTATTGTTACAGGTACAGTTTCTCAGTCAGAAGATGACCTTCGCGGTGCCGAAGAGCTCATCAAACGTTATGGAAAGGTAAGCGAAGGCGGAATGATTCAGCACATCACTTATCCTGATGACTTTATGTCTCAGCAGGAAACAACAATCTCTCAGATTGTAGCTCTTGCAGATGACCCACTTATGAAAGCCATTGTTGTAAATCAGGCTGTTCCTGGAACAACAGAAGCCTTCAAACGTGTTAAGGAAAAGAGAAGCGACATTCTTTGTTTTGCCGGTGAACCACACGAAGATCCAGGTGTAATTCAGACAACAGCAGATCTCGCTGTAAACTCTGACTTCATCTCTCGTGGTTATACAATCATTTGGGCTGCAAAACAGATGGGTGCTAAATCATTTGTACACATTTCTTTCCCACGCCATATGTCTTATGAAACACTTGGCCTCCGCCGAAAGATTATGGAAGAAGCTTGTAAAGACCTTGGTCTTGAGTTTGCCTTCGAAACTGCTCCAGACCCAACATCTGACGTAGGTGTTGCAGGTGCACAGCAGTTCATTCTTGAAAAGGTTCCACAGTGGATTCAGAAGTACGGAAAAGACACAGCTTTCTTCTGTACAAACGATGCACATACAGAACCTCTTCTTAAACAGCTTGCTGCTTATGGCGGAATGTTCGTAGAAGCAGACCTTCCATCTCCACTTATGGGTTATCCTGGAGCATTTGGTATTGACCTTACTGCAGAAGCTGGAGATTTCCAGAAGATTTTGACAAAGGTTGAAAAGGTTGTTGTAGATAAAGCTGGTCCTGGTAAGTTCGGAACCTGGGCTTTCTCTTATGGCTTCTCTGTATCAGCAGGTCTTGGTGAGTATGCAAAACGCATTATCGAAGGAACTGCTTCTTTAAGTAAGATTAGTGATTTCTATGCTGCTTTGGGTGAGTTTACACCTGGTGCAAAATGGAACGGTGGAAGCTACATCGATGCAAACACTGGTGTTCGTGCAAAGAATCACGTTCTTATCTATATGGATACTTACATTATGGGTCAGGGCTATTTGCCAACAACTACAGTTGAAGTACCAGAAAAGTACTACAATATTAAGTTTACTGATTAGTACGGATTTTTATCGTACTTGAATAAAAGAAGGGTTGATTGCTCTAAAAAATGAGCTGTCACCCTTCTTTTTGTGTGTATAGAGAATAAAAAAAATAATAATTATGGAAGAAACATCCTTACTTGAATTACAAAATATTACCAAAGATTTCTCCGGAACGGTTGTTCTTGAAGATGTAAGTTTTTCGCTTAAAAAAGGTGAGATTCTTGGATTGGTCGGAGAAAACGGAGCCGGTAAAACAACACTTATGAGCATTCTTTTTGGAATGCCAGTTATTTCTGAAACAGGCGGCTTCGGTGGAAAAATCATACTAAATGGGGAAGAAGCTCATTTCACCTCCCCTTTCGATGCTCTTGATGCCGGAATTGGCATGGTTCATCAAGAGTTTTCCCTTATACCCGGTTTTACAACTACAGAAAACATAATGCTTAATCGGGAAATAACAAAAAATAACATACTTGCGGACATTTTTGGACCGCGGCTTTGTACTCTTAATCGTGCAGAAATGAAAAAAAGTGCGGAAGGATCTGTTGCAAAGCTGGGCGTAGAAATAGATAGCGAAACAAAAATATCAGAAATGCCGGTTGGTCACAAGCAGTTTGTTGAAATTGCGCGAGAAATCAGTCGTGAAAAAGTAAAGCTTCTTGTTCTTGATGAGCCAACAGCAGTTCTTACTGAATCAGAAGCAGAAATCCTTCTTAGCGCAATAAAGAAACTTGCCGCTTCGGGAATCTCAATCATCTTTATTTCACACCGTTTGCGTGAGGTAACCGAAATCTGTGACCGTGTTGTAACTCTTCGCGATGGAAAATCAATCCGCGATGTTGCTACAAAAGACACAAACATAAACGAAATTGCAGAATCCCTTGTTGGACGTGAAATATCTAAAACAACAAAAACTGAAGCCAGAAGCATTACAGCGCCGGAAGTTTTTTCTGTAGACCACCTTTGGGTAGACATGCCGGGCGAAACAGTTCGCGATGTAAGCTTTAAGGTTCGTGAAGGCGAGATTTTTGGAATTGCAGGTCTTGCCGGACAGGGAAAAATTGGTATTCCAAATGGAATTATGGGATTATATCCGGCAGGCGGAAAAGTCGTTTTCAAAGATAAAGAAATAGAACTTAATAATCCAAACGCTGCCCTTAATTCAAAGCTTGCTTTTGTTTCTGAAGACAGACGTGGTGTAGGACTTTTGCTTAATGAAAGCCTTGACTGGAACATTGCATTTACTGCTATGCAAAGCAAAAATATGTTCCTTAAATCTTATTTAGGCGGACTGATAAAGCTTAGAAACGATAAAGAAATGAAAGAAGCTGCACAAAAATATATTGAGCTTCTTGAAATAAAATGCAATGGACCGGAACAAAAGGCACGCGAGCTTTCCGGTGGAAATCAACAGAAGGTTTGTCTTGCAAAAGCATTCTGCCTTGAACCGGAGCTTTTATTTGTTTCTGAACCAACCCGCGGTATTGATGTTGGTGCAAAACAGATTGTACTTGATGTCCTTAAAGAACGAAACAAATCTCAGGGAACTACAATTGTAATGGTTTCCAGTGAGCTTGAAGAATTGCGTTCTATTTGCGACAGAATTGCGGTTGTATGCCACGGAAAAATTGCAGGTATTCTTTCTCCAGATGAAAATCCAACAGAGTTTGCACTTTATATGTCTGGAGAGAAAGGAGAAGTCTGATGAGCGATTCAATTTCAATAGAAAAAGAAAATAAATTTATAACTAAATGCAGGGAGCTTATAAAAAACTTTGGTTGGCCTCGAATTATTATTGCATTGTTTCTTGTAGTGCTTTTTATAATTGCTCCATTCGTTAAGGTAAGTATTGCAGCTTCCATTTCTGATATTTTTAACCGTTTTGGTATGAATGCACTTCTTGTTCTGGCAATGGTTCCAATGATTCAATCTGGCTGCGGATTAAATTTTGGTCTTTCGCTTGGCGTAATTGCAGGGCTTTTAGGTTCAACAATTGCAATGCAGCTGGGTCTTACAAGCTGGGGCGGAATCTTTGGTGCAATGTTGATTTCCATTCCGTTTGCAATCCTTTTTGGCTGGCTGTATGGTCTGCTTTTGAACCGCGTAAAAGGCGAAGAAATGACTATTGCCATGTACGTCGGATTTGCAATGGTAATGCTTATGTCTATTTTGTGGCTTATTCTTCCATATTCAAGTGAAAACATGGTTTGGGGATATGCCGGAAAAGGCTTAAGGACGACAATCACACTTGACGGATACTGGAACAAACAGCTGAGCAATTTTCTTGCTATAAGAATCGGCGAAAACTTTACATTCCCAACAGGAATGATTTTGTTCATTGCCCTTTGCTGTGTGATAATGTGGACCTTTATGCGAAGTAAAACCGGAACTGCAATGACAGCAGTTGGTTCAAATCCTGATTATGCACGTTCAAGCGGTGTAAACATCAACAAAATGCGCACAATGAGCATTATTATTTCTACAATTTTTGGCGCAATTGGTATTCTTGTTTACCAGCAGAGCTTTGGATTTATTCAGCTGTATGGAGCCCCTCTTTACATGGCATTCCCTGCCGTAGCAGCAATTCTGATTGGCGGTGCTTCCATAAACAAGGCTTCCATTCTTAACGTAATAGTCGGAACAATATTATTCCAGGGCATTCTTACAATGACCCCATCAGTTATTAACAGTATATTACAAACGGATATGTCAGAAGTAATTCGTATTGTAATTTCAAACGGTATGATTCTTTACGCACTTACACGTAAAACAGGAGCTAAAAAATGAGTACAGTAAAATCACCTTCAAAATTAAGAAAAGCCGGCTCCTTCCTTGCAAACAATCTTGTAGCGGTTTTATTTCTTATTCTTACGATTATATCTATTCCAGTTTCAGGTTTTTCTGCAACTTATATTGTAAATGAAATCCTTTCCCGCCTTGCCCGCAACTCATTCCTTGTATTTTCATTGATTCTTCCAATTATGGCAGGAATGGGAATTAACTTTGGTATGGTTCTTGGCGCAATGGCTGGTCAGATTGGACTTATCTTTGCCATGGACTGGGGAATCTCAGGAATACAGGGACTTGTATTTGCAGCTCTTATAGGAACACCTATTTCTATTTTCCTTGGCTGGATTGCAGGTTCTATTCTGAACAAGGCCCGCGGACGAGAGATGGTAACAAGCTATATTATTGGATTTTTCTTCAATGGTTTGTATCAGTTTGTAGTTCTGTATCTTTTTGGTTCCGTAATTCCAATGCGTAACAAAGCTATTTATCTTTCACGCGGTTATGGTGTTAGAAATACAGTTGATTTGTCATCCGTTCGTCAGGTTCTAGATAATACACTTTCTTTTAATATTGGACCTATTCATATTCCGTTACTGGCTTACCTTGTAATTGGAGTTCTTTGTGTATTTATTGTCTGGTTCAAAAAGACAAAGCTTGGACAGGATATGAGGGCTGTTGGACAGGATCAGGTTGTATCTAATACTGCTGGAATTGCAGTAGAAAAAACCCGTGTTATTTCAATCATCATTTCTACTGTACTTGCCTGCTTTGGACAGATTATTTTCCTTCAGAACATGGGAAACATGAGTACTTACAATGCTCATGACCAGACAGGATTTTTTGCTGCCGCTGCAATTCTTGTAGGTGGTGCGACTGTTACTAAAGCTACAATTCCAAACTGCTTTATCGGTGTTTTATTGTTGCATCTGATGTACATTGTTGTTCCGCGCGCTGGTCAAAATATCTTTGGTGATGGTAATATCGGTGAATATTTCCGTCAGTTCATTGGCTACGGAGTAATTGCACTTTCTCTCGTTATTCATGCCTGGAGAACAAAGAGACAGGCTAAACATAACCGGGAAGCTTTGCACAGCAATGCAGAAGGAGATGCCGAATGAAACTCAGTAAAAAAATAATTGCACGCTCCATTCTTGGCGTTTTGTATATTGCTTTGGCCGTGGTAATGTTTCTTACAGGACGTACCCACACAATCCTTATTGATAACAAAGGTGATACATCCGGATTGTACAAAGCTGTAAATGGCATGGAAGTTTCTGTAGATAAAGGTGAAGCTGTAGAGTTTTACAGAGGCGATAGAGATAAGTTCACTGTAAAGTCTCAAAAGCATACAATAAATATTGAGTTCTTTGACGGAACTGAGCCGGTTTCTTTTAAAGTAAAGATTCCGGTTACTCAGGATTATGTGCTGCTTTCAATTCCAAAGTATCTTGCAGGAATTGAGCCGTACATGGAAGAGTTCGATATTTATGCTTCAAATAAGGCTGCCGCTGCAGTCGATGATAGTCAGTAAATGACTTTTAGTGATAAATCTGTAAATAAATGAAATTGACACAACATTTACATTTTGTTACTATACAAAGTAACAAAATGTAAACACAAGGAGTTTTTTGTTATATGATTATTAAGATTCTTATGTTACTCATCTTTTTTGCAATAATGCTTGGAGTTGGTTTTTACTCCCGCAGACAGGCAAAAGATATTAACGGATTTGTACTTGGCGGCAGAAATGTTGGACCATGGCTTACAGCCTTTGCATACGGTACCTCTTATTTTTCTGCTGTAGTATTTATAGGTTATGCCGGCCAGTTTGGATGGAAGTACGGTATTTCTTCAACCTGGATCGGACTTGGAAACGCTTTCTTAGGTTCCCTGCTCGCCTGGGTTGTAATGGGTCGCCGCACACGCGTTATGACTCATCACCTTGATGCAAAAACAATGCCGGACTTTTTTGGTAAACGCTACGACAGCCAGTCTCTTCGTATAGCCGCTGCTGTTATTGCCTTTATCTTCCTTATTCCATACACAGCTTCTCTTTACAAGGGACTCTCTACCCTGTTCGGACTTGCTTTCGACATTGATTACAAATGGTGCGTAATAGGTATGGCAATTCTTACAGCTGTTTATGTAATTCTTGGTGGTTATATGGCAACTGCAATCAACGACTTTATTCAGGGCTTGATAATGCTTGGCGGAATTATTGCCGTAATTGCAGCAGTAATCAACGGACAGGGCGGCTTCTTGAGTGCTCTTGATAAGCTTTCAAAGGTTCCAGGCGACCCAACAGTTGCAGCACCAGCCCTAAAAGATATGAACGGTATGTTTGCATCCTTCTTTGGTCCAGATCCGCTTAACCTGCTTGGTGTAATTATCCTTACTTCTCTTGGAACCTGGGGACTTCCTCAGATGGTTGGAAAGTTCTATTCAATCAAATCTGAAAAAGCAGTAAAAACCGGAACAGTTGTTTCTACAGTGTTTGCAGTAATTATTGCAGGCGGATGTTACTTCCTTGGTGGTTTTGGACGTCTTTTTGATTTCCCTGCAATTCACGGTGCTAAAGGAATTATTTATGACAGCATTGTTCCACAGATGCTCTCTACCCTGCCTGATATTTTAATTGGTATAGTTGTAGTACTCGTACTTTCGGCTTCTATGTCTACTTTGTCGTCACTTGTTTTGACCTCTAGCTCTACTTTGACCCTGGATATGCTTAAAATTACCTGCATGAAAAAAGCTGATGAAAAGAAAACCGTTTTGATTATGAGAATCTTTATCGTAATCTTTATTGCAGTTTCTGTAGTAATCGCCCTTAATCCAGACAAGGTTCCTTATATTGCCCAGCTTATGGGTTACTCTTGGGGTGCTTTAGCCGGTGCCTTCCTTGCTCCATTCCTTTACGGCTTATTCTCTAAAAAAGTTACAAAGGCTGCAGTTTGGGCAAACTTTATCTGGGGTGTTGTACTCACAGTTGTAAACATGTTCCCTGCATTGCGCTTTATCAAGTCACCAATCAACTGCGGTGCAATTGCAATGGTTGGCGGTCTTATAATCGTTCCTCTTATCAGCCTTATTACTCCAAAGATGGATAAGGAAAAGATTGAACAGATGTTCTCTTGCTACGGCGAAAAGGTTGTAGTTACAAAGAAAACCGTACTCGTCGAAGAAGAGGATGAAGCCGAATAAAAACTGTCATTGTCGGGCTCGACCCGACAATCTTTTTTATTTGAAAAATAATCATTATCAACTTATAATTCTCTTATGGGAGTTTCAAATACCAATTCACCACAAACAACACAAAAGCTGGAAGAAGAGCTTCAAGTCCTCCGACATCAGAATCAAAGACTAAAAAGTATAATTAATGCACTTTTATACAATTACTCTACAATCTGTGAAGTCAACTTTTATACAGGAAAAATTACATTTCTGGAAATAGGAAGTCCTCTTTTTGCAAATCTGGGAATAAAAGATGAATATCCTCCTTTTGATGAACTGGCTGCCATGTATCTTAAGTATGGCGTTTATGAAGAAGACCGCCCGATTATTCAAGCTATTACAACCTGCAAGGGATTAAGCGAAGTTCAATTCGGAAAAAGCATTATACGCAAATACAGAAATAATTACGGCATCTATGGTGAATTAAGGGTTTTTCGTATTGATGATGAAAGCGTACTTATGGGTTTTACGGCAGTAGATAAAGAAATACACGAACTGCAAAATCAGGTATACACAGATTCTCTTACTCATGTAAAAAATCGAAAATATTACGACGAACGACTTGCCTCCAAAACCTGCTCTGCCCTTGTCATTGCCGATATCGACTTATTTAAGCATATAAACGACACTTATGGACACCTTTACGGCGATATTGCTTTAGCTTCCATTGCAGGTGTACTTCAAAAATCTGTGCGCGATTCAGATAAAATTGTCCGTTACGGCGGAGATGAGTTTTTAATCGCTTTTAAGGATATTACACCAGACATACTGAAAAATCGGCTTGAAAAAAATACGTCAGACAATTGAAAAGATTCAGCTTGAAGAATGTCCGAATATACATTTGTCCATGAGCTTTGGCGCAGTTTACGGAGAGGGTCTTGTAAAGGATATGTTCTCTGCAGCAGATAAGCTTTTGTATGAGTCTAAGAAAACAAGGAATACGATTACTATACAAGCGAATAATTAAAAGAGTTTTTCCATTTGCAAGGCAGATGAGTAATAAAAAAGCCGCCTAGTCTCGTACACTGAGGCGGCTTTCATCCGCATTTGTCGGATGTTTTAATCCGTTCAGGAGACGACCCAAAATTATTGAGTGCGTTTCTTATTTAAAGATAACATATTGCTTTAAAAATTCAAGGGCGGAATGTCTCTTGAAATAAATACAATTGTATAGTATATTACATCTGCACCCGTGGCATGGGCGGATTGCCCCCGAACTCGACCGGTCGTAAGATTGGAATTCTTGTTTGGGAGGCTGCTATGTAGGGAGCGACGGCTGAAAGCCGGCAAAACTCACGAGGTGAGTTTTGAGCGAGTCTCCGAGCGGCTATGCCGCGATGGCGTCGTTTGTATGAAATCCTTGATTTGGCACTCCGTGTCATTCAGCTTGTCATCGACATTATTCGGCGCCTTCTCCGTAGACGGAAAAAAGGAAAACGAGTAAAAAAATAGCCCACCCTGTCGGATTGCAGTTCACAGGATGGGCAACGCCTAAGTAATTAGGTACCCAAAATTGTGGGGCAAGACGCTTGTCGCGGGTGCTCCTTTTCTTTTAATATATCACATTCCCCCGAATTGTCAAGTATACTTTCCTTTTGTATTCGAGTGTGACCCGAAAATCTCTTTACCATCAAAATAAGTACTTACAGATTGCCGTGTCAAGCACGGCAATGACATTTAGTTCTTTTTAGACATCCCCATGACATTTAGTTCTTTTTAGACACGGCAATGACATTTAGTTCATTTTTGGCAGCCCAGAGATTCGCTCACTACCTTGCGCGGGAGGCTTGTAGGCGGGAACAAGTTTTTGGATTGCTGACCTGCGCGCACTACCTCACGCAAGGAAGGAATTAAGGTGACCAACAGTGACAGTGAGTGAATTAGAACTCACGGATGGCACATACGATACTTACGTTGTCCTTCCATTGACTTTCTTCTCTTTTGTATTTGAAATCGATGGCAAGTATAAATTTTTCATCACTATCATAACTGTCTTGAGATGACGAGCAGAAACAACAGAAATCCTCTGAATAGAACTGATCTCCACCTAAAGTATTGCTTACGGTGTCTATATCAAACACCTTGTTAGATCCCATGCCGTTCGCATAAATCTGGAACAGTTCTGCAAGACTAGGAAGATACCATCCGTTTTCATAATCGCTTCCGCTAGGTATACGGCTTGCTTCTTCTATACCAATCTTTTGCTCCTTGTAGTTCTTAGCAAAGTAGAGAGCAGGATACCTGTCTGACGCTCCATCTCCAGTCGTGTCATCTATTTTATTTTCTTTAGTAAGCCAGGCTCCAATCTGTTCAAGGTTATCGCTGCCATTCTTATCCCTATTACCCTCATGATCGCCGGTCCATGTATAATTGCCCGGGCTTCCGGAATAATCCGGATTGCACTGTATTGGAACAATGTTATTGTCGTATGCATTCGCCGACTCTATACACCATTTCATTCCAGCATGTTTTAGACCTACCCCGAGTGTACGGACTGTAGTATTATCTTCATTACCTTCAGCATCTGGGCTGTTCAAGCCTGTTCCGCTGTAGAAAATTAAGGCAATGGCATAAACTTTCTTTTTATCCTTTACATCGTCATCAAGGTTTTCAAACTCTGAGTACGGCATTGCACTTCCGTCATTGAAGACAATATCGCCGACCGCTTTTGCCACAGATGGGAATTTTGTTCCTAAATAACAGAAATCCAAATCTACAGTTCCATCCGAGCAGGAAACTGTAGTTGCAGGAACATTTTTGTGCCAGTCGGTTCCGCGTGTTATGGCCGCCCACTGCTCTTTTGTTCCTTCAAAGATGATTGTTGCAAGTTGTAAACAAGTATCAAAGGCGTTATCAGAAATATTCGTAAGCGTTGCAGGAAGCTTGATTTCTGTTATTGAAGTACCACAGAACGCGTCTTTACCAATTGTTTTCAGCTGACTGCCTTCTTCAAAAGTAATTGTTTCAAGACTTGTTTTAGAGAATGCATCATCTTCTATTTCCTCTACACCTGCAGGAATAGTGATTGTTGGAATAGAACACAGTTCATGTCCAATCTTACCGATAGTTTTAATGCAGCTTCCATTCTCAAAGTTTATGGTCATTGGCTGAAGTGATATAAACGGTATATATATATAAGTAACATTTTTTGGGATAGTAAACTCGTTAAAGCCTGGTAGCACAAATGAATATGGAAGAATTGCCGTAAGAGACTGTGGTAGAGTAACTTCTATAAGGTTAAACATTGGATTCATCTCATCATCCGCAAAGGCAAATACAGGAAGATATGTGAGGCTTGTTCCGCTCAAATCTAGTTTTACATTAAGTTCCGGAACATTACAAATAGCTGTAGAAATTGTTTCAAAACGATCGTCCATATAATCATCTCCAGCTTCTTCGCTTTCCATATCAAGAGTGCTCCAATCCAATGCAGGTTTTGCATCTTCCATATCTGTGATTTTTACAGTGATACTAGAAACTCTATTGTCTTTCATTTCAAGAAGTTTTTCATTAAGTTTATCAAGTTCTGAAGCTTTCAGAGTAATTGGTACCAATTCTTTGAATGTAGCCGTAACATTAACGTTGCTAGTTGGCATTATGAATGTTCTTGAGGCACCAGTTCCACTGAGTTCAACAGGTTCACCACCAGCTGTTACAGAAATTGAATCAATAATATAACCATCATCTGGAGTTATAGTAAGAGTAATTTCTGCACCAGAGTATGCTTCTGTAGTATTTGCTTCAACTGTTCCGTTCGTACAGTTTGCAACTGTTATAGAGTAAATTCCATAATCCATAGAAACAGTACCATCCGAGCAAGTTACTTTGGTGGTTGCAGGAACACCTTCGTGCCAATCGGTTCCGCGTGTTACTGCCGCCCACTGTGCGGTTGTTCCTTCAAAGTTGATTGTTGCAAGCTCCGTACATCCTTTAAATGCTTCATCAGAAATTTCTTTAAGCGTTGCAGGGAGCGTAATGCTCTCAAGAGCATTTTTGTAGAATGCCTGTTTACCGATTGTTTCCAGCTTGCTGCCTTGATCAAAGATGATTTCTTCAAGCCATTCGTTAGAAAATGCACCTTCCATTATGTTCTTTACACTTGCAGGAATGTTTATTTTAACAAGAGCGATTCCGTTTGCTATTGGCCAGAAATCTTCAATATTGCTTCCGCTTTCAAAGTTTACGGTCATTCCTTGTGTATACGTAAATGCAGATTGTATAAAGGTAACACTCTTTGGAATAGTGATTTCGGTAAAGCCTACGCCATAAAAAGCCATCGGGAATATGGCTGTAAGAGCCTTTGGCAGCGTAATTCCTATAAGATTCACTGGCATTTTTATGTCTTCAATATTATTACTACCTGCGAACTTTAACATTCCTTCAAAATCTGTGAATGCTTTGCACGGCAGATATGTAAGGCTTGTCTCGCTCAGGTCAAGGTTTATGCCAAGTCCTGTGTAAGTAAACTTATTGCGTCCAGTAGTGTTTTCTTCATCTCCCTCGTCTATGATGTTGATTTCGCCTTGTACGGCACAAATAGCATCAAGAATTGCGGTAAAGATTTCGTCTACAGGCTCCATCAAAAGATTTTTGGCTTGCTCGTCTTCAAGTAGGCTCAAGTCCGGCATAGGTGTTGGATCTGCCATATTAGTGAGCTTGAGTTTGATACTGTCAAAGCCGCTTTGCAGTAAAGCCCACAAAGAATCGCCAAGATACTCTCCAAAAACATCAACATCGTCATAAGAATCAACATCTACTGTAAAAGTATCAGTCCAGCGTGCATAAAGCGTTATATCTCCTGTTGAACCACCTGGAATATAATCTACTTTATTTCCGCCTGTTTCTGCATCAAACCAGCCTTCAAAAATGTAGTTCTTACGAGAGAAAATCGGACCATTGAAACCCGAATCATCCGAAGTTACCAATTTACCATCACTATCATATCTAATAGCGTTATATGGAAGCGGTATTGGGTCACTATATCTTGTGTAATCGCTTGTGTAAGAACCCGGGGCAGTTCCGTTGAGCGTTCCGCCGTTGGTGTTAAACGTAATCGTATAAATGTTTGCAAGGTCATCAGCACTTTCTATTACAGGATTTGAAGAGCTTTTTACTTCTTTTGTAATTCCAGCATATTCGCGCCATTCGCCAAGCTTGGTTATTTTTTGAGTGTCGCCGTAAAGCGTGTACACAAGCACGTAGTTTCCGGCTGCAATTTCGCTTGCAGTGTATTTCGCCTTGCCGTCCGCAAATGTGAGTGCGGCATCTTCGGGAGTAATCGTCTGGTATTCGTCCATTGGGAAAAGCTCAGCATCTACTGCTTTTACTACACTTGGGACAGATAGCGTTACGTCAAGAGAGCCTGAGCCTTCATTTGAAAGCTCTGAAAGTTCAAGTGTAAATGAAAGGCTGTTTTCGCCTGTTTCAATTGTTTTTTCAATCCTCGCTCCCCAGATTGCACCGCCTTTTGTAGCAGTGAGTATAAATATGTAGGTTTTCCCTGATGTAACTGCAATCTTTGCGGCGGTCATTTTTGTGTATGCTGTACTTGTGGCGTCTGTAGACCAAGTGCCATATTCTTTTTTATTACCCAATTTACCGGGAGCTGGTTTAATCATACCTCTAAGAGTAAAGCTGTCAAAATCGTCCGCATCGGAAACCTCAGGAAGAGCTGTTCTGCCCGCCTGGTTCAAGCCGATTGTGATGTATGCTTCTTTTGTGTCCGTACCGACATCATCTTTTTTATCAGTATTGAACATTGAGCACGAAGCCAGTGCAAGCGCGGCCATAACCACAAATGCCTTAAATATGTTTCGTTTCATTTTTTATTCTCCTTGTATTTAGATTCCCGCGTCAAGGGCGGGAATGACAGTTTATTGTGTCATTGTCGGGCTTGACCCGACAATCTGTTTTTAATTTGGACTATTAGATGAGTCGATATACAACGTAATCTGTGCGTTGTATGGAACGCCATTCTTTGTTGCGCTGAGCGAAAACAGAAATGAGGTATCTGGTGAACTATTTGCAAACATTGACTTTTGTAGTGTAAGAATCATGCCATTGTCACTCAACTTTATTCCATCACCTGATGAGGTTATCTCATTTCCGTTAATACTCCAAATATAGTTTGTAAAATTGTATTCCGCACAAAAGTTAATTGTTTCAATGTTGACAGTTTTATTAAAAAGCGGATCTGTTAATGTATCAATATCTTCGTAAATATCTACTCGGATTTTAGGATTATTCACTATAACCGAAATCTGTGCGCCGTAAGGTATGTTTCTCTTTGTTGCAACGAGCGAAATCTGATGTACCTCTCCATCAATAATGACAGTTTCTTCACTCGCATTCAAGTAGCCATTTGTACGCAAACAAACTTCATAGCATGTCGCTTTTTGGATTGTAAGAATAATACCGTTCTCGCTTACGCTTGCCCCTGTTACGTATTGTGCCAGTTCGCCGTCTATCATCCAGGCGTAGCTGTTGGTGTCAAAGCCTTCTTCTGCTGTGAGCGTGATTGAAGTGTCGTTTTCTGTCTTTGTGATTCCGATTGTAGAATTAGATGCGACATTAACTGTGATTCCGCTTACGGTTGACCAGGTTGCAGATATGCTTACATCGTGGGCTGGCATTGTGAAGGTTCTTGTGTTGCCAGTTCCGTTGAGTGTTACAGTTTCATCTCCGGCTGTTACAGAAATTGAAGCAAGTGCATAGCCAGTTTCTGGTTCTATTGTGAGCGTAACTTCAGTGCCGTAGGTTGCAGTTCCATTGGTAGCACTTGAGGTAACAGTGCCGTTTCCATCGGTTGGAAGTGTTATGTTGTATAAAATATCCTTGTAGGTTGCAGTTATGCTTACGTCGTGGGCTGGCATTGTGAAAGTGGTTTCGGTTGCAGAGGCATCTGCGAATACAACGTCCTCTGAGCTTGTAGTCCACTTATCAAAGGCGTAACCAGTTTCTGGAGTATCTGCATAAACCGTAACTGTTTTTCCGCTTATGATTTTCTTTGGTGTTGAAGTTCCGTTTTCTACAGTTATTGAGTAAAAGCCGTAATCCATATCAACTTCACCGTCTGTACAGGTAACTTTTGTTGTTGAAGGGACACCATTATTCCATAACTCCCCTCTGTCTACAGCTGCCCATTGAGATTTTGTACCGCTATATTTTATTGATGTAAGGTTTATACAACCAGCCAAAGCAGCGTATTTTATTGAGGTAACAGAGCTTGGAATAGTGATTTTTTCCAGGGAATTGCAAAGACTGAAAGTTTCATTTTTAATACAAGTTACCCCCTCTGGCAGCTCTATTTCTTTAAGTTTTAGGCAATAATAAAATGCTTTTTCACCAATTGTTTCCAGTTTACTGCCTTCATCAAAAGTAATTCTTTCAAGGTTAGATTTACTAAATACTTCACTTTCTATGGTCGTTACGCTTGCCGGAATGTTGATGGCAACAACGTCATCTAAACCAACTGCAATTTGTCCGATGGTTGAGATAGAACTTCCATTTTCAAAGTTTATGGTAAGCCCCTGTGTATTAGCAAAACATGCATCTTCAATATAGCTTACGCTTTTTGGAATGGTAATTTCTGTAAAACCCATATAGTTAAATGTATTTATTGGCATTACCTTAAGCGTTTCTGGCAACGTAATTCCAATAAGGTTTACTAGCTCGTAATTTAAAAGTTCGCTAGTAGCATAAAACGAAGGAAGATAAGATAGAGTCGTCTCGCTTAAATCAAGGTTTACACCAAGACCTGTGTAGGTGAACTTATAGAATCCAGTCTCTTTATCTTTATTGTTAGTTGTAATTTCACCCTGTACAGCACAAATAGCTTTAATAATTGCAGTATAGCGGCTGTCTGCATAAGACGCCTGAGTGAATATATTGCTAATCATTTCCTCAACAGATGGCTGTGTGCTCAAATCTGCCATATCGGTAAGTTTTAAAGTGATGCAGTCAAAACCCTGCTCCTGAAAATATTTTAAGGAAGTTTCCAAATATCCTCCAAAGCCGTCAACATTCGCTTGAGTAATCATATCATCTACAGCAACTGTAAAGGTGTCTGTCCAGTGTGCCCAGAGAGTTACATTTTCTGTTGAACCGGAAGGAATCTTTTCTACCAAGTTTCCGCCTGTTTCTTTATCATACCAGCCTTCAAAGAGGTAATTTTTTCTATAAATCTCAAAATCCTCAGCAGCATCTGGATGGCTTAGGATTCCATTTTCTGTCATTCTAATAGCATTTTCCGGTAAAGCTATGTTACCGCTGAATCTTGTGTAAGAACCAGGTACTGTAAAATTATTGCGCAATTCTCCACCATTCAAGTTGAGCGTAAGCTGGTAGATTTCTCCAACTTCTTCTGCTTTTGCAATTACAGGATTTGAAGAGCTTGTAAGACCATTAGCAATTCCCGCATATTCTCGCCATTGGTTTAACTTGAGTGTTTTTTCAGCATCACCCCAGAGAGTAAACACAAGCACGTAGCTTCCGGCTTCAATATCACTTGCTGTATACGCTGCCTTCCCGTTTGCAAAGCTGAACGCTGCATTACTTGGAGTAACAGTTTGGGTTTCGTCCATTGTTTTAAGCTCTGCATCTACTGCTTTTACAATCTCCGGCACAGAAAGCGTTATGGTAAGCGAACCTGTTCCTTCATCAGAAAGCCCTGTAAGTGCAAGTGTAAAAGAAAGGCTGTTTGTGCCGGTTTGGATTGTTTTTTCAATTTCTCCCTGCCAGGTTGCGCCACCTTTTGTTGCCGTGAGCGTAAACGAATAAGTTTCTTCTGTAGTAACCGCAATTTTTGCGTCAGTCATTTTTTCGTAGGCTGTATTTGTGCTGTCTGTTGTCCAGGTGCCATATTCTGTTGGAACAGGCGTAATGGTGTCGTTTTCTGGTTTAATAAAGCCTGTAAGCTTAAAGCAGTCAAAATCATCCGCGCCAGAAACTCTTGGAAGTGCTGTTCGGTTATTTTCGTTCAAGCTGATTGTGATATAAGCTTGTTTTGTGTTAGTACCGCTATCGTCCTTTTCAACCCTGTTGAACATTGAGCACGAAGCCAGTGCAAGTACGGCCACCGCCACAAATGCCTTAAATATGTTTCGTTTCATTTTCTATTCTCCTTGTATTTAGATTCCCGCGTCAAGCGCGGGAATGACAATCTGCCCTTTTACCTCGTAGTCACCACAATTTGTGAGCCGCAAGGAATGCCGTTCTTTGATGCGCTGAGTGTAACTTGATAAGACACTCCTGGAACAAGGAATGGTTCTTCAATTGTTTCGCCGTTTGAACCTGAAGGTCTAAAGAGTGATTTTAGAATTGTAAGGGTTCTGCCATCTTCGCTCACTATAAAACCTCCCTCATACGAGGATGCAAGGTTACCGTCAATTCGCCAGCTGTAACCGGTAAAGCCTTCTGCCGCCGTAAGTGTAATTACTTTTACTTTTCCTGTACTTCCTGCCGAAGTTGTGGTTTCTATGATTGATTCTTCTTGTTCTACGTTAATTGTAGAGTCCGGTGCGATTGAAATCGTGATTCCGCTTGCAGTTGTCCAGAGCGCAGTGTAAGTTGCACTTTCTTCAAAGGTTGCAGGGATTGTGCCGCCTTTTGTATTCCAGCCGCTGAAGGTGTAATTCTGGCGTGTTGGATTTGCAACTGCTGCAAGGCTCTGTCCGTATTTGCCGCTCTTTGTGATTGTGCCTGTGGCTTCTCCTAAAGTGCCACCTGCAAGTTCGAGCGTAAAGGTAATTGTTTCGCGTGCGTAGTAGATTTTTACTTCTGTACTTCCGTCTGCCGCAATTTTTGCCTGGGTCACGGTTCCTGCGGTAAAGTGTGCGTAAGCTTTTGCTTGTGCCGAGGTTTGTGCGGCTGTTGTACCGGTAAGGTTGTCGGTGTCGGCAAGTGTGTATTCATCATTTTCTGCATTCTGTTTGTAGTGAAGTACTTTGTAGGCTGTGTTTGTTGCAGGTGTCCAGGTAGCAGTAAGAGTGATGTCGCCTGTTGTACCTTTTGCAATTTTTGTTACAGCTTCGCCCTTTGCATTTTTCCAGCCACCGAATGTGTAACCGGTTTTGCTTGCATTAGAAAGTGTGATTTCCTCATTCACTTTATAAGAAACTGTTTCGTTCGGATTTGTTGCACCATCAATTCCTGCGTAGGTGATTTTGTAAGAAACATACGAGAACTGTGCAATAAGAATTATATTTGCAGTAATTGGAGTTTCAAAATCAAACATTGAACCACCATTAGCCCAGCCTTCAAAATTATAGCCTGCTATAACAGGATCTGCTGGCTTAGTTGCCTTTGCGTTTTCTTCAACTGTCTGAGTTGTGCTTTCGCCGTCAACTGTAAAGGTTACTGTAAATGTAGGTTTAGTTATATCAATCCAGGTTGCGGTTAGAACAATGTCGCCGGTTGAGCCCTTTGCAATTTTTGTTACTGCTTCGTCCTTTGCATTTTTCCAGCCGCCAAAATTAAAGCCTGTTTTTGTTGCATCTGCCAAAGTGATGTCATCGCTTTCTATTGTATAAGTTGTTGCAGTGTTTGGATTTGTTGCACCATCAACTCCTTCGTAAGTGATTTTGTAAGAAACAGGTGACCACTTTGCAGTAAGAGTTACATTTGCAGTGATTGGTGTGTTAAAATCAAACTGCTTGTCACCAGCAAACCAGCCATCAAAGGTGTAGCCAGTTTTAGAAAGAGCTTCAGGTTCAGTTGCTTTTTTCTCATTTTCAACAATCTGACTTTCTACAGTGCTTTCTGCGTTTGTTACAAAAGTAACTGTCCATTTTTTTGGCTCTTCCGGTTCATTTGGCTCTTCCGGATTATTTGGTTCCTCTGTTTGTCCATTAGGGTCCTCTGTCTGACCGGCAGGTTCTTTTTCCACAGAAATGGAATCGTTTTTATCTTCCTTGTTCACTAGAGTTCCTGTGCTTACATCGCCTGTGTAAGTTTTAGTAACAGTTGTTCCGTCTGAATCTTTTGTTTCAATTTTTACTGTTGTTGTAGTTGCTCCGTCTTCTGTTTTTTCTACACTGATTACAGTTGTTTTATCATCTTCGGTAATGGTAATAACACCCTCTTTACTGATTTCACCGACCTGAGCTTCTGTTCCATCTTCTTTAGTTACAGAAACTTTTCCGTCTTTAACTGTATATGTTGTATCTCCAATGGTGTATTTTCCGCTGACTTCTTTTTGTTCTTCGGTTGGTTCTTCCTTCTGCTCTTCTGGCTGTTCGTTTTGTCCTTTAGCCTTGAAGGTTGCAGAAACAGTTACGTTGCTTTTTGGCATTATAAAAATGCAGTCTGTAACGGTTATCTCGTTTTCATCGCTGTCCTTTACGATATAGGCTTCAAGCTCATAGCCTTCATCTGGCGTTGCAGTCAGCGTTATTGTGGTTCCAGCCGCTGCCGAGTCTACATTTGAACTAATCGTACCATGTTCAATTCCGTCTGCAATAGTAATACTGTAAGTAACAGGTGTATCATCGCCACTATTTGTACCAACTTTGCACGATACGAATGCGAATGTAAGCATCGTTGCCACAAAAACCGTGGCACACCAAAATGTCATTCCGAACTTGATTCGGAATCCTCGTTCTCCTTTCATTTATAATCCTCCTATTGATTTTTTATTTTATGCAGTTGTCAAAACAGGTCTGACAACAAAAAAAAGACCGCTCAATCTGTGCCTTACTGGCTACAGACCATGCGGTCTTAATTTTATGAGATAAAATATCATAGATGATATTTTGTGTTTTTCTTCTCTCCATATCATTACAATTGTATCACTTTTACAAAAAAATGTAACTACCAAGTATAGGGTAATTTATGTATTTTTTTACCAAAATATCGCAGTTGTAAATAGCAAAAACTCAAAAATATCGCAGTTTTAACCAACAAAAACTCAAAAATATCGCAGTTGCAATTGACAAAAACTCAAAAATATCGCAGTCTGTAGATATGGATAAAGAATTGATTTTAACTGTACTAAATGAACAGCATGAAGAATTCCTCTCAAAAAAGAATGAAAGAATCTGTGAACGTCCGGAAGAAGCTCTTGTAGATTTAAACAGCAACCTTGCACAAGTTGTAATTGGTATAAGGCGAAGCGGAAAGTCTTCTATGTGTTTCAATATTATAAAAAAATCTGGATGGGATTTTGCCTATCTTAATTTTGATGACGAACGTTTTTCAAAAATACAGTCAGAAGATTTGAATTTAATTCTTGAATGTCTATACAAAATCTATGGTGATTTTAGCCATCTTTTTATAGATGAAATTCAGAATATTGATGAATGGTATCTTTTTGTTAATCGTCTTTTACGCACCGGAATGCATGTCCTCATAACAGGTAGTAATGCAAAGCTTTTGAGTAGCGAACTTGCAACTTACCTGACAGGGCGGCACATGACTATAGAACTGTTTCCTTTTTCCTTCAAAGAATATTGCGACTATAAAAATATTTCAACCTTGCACGGTACTACAAAAGAAAAAGGACTTCTGCAAGCAGCTTTTGATGATTATCTTCATGAGGGTGGATTCCCGGAACTTTTGAAGATTAGTCGCAAGCAGACTTATATAAATACGCTTGTAAAAAACATACTCACAAAGGATATTGAAAAACGGTACAGCATAAAATATAAGACAGCATTCGAGAACATTGCAAATCATCTTTTAAACAATTCTCCTGCTAAAATAAATTATTTAGATTTGAAACAAGAATTCGGACTGAGCTCCGATCACACTGTTGAAAATTATGTAAGCTATACAAAAAATGCATATCTGATTGCTGGACTTCATAAATATTCAGCAAAAAGTAAAATCCGGATTCGTGATGAAAAGGCATATGCAATTGATGTAGCGCTTATGAACAATCGAGAAAACGCAATGTCTGGTGAAAACTTAGGCTGGCGGCTTGAATCAATTGTATATATCGAGCTTTTGCGCCGTTTCCATCCGCAGGAATGTGATGTATATTATTACCAAGAAACTGCAGGAGAAACAGATTTTGTAATCTGCCGAGGAAATACTGTTATACAATTGGTTCAGGTAAGCTATGATATTTCAAATCCAAAAACCTTGAAACGCGAAATAAAAGGTCTTCTTCTTGCCAGTGAAAAAACAAAATGCAAAAATCTTCTGCTAATTACAAACTGGGACGAAAAGACAGTTGTTATTGATGACAAAACAATCAGTATAGTTCCGGCCTACTCATGGCTTGTGAACAAAAACTAATTAAAGATTTTTCATGAGCGGTTACTTAAGCCCTTATTTTAAATCAGCATAAAACTTTTTTTCGTTGTCCGGATCAAAATAGACATAGATTCCATCGCCAACCTTATACTGATTACGCCAGAAAAGATTTCTTTTTATTGTAATAGTTTCGCCTTCAACAGAACAGACAATTTTTACTGGATTTTGTCCATTTATTTCTACATTAGTCTTAGCATCTACTTCAATAATCTGGCAGTATTTTCTAATTCCGTTTTCCATCAGGGTTTGATTTCCCGATCTATTCTTTACCCAGATACAATAAATTATACCAATCAGAAGGAATACAAGTATAAAGCCTATCCAGATAATCAAACCAATATGATTGTCGCTGCTGTAAGCAGATGGATTATAGGGTTTGCTAGCAGGAGCTTTTATTCCCAATACTAAAAAAATTATGCTGCCAATAGAAAATACAACAACCGCAAAAATACCAAAAATAAGTTCTCCAAAGGAAGCAATTTTCTCAGGTTGCTGTGGATTTATACGAAGTTTTACCGTAGAACCAACAAAAGGACGTAAAGTGCTCCAAGAAGCAAGTTGTTTTGTATAATCGCGACCATTGTAGTTATATTCCACAACCGAAGCATATTCCTGCTGATTATCCAAAAGCTCAATGACGCGGGCTGTTATTTTTTCGCAATGCTTTTTTGGAATAAAAACAGCTCTACCCTGAAAAAGATTAGCAGCCCCCCTGATAATCAAAACAATAAGGAAAATATAAGGACTAAAAATAGAAAGAATAACTAAAATAAGGAATAAATTATACTGTTGTTCTGTAATTATTTTTTCAGGATTTCAGCGGTCCATACGGATTTCTATATTTTCGCCCACTTCAATCTTTTTACGCATAAATGGCAGGGATTTCTGAAAGGTTTTCCCGTTATATTCATATTCTATAACCGGAGAAATACCAGTACTACCAGAACTTTTTGAGCTTTGTCGTCTGCGGGCTACATAATCAGTAACTTTTCCGGTTATTTTTTCAGTTTTTCCTAAACGCCTGAAGTTTGGAGCAACAACTGCTATAGGAATTGCCAGAAATAAAAAAGCTGCATAAAAGCATAAGATTCTTATGGTATCTTCTTCATTCAGATATACAAGACCTTTTGTTTCAAGAAATGCACATACACCAAAAAATACCAGCGGTAATGCAAGAAAAACCGCTGCTACTATAAAAGCAATACCTTTGAAATAGGGATTATCGCTTTTAGTTTCTACAAAGTAGTTTGATTCGTGGATTACCATAAGCAACTCCTAATAGATATTCGGGCCAAGCCCGAATATGACACTATTCATCGCCAAAATCAGCAGCATACTTCTTTTCGTTTTCAGGGTCAAAGTAAACGTTAATCTTATCGCCTTCGTGGAACTTACACTTAAGGGAATGAGTTTTTGTTTTTAAGGTAAGAGAACTGCCTTCACAATAACAGGTTATAACTACAGGGTTTTCTCCATTAATTTCTACATTAGTATTAATAGAAACTCCCGTAATCAGATATTCTTTTTTGATGCCTGTTTCTATCAGATTCTTTTTTCCTTTACCCTTTTTTGTTATTACACAGATAATTATACCAATCAACGTAAATAGAATAGTAAATCCCAAAAGGATAAGGAAGGCAGGCCCATCTATTCCGCCTCCTCCGACTGTACCAGATTCCGCAGTATCCCAGTTCATTAAACTTCCGTTACCGGTAATGTTTAAGATTCCAGGGATAGCAAAAATAACTCCCATTGCAGAAAAAACTACAGTCATAAAAGCACTGAAAACAACTTCTTTTGTAACAATTACTTTATTAGGATTCTTTCTGTAAATCTTAAGATTTATTTCGCCTCCAATATCAGGCTTTTTAGTAGATGATGAAGCGAGCT
>JAFZRP010000123.1 GCA_017619795.1 Treponema sp.
AACAACACAGGGACAGATGACTCTCGAAGTTCGTGCAACAGATAAGCTTGGTAATACATATACAACACCTGTTACTACATTCTACTATGATTATGCAGATCCTGTTATTGTAGAAACAGACGAGGTAGCAAGATATGTAAATGGAACCTTTACTCTGACAGGTACAGCTTACGATTCTTATAAGCTGAACTACATAGAAGTAAAAGATACAACCGATGGTAATAAGGTATACAGGTCTGATTCAGCTACAAATACTCAGATTACTTATATTGGTGATATTGATGATGCAGTTTCAGCAGCAACCGCAACAACCTGGACTCTTGCGTTTACATCAGATGACTGGACAGGCTTCTCAGAAGGTAACCACGTATTCAAGATTACAGCTTATGATGTTTCTGGAAGAAGTGCAGAAGCTCCTAACAAGAATATCTGGATAGACAAGCATGAACCAATTGTAACATCTACAGTTGTTCCTACAACGCAGCAGACACAGGGTTCTTCATACAGATTCAGCGGAACTGCTCAAGACTATAACAAGAATGCAGGAGCACAAAACAGTACAAAACTTGATTCTGGAATTAAGAATATTGAAATACAAATTACAAATAAAGATGTAGCCGCAGTTAATTCAACAACAGCAACTGCAACTGCTACAGGCTGGATAGAAGCAACTGGTCAGGAAGACTGGAGTGCAGTAGTAGCTTATGATGATTACAATGTATTTAGCTCAGAAGGCGAAAAGGTTCTCCATGTACGTGCAACTGATGAGTCTGGACTTGTAAGCACTGTAGTTACAAAGAACTTTGTATACGATAAAGCTTTACCTACACTGGCAGTTTCTACATACACACCAGTAGGCGGCTCGGCACTTGCAATAAGTACTTCCGAAGAAGAGCCTTTGTTCAACGTAAACGGAAACTTTAGCCTAAGCGGTACATCATCAGATAGTAATGGTGTAAAGGATATTAAGATTTACCAGAAGATTGGAACTGGAGATGAAGTTCTTCTTCAAACTCTCTCTGGAAATCAGACAGCCTCTTGGTCTATTACAGGACTTCCAAAGAGTGCAACTTCAACATCTACAACTCTTACTGGCGATGACCTTGCTTCCGGTACTTACACTTATAGAATTGTTGTAACAGATAACGCTGGAGTTACCGGTATTCCAGAAGCTACAGCAAAGACAGCAACAAAGACTGTAAAAGCAAGAATAGATAAGACTGCTCCTACAATAAGCATTGAAAAACCAACTACCGATACTTCAAATGTTGATGAAAACTCTATCAACGTAGTAAGCTTCAGATTCAGTGGTTCTGCCGCAGATACAGGAGATGGTGCTACTGGCGTAGAAAAAATCTGGTATAAGATTATTAAACAAGATGATACAACCTCTGTAACTACAGCACCAACCTCAGACACTACTGTAGATGCTACTTGGACAGCGCTTGGATTTGAAAGAGCAAACGGCGATACAAACTGGGATTTCTCACAGCCAATAAATGAAGGTAATTCGGCAACTGAAACCGGAAATATTTACGAAGGCTCTTGGAAGCTTATTGTTTACGCAGTAGATGAAGCTGGAAATGTAGGTAATGTTTCTTATGATAACGATGATAATCCTATATCTGCTGTCCGCTTGTTTGATGTAGATTTGGCCGCTCCTTCAATTGAAACAACTCTTGATGGAAACACACTTGAAGACAGTAAGATTCAAACAAAGACCGCTGCTTATACCTTTAGCTATAAGGTAACAGAAACTCATGGTTATGCAGCTGGCAATCCGGCTTTGACTGTTAAGAGAGATGATGAGCTTCTTACTTTAACTACAGATTACACACTAAGTACAAGCAATGGCTGGACAACAGTAACAATTAATAACGAAGCAGGAAAAGATCTCCCTGCAGACGGACTTTATGAATATGAAATCAAGGCAAAAGATAAAGTTGGAAAAGAAACTATAGTCCGACGAATTATAAGACTTGATACAACGCCACCTGAACTAAACTTAATATCTCCTGATCTTTCAGCATGGCAGAATGTTAGTTCTGTAACAATAAGTGGAACAGCTGAAGATAAGTCTGGAACTCTTGCAGTATGGTATTCATACGGAGCAGCTTCAATGCCTGATGTTCCTACAAGCGATACAAAAAATGATTCTTCTTGGGCAGCCTGGACAAATAAAGCAACAGGAACAACAAGCTGGACAATTGAAAACCTTTCTGGAGTAGAAGGTCCTAATGGCAAGAATCTTTACATTGCTGCTGTTGATACAAATGGTAAAGTAACAACAGGAACTCAAATAATTTCTAAAGTTGTTAAAGTTGATGTTAATGATCCTGCAATTACAAATACAAAAATTGACAATAACAATGTAGAAGAAATAAATTATAGAAATGCAAACTTTGTATTGAGTGGTAAAGCAAGTGATACCAGTTCTGGAATTAAACACATAGAAATTAAACAAGATGGAACAAGACTTGGTGACTTATTAATTCCTTCAACCTCTAATACATTAAGTTATGACTGGAATTGTACAGTAAATACATCTAGTCTGCCTCAACGCTCTCATACTTATACAATTACAGTAACAGATAATGCAAATAAGATTCATACAGAAACAATAACTGTTTTGTTCGACAAAACAGCACCTGTAATTGCTGTAACAAATCCTGCAACGGATACTACAAAAACAGGAACAAAATCAATTAATGAAACAAGTTATAAGTTTGACGGTACTATTGGAAACGAATCAGCTCAGACTGCTGGTATAGATAATGTTTGGTATAAGATAACTAATTCAGCTGACACACCAACTATTCCTGCAACAGCAGATCGTCTTAATGCAGAAATATGGAAATCTAATTCTTATGGCTGGAAAAAAGCAGATGCAGGAAATACTCTTTGGAATGCAGAACAGGCATTTAAGGCAAAAGGAGCTTCTGAAGACGGTATTGAAGAAGGCGATTGGTATATCCACGTTTATGCAATTGATAAGGTTGGAAACACAAGTGAACCAGATACACGTGCATTTACTGTAGATATGACAGAGCCTGCAATTAGTGCAACAATAAATGCAACTAATAATGATAATTGTAAGTTCGTGAATGAAACATACTACTTTAAGGAAGCTATAAGTGGCACAATTTCTTGGTCAGATACTTTTGGAATGGATGCAAATACTCCTGTAACAGTGAAGGTAGGAAATGCAGATAAGACAACAGCAACAACATTTACAGTTTCTGAAGAAAACGGAGTTTATACGGGAACTTGGTCTATTCCGGCATCTGCCTTTACATCAGGTGCTACACAGGCCTTAGTATTTATAGCAAAAGATAAGGTTGGTAGAACTGGAAGAACAACCCCAGAGTCCTTTAATGTTTACTATGATTCAACAGGTCCTGTAATAGGAATTAATAGTCCTAATGAAGGAGAAAGTAAAACTGATTCAGAAATTGAAGCAAGTGGAACAGTTTCAGAAGCTGGTGTAGGTTTGGCTAAAATACAGTATACGACAGTAACTTCAACAACTCCAGCGGAATCAGATTGGCATGACATAACAGTTGCAAGCGGAAGTACAACTTGGAATCAGAACCTTTCATTTGATGGTGAAGGCGCAGAAATCCTTAGAGTACGAGCCTGGGATAAACTTGGTAACAATTCAACAATAGTAACTCGTAATTTCTACTTCGACAGTAGTGATCCTAGTCTTTCAGTTACAAGTCTTTCTAATAATGATTATAAGAACACTAACTTTACTTTAAGTGGAACTGCTTGGGATATAAACGCTATTGCAAGCATAGAAGTTAAGGATGATGGAAAAACTGGTCTATGGACATACGACTTTACAGATGAAGAAAAAGCCACTGCAAAGAGTGATACATCAAAGGTAACTTGGAACTTTGACTTTGTAACGGGTTCTAGTAACTCAAATCCGACAAACTTACTCTCAGAAGGACTCCACACCTTCATCATCACTCTTGAAGATATTGCAGAAAGAAAAACACAACAGACAATTACATTTACAGTAGATACAGTTGCTCCGTCAGTAGGAACAATTCCAACTCCGTCTACAACAGAGACTCAGAGCTCTACCTACAATTTCATTGGAACAGCAAGTGATGCAACAACAATGGTAGACCGAGTTTATATTACTTTTGTGGATCCTACTGGAAAGAATCCAATAGACAATCCTTCTGCAGCAGGTTATAACGCCACAGATGATTATGCTTACGACAGCAGAATATATAAAGCAGATGGTTCAACAACTTGGGCATATAAATTAACTTTTGCAACAGAAGGTGCTTTTGGTGCATCTGGCGAAAAGAATGTATGGGTACGTGCAAAAGACCGTGCCGGTAACTGGAGTGGTTGGATTAATAAGCAATTCGAATACGATACACGTTCACCAAATGTTTCAGTAACAAAGATTGCTCTTAAGAAAGCTGATAATACTTATGATGACGTAGATGATGCTGAAACTGCAACAAACAATATGCAGAAGAACAAGATATTCAAGCTCTTTGGTACAATAGATGATGACTGGGATTTTGTTACAAATCCTATTTCTATTACACAAACCTTTACACCTCCAGCAAAAGAAGATGGTTCACAAGATCCTTCTGTAGATACTACAATTAGTACAAGTGATATTTCTGTAACAGGAAGTGGAAATGCAAGAACCTGGAGTATTGAAGGACTTCCTAGAAATGCAAGTGGAGCTACAGAGCTTGCTACAGGTACTTATGTATATGAAATTACAGTTACAGATATTTCAAAAGATAAAGATAATAATGGAAAGACTGGAACAACAAAGATAACAGTAACGGTTGATATTAATGGACCTATTGTTTCTATTACAACACCTAATGGAAACAAAAACGAAGCAGATGCAATTCCTGGTGATTCTTATGCATTCCGTGGAACGGCTAATGATGTAGGTATTTCTGGACTTGCAAGTTACAGTTATGCATTTGTAAAGACAGAAGGTGAACCTGCTGCAAGCTCTAATGAATGGGTAACCAAAACAGCAGAAGATGGTAGCTGGAATATACCAAAAGAACTTATTACAGGTCAGACACCAAATGGAACTGGAGAAGCAATGAAGCTTTGCGAAGGCCAGTGGTATTTGTATGTTAAAGCTGTAGATAAGTCTGGTAACCAATCTACTGAAACCAAGCATGTTAGCTTCTGGGTTGACCGCTCTGCACCATCAATTACACAGGATGCTATAACAAAAATAAATACAAAGGGTAGTTTCACACTTAGCGGTACTGCAAGCGATTCTTATGGATTGGCAACTGGTACTAATGCAATTACAATTACAAACGGAACAAGCACATGGAACGTTTCTGTTGATAGTAGCAACAATAAATGGACAAAAACATTCACAGTTGGCAATGGAAATGAAGTTCAAGATGGTGACTATACATTTACAATTACTGCTAAAGATTTGGTAAATAAAGAAACTTCTGTTACAAGACAGGTATTAGTTGATACAACAGCACCTGCTATAACAGTAAACTCATTCAGTGGATATACATCAGACAAGAACCTTTCATTCAGCGGAAGTGTTGAAGATGCAAACTTTGACTCTGGTTCAGTTAAGCTTTACAGACAAGGAACAACTGATCCTGTAGCAACAAAGAATCTTACAAGTGCTGGTGAATGGACATTCAGTGCAAGAAATCTGGATGATGGAATATATACAATTGTTGTATATGCAAAAGATAAGGTTAATAATGAGACTACAGTAAATACAGCATCAAATACAACGTACAATTACAATATCACTGTAGATAACACAAAGCCTACAACAACATTGACTAAAGCTAGTGGAACTCTATACAAGGCTGATGGAGAAGTAGCTAGTGAAATTACTGATAGTGAAGATAAGTACTATGCTAAGGGTGCTTACTCTATCAGCGGTGCAATTACAGAAACAAACTTCAGTACAGTTACTCTTACAACAAAGAAGAATGGTATAGAAGTTACATCACCAAGCTTTACAAGTGACAAAAACTGGAGCTTTAATGGTATTTCAACTGAATCAGAATCAGATCATTCAAAGGATGGAGTATACGAATATACTCTAACCATAACTGACCTTGCAGGAAACGAAAATGAATACACAGTAACAGTTGTATATGACACAACAGCACCTACAGCAAACGTAACAACTCCAAACGATGACCTTTCAGGTGCAAACTCAATCAGCGGTTCAACATATAACTTTGCAGGTGTTGCAACAGATGTAACAGCAGGAATCCTTGTTGAAAGATACTTAATTACACAAGAATCTTATAATCCTGCTGCAATTTTGACAAACGGAAGAACAGGTACAGGCTGGACAACAGTAATGTCGGACAACGGAACCTGGGCATCTCCTACACAGACACTCAAAACTGGAACCGATGCAGAAAATCTTGGTGAAAACGAGCTTTGCGAAGGTCAATGGAATGTTTATATCTATGCAAAGGATATCCTTGGTTACGAAACAACAGCTACAAGATCTGTTTGGATTGACCAGTCAGCTCCGGCAATCACAAATATTGCAAGTGTACCAAAAGCAACAAATGCAAATGTAACAATCAAAGCAGATGTAAGCGATGCAAATGGAATCCAGAGTATTGTACTCAAAGATAATTTGGATCCTACAGTAAGCGGTCAGACAGGTGTTGCAAATGTTACACGAACAGTTGCACAACTTGCAGCAGGATATGAATATGATGTATCAACACTCAATGACGGAACTCATACATTTACAATCGAAACAAAGGATAACGCAGGAAAGATTGCTACAAAGGATATTGTAGTTGTAGTAGATAAGACACCTCCAGTTCCTGTTTCAGAAAATGATGAAAGTGCAACTGCTGTAGCTTTGGTTGTACCACAGGCAGATGATACAAAGGGAAGCTCTTATACATTCGCAGGCAGTTCATTCGATGCAACCTCTGGAATTGAAAAGATTGAAGTTACAATTTCGGCTACAATTACAGATACAGAAACGAATCAGACGGTAGTTAAGACTAAGACTGTAGAAGCTAAGGGAACTACAAACTGGTCTGCAAAGATTAACTATTATGAAACAACAGCAGATGCACAGGGCAAGAAGTGGACGGACATCTTTGGAACACAGGCAGCTCCTATTCAGGGACCAAAGGTTGTAACAGTAACTGCAACAGATAAGGCAGGAAACACAGCAACAACAGCAGAAACAGAGTTTGTATTCGATACAAAGGATCCTACAATAACTGTAAATGATATTTCTCAGTTTATGTCTCAGTCTGGACTTACACTCTCTGGTACTATTGAAGATACATATCATCTTGGTTCTCTCAGACTTATAGAAAAGAAGGATGGCACTGTAACAGCAGCTTCTAATATTGATGTAAATAATGATGAAGTTGTTGATGGATATTTAGTAACATCAACAGATGTAACATCTTATAACTTCTCTGTACATGTTCCGCTTGGAAACGAAACTACTCTTACAGATGGAGATTATACATACGAGTTTGTTGTAGCAGATAGCGTTGGTCATACAACAACATCAAAGACATTAACAACAACAGTAGATACAACAGCACCTACAATAAGCGTAACAACACCAGTCGCAGATAGTGGTGATAATGCAAAGAAGGGCGTTAATGCAATTGCAGAAACAAACTTCAGATTCACAGGTACTTCAAACGATGCTCACGGTGTAGCAGCAGTATGGTACAAGATAGGAACAACAGAACCTGATGCAGCTGATGTTCCATCTCCAACATCAGAAACATTGGATCTTCGTGCAACTCTTACAGACAGTACTTGGACAGGAAAAGGCTTTACAAAAGTAAACTCAACAGATAACTGGAATGCATTCCAGAGCTTCGGAAGCGAAGGCATTGCAGAAGGTCTTGGCTGGAAGATTTATGCATACGCAGTAGACAACGCAGGAAACGTTTCAAGTGCAGCAATACGTGAGTTTGACGTAGATATGTCTGCTCCAAGTCTGACAGCAGGAGTAGATGATTCAGGTAATAACTGTATTGAAAAGAATACAATCTTCTACTTCAACAGCGATAATCTCACAGGTATCTTGAGTTATTCAGATACACTGGCAATGGCAGCAAGTGATAAAAATCCTATTACTATTAAGGTTGGAAACACGACAGTATCGAATCCAGAACTTCCAGAACATTCACAAACCGGAACAATAGAAGGAAATTGGTCTATTCCTGCAACTTACTTTACAGAAGGCGAAGTAACAACAATAACCTTCATCGCAAAAGACAGCGCCGGTAAAGAAACAGAAAAGAAGGTAACGGCTTGTAAGGATACAACTGGTCCTATTATTAGTATCACTGAACCAGCTAACGGTTACTTCTCTACAGGTGATAAAAATAATACTTCTCAGGCAACAATTAAAGCTTCTGGTACTGTAAGTGAAACAGGTATTGGTCTTGAAGCAGACAACTTTGAATATTCACAAGATAGAACAACCTGGAAGAACTTTACCTCTTATACTGGTGGTTCATATTGGACTCAGAATATTATCTTAACAGCAGAAGGTGAAACAACTCTGTACTTAAGAGCAAAAGATAAGCTTGGTAATATTGCAAAAGATGAAGATGGAAATGAAGAATTACAGGTAAGCTTCTCATTCGATAAGCAGATTCCACAGATTGCAAAGACACACGGAACATTACGAGAATACTACAATGCTAATGCTAATAAAGACATCATTCTTAGTGGTACTGCATATGATACTAACGGACTTACTAAGATTGAGATTATTGATACAGTAAGCGGCAGAACCGACGATTATAATGGTACATCAGAAACTTATTCATCAACGAATGGTGGTGTTTCAATTACAGGTACAATTGCAAATGCTAAAGATTCAGACCACGCTATAACTTGGAGAAAGACTCTTAATGCAAATGATATTAAAGATGGACAGCACACAATAAAGATAATTGCAACAGATAAAGCAGGAAGAACAAACGAAATACCAGAATCATTCATAGTTGATACAGCAGCTCCTACAATTCTGACTGGCGATAATATAACAACTCCATCAGTAAATGAAACAGAAAGCGATAAGTTTACATTCAAAGGTAAAGCAAATGATAACGCTGATAATGTAGGAATTACATCTGGTGTTAAGACTGTTAAGGTACAATACAGTGATGGAACACATACAACAGCAGAAAAGGTAATTGACGGTACAACAGCTTGGTTTGATACAATAACCTTTAATACTGTAAAAGATGCAAATAACAACAGTATATTCGGAACATCTGGTGTTAAGAAGATTCTTATTACGGCAATTGATGAAGCCGGAAATGAAAGTGCGCCAGTACCAAAAGAGTTCAATTATGATACAGCTTCTCCAACAGTTGCACTTGAATCTTATGCACTTGCAACAAATGAGACAGCTCCATATACATACGGTTCAGCCAACTCTCAGACAACAGACTTTGACGTAAGTAAAGTATTCAGTATAACTGGTACAGTTGATGATGATTGGGGTATTGCTGATGAACCATATACATGGAAGAATAATGCTTCCACATCTACAAAAGCAGTAAGAATTACACAGCAGAAAGGCAATGGTGAATCAGTAGAAATTAGCGGTGACGGATTTAGTTATCCAACAGCTGAAGGTAAATGGACTATAAGTGGACTTCCACGAGATCCGGAACATCCAGGAAATACATTGTCTGGTGATTCAATGACAGATAACTATGTTTACACTATTTATGTTGCTGATAAAGTAGGAAAAGAAAGCTCTAAGAACATAACTGTAAATGTAGATAACGCTGCTCCAACGGTAACATTCAATGCTCCATTTAATACAAATGCTAACCTTTCAAAGAGTGAATATATTACAGGAAGCTCATACAACTTTACAGGAGTTGTAACAGAAGTTGGTATTTCTGGATTGAACAGCTACAAGTATGCATTTACAGAAGATCCTGGTGAACCGGATAGTTGGACAACAGTAGCTAAGACTACAAGTGGTGCCTGGACAATCAGCAGCGACCTTATTGAAGGAGTAACTCCTGATTTGGCAAACGGTAAGCTTTGCGAAGGTAAGTGGTTCCTGCACTTCAAGGCAAAGGATAATGCCGGCAACGAATCTGGCGATAATTGCATTTCGTTCTATGTAGATAAGAGTGCACCTACATTAACAACGGGCGTAACACCAAGTGAAACTTGTATTGCTAACGGTACAACAAACATAACCTACTACTTCAAGACAGCACTTACCGGAACAATAACAGAAGTAAGCGATACTTATACAAAAACAGCTCCTACAGTTGTTTATAAGATTGATGGAACCGATGTTACTTCTGCAGTTACAGTTAATGATAATACTAATACTTGGAGTATTCCATCTAACAATACAGCATTCACAGGTTCTTATCAGACCCTTACAATTATTGCAGAAGACTGGGTAGGTAGAAAAACCACAAACAGCTACAACATCTACAAGGATGAAACAGCACCTGCTATTGAGATTACAAAGCCTGGAGAAGACGGTGCAAATAATGACAGGTCTCCAGTTACAATAACTGTATCTATTACAGAAAATGGTGTTGGTATTCAGGGTAAATCAACATCACCAGCTATAGCAAGCAAGCTTGAATACAGATATAAGGCTGAAGGCGGAGACTGGAGTGCTTGGGCTCCAACAGAATATGTAAGCGGAACAACCTACTCACAGGATCTTACCCTTGGCTCTACACAGGGTGAAATACAAGTTCAGTATCGTGTAGAAGATAAGCTTGGAAATAGCAATGCAGCAAATCCAGTTACACGTTCGTTCTACTACGATTATCAGGATCCTGTTATAACAGAAACAGACACTGTTGCAGAGTATAAAAATGCAATATTCACATTAACAGGTACAGCATACGATACATATAAGCTCGGCTACATAGAAGTTAAGGATACGACTGCTAATAACAAAGTTTATAGATCAGATTCTGACACTAATACAAAGATAAAGTTATTTACTGGTGAAACAGAGACAAATGATATTACAACGGCAGTTACAGCTGAATCTGCAATAACTTGGAAGCTTGTATTTACAGATGCTGATTGGATAGGCTTCTCTGAAGGTAGTCATAAGTTCCTTATTTCTGCTTACGATGTTTCTGGACGTCAGTCTAATATTGTAACGAAGAGCGTTTGGGTTGATAAATCTGCTCCAGTAATAGTTGATGAAGATAATGACAATGATAGATTAAAAGTTCCTAGCGAAGAAGAAACACAGGGTGTATCCTTTAAGTTTAGTGGAAAAGCTCGTGATCATTATCAGAACACAACTAAAGACTCTGGAGTTAAGGAAGTTTATATACAGGTTGTAAAAGCAGGCACAGAAGTGGCTGATATAACCGAAGCTGAATCTGCAACTAATACAGCTTGGATTAAGGCAACAGGAACTACAGCCTGGAACCAGACAATAGTATTCTCTGAACATGATGTATTCAATGAAGAAGGTCCTAAGGTTCTTCGTGTACAGGCATTTGATGATGCTGGAAATAACAGTGAAATATATTCAAAGAACTTTGTATACGATAAAGCTAGTCCAATCTTGTCTGTAGCAACTTATACACCAAGTATTTCTGTAGAAGCAAATAGTCCTAAATTAGCTCTAAGTCAGACTGGATTAAAGGCAGAGTTTAACGTAAACGGAAACTTCAGCTTGAGCGGAACTTCATCAGATGGATACGGTATAGCAAATATTGTTGTTTATCAGCAGATAAATGGTGGTACTGAAAAGGAAATACAGACTCTTTCTGGAGATCAGGTAAGCAGTTGGAATATTACCGGACTTCCAAGAGATGAAACAACACCTGCAAATACAACTGCAAGTGAAAGTATTGCTTCTGGTAAATATACTTACGTGGTAACAGTAACTGACTTGGCAGGTAAGACAGCAAGCAGAACTGTAGAAGCAACTATAGACAAGACAGCTCCTACAATCAGAATTGAAAAACCAACAAGTGATTCTTCTAATACCGGAGAAAACTCTATCAATGTAGTAAGCTTCAGATTCAGTGGTTCTGCAGCAGATTCTGGTACTGGTGCAACTGGTGTAGAAAAAATCTGGTATAAGATTATTAAACAGAATGACACAACATCAACAACTTCAGCACCAACTTCAAACACAACTGAAGATAGTACATGGACAGGTCTTGGATTTAAGAAAGCAAACGGCGATACAAACTGGGATTTCTCACAGGCAATTAACGCTGGCACAACCGAAGAAGAGACTGGAAACATTTACGAAGGTTCATGGAAACTTATTGTTTACGCAGTAGACAAGGCTGGTAACGTTTCAGGATCAACAGTTCGTGAGTTTGATGTTGATATGGCTGCTCCTGCAATTGAAACTAAGCTTGATGATGCAGTTCTTGACGAAAGTATGACACAGACTAAGACTGGTGCATACAGCTTCAAGTACAAGGTAACAGAAACAAATGGTGCCCCAACAACTGTACTTACAATGAAGAAGGATAATGTTGCATTAACTTCAGGTACAGACTTTACAAAGAGTGAACCAGATGCCAATGAGTATGTCACAGTAACTGTCAGCAATCAGGCAGATGGTTTGTACGAATACACAATCTCTTCAACAGATGCAGTAGGCAAGAACAGCACAATCAAACGCAATATCCTGCTTGATACAACTCCGCCAACTGTAAAAGTCGTATCTCCAGATCTTACTGCTTGGCAGAGTTCTGCAAATGTTACTATAAATGGTTCTGCAGAAGATAAGTCTGGAACTCTTGCGGTATGGTATAAGTTTGGTGTTGAGTCAATTGGAACATATCCTACAGATCCTACCCAGACAATAGATAACACAAAATGGTCAGGCTGGACAAAAGCGACAGGTACAACAAGCTGGAGCATTCCATTAGAAAACATTACCGATGGAAGCCAGAAGAAGCTCTTTGTTGCAGCAGTAGATACAAACGGTGCGGTAACAACAAGCTTTATGGTTGGTTCAGAAACAGTTTCTAATGCAACAGTTAAGGTAGATTTGAGTAATCCTGAACTTGGAGAAACATCTATAGGCATTGGAACTCAATATAAGAAAGCTAGCTTCGCATTAGGTGGAACAGCAAGCGACGGTGGTTCAGGTCTTGAATCGGTAGTAATAAAAGAAGGAAACGATACAATTGAAACACTTACATCATCTTCAGAAAATGTTACAGTTAATGGAAACGGATGGACTTGGACTTCTTCAAGTATTACACCAAGCGGAGAAGGTACTCATACTTATACAATCACTGCAACAGATAATGCCGGACGCAAGACAACAGAAAGCAGAACTGTTGTATACGACAAGAACCTGCCTTCTGTTACAGGCAAATCTGTAAGTTCTGCAATAGACGGATACAAGACAACTGTAGGAACGATCGACTGGTACAGGACTACACAAATACCTGTAGTAATTACAGCTAGTGATACAGGCTCTGGAGTAGTTCAGGTAGAAGCTTCTACAAATAATTCAGACTGGACAATACTTGGTTCAGGAACAAATGAAGGTGAATATACAGGATACATCTCATGTACGTCACAGGGAGTAAATACAGTATACGTTAAGGTAACAGACAGAGCTGGCAACGTATTTACAACAGATGCAGCAAGTGCCCTGAAAGTAAACGTAGATACACTCAATCCTACAGTTACGCTGCATCAGGTTGACGGAGCTGCCCTAACAGGAACCAAGCTTGTAACGGGAAGAGAAAATGTTATATTCTCAGTAACAGCTGCAGACGATACAGACGGTTCAGGACTTGATACTGTAAAACTTTCAAAGATAGGCGGAACAACAGTAAATCAGACAGCAAACTTTAACGAGAGCACCAGAAAATATGAGATGACAATCTCTACTGCAAACATGACAGGTATTTCCGGTACAGTAGACATAAAGGTTTCTGTAAGCGACAAAGCTGGAAACTCTACAGAAATTACAGCATTCCAGTTGCAAAAGGATGATGTTTATCCTGAAGCAAAGGTTGGCGTAATTACGGATGCAGATAATGAAACTTCTGGAACTCAGGTAAACGGAACAATCACTGTAAGCGGAACAGCAACTGATGACAACCAGCTTATGGCTGTTAAGCTGCAGTACCAGACATCAGCAAACGGAACAACAGGCTGGAGTGACTGGGCTGATTATACTGCAACTACACGGCAGGGTACTTTGTATAACTGGAGCTACAGCATTGATACAACAAAAGACTTTGAAACTGCTACAAATGCATTCACGGATGAAACTTACGTACGCTTCCGCGCAGTAGCAACAGACAAGGCTGGCAACATCGGTAATTCAGGTTCTACGGATCAGTTCATTGCAGATGACGATGGAGACTTTGGTGAGTATGTACGAACAGTTAATGTATCACAGAAGACAGACAGACCTGTAATAAGAATTAACAATTTCGTTCTTGGTTCAATGACTTCATCAGCACCAGTATGGTTCAATAGAAGTGACTTGTTCGGAACAATATCTGATGATGACGGAACAATACAGTATGTAAAGATTATCGTTAAGGATGACGGTAATGCACCTACAGACGAAGAATGGACAGCTGCGGAAAACAAATATACAAACGGAAGCTGGACATATACATTTAATGGAGACGGTGAGAAACAGGTATACTTCAGCGTCAAAGATGCAAAGAATAATGTATTTACTTCTAATGCAACAAGTATGACAATTAGTACATACGGTCCTAAGATTGTTGACTCATCTACTCCAACACACAGTACGGACGAAGCCGTATTCAACAGCAGCGATATCCTCTATATAAAGGTAGATACAGACCCTGCAGCCCTTGATAAACTGTATTATTACAGTTCTGCTACACTAATGACAGCACAAGAACTTGAGGCTTTCATAGCTGCTGATGATGAAGATGAAGAAGCTTGGGAAGAGATATCGGTTAATTCTAGTGCAATAGCACAGAAGTTCGGTGGAACAGATAAATACTTGTATATTAAGTATGAAGCTTGGGATATGAATGGTATTTCTTCTGCAGAAGCAAAGCTTACTTACAAGAACAGTTCAAATCAGGATGTAACTGTTACTTCTACAGCAACAATTCTGATGTCTTCCGATGCTGAAAGAAAAGAATACATTTCAAGCTTTGATATTAGCAGTATTAAAGCAGGAAATGCAAAGCTTGTTATCACTATGAAAGATAATGCCGCACAAAGTACGGGTGCAAACGGTACTCAGAAGACTTACGAAATAGCTAACCTTGATAACTCGGCACCTACAATCGGATTCTCTAACTACACGTCCGGTTCACAGGTTTACGGTTCTTCTTCTGTAACGTTAAGGGGTACAACATCAGATACGAATATTGTAAAGAAGGTGGAATATAAACTTACAAATACAAATACTGAGCCTACAACTGGCTGGGCTGAGATAACAGACCAGGAGGCAGTTACTTACACAAGTGCAATGAGTTGGCAGATTGTATTTGACGGAAATACTACGTCAACAGATACTTCAAGCTTCCATGCACCTCTTCTTAAGAATGCGTTGTTCAGTCTCTATAATGTAGCTGCCGAAGATCAGGCTGATTATGATGAGACACAGCCTGTTTATGTATGGATTAAGGCTACAGATGAACTTGGAAACTCTTTTGTAAGCTCGGCATTCTACTTACAGGTAATTCCAAGTGCTGACCGACCAAGCATTGCCATTACTTATCCAACTGATGGAGTTAGTGTCGGAGGTTCAATCCGAATTACAGGTACAACAGAGATTCAGGATCCAAGTACATCAGTAACAGCTGTATACATCCAGATTGATCCTTCTTATGACGAAACAGCAGGATTCAGTTCAACCTGGTTTACTGAACTTCAGGAACTTATGGGAACTGAGGTTACAAGTTATTCTATAGCAGATGTACCTGATTCTATAACCGGAATAGCTACAGGAAAGGGTATAGCTTCTCAAGGAAACTCAAAATACAACTGGTATCTTACTGTAAACGGAAACCAAGAATTGAACAGCAAGGTAAATGGTAATAACCGAGTACTTGGAATCAGGACTTATGCAGTAAGCAGTACAGGAAAGGTTACGGTATCATCAATAGAAACTTGTGTAATAGATCCGGATGCTCCTTTGTTTGGTCAGACAAGCGAACTCAGATTTGTTCAGTATGGAACACGTCATAATGAGGAAACAAATGAGGATGAAGAGTATGAAATAGCAAGCCGCAAATACGAAAGCGGAATCTACCTCAAGGGACAGTGGTATCTTGTAGGTTCTGTAGAAGATGGAAGTGGTTTGAAACAAATTACTCTTAATGGTTCAAATCTTATCCACACAACTGGATCAGAAGCGACAGGATTTACCGTTCATGATGTTAGCAATGGACAAGTTATAGAAAACAATATTGTTGCCAGTCAGGCTCCGTTCAAGAATTATGACCTTAAGATTCCTGTAGGAAATACTACGGAAGATTTGTTTGGAGATATTTCGTATGAGATTATAGCAACTGACGCTTCTTCAAGTAATGCATCAAATGCTTTAACCTTTACAATTTTCTACGACAATAAGGCTCCAGTATTTGAAGCCCTGCAAGGAAATGGAAATAACCTTAATGAACAAGCCGGAGAATTGATCCAGCAGTCAAACGGTGCTTACAATGTAGCAGGAACATTTGAAGAAGTAGATTCTAACGGAAAGAATCAGAGTGGATTCAGCAGGATTGCCATGTTCTTCACAAGAACAAGAACATCCGGCGGAACAACTACATTGTATCTGCTTGACCCTATGGTAGATGATGGTGCAGATGGTGATGCAAACTTCTATCCAATCGGTACAGTAAGTAACGGTACGGTTTCATTGAGTTCAGGTATTGAAAAGAAAGAAGGTCTCTACTGGCGTTCTGCTACGGCAACAAAGCTTACAAACGGAAAGATGCTTACTGTATCTGACAGCATTCATCCAAATGTACGTGCCGGTGGACTCTGTATGGTAGACAGCGTAATTTACCGTATTAAGTCTATAGATACAGCAACACTTACAATGGAGCTTGAAGGAACGCTTACGGAATTTGATTCAACAGCAGCTCAAAATCCAGATCCTGTAAAGACAGTATACTTCGCACTTGCACAGATTATCGATAACCTTTCTCAGGAAAATGGTACATCTGGTGTAGCTTCAGGTACAGATAATATGACAAACGGTGACGGTGACTTCATGGTAGAAGGTGTCAGATTATCTGGTGGTGTTTACAATTGGAATGCTGACATTGATTCTTCAAACATGTTTGACGGAAATGTTGACATGCACTTTGTTGCCTACGATAAGGCAGGAAACTATGCTGTACAGTCATTTGCAAGAAAGATTTCTAACAATGCTCCTCGTATTGCCGGTGTAAGCTTTGGTGCAGATAATGATCTTAGCGGGACAGTTGATTCTTCAGAAATGATTAGCAACTTTAGTGGAGCATATGTAAATAAGACTCTTATTGGAGATACTACTAGTAGTGGAAAAACTTATAACGGTCAAACAGAAAAAGGTGAACGTATAACAGATTATAATCCTTATGCAGATACAGAAAATAAACTTGTAGTTAAGGGTGCCATGAAGGTAGTTCCGGAAATTGTTGGCGGTAATACTGGACTGGGTTATACATATACTTATCAGACTGCTACCGGTTCTGCAACAACTTCTGTAGTTGATTATAATGTTGGACATTCTAATGATGGTTCTGTACGTACTGATGATCTTACAATCGACATTTCTCTTTATGACTTTATCAGTAACAGTATAGCAGAAGGTTCACAGAGAATGCAGTTTACAATCTGGGATAAGACAGACGGTTCAATCTTGGGTGATGAAGCTTCTGGAAGTGCTAAGGCTACAATTACTATTCCTGTAAACATTACAATAAACGATAATGAAGCTCCAACTGCTGTAGTTAATCCATTCCATTGGGCAAGCAAGGATGATAACTCAATCTATCTGAATAAGCTTGAAAATGGTCATATTGAGCTTGAGGATGATTTACCTGCAATATTTACAGCAGGAGAAACAGGTGTAAATGACCGTGATGCTAAGGTTTCTGGTATGATAACCTTTGAAGGAGTAGCAAAAGACAATGTAACTGTAAAGACAATTAAAGCTAAGATTCCTGGATACAATGGTGATACTGAGTTTGTAATTGCAAGTCGTGATCCTTCTGCTACAACAACACTTGGCTGGAGTTCTGGAACTGACAATAGCAATATGTACTACAAGAATGCAGAAGGTACAGTAGTAGCAAATGCTTCGTTGATTGGTAATACTGCAAAAGACTGGGTATTCGAGCTTATAAGTGATGAAAGCGATGCTGCTGGTTACAATGTAGTTACCTTCAAGCTGCACTTCAACACAGAAAAGATTATTACTTCCGCAGCTACCGATGTTGCTATACAGTTTACAGCTTACGACAAGGGTTCTCCTAGATTAGCACAACAAGGTGATGTAGATGATGATGACGACGGTATAGTTTACGATTCAGAAAAATCATCTACACCAGGAACTGTTTCTACAGCTACAGGTGCACTTACTGGTTGCTATAAAGTAGATGTTGTACCGTATATTGCTAAGGTTTATACACAACTTGCAAAACTTAAGAAAAACAACTGGTCTGTTTATAACAGAACTGCATTAGGACACTATTCTGTAGTAAGTGATGAGACAATTTACCTTTATGGATTTAATCTTGGAAATAATTACGAAGGTGAAAATAGTACACATCCATACAGACCTCATTATGGTGCAACGGAACTTGCAGCTCCTGTGAATGGAAGTGTAAGTGAAATTGAAGTTGATGGTGAAACTGTTACACCGCCATATTCTTATGGAGATAATTATGCTTCATACTCTGTTGTGACTTTCCCTGTGAATAATGTTACAGCTTCTGGAGCAATTGCTATTACCGTAAATGGAATTTCTTCGTTGAATAACAGTAATGTGGATGATGCAAAGGGAGCTTACAGTGGAACTACCACAAGTGTAACTGGCGACAAAGATGTTTATGGCAACTACTACAATCGCCAACCAAATGGTGATAATAATAATTTGTTGACAGATGATGTTATACTTGATGTTTGGACGATTAATCCTCAGGCAGCTAAACCTAACAGTGGACCTTTGTCACAACCAGTCATGGCAATTAACCCTAAGAATAAACAGGTAGGATTTGCCTTTGCAAATGGTCCATTGCGTTTTAGTATGGGAAGTAAAGATAAATCTTATGATTTCTGGGAGCATGGTCTTGATTTCTGGACAAGTATAGGTTTTACTTATGATTCAAATGGAAACTCATTTGGAACTGCAGCAGGTGGTGATATAAATGCTACTAAAGCAGATTCTTTTGGATTTTTCTCAAGCAGATGGAGTGGTAAGGGTTATACGGGAAGTACTAATGGTCATAATAACGGAACTGGACAGTTAAGACTTGAACTTATAGGTCAGGCAGAATCTACTGACGGTAGTAACTTTAATGGTGACAATGTTAATAAGGAAAGAATAAAATCTCCTTCAATTGCTACAACTGTTAATAGCGCAGATGCTACAGATACAACAGTCTATCTTGCATACTATGATGAGATAAATAATGAAATTCGCTTTAAGTGGGGTATTATTTCAGATAGTACTAACATTGTTCGAAAAGGTCGAATATATTACGCAGGGCAAGATTCATATTATAATAGCATAGGTGACAAAACTAGTAGTTGGGAAACAGGTCTTTTTGCTGATTATTATGGTCCAGAAAATAGCGATGGTTCAGATAATAGCACGAAAGATACCACAACAAAAACAGTATCTCTTACTAAGTCAAAGGAAGTAAAAAGCTTGCCATATACACTTGAATATGTTTCTTTAATTGCAGGTCAAACAACAAATAAGAAAACATTTGTACCAGGAGCTTCAGGAACAAAATATACCGCAAATACTGCTGTTATGACTCGTGATAATAAGCCTGTACATGCAGGTCAGTATGTAAGTATTGCAGCACGCTATCAGGCGGGAGATACATACGTAATTGGTACAGAAGAAAAACCGGTTATTGACGAAGCAACAGGAGAGCAGCTTATAGATGAAGAAACAGGAGAGCCGGTAACCGAAACTGTTTCGATAAACTTTACAGACGACCTTGTTGTGGCTGTATGGTATGATGCATACAATAATCAGATGCTCTATTCATACAATACGGCACCGCAGAAAATTAAAGCTCCAACATATAAGGGTAATAATTATTATAGAAATAATAATGGTACAATTACTGGAATTGATTCTTTCTCACAAAGTGCAACTGGTTGGTCTACTCCTGTAGCAGTCTTTGGAGAAGGTAACGGTATTGGTGAATATTGCAAAGTTGTTATCGATGCAAATGGTAAAGTTCATATTGCCTGCTACGATAATGGTAATGCAGATGTTTGGTATGCATATTTAAACGATTTTACTAACCCTGCGGGTGCAAAAACTTGTATTGTAGATTCTTATGGTATTGTCGGTACTGAATTAAGCCTCGATGTTGCATTGAAAGATGGAAATCCTGTTCCATATATCAGCTACTATGGAAGCAGTTGTGCAAGACCAAAAGTTGCATATTGGGCTGGCGCGGAATCAATTACAGAAATAACAAATATCAGTGGTGCAGACGAAGAGGTATTCTCACAGCTTTGGGAATCAAGTGTTATTCCAAGTAATAGCAAGATAGCTCTTGATCATATTAATGTAGGTGTATGGAAAGATAATTCTGGAAATCTTACATATTCTACTAAAAACGGGAAGGCTCCAGGTGCTGGAGGAACTATAGGTTCTTCTTCTGCAGGAACTGGCAATGGTATGATTTACGGTAACGGTTCAAAGAACCCAATTCTTGGTTATGCTATAACTAAATCTGCTGCTGGTTACATCGAAACCGCTCAAATGAAGTAACCCAATGCACATATCGTAAATACCCCACGGTATGTGCAAACAATACGTCACAGGGGGTGTCAGCGTACCCCCTTCCACCCCCTGTGACACTCTTTTTTCTGCTTTAAAACTTTATAGATAAATCCTCTTCTCTGTGTTATAATGACAATCATGGAAGAAAGATTTTTGCCAATTGGCATTCAGGATTTTGAAAAGCTCAGAAAAAATAATTGTGTTTATGTAGACAAAACAGCCTTTGTATACAAGTTAGCCAAATCAAATTGTCCATATTTTCTTAGTCGTCCGCGTCGTTTTGGGAAAAGTCTTTTTCTTTCTACACTTGAAGCATATTTTCTTGGAAAGAAAGATTTGTTCAAGGGGCTTGCAATTGAAAAACATGAAGCTGAAAATCCAGAACCTTGGGCTGCATATCCTGTATTAAAGTTTTCACTGGCAAGCGGTGAGTTTACAAAAGAGGAAGGACTGAATAATGCTTTAGTTTTCAGTCTAAAAAGATTTGAAGAAGATTATGCACTTCCTGCTAATTCAGAATCTACTCTTCCAGAAAGGTTCAAAGAAGATTTAATTTCCGCATACAAAAAAACAGGTCGTGGTGTAGTTGTTCTTGTTGATGAATACGATAATCCTCTTCTAAAAAACATTAATGTAAACAAGGAGCAGGAAGAAGCAAACCGCGCGCTTTATAAAGCCTTCTTTGCAGTTCTCAAGGATTGTGATGCTTATCTTCGATTTGTTTTTTTTACCGGTGTTACAAAGTTCAGTAAGGTCAGTATTTTCAGCGATTTGAATCAACTTAAAGATATTTCGCTAGATAGAAATTATGATGCCATCTGTGGAATTACCCAGGAAGAGTTGGAACAAAACTTTGCACCAGAAATTGAAGCTATGGCAAAAGATAACGATTTTACGAAAGAGGAATGTCTTGCAGAATTAAAGCGAATGTATGATGGCTATCATTTTTGTATGAATTGTCCGGATATTTACAATCCTTTTAGTCTTCTTAATGCTTTCTCTGAAAATGATTTTGGTTCCTATTGGTTCGCAAGTGGTACACCTACTTTTCTTATAAATAAATTAAAAGATATCAATTTTGATCCAAGAAGGTTTGATTCATTAATTAAAATTGATGAATCAGAAATATCAAATTACCGCCCAGAGAATCTTGATCCTATTCCTCTTTTTTATCAGAGCGGTTATCTTACTATAAAGGAATCAAATAAAAAACAACGTTCATATAAATTGGGATTTCCAAATGATGAAGTAAAATACGGCTTTTTAAAATCTCTTGCACCAAGCTATCTTAAAGTAGAAGACAAACCCGCTCCTTTTAATATTTCTCTTCTAGATGACACAGTAGAAGAAGGTAATACGGATGGCATCCGGGACTGGTTTAAGGCCTTATTCGCCTTGCTTCCATATCCTGCAAGTGGAGATTTAGATAGCATAACAGAGCAGAGCTTTCAGAATGTCATTTATATTTCGCTTATCGTACTTGGGAAATATTGCCGGACAGAGGTTCATTCTGCAAAAGGCAGGGCAGATTGCATTGTCGAAACGGATGATTATGTTTATATCTTTGAGTTTAAGCGAGACGGCTCTGCAAAGGCAGCTCTTGCTCAAATTGATGAACAAGGTTATGCAACCCCTTATTCTGCTGATAAACGAAAGCTTTTTAAAATTGGTGTAAACTTTTCCAGTTCAGAAAAAAATATAACTGAATGGGAAGTAAAATAATACTTTGCTTTTACTCTTTTTTTCCCGTCCCCAATTTGCTATACTGTATCTATGATTTCAAGCAAAAAGGCAGAAAATGTTCGAAGCGTAATCCGTTATCTTCAAAAGTTTAAGAATGCGCTTGTTGTAATTTATCTTGATGATAAAACAATTGAGTCTCCTTTGTTCTCATCTCATATTCGCGATATTGCGTTTCTTCATCAGGCAGGCTTAAAGGTTGTTATTATTCCCGGTGCACGTTCTCGAATTGATGAGGTTTTACGCACAAACAATATCATCTGGACCTACCACGAAAATATCCGTATTGCTTCTGCGCAGGCAATGCCTCTTATAAAAATGGCCGCTTTTGATGTTTCAAATACGATTATGACGAGCCTGGCTGCAAACAGTATTACAGCTGTAATCGGCAATTGGGTTCGTGCCCGCAGCAAAGGAATTATTGACGGTTTTGATTATGGTACTGCCGGCGAAATTGACCGCCTCGATTCAGAATCCCTGCAGACTGTTCTTGATGACGGTTTTATTCCGATTTTCCCGTGTATCGGCTGGAACACTGTTGGTCATCCTTATAACATTTCTTCTACATGTCTTGCCCAGCAGGTTGCAATTGCGCTCAAAGCCGACAAGCTTTTTTATGTAATGGAGAACGGTGGTCTTAATGCAAAGGATTTTGATCTTACCGGTGATGATGACATTGACGGCACTTTTTTGTTTGATGGCGGAATTACAATCTCTGAAAACGGAAAGATTGCAGCTCTTGATCTTAATCAGGCAGATAATTTTATTAAGCAGAAAAAAAATCTTGATATGCTGGAGCTTGCAGTAAATGCCTGCCGCCAGGGGGTTACCCGTGTTCATTTTGTGGACGGAAATCTTGATGGTGTTCTTCTTACCGAAATTTTCAGTGATTTTGGTTCCGGTACAATGATTTACACAAACAATTATGGAAAAATCCGTCCGATGGTTCAGACAGATATTCCTTCTGTGCTTGCTGTTATGCGCCCATTTATTCAGAGCGGCAAGCTTCTTCCAAGAACACAGGCAGAGCTTACAACTGCTCTTGCAGATTTTATCGTATACGAGCTTGATGGTGGTGTTCATGCGTGTGCAGCTCTTCATCTTTATGATGATGGACAGGCCGAAATTGCAGCGGTTGCCGTTGACGAAGCTTACAACCACATGGGAATTGGCCCGAAAATGATAGAAACCTTGATTGACCGTGCAAAATCAGCAAATGCAAAATCAATTTTTATAATGACTACGCAGGCTATAGACTGGTTCGAAAAGCTCGGCTTTACCGAAGACAAAATTGAATCGCTTCCGGAAGAGCGCCGTGCAAAGTGGTCTCCAGACCGCAATTCTAAGGTTTATAGATTAAACTAAAAAGAGGAAACAAATGCAGCTTTCTATAAATGATTTGATTTGGTTCGGACGAAACTTTGACCATAATGGTATCCGCTATTTTGATTTTTCTGCAAGCGGTTTTGAGTTCAACTTTTCTGGAACAAAAGCAGAATGTACAATCGTCAGCGACTCTCATCTTCTAGGTGATTGTGAAAAAGGCGTGCTTGGTGTTTATGTAAAACAGCTTGATTCAAATGAAGCCGCAGCTTTTACAAAAGTTGTTCTTGAGAAAAAGGAAAACAACATCATCCTTTTTGAAAGCGAAAAAGCTCAAAAGGTAAATATAAAGGTTCTGCGTTTATGCGAAGCAATTTATGGTTATTCAGGTTTTGTTTCTGCTAAGATTGAGGGTGAGCTTTTGCCGGCAGAAAAGGCAGCTTCATCATCAGCTGGGAAAACAAAATCACCACTTAAGCTTGAGTTTATTGGCGACAGTATTACGTGCGGTTACGGAATTGAAGGTGTTTTTGGCAAGGACATTTTTACAACAAAGCAGGAGCGTCCGGATTTAGCGTATGCTTATCTTACGGCACAGGCCTTAAAGGCAGAATATCAGCTTGTAAGCCGCAGTGGAATAGGCTTAATTTCCTGCTATACCGACCCGCTGACTGTTACTCTTCCAAATATGGCTGAACCGCTTATGAGTCAGATCTGGCCGTACACAGACCGCTATCTTTCTGCTAAGCTTGGAATTGAGCCGGAAATCTGGGATGAAAGTCGTTTTTCTCCTGATATTGTTATTATCCATCTTGGAACAAATGACACAAGCTGGGTTCGCGGTCTTGAAGACAGGCGCCTGAGTTTTGTTAATCTTTATGAACAGATGATAGAAGCCGTACACCGTCGTTCGCCAAAGGCAAGAATCTTAGGATGTCTTGGTGCAATGGGGCAGGAGCTTTGTGCTTCTGTAGAAGAGGCTTTTGTACGTTTTAGCAAAACCTTTCCTAATGTGCAGACAAAGGTTGTTAAGTTTCCAGTCCAGGATGAAGATGGTGATGGTGTTGCAACCGATTGGCATCCAAACACAATCACCCACAAGAAAATTGCTGAGATTCTTACACGAGAAATTGAGAACTGGAAATAGGACACATAAATTGTGCAGTTTTGTTTTACAAAACTGCAAGCAAAGGCAGAACCAATTGTTACGATGATAAAGCAGAAGCCTTTGCTACTGAATCAAGCCGCGCATGTCTTCTATTGAATCGTAGCCTTTGCGCTTCATAAAAGCGGCTAATCCGTCAATTATCTCTATCATTGCGAATGGATTTGCAAAGGTTGCGGTTCCGACTTCGACAGCAGAAGCACCGGCCATAATAAACTCAACTGCATCCTGCCAAGTGGCAATTCCGCCAATAGCAATAACAGGCACACGCTGTTCCACAGGCAGGGTGTTTATAGCCTGAACAAGCTCGTACACAAGTCGCACGGCAATCGGACGAATTGCAGGACCACCAAGCCCGGCCTTAATCTTATCAAAAACAGGAACGCCTCGTTCAATATCTATGGCAATTCCCTGGAAAGAATTACAAAGACTGATTCCGTCGGCACCGGCTTTAATACAAGCGAGCGCAACAGCATTCAGTTCCAGAGACTGAGGTGTAAGCTTTACAATAAGCGGTTTATCAGTAACTGCACGAACAGCGGCCGTAACTTCACTGGCTGCGGCACACGTCATTCCAAAAGCAGCACCGCCGGCACTAACATTCGGGCAGGAAATATTTAGCTCAATCATCGGTACATTTGTTTTTTGAAGCAGCTTTGCACCTTCAACATAAGTTTGCAGCGAGCTTCCCGAAAGGTTTGCAATTGCAACCGGCTTAAGGCTCATCATATATGGCAGCTCGTTTTCAATAAAATGCGGAATGCCAGGATTCTGGAGCCCGATTGAGTTCATAAGCCCGCTTGGAGTTTCCCAAACTCTCATTCCATCGTTACCCTGTCGTGGTTCAAGTGTAAGTCCCTTTGAGCAGATTCCGCCAAGTTTATTTACATCAATCACGCTGGCATATTCAGAACCAAAGCCAAAGGTACCTGAACAACCAATCACAGGATTCTGGAACTTAACGCCTGCAATTGTAACGCTTAAATCGGCCTTGCCGGAACCAGGTGTACTAGGTGTGCGGGCAGGAGCTTTTACAGAATCACTTGTTTCCGGGAACAAAATCCTTGAATCAAAAACAGGACCTTCCTTACAGCAGCGCTTTTTGCCTTCTGTTGTATCAATCGTACAGCCAAGACAACAGCCCGTACCACAGGCCATGTGCGATTCCATACTGAGCCAGCACACTATGCCGCACGCTTCTGAAACCATTTTTACATATTTGAGCATTGGTGTTGGACCGCAGGCATATACAGCACTGTAGTTTCCGTCGCGCAAAGCTTGTTCAGTGAGGGCAGCAGGCAACATTCCGTGAACACCAACAGAACCGTCATCTGTTGTGATTATGAGTTTGTCTGCCTTCAGGTTTTCAAGACCGTATGAGCCGGACTTAAAGGAAGCGTAAAAATCATAGCTTTTTGCCGGCAACTCTTCTGCAAAACCTGCAACTGGAGCAACTCCAATTCCGCCACCCACAATACAGATTTTTTTAGTATTGGAAGAATCCAAACAAAATCCGTTTCCGCATGGGCCAAGAAGATTTATTTCATCACCATTACGCAGGCTGCAAAGCTCTTGAGTTCCTTTTCCTTTTACAAGGATTAAGAATTGCAGCTCGACTTTTCCGTCAGCAGTTTTTTCTGCGTGATAAATGCTTATTGGGCGACCAAGGAGTGTACTGCTTCTTACAGCGTGGAGCATATAAAACTGGCCAGGAACAGGAAGAATTTGTTCGTCCTTACCAGAAGTCTTTTTATCATCAATAACTGTTACCTTAAGGTTATACACGCTGCCAGCTGGCTTTGCACCTTCAACTTCGGTACAAGCGCTCACCACACCTTTACAAAAAACAGGAAGAGGTACACCCTCACAATCTTTATACATAAATCCTCCAATGAAAGAAGCTTATTCAGTGTTACCAAGCTGATATTTCAGTATTCATCCAATCCCAGCGTTCCAAACACCAGTTATAAAGATAATTAATTTCATCTTCATATTCTGTGCGTTCTTCGTAACCGTTTGGACCATTCCATTCATATACACCAAGCCGTTTAAGTCTGGCTTCGTTTTGTGGAATGTATTTATAAACTCTGCAGGCATATTCAGGTATTGTTTTTACAAGACCATCCTTTAGAGTAGAGCTTTTTTCCAGCCATCTTGTTTTTACAGCCTGCTTAAAGTTGTCTGCTTCGAACAATCTGTTTATCCAGAAGCATTGCATCTGATAACTTTTACCATTTGTTTCAGAACCAAGCTCCTTGTGCTGTTCAAGGAATGCTTTTAAGGTTGCATTTTCATCAACCCATTTTTTACCGCCGTGAATATACCAGCCTTTAGGGTCGTCGCAGTTTGTATCCCAGAAATTACCAAAAGCTAAATCAAAATCCCAGTTAGGACCCATTCGCAATTTTCCGTCCGCTGGATCGTAATAAACAAAAACTGATTTCTGGAAAATTGCATCTGAGTTTTTACTGAACTCATTTACAAGATACCAGTCTACAAAAGAATCTACGTCAATGTATTCTTTGTAGTGCTTTTCAAAATCACTGGCAGTAAGCATTTTTTCAAATGCATTAATTTTGCCTTTTGCGTAATTATTGTAAACCTCACAATCTTTGTCAGAGAACTTACTGTGGTCGTCAAAGTCAGGTTCTTTTAATGTAAATGGCAGAGAGAACTTTTCGGAATAGAACCAAAGTCGTTCAGCATATTCATTATAAGAATCAATTTCTACCATAAAACCGGCATCTTCAATATCAACTTTTCCATCACCATTAACATCTGTGTATTTTGGATCTTTTTTTGCAAAATCTTCGAGCGACTGAATATCAACACGCTGTTTTGCAATTTTGTTATTTTCGCCTAAGTCATAGGTGCCGACAAAATCACCATTTATATAAAGATTTACAGGTGTAAACTTTGCGTTCCAGGTTGCGTTAAAGAACTCATTGTCTAAATAACCGGCAAGCTGTGTACGGATAAGAGAGCGGTCATAGTAGTTTGCCATTAAAACCCAGCGTTTTGCTTTTTTCATGCCAAGAACTTTTGTCTTTTCAGAGAACTTCAGCGAATAAGGAACTTTTCCTGTCCATTTTGTGGAATTGCCTCTATCCTTTATGTTCACTTCCATTTCTGAAAGATTGTTTGCGGATTCGCTTGCACCTTCAATTTTAATTTTTGCACTTGCCCAGTTATCTCCAAAATGGATTGCAGTACCGTTCGGCCAGGAAGCATTCGAATTGATATAAACCTTTGGAATCTCTGTATCACTTTCTGTTAGAGCAAGATCGGCGTTAAATTTGTGATATTGATAGATGATTTTACTTAAAATAAGACAGTTGTATGTTACATTTTCATAATCAAACTTATACGAAAGTACCAGACCGATTCTTTCTTTATCCTGAAGGAAGGCCTTGTTGGAAGACATATCAAAGGTTTCGCCGTTGTTAATAAAGGTTGTGTTATAATTTGCTGTTGTACCACTAGACCACGGCTGACCGTCAAATACAGGACCTTCGAATCTGCCTTTGCTTTCGCTCACTGATGGATGTTCAAATGTATAACCTTTTAGTGTAAGCTTGAAGGTTTCCGGGTCATATACAGATTTTTTATAATAAATACTATAATTTCCCATACCATCGGTTGCTGTAACAAATACAGAATCACTTTCTGTAGAGCCCCAGTTTGTCCAGTTAGCTTCCTGCTTTTCAAGGTAAAGCTTATAGGTATGTCCTTTTTTTACAAAAGGATAAGTAAACTCATTATGATTCTGGTCTGTGTCGTCAATTCGGGCATTGTCGTGGCCAGAGGTTTGATCTTCTACATGAATTGTTACGTGGCACCAGGCAGGATTATGATGTTTCTGAATTAAAAGGCCTTCGCCTGTTGGAGTAACGGTTAGAATTGGCTTTCCGTTGTACATATCTTTGCTGGAAACTGAAGCTCCAGTCTTTTTTGTGCCGGTAACAGGGTCACATGAAAGAAAAGCAAATACCCCCAATAAAAGCAGTAAAATAAAAGATAATCTATTTTTTTTCATAAAAACTCCAAAAGATTACCGTATCATATACGGTAGTGACACTTGATGTCATTGTCGGGCTTGGTTCGACAATCTTTTTTATTTAGTTAAATCTTCTTTACTTGCCAAACTTGCTTTTGCGGCTGAATCTGCAATGTCAGCAAGACAAAGGGTACCGGCTTCAAGCTTGGAAGAAAGTGCTTCATCCTTTTTCCAGGCACAAAGAATACCGCGGCTTGAATTAACGGTACCGCCGGCTTTTTCGAGCAGGGTTTTGCAAATAGCTGCAGCTCCTCCCTGCGCTCCATACCCCGGAATTAAAAAGAAAGTCTCTGGATATTTGTCGCGCAGATAGCGTGCGTCTTTTTCCTGTGTAGCACCAACAACGGCACCAATTGCACCACAGGTTTGTTTTGCATAATTCTTTTTATAAGTAGTTTTAAGCTCATCGTTTATTCTGGAAATTTCGTCGCCAACTTTTTCCAGTAAAAGTCCGCCGGCTTTTAATTTCTGATGTTCAATATCAACCATGCCAGGATTAGATGTACAGAGCAGAATAAAAGCACCTTTACCACCGAGCTCAGGGGAAGCATATTGAGTATAAGGCTTGAGTGTGTCAAAGCCCATGTAAGGGTTCACAGTGATGATGTCGGTTTCAAAATCACCTGTAAAATGAGCACGGGCATAAGCTTCTGAGGTTGCACCAATATCGCCACGCTTAATGTCTGAAATTGCAATTAAGCCTGTTTCGCGAACAAGCTTGAGCGTGTCTGCATAAACCTTAAGACCCTCGAGTCCCATAGCTTCGTAATAAGCAATCTGCACCTTAAAACAGCAGGCTGATTTATCTGCGGCAACCCGTCGAATAATTTCACGATTGTAAGCAAGCACTGCCTGCGCAGGGGAAGAAAAGTTTTTTAGAACAGATTCAGGAAGATAAGAAGGGTCGGTATCGAGACCAACGCATAAAGGACCGTTTTTTGCGGCGAGCTCCTGAAGAATCTGCATATTGTGTTTGTGGGATTTTGTATTAGTATTCATAGCAATAATATAAACGAAAACAGCAATATTCACAATGACTGTATTTATACTAACACGGAAATCAGTTTTACAAACTTAGAAGCAAAAAAATAGCTCCCAGTCGAGTTCCGTATTTCAAAATCGCACGCTCGCGTGCTACACGCTATTTTGCCTTGGAATTATTAACGTTTGCCGCTCACGCGGCAGCAAAATAGAGTGTTTTTGAAATACGTTCCTCTTCTTCGCGCTATTTTTTTGAACTTTATTTCTAAACTGATTTCCGTGTTGATTAAATGTCACACTAATTGCAGTTTTTCTTCATCAAATGTTGCACGAATAAATGGACGGGCGATAATTACCTTGTCGGCGCCGTAATATAATGCTGTTTGAACGTCTAGCAGGGTGCGGATTCCGCCATCTACCCAGATTTGAGTGCAGTATTTTTTGAGTTCGGGGGCATGGGTGGCGAGGAAGTCGGCGGTGCTGCCGATGCGGGTTTCTACGCGGCCGCCGTGGTTGGAAATATAGACAACTTCGGGTTTTACCTGGCGGATAAGTTCAATATCATCATCAGTGAAAACGCCTTTTATAACAAATGAGACCTTAAACTTTGCGCGGAATGCATTCAGTTGAGCGGCGGTCTTTTTTTCAAGGTTTACAAGATTGCGCATTGTTACAATGTTGTACGAATCTATGTCTATACCGATGTATTCAGCATAAGGTTTTACCCATTCTACGCGTTCTTCCAGGCGCTCGGTAGGGTAGGGCTTGAGGAAAAATGCCGCCTTTACCGGTGCCTTTTGTGTTGTGGAGTTTCCTGTTTGATTAAGTGCTTTTACAGCATCTATTCCATAATGGAGTTTTTCATCAGGGCAGCCGTCGCCTACGCAAAGACCGTAGCCTGCTTCGGCGGCATTTTTTAGATACGGGTAGTAAAAGTCTCTTTCGTGGGAAAAACCAATGTTTTCTACGGCGCCTGTAACCGGGCCGCAGCGGATTTTGTCGGGAGTAACTTCTATTTGTTTTAAGGTTTCCAGCTGACCTTTTTGTTCAGCGTCCATTCGGAGCTTGCTCCAGGCTGCACAGTTCAGCTGAAAGTTCTTGCTTTCAAAAACGCCGCCAAGTCCGGGCATTTCGCCAGGGCAACCGAAGCCGTCACAAACGGGACAGCGGTGGCATTTAAGCTCGCCTTTAGTATTTATGTCCAAAATAATATCCCAGCTAAACAGTTAGTCGCCGAAGCAGATGCCGAGCGCACGAGCTGTTTTTAGCATTTCGCAGTCTTCATCGACTACTTTAATTTTATCAGCAATATCAGAAAGCGGAATACCTGTAATTGCGCCGTCTGTTATACCAATAAGCTTTCCAAAATCCTTGTTTGCAAGGAAATCTGCTGCTGCTGTTCCAAGCTCGGTTGCAAGCAGAATATCGTAAGCAGAAGGAGATCCGCCTCGCTGTAAATAACCGAGAACAGAAGTTCGGGTTTCAATTCCAGTTTCTGCTTCAATTTCCTGTGCAACTCTGAATGCAACAGACTGACTCATATCAAGACGAGCCTTCTTAAAATCCTTTTTGCCAAGCTTAGCTTCATCAATATTTAAAGCACCTTCAGAACAGGCAACTATAACATATCCCTGCTCTTCGTACTTTTCTTTTATAAACTCACCAAGCTTTTTAATATCATAAGGAACCTCTGGCAGCAGAATAACGTCTGCATTTCCAGCAACTCCTGCATAAAGTCCAAGCCAGCCAACCTTGTGACCCATAATCTCTACAACCATTACGCGGCCATGACTTTTAGCTGTAGTTCTTATGGCATTAATTCCGTCTGTAGCAATATCAATTGCTGTGTGGAAGCCAAAGGTTTCTTCTGTAATTGCAATATCATTATCAATCGTTTTTGGCAGTCCGATTACGTTAAAGCCTGCATCGTAAAGCTGCGAAGCTGTTGTATTTGTTCCGTTTCCACCAAGGCAAACAAGAGCATCGAGCTTGTTTTTCTTAAAGGTTTCGTTAATTCCTTCTACTGGAAGCAGGCCTGTTTTTGGATCCGGCTTAGGATTCTTAAAAGGCTTTACTCTTGAGGTTCCAAGTATAGTTCCGCCTTCAGAAATCATCTGGCCAAAATCCATTTTATCCATCTTAAAAGTATCGTTATCTATAAGACCGCGATAACCATTCCTAATTCCTACGAACTTCATGCCGTACTTGTTCTTTCCGGAAATACATAAAGCTCTAATAGCTGCATTAAGACCAGGAGCATCGCCCCCCGAGGTAAGAATACCGATTGTTTTGATTGATGATGTTTTCATACATATTATTATACTTTTTTTCCAATAACTAACAACTAAAAAACTAAAAACTTTTTTTTTATTTCCGATAATGGAACTATGAAATCATCGAATAATACTAGAAATGCTTTTAGAAGTAATTATCGAAATAATTCAAGTGTCCTTACAGGAAGTGTACTGCTTGTACTCTCTGCACTTCTTTGTATAAGCCTGCTGCTACAACTCCTCGATTTTGGTGTAGGCGGCCCGGGACGTAATAATGTGTTCTTTTTCTTAGGAAATATGCTTTATACCGTATATGGTTTCTCAAGCATTATCATTCCTGTATTTTTGTTTATTGCGGGGCTTTCCTGTTTTGCTACAAAATGGACCAGCCAGAAGACTATGCGTCTGCTCACTGCGCTCGTTCCGTTTTTTACTGCCGTTCTTACAGAGAAAATCTGCCGCTCAATTGTAGCTGTAAGTTCAACATCAGCCTCTACTGTAAAAATTATTATTACTGTAGTTACCGGTGTTATGCTCATTATCATAGAGATTTTGGGTGCGGGCGTAATTGCCGAGAGCGTAAACCAGAAGCTTTTCTATAAAGATGGAAAATCTAGAATTAAAAGCAGAGATTTTGATGATGAATATGAGGTAACTGAATATTCTGAAACAAGCGGACCTTCATCATCTTCTGATAATGATAATGACGAAGACTCTGATTCTGAAAAAGACGTTGATAACAGCTTTAAGTATGAGCCGATAAAGAAAAACTCAATTTTTGACAAATCTCTTTCTAAGATTAAATATGATTTTAACAAGGATGAATCTTACAACGCTCTGAAGAATGACGCTGCAAATCTTTACGAGGCAAATGTTCCTTCTATTGAAGAATACGAAAAGATTGATTCTCCTGCAGAAGCTGCAGCAACAACTGAGACTACAACTGGAACTGAAACAGTATCTGAAACTACAACTGCGCCTGCGCCGGAACAGAATTCACAGCCACAAGCACAGGAACAGGCAGAACCTCAGACTCAGGCAGTTCAAAATCCTCAGAAAGAAATTAAGATTAGTGATGAAGAAAAGGAAGCTGCTTTTGCTTTGGCAGTTAATCCTCTTGATTATAAAAAGGATGTGTCTGAAACAACTAATTCAAGCACTGCATCTGCAGCAGACACCTCTGACGACGATGAATCACCTTCTGCAAATCCGGCTTCCATTATCACACAGGAAGAATATGCAGCTTTAATCAGTCCGGATGCAAATGCTGAAGCAGAAGCTCAGAGTGAACCAGAAGTAGACGAGCTTGAATGGCCAGATCTGCCGCCTGCTCCAGAAACCTTACCACCTGAGTATCTTGAAGAAGAAGCTCAGAGCGAGACAAAAGCAGCTTCTGATGATGACGATGATGATCCGGCTCTTGCTTTCCCGCCAAAGGATGACCTTCAGGGTGATGAAGAAATTGCACGCCAGAACGAGGCAGAAAATCTTTTTGAAGAAGCTGTTCGTGCAAGAAAACTGGAAGATGACGATGAAGTAACTGAAGTAACAGAACCAGCCGAACCAACTGAATCAACCGAACCAACTGAAACCAACAACGCTGCAGCTGAAGTTACTGCTGACTCAGACGAACTTATAGAAGACAATTTTGACGACACCTTTGCCGATGTCTTTATGGAAGACGATTTTACCGAAAAAAAAACTGAGCCTGTAAGAACAGAACCTGTAAGAATAATTGATTCAAGTGTTCATCCAAATCCTGCATATCCGTATGGAATTACTCTGCACGATAATGATGAACCAGAGCCTGTTCAGAAAAAGAAGGAAGCTCCAGCAGTTCCAAAATATCCTACAAGAATCTCACTTGAAGAAAATGTTCCTGAAATTTCTGTTCCAGAGACAAAGGTTCCAGAAATGAATATTCCTGAACCTTATGCAGAGTCCGAAAAACTTACAGATATGCCTTATATTCCGGATATTGCTCAGGATTATGAGGTTGAAGATAAAGCTGCCGGAACCGAAGAAACTGTTGAAGAAAAAACTTTGGATTCAGATTTCTTTGATATTGATATGAACAATCAGCCGGAAGACGAAGAACTTTCTGATGATATTGAGGAAGTTGCAGAAGAGCTTAAGCCGAATAATGAAGTTTTCAAACAGATTTATGCACAGGAAAGCGGAAAGGCTAACTTATCATCACCTGTTTCAAATGTTTTCTCTGACATGGAAGCAGATATAAGAAAATCAACAGGGCTTTTAGCATCTGCAACAGCTGCGTTATCAAAAGCAGAAGGTTCATCATCATCAACATCTTCAACATCACCAGCGGGAACAAATACAAGTACCAAAAAGCAGAATCCTAAAAACGAACTGAACGTTGGAGCAATCGATTCTCCTGAGTTGAATCCTAATGCTAATACTGCTAAAAACCTTACTGCCGACGAGCTTACAGATTTCTTCAACGCACAGCAGGCAGAAAATACTCCTGTAACACGCGAAATTGAAGCAAACCGTCAGAAAACAAATCGTGCCGAAAGAAAGGGACCTTATGTAATTCCTTCTGATTTGCTCACTGCATACAAGGATGACCAGTACTGGATTATTGATGAGAAAACAAAGGAAGCTTCAATCAACTTAAAGCAGACCTTATCTGAGTTTAATATTGATGCAGAAATAATTGGTATTAAAAAGGGACCGGTTGTTACAATGTTTGAGCTGTTGCCGGCACCTGGTGTAAAACTCAGTAAGATTGTTGCCCTTCAGGATAATATTGCTCTTAGTCTGGCAGCAAGCTCTGTTCGAATTGTTGCGCCTATTCCTGGAAAACAGGCAGTTGGTATTGAAGTGCCAAACAAGAACCGCTCAATTGTAAGCTTCCGCGAAATTATAGAAATGGAGCTGCCGGAATATAGTAAGATGGCTGTTCCTGTTATTCTTGGAAAGGATATTCTTGGTAAGGCTCAGCTTATTGACCTTGTTAAGACTCCACATATGCTTATTGCCGGTGCTACAGGTTCAGGAAAATCTGTTTGTGTAAACTCACTTATCCTCTCAATCCTGTACAAGCGTTCTTATAAGGATGTTAAGCTTATCCTCGTTGACCCTAAGGTTGTTGAGCTTAAGCTTTATAACAATATCCCGCACCTTCTTACTCCGGTTATTACTGAACCGAAAAAGGCTTTGCAGGCTCTTCAGTACTGTTTGTGCGAAATGGAAAGACGTTATGCTCTGCTTGATGGTCTTGGTGTTCGTGATATTGCAAGCTACAACCAGAGAATTAAGGAACGTGATATCTGTACAGAAAAGCTGCCTTATATCGTAGTTATTATTGATGAGTTTGCTGATTTGATGGCTACAAGTGGAAAAGAGCTTGAATCTATTGTTGCCAGACTTACTGCTATGAGCCGTGCTGTTGGTATTCACCTTGTACTCGCAACTCAGCGTCCTTCTGTAAACGTAATCACCGGTTTGATAAAGGCAAACATTCCTAGCCGAATTGCGTTTATGGTTGCTTCAAGAACAGACTCTAATATTATTATCGATAGTGTTGGTGCTGAAAAGCTTCTTGGTCGTGGAGACATGCTTTACGCTTCTGCTGTTGATCCATATCCTGTTCGTATTCAGGGTACCTTCGTCAGCGATTCTGAGGTTGAAAGCGTAGTTGAATATGTAAAGAGCTACGGCGAACCGGAATATATTGATGAAGAAATCTTCGTTGAAGATGATGATTGCGATGAGGATGGAACAGACTTGTTTGGCAATTCTGTCGGCGATGATCCTTTGTATGATCAGGCTCTGGAAATTGTTGTTCAGGCTGGCAAGGCTTCCGCTTCATATATTCAGAGAAGGTTGAAGATCGGCTATAACAGAGCGGCGCGCCTTGTGGAAGAAATGGAAGAGCGCGGTATTGTTGGTCCTGCAAATGGCAGCAAACCTCGTGAAATAATACATATGCCTTAAGCTTTAGTGTCGGGCTTGTCCCGACACTTTGTTTTTTATAACCCAACTGTAATACCAGATGTTGTCTTCGCAGTTTTGTATATCATTCTTTTTACACGCAATTTCAACCTCGGTTTGATGGATTTCAAAAAGGGTTATTTTCCCGTTGTTATACAAAACCTTTTCTGCTTCCAGTAAAGACTGATAATACTCAAGACTTTTTCTAAGAAGCTCCAGCTGATTTTTTGAATCTGCCAGAAGGGTTTCATACATTTCTCTTTCGTCAGACAGACTATTTACAAGAGCATCCATTTTTTCTTTATTAGTCTGTTTATCATTTTCATATTCTTTCAGGATTCTTTTTTTGCTGTCAGAAACAAGTGGAGTCAGATTCAGCGAAACAGACACAGACCATTTTTTTGCATTGCTGCTTTGGTATGCCCCGTAAAACGTATCTTCATCATAGCTGTTATGAACAGGAACGTTTCCGCTTAAAGAAAGGACCGGTGAACTGTTCTGCCTGTTTAATATAAGATTTGCTTCAAGATTGTTTTCCTGAAGCTTTAAGTACTCGTAGGTTGGATTTTCCAAAAATACCGGTTCGATTTGCTCTGGGAGTTCTTTTTCAGGAAGAAGTAATTCCTGAATATTGTTGTAGCTTTGCAATTTTGGATGATTATGCTCCTTAATTGAAAAATAATTGTTTATCATAAAAAGCGTACTTTCTTTTGAGCTGTTATAGGATTGCCGCTCATTCATATATTTTTTCAATTCTTCTTCAATTGAAAAAACTTCTATCAGCGAAGCATTTCCCGCCAGGTTCATTTTCTTCAAAGTATCTAATTCCTCCTGTAAAAGAATGATTCTTTTTTCCACAGAATCAATGTTTCGACAATAATTTCTGTATTGAAAATACTTGTTTGTTATATCTTCAATTTTTGATAAAAAAACTATTTTTGAATTGACCGCGGCTTGTCTATTATTATTCTGCTGAATTGTTTTCTCAGGATTTTTCCCACACTTCTGTGCCCAATAAGGCAAAAGTTTTTGTGATAATGAGACAGACACTTTTGTTTCTTCAATCAGCTTAGTTTTTTCTTCTACAAGCTCTCTTGAAAAGCTTACATTTGGAGAAACCTCTATACTCAAACCGCCCGGCAGATTTTCAGAAATTGTTATACTGGAGTTCAAGGATTCCGGGACTTCAGAGTTTTCAGTGGAAATGTCGGAAAAAGTTGAAGATGAAGAAACAAAAACTGACGGTAAAAATCTTTGCCAGTAATGACTGAAATCATAATCCGAAAGTTCCCTGTCTCTTATAGCAGTGCGAACCTCTGTGTTTTCAAAAACAACAAGCTCCCAAAGCTTTTCCAGAGAAGTTTCATTTTGACTTGTTTCTTCAGCCTCCAACCCTCCCGCATATAGAAAAATGAAACCAACAGCAAATAAGCTTTTCCAAATATTTCTGCTCATTGTATAAAATCCATTTTCCTCAGGATAAAATGTATTACAGATATTTTTTCCAGAACGATTCTTGCGTTAACTTCAATACCCGCTCTAAGAGGATATTCCTGTCCCTTTTTGTTTTTAAAAGAAACTCTGTCTATATCCGAACACACCCGATAAAACAATTGTCCATCATTTCCCTGCCGAACATCCGAATCAACGGCTTCTATAAAACCTTCTGCTCCCCGGTATTCAAAAAACGGAAACGCCGACAACCGGTACTTAACCTCCATTCCCGAAGTAATTTCACCAATGTTCTTTGTAGGAACCTCCAGTTCAACCTTAAAACTCTTAGCATCATCAGGCACAATTACCAGAACATTCTGATTTTCAAAAACATAATCTCCAGTGTTCAGTGATGACACTTCCTGCACAAATCCTGAAATAGGAGCACTAATATCAAGGAATGAATACTGTTCCTTCGTTCTTATCAATTCCTGTTCCAGCTTTGCAAGCTTCAGTTCCAAAGCTTTTTTCTTCTGCAAGTTCTCCGACAAAAAAGAAGCGTTATACCTTTCAAGCTCCTGTTGACACAGCTTCAATTCAAGAAAAGCTTCCTCAACTTCATTCTTGTTGAAAAGTATTTCCGGTTGGTTTTTTACATTCTGATAATGAAAGTCATAGATTGCAATCTGCCTTTTCATGTAATCAACAGTCTTCAAGTATTCTTCAAGCTGCGAATAAACAAGGGTATCTGTGTTTGAATAATCACCACAATTAATAGAGCAAGCTTCTGGATAATTTTCAGAACAACTAATCAAAGCTTTTACACAGTTCAACTCGCTTTTTGTATCAGTTATTTCATTTTCCAGATCATTCATTACAGTCTGATAAACATCCTTCTTCAAAGAAAAAAGAATATCTCCCTTCTCAACAAATTGTCCCGGCTTATAAAAAATGGTTTCAATCTGCCCAGCAATTATATTGTTCACACTTGAATTATTCGTTTCAGTTCTGACTATTCCCGAAACCTTTACGACATCATTAATTTTCACAGTCAAAAGCAAAACAATCAAACAAACCACAAGAGAAACTATCGTATAAAACATAACGGTTATTTCTTTTGGAACACAAAGATGGACAAGCTCCCGCGAATAATACATCATATCCTTATGTTCAAGCACAAGTTGTTTTTGCTTCATATTGTGCCCTCCATAATTCTTTGTACATACCATTCTTATTCAGCAATTCCTTATGATTTCCGCTTTCTACAATTTTTCCTTTTTCCATAACAAAAATCTTGTCACAATCGCAGACAGTAGATAATCTATGGGCAACCATAATAATCGTTCGATCCTTAAAGCAATTTACAGTATCCATAATTGCTTTTTCAGAAATACTATCAAGGCTGGCAGTCGCTTCATCTAATATGATAATTCCAGGATTTCTCATCAGAATCCTTGCTAACGCAATACGCTGCCGTTCTCCTCCAGACAAAGTCGCTCCATGTTCACCAACAACCGTTCTGAAATTATCAGGCAGTGCCATTATAAAATCATAAGCCTGTGCCGCTTTTGCAGCCGCTATAATCATTTCGTTAGACACAGATTCCATACCCCATGCAATGTTTTCCGCAATAGTTCCGCTGAACAACAGACTTTCCTGCGGCACATAACCAATCAAGTTTCTATATTCTTCAATCTTAAGATTACTTACGTCTTTTCCATCAATCAGGATGTTTCCTTCTTCACATTTATAAAACTTCATAAGAAGCTTCAATAAAGTAGACTTCCCAGATCCTGACTTCCCGACAAAAGCAATTTTCTCTCCCTTTTTGATTTTGAACCCAATGCCCTGAACTGCTCTTCCTCGTGTACCATAAGAAAAAGAAACATTCTTGAACTCAAGCTCATCCTCAAAAGAATCAATCCCATCAAAACTTCCTTCGTCCTTTGTTTCTTCAGAAATATCCATTACATCCGACAAGCGTTCTGCAGCAACAAAAGCTTCCTGTAAATTAGGCTGCATTGTTAACAATCTGCTCAACGGTCCAAGAAAAAATCCAGATAATGTAAGAAATGAAATCAATTGTCCCAAAGAAATCTCACCTGAAAAAATCTTATAGCTTCCCACCCAGTAAACCAGAAGAGTTCCACAGCTTGAAATAAAACCTTGAACAGAACTGTTCAGATTCGAAAAAGTTTCTAAGCGGACACATCTATTAATTGCTTCAACAATTCGTACCTCATTTCGTCTGAAAGCATTCTTCTCCGTAGACAAAGCTTTTATGGTTGCAATACCATTGATTGTTTCGTACATAGACGCATTCTTATCGGCTTCGGCAACAGCCCGGTTTTTAATAAGCCTCTTAAAAGGTTTAGCAATAGCCCAGACAATAATCGAAGAAATAAAAATCGGTATCATTGAAATGAACAGCAGCGAAGAACCCATCTTAAACAGAAATACACTGCCAAGAACAATCATAATAGAATCCATCATCACAGAGACTGTGGTTGAGGAAATAGTATGTCTTATAGTTTCCGTATCTCTTATTCTCGAAAGGATTTCACCGGTTTTTCTTGAAGTAAAAAACGAAAGCGGTAATCTCAAAAGATGATAGAAAAAATCACACACAAGTACGGCATCAATTTTTGTACCAAGATAAAGTGTAATCTGGTTTCTGCAAAAAGAAAGCAATCCCTGAAAAATCAAAATCAGAAGATAGCAGATAGAACAGATATCCAGAGTAGCTTTGACCTCGGAATACAAAACCTCATCTATCAGAAATCTGAAATAAAAGGATATAAGCACTCCAAAAATCGTCAGAATAATACTTGATAAGATTATTTTTGAAAGTAATAAAGTATGTGGTTTTAAAAGGGAAAAAAACCTCATTATTGGAGTTTTGTCTTCTTTTTCTTTTACAAAGTTATCACAAGGACAGCATAAAAAGAAAACTCCAGACCACCAGTTAGTGAACTCTGCCAGAGGCATTTTTTCAATACCGTCAGCCGGATCAAAAATCTTTACTTTTCCCTTTTTAATAGAATCAACTACAACATAATGTTCAATCCCGTCTTTTTTAGTATGGAAAATTGCAGGGAACGGAATGCTTTGTAAAGATTTCTTTTCTGAATCCGTAAACCCTTTACAGGAAAGACCGAATTGCTCAGCGCACACCTTTATTCCGTATCCGGAAGTTCCCTGTGTATCAGTTCCAGCAGCAAGACGTAATTTTCTTATGCTTACAGCTTTTCCATAAAACTTAAGAATCATAGATAGACATGCCGCAGCACAATCAGACTCATCATGTTGTAATTGAATTCTTAAATGCATAAACTCTCTCCGAAATTCTTTAGTAATACATTTTCTTCAATTTATTTACATCAATAATATACATGGGTCTTACACTCTCCTGCGCTGTTGTGTAGGTAACAGAATTAACACCAGGAGGCAATGTTCCACCACCAGAACAAGACGTTGAATATCCTCCACCTGTAGGCGGATAAGGAGGTGGTGGCGGTGGAATAATTATTGATAAATTACAACTAGGTGAATATCCATTAGAATTATTATAGCCACCGTTTACAGCAACCAAACCATCAAAACTCAATTCATTACAATTAGACAACAAAAAACTCATATTTTTTCCCTCCAGTTATGTTTTTTTGTTTTAAGATTTTTTAAGAATTAAAAATCAATCAAATGAATTAACTATACTTTCCCACGTGTTCTGAAACTTAATGACATAGGCAGGTAAAGCTTTCTTTTTTGCAACCATATCATCATAGAACCTGTCGGTCTCTTCGTAGGATTTCCAGTAATAGGTCGTTATATTGTTTCTTGTTTCGTAAACAACATAGTCGGTTAGTTGCTTGCACAGCTTATCATCGTTGATGTATGAACAAGGATCTGCCAGCCAGTAATGATAAACAAAACCGTCCCTGGAAATTAGATTCATTGAATAACCGCCGATAAGATTTGTAGAATAGTGGTAATTTCTTGAAGAAAATATTTGTTCTATCATACAAGTCTTTTTCTCAAGGATTTTTCTTTTTGTAAAATCTTCGGTTCCACCTAACCAATCACGTTTATCCTGTCTGTAGCATTCATAAACTTTTTCAAGATCAGGTATTTCAATTTCATAAAAAGGACAATGATAACCAAGATTGTTTCTCTCTCCATAAAAAAAATCTTCAAAAGACATTTTACTTACAAAAAGCACAAATTTTCCTTCGTCATAGGCCATTTTCATAATTTCATCATCTTCTGCTTCATAAGCATCGTGATAAATAATGTACAAATCTTTGTTTGATTCAAAAGAGAACAGCTTTCCAACAAGAGTCAGAACCAATAACAAAACAACAGACCATTTCTTCATTTTTTTCTCCTTTCTGCTTATTTTGTATATTGGATATATCTGTAAGCAGATTTTATTCCAGCATCAGAAGCCCATTTTGAAGTTAAGGTCAAATCCTTGATATAACCAATCTTATTCGTATATGGGTCATAATACTGTCCATTGCCGATATCGTTTACAAAGTGATCATGGTATCCATCTTTATTACCATCACCATTTGTATCGATGGAGATAATAATGGCAGTAGCTTCCTTGGCATTTGTTGTATAAGACCATTTGCCCTTCAGACCAAGCGATTCACTCATAACCTGTGCAGCTCCACCCCAATCATTTACAAAGGCATCTGTTCCATCAATCATTCCAGCGTCTACAGCCTTTTTCATAGCAGATAACAACTGAGCTTCTGACAGGGTCTTTCCAGTTTCTCTGGTATACTGTTCAGATATTTCATTGGCAATTGAAGTTGCTCCGCATGCAGTTTTACCAAACTTTGTTCCACCTGACATTTTTGCATCAGTAAAGGAAAGCTGTGAATAATAAGAAATGTAAGCTCCCTTACAGTTGTTAGTAGTAGTGATTGCATTTGTTACAAGTTTCTGTTCTTCCTTCTTTGAACTTGAAATCTGAGATCCTCCAGTAGAAGATGCTGTACCGCCACAAGAACCACTGCATCCACTGCTTGTCGAGGTTGCAGCAGGAACAGCAGTTCCAGAAGTTGGAGTTCCTATTGTTGATCCTGCTCCTACGCCAGCTCTAGCACCCTGATTATTGTTTCCTGTAATTGAAATCTTTCCCAGAAAACCCATGGCACCACCACCATTAATTTCTACCAGTTCTGTATAGTTTAATTCCTTACATTCTCCTAATAAAAAACTCATTTTTCCCTCCCTTTTTTTTATTAGAACTTTGTTCTGCTTAGTTTTTGATATTTCAATAAACTCTCTCCAAAACCGCAAAATCCATTTATCACGCTAAAACACTCTTAATACACATTTTCAGCTCGTTGCATAAACACACTAATCTCTTCGTTCCTGTACCCTAAAAATGCCTCTAACGAACCTTTGTACCAATAATACCCTTGTACAGGAATCTTATACGCTTGCACCATCCGATGGATTCTTTCCTTTGTTTGTTCCACAATTTTGTCCTGCGATAAGCTTTTTGCTGAAATACATTTGCCAAAATCGTTATCCGTAACAAGCCTGCAATTTTCCTTGAAAAAATCAGGCAGCTTTGTAAGCTTTTCTTTCTCATCAATAGGAATAACTGCAACAGCATCAAGCACCTTATTACTCCTGGCTTCTGCAATATTCAGCACCGAAATATAAAGCTTCTCATCAAAACCAACACCCTTTTCTTTAAGCCACTCCATAATTCCCTTTAATTCAAGCTCAAGCTTTGTTAAAGTTCCTTTTACACTACAAACAACACCTTTCTTTACAAAAAACTTTTCAATAAACATCAGGTTTTCATCAACCTCAAAACCAATCCGTCTTGCAAACTCAAACAAATCAACACCAGAATCAATCAACTTATGCACAAACCGAACACTCATCTCTTTCATAGCTTTACTCAATTTACACTCAACCGGGTCCGGCAAAGAAATGTCGTCCATGTTTTTCAATGAGTTATAAAAACAAGTTCCCCCACACAAATACTTACACCAGCAGTCTTTACAGTTTCCTCTTTCGTCTACCAGAAGCTTTCCTTCGCAAACATCCTTAACCGTAGTTGAAGCAATGTTGCCTCGCAAATACTTTCTGTTGCCAATAAAATAATCGCAGGGATAAATGTCTCCATCACTATCGAAAATCGTGTCCTCGTTCCATTTGCACCTTTTCACAATCCTGTTTTTCGAGAGAAGAAGCTTTGTACCGGCAAAGACAGCATCATTTTTAAGTAAATCAATCAAAGAGAAATCACCATTCAGCACATCACAATAAATGCGGTCAAACAGTTCCTTGTACCCTTGAATCAATCTTTCAATAGATTCTTCGTCAAAGCTGGCACGTGAACCAGCTCTAACAGCATTGAAATCCGCTGCATCGACCTTTAATTCCTTAAAGTATTCTGCAAGCTGCAAAGGAAACGGAAAGTCGGCAGTAAGCACTGCAGAAACCGAAACCTTCAACCCGGCGTCCTTAAACTTCCTTATATTCTCAACTATAAGCTCGTGTGACGAAGAATTATCGTTAAAAAATCTGTGACGGTTATGAACACCAGATGGACCATCAAGGCTGATACAGATGGTATCAAGCTTAATCTCCCGGAAAAAATCAACAACATCCTTATTGTAGACTGTTCCGTTTGTACATATATAAAACGCATAATGCGGTTTTCGCAAAAATGTTTCAGGGAAAAGGCATTCCAGAAATCGGAGATTAAACTCTATCAGAGAGTAACCGCTTAGATTCATTAAGTTCTTAAACCGATCAGCTTCCCACGCCGGTAGACACATTCCCTCTGGTAAAGGAAAATAGCTTACCATATCTTTCATACTCAGAATCGAATTCAGCTTCTCCACAACAGATCCAACATCCTCAAAATCAGTAATGCTCTTAACCAAGGTTTTCGGAAAACAGAAAAGATGATTTTTTGCATCAGCTAAATCCTTAAAGTCTTTAACCGTATACAAAGGGGACGTACGTTCATCAATATACTTTTTAATTTCCCTGATCCTGTTAAGCTCCACCAATGACTCAGAAGTCAAATTCACAGAAAAAGAATACATCCAAACATGCGGCGAATAATCATCCACAATAAAATCAATAATCTTTTTTGCTTTTTCAACATCCGTCTGGATATGACTTTTCTTATCCCTAAAACAATAATCACAATTCAAATTACAGGTCGTAGAAAGATTAAGCTTAAAAACATTTTCATCAGCTTTCACAAACTGAGAATCTCTTTCAGGAGTTTTCATTATCTGTGCGATAACGTCATTCAGTTTTTCTTTTTCGCAAACGTGATAAAGGTTTCCAGTTGATCTGTCGTAAACCAAAAAAGAATCCTTTCGCTCCGAAACAAAAAGCCGGTTTTCCTGTTGTGTTGTAAGTTCCATAATCATCCTCAAACATTTGTAATAGAATTATGCAAAGCAGGATTAAAAACCCTACACATAAATAATTACAAAAACATGAGATTTCGGACCATGAGAGAGAAAAAAAGTTTAAAAAAATTCAAATTTTTCTGAATTTTTTGTATAGTGGTTTTAACGTTTGATTTCGGAAATAAAAAGTCCAGTGATAGTGATGATAGTGCCGAGCGCTCCCATCCAGGTGATTTTTTCTCCGAGAATAAAGAATGCAAAAATTATTGTGACAACAGGAATGAGGTAGAGTCCTTTTGTGATTTTTACAGTTCCAAGCTCCAGACAGGCTTTGTTCCAGGCGGCAAAACAGAATCCGCTTGCAATCAATCCTAAGAACAAAAGATAAATGCAGTTAAGTGGCTTTGAAAAACGGAGCTTATTAACTGCGCCAGATAAATGTACAATTACCGATTCAGCCAATCCATTATCAGCAGCTAAACCCTTGTTTTCTACAGCACTGTTTACGCCTACGCCTGCGAGTACAAGTGGAATCATCAATATCACCGCAAAAAAGAAAATACGGCGTGTAGCACAAATTGAGTCATATTTCTTTTTATTGATGATGGAAACAACCATTGAATAAAAGCCCCACGAAATTGAAGAGAGAAGGGCAAGCAAATCGCCCTTTGGATTTATGCTCAAATCTGTACGTCCATTAAGACTGACTAAGGTGACGCCCACAATGCAGAAAATAAATCCGATTATGAACCAAAAATTGATGTGTTTTTCCTTTAAAAAGATTTGCGAAATGATTGCAGTAAAAAGCGGACAGGTGCTTACAATAACGCTGACGTTAGAAGCCGTTGTGTAATTGATTGCAATGTTTTCTGCAAACTGGTAGATAACAACACCGGTAAGTCCGGCAAGTGCAAACAAAAGGTTATCCTTTGCGGCAATTTTTTCCCATTTTGGTCGCATAAGCCAAAGTCCCAGGTAGGCAGCAAGGAATCGAATAAATAAAATCTCCAGGGCCGAAAAATAATTCAAAAGAGATTTTGTACATACAAAGGTAATTCCCCAGAAAAAAATCGCCAGAACGGCCAGAACGTAACCCAGAAGCTTTTTGTTATCCATAATGGTATTGATAATAGCGAAAATAGAGAGAAAAGTATACTAATTGAATTTATCCCTATAAAACCGTATAATTATCTATTCAAATTTCAGAGGATAAATATGCCAAAAATTGAAGTAAACGAAAAATTATTTTTTAATGCGATTGGAAAGAAATACACTTATTCTGAGCTGGAAGATGTTTTTCCGTGTGCAAAAGCTGAGCTTGATGAAAAACCGGATATGTCGCAGTCCGATGATGAAAGAGTTATTAAAATTGAATTGAATGATACAAACCGCCCTGACTTGTGGTCGCTGAATGGTGTTGCTCGCCAGATTAAGCTGCACGAGGGTGGCAAAACTGTTGATTATATGAAGCTTATGTCTAACAAGGGCAACAGTGATTATGGTGATCGTGTTATTAACGTAGATCCTGCGCTTAAGGATATCCGTCCATATATGGTTGCCTTTATGATTGCTGGAAAACCAATCGACGACCCTATGCTCAAGGATATTATCCAGACTCAGGAAAAGCTCTGCTGGAACTTTGGCCGCAAACGTAAGTCAATTTCTATGGGAGTTTACCGCCTTGATCAGGTTAAGTTCCCTGCAAAGTATGAAGCTGTTGATCCTGACAAAACTTCATTTATACCGCTCGCCTGCGATGCTCCAATGACCTGCCGCCAGATTCTTACCGACCATCCAAAGGGAAAGGATTTTGGCTGGATTCTTGAACCATACAAGAAGTTCCCTCTTTTGAGAGACGCAAACAACGAAGTTCTTTCTATGGCTCCAATTATCAATTCTGCCAGTCTTGGTGCAGTTCAGGTTGGAGACCAGGATCTTATGGTTGAGCTTACTGGTGATAATATTGAAAATCTTCTTCTTAGCGCAAACATTGTTGCCTGCGATTTTGCTGACCAGGGTTACGAAATCAAACCTATTCTGGTAAAGCATCCTTACGATACAGGTCTTGGAAAGGACATTCTTGCTCCATTCTATTTCCAGCAGACTACAAAAACAACACTTGCCGCTGTAAACAAGCTGCTCGGCAGTGATTTTGATATGCCAAAGGTTGTTGATGCTCTTACACGCATGGGCAGTACAGTTGAAACAAAAGGTGAAGAAATCACTCTTACACCAGCTCCATACCGCAACGACTTCCTCCACGAGGTAGACATTATTGAAGACGTTATGATTGGCTGCAACGTTTCTGCTTTTGAACCACGTAATCCTCACGACTTTACAATTGGTCGTTTGTTGCCGCTTACAGAGTTCAGCCGCAAAGCAAAGACTCTTATGGTTGGTCTCGGCTACCAGGAAATGATTTTCAACTATGTTGGTTCTAAAAAGGACTACATTGACAATATGCTGATTGACGGTTCAAAGGTTATTGAAATTGCAAATCCAATGAGCGAGAACTATCAGTTTATTCGTCCGGAAATTATTTCTTCTTTGCTTCGTGCAGAAAGTGGCAGTGCAAATGCTATCTTCCCTCACAAGATTTTTGAGATTGGTAAGGTTGCTTACATTAAGGAAGATGAAAATACCGGAACAATCACCCGCCAGCATATTGGTTTCCTTACAGCTTCTGCAAATGCAAACTTCAATACTCTTGCAAGCGAGGTTGCCAGCTTAGTTTACTTCCTTGACCACGAGTACAAGGTTGTAGAAAGTGATGATCCACGCTTTATTGTTGGACGTCAGGCTGCAATTATGGTTGGAGACAAACAGGTTGGCGTATTCGGCGAAGTAAATCCTCAGGTTCTTGAAAACTGGAGCATTACAACACCTTGTGCCGCCGGCGAAATCGATCTTGAAAGCTTGATGTAATAGTCATTGTCGGACTTGATCCGACAATCTCGACAATCTATTTCATCAGTTCATAAAATATTATTGAAGCTGCCTGCGCGACATTCAAACTGTCGATGCAGGCACTTTTTATTCCAGCTCCCATTCCTGCCCACGGAATAATCACAAGCTCATCGCAATTCTGTCTTACAACATCACTTATGCCGTTTTCCTCGTTGCCAAGGACAATAAGAATCGGTTTTCCGCGCGCACCAGTAGCACCTGAACCGGTGGCACCAACAAGTTCCTTAAGCTCGCTGACAGTTTTAGTTGCCTGCAAATCCGTTCCAACACGGAGCATTTTACCCTTAACCGCTTCCAAAAGACGAGCTGAAGAACGTACAGAATAAATATTTACGTATTCCATTCCGCCTTCTGCAACTCTGTAGCTTGAGGTAGTGATGGTGGATTGGGCTTCATCTAAAGGAATAATAATATTCTTAATGCCAAAATAAGCAGCCGATCGGACAATTGCACCAAAGTTGTTGGCGTTACCAATGCGGTCAAGAAGAACTGCATTTTCACCATTTTCAACCCAGCTGTCTGTAATATCACTGTCGAGCGGAATAACCTCCGGGGCTTCAATCATTGCAACAACCCCCTGATGATGAACAGTGCCGCTCAGTTTTTCAAGCTCTTCAGCCGGCTTCATATTGTAGATTCCGTGATTCTTCGCAAGTTTTTTACACAATCCTCCAAAAAGAGGAGCCTTTTCCTCTGTAAAGAAAAGCCTTGTTATTTTCTCCGGATGATTTTTTTCCAGTTTTTTTACCGTCGCAAACCCGCATACCGCAAGCTCTTTTTTCTGTTTATTTTTCATAGACAATCCTTTTTTCTTTATAGGCATTTGCATTATAAATCACTTTGATTGATTTGTCATTATTTGTATTTTTTGAAAAAGTTAAGAAAAAATAAAAATATGACATCAAGTTGTCATATTTAAGTTGTATAATGTAAATCAAATAACAGTGACCAGAAAAGTCAAAGGAGCACATCATGGCATTTGATTATAAAAAAGAATACAAAGAGTTTTATCTTCCGCCGGCTAAACCTCAAATAGTTGAAATACCGAAAATGCAGTTTGTTGCGGTACGCGGAAAAGGTGACCCAAACCAGGAGGGTGGAGAGTATAAAACGCTTCTGAATCTTTTGTATGGAATCTCTTATACAATTAAGATGAGCAAAATGGGAGACCATCGCATAGACGGTTATTTTGATTATGTTGTTCCGCCGCTTGAAGGCTTCTGGTGGCAGGAAAAAAATGGAATCCCTGTTGCAGGTTTTGATTATAACGACAAGGCTTCGCTTCATTGGATTTCTTTAATCCGCCTGCCAGATTTTGTGACTAAAAAGGATTTTGAATGGGCAAAAAAATCTGTTCAGGAAAAGAAAGGACTGGATACTTCACGTGCTGAGCTTTTCGTGATACAAGAAGGAAAGTGTGTTCAGATTTTGCATCTTGGCTCTTATGATGATGAGCCTGCTTCCATAAAAATGATGGATGACTTTGCAATTGCAAATGGTTATGAACTGGATTTTTCTGAGAAGAGACTTCATCACGAAATATATTTGAGTGACCCGCGGAAGGTTGCGCCGGAAAAGCTAAAGACGGTAATTCGTCATCCGGTAAGATAATTTTTCCTTTGCGATATGCTTATTTTTGATGTATGATTAAACAAAGGAGATTTATTTATGCGTTTGGTTACAAGATCTGATTTTGACGGCTTGGTTTGCGGAGCATTGCTGCTTGAGGCAGGAATTATTGACAGCTGGAAGTTTGCACATCCAAAAGATTTACAGGATGGTCTTGTTCCGGTAGATTCAAATGATGTTCTGGCAAATGTTCCTTTTGTTGAAGGCTGCGGACTTTGGTTCGATCATCATTCAAGTGAACATGAAAGACTTGCTCTTAAAGGAAAATACAAGGGCGAAAGTCGTCTTACTCCATCCTGCGCAAGAATCATTTATGAGTATTATGGCGGAAAAACCCGCTTCCCTAATTTTGATGATATTATGGCTGCCGTTGATAAGGTAGATTCCGGTAATCTTACTTCTGAAGAGATTTTGAAGCCAAAGGGCTGGATTCTGGTTGGATTTTTGATGGATCCACGTACAGGTCTTGGACGCTGGCGTGAGTTTACAGTTCCAAACTATGCACTTATGGAAAAGCTGATGGTTGCCTGCCAGACAATGACTACAGAACAAATCCTTGCTTTACCAGATGTTCAGGAACGAATTGAAGTTTACAATGAACAGACAACAAAGTTTATTGATATGGTTCAGTCTCATACCCACACAGAAGGCAATGTAATTATTTCTGACTTGCGTGGTGTAGACCCAATCTATACCGGCAACCGCTTCTTAATTTACTGCCTCTATCCAAATCAGAACATTTCCTGCTGGATTGTAAGCGGAAAGGGCGGACAGGGCTGTTCTGCGGCAGTTGGCTACAGCATTCTGAACAAAACTTGTAAGGTAAATGTCGGCAGCCTTATGCTTAAATACGGCGGCGGCGGTCACGAAAAGGTTGGAACCTGTCAGTTTACAAACGACAACATGGACACCGATCTACCAAAAATGCTGGAAGAGCTGAAGTCTCTGGCTAACGCTTAAAATTGGTTGTCGGGCTTGACCCGACAATCACAATCTCTAAAACTTCGAAATCAATCGGATATAAAACTCAACTGTTTTCAAAAGCACGTCAATGCGGATAGCTTCGTTTACGCCGTGAATCATTTCGCGGTCTTCTCTGGACATGTACATTGCGCTGAAGCGGTAAACCTTGTCGGTAATGCGGCAATAATGGCGGGAGTCGCTGCAGGCCATCATCAAATACGGGCTGATAATGACTTCGGGCCAGTTTTCGTGGATTACCTGAGACAGAGTTTCCCACTGACTGCAATTTGTGTCCGAAACCTTTGAAGGATTTCCGTAGCTTATGACGTTCACCTGAATGTCTGCATTTTTGCCGGCTACGCGGTGAGCAATTTTTTCAATTCTAGCAACGGTTTTTTCAACAGTGTCTTTTCCAAGAAGACGGAAGTTCATGCCGACGGTTGCTTTCGAAGGCAAAACATTGTAGCTTGGGCTGCCGGAAAACTTGGTGATGGCGCAGGTTGTGTGTAAGAGTGCGAATAGGTCTCCGCCCAACAGCTTTGAAATTAAATTGACAAGCGGTTTTGTAAGCCACAGATTTGAAAAAATAAACTTCATCGGCAGGTTGGTGTTGTTTTTTCCCATCGTGCGTAAAAGCTGGCAGACAGTTGGAGTAAACTCAACATCAGCCTGTTTTTTTTCCAGTTGAGCAACAATCTGCGAAGCAACTCCAACAGAAGAATGCTTTGGCGGGGCAGAGGCGTGTCCTGGTTTTCCGTTTACGACTAAGTCCAAGTACGTAGAACCTTTTTCTTCAGTGCCCACCATTGCACATTGTTTTTTCACTCCAGGGAATGCATTCTCAACAATCGCGCCTCCTTCATCCAAAACAAAATCAACTGTGATATTATTCTGTTCAAACCAGCTGACAATATCTGCGCAGGACTGGCCGTTTATTTCTTCTTCGCCGCTGAAGCAAAGGTACAAATCCTGTTCAGGCTGCCAGCCTTTTTTCAAGCTAAGCTCAACCGCTTCCATACAGGAACAGAGCGTTCCTTTTGTATCCATTGTGCCACGCCCGCGGATTGAGCCGTTATCAATATCACCCGCAAAAGGATTAAAAGCCCAGTTTTCTTCTTCTGCAGGAACTACGTCGTAATGAGCCATAAGGACGATGGCGTGGTTTTGTGCAACGGAATCTGGTGCCACACCAGAATCAGGTGTTTCGCCAGAATCTTGTGTCGCTTTGCCACTAATCTTGTGCACCAGCCCGGTTTTGCCAACCTTAAAAAACTCGCACGTAGAATAAATTGTTGGGAAGGCTTCCCGCAGCAAGGTAGTGAACTTTTCAAACTCGGACCAGTCAACCTTTGATTCATCAAGATTTGAAACAGTCTTACACTGAATCATCCGGCACATGTCGTTTACGATTTTGCTTTTATCATCCTCGGAAAAACTGAGCATTCCAAACTCTTTGCACTTATCCATCAGTCTAGCCATCCTTTTTTATACATAATTCTTGCAGCGCCAAGAGAGATGAGGATTCCAACCGGAACAAGAACGCCAACAGAGCTTGCAAGGCTTGGCACGCAGATAAAAAGTACTATCATAAATGTGACAGGTGCGATTGAAACCTTCCAGTTTTTACTGATGTAAACAAGACCGAGCGCACCAAACAAAGATGAAAGGATATTGTCAAAGGCTGGTTTTAAGCGTTCACTTGCGAGAAGGGGCTGGAGGGGAACAAAGCAGAAAACTCCAATTGCAATTACGATTGTTGTTACGATTGAAGCTGTTGCGATTGCGATTGTAGAAACAATTTCGCCCTCTTCAGTGTTTGGCTGGATTCCGGCACTTTCCATGGCGTTTAAGGCGGCGGGTACCTTGAGCGCGGTTACGTTTCCGGTAACAAAGCTCAAATAAGTTCCGGAGGTTCCGAGCATCGGCGTAAAGGTGATGATTTCTATAATTCCAACTGTCCAGTAAATTGGAGCAACGCCCAAAAGTCCTTTTAAAACTGCCGTAAAGCTTGGCCAGGCGTTATAGTAAAGGCAGATTGAAACAGGTACAAAAAGGATGATGCAGAGGGCGGTCCAAATCCAGATTTGACCTTTTCTGTGAGAATCGGCTGTATATTCTTCAAATGTCATGTTTGTCATTGTGTGCCTCCATTAAAGTCCAAAAAGTGGTGCAAGTAAAACAGCTGCGACCATCGACAAAATCATAGAAAACGGCATGGCAAAATTTTCAAGCCAGGTGATTTTGGCCTTTTTTACCAGAAGTCCGCAGATTGCCATTATCAGCGCAGAAATAAACAAAACTATAACCGGGAGAAGTCCCTTTAAGCCTTCGCGAAGATGACTGAAAACCATTCCGCTAAAGGCCGAAATCATTCCCATAAAAAGCGAGGTCATAAAAATGCTGCCCCAGGCTGAATCCTTTGTCTGAATCTTTATAATACCCTTCTGGATTTTCTTGATTAAGATTGGGGTGAGCAGGATGCTTGGCAGGATTCCGAGCGTCATAACCCAGGCGATTGCGGTGTAAGTTTTAGGGTCGGTAATCATTTCGGAAAGGGAAATGTTGAGTGCCTTTGCCGTAGAGGTTGCCGCCGGAAGCTCATAGGTTATCGCCCCGATTACACTAAGGCGAATCCATGGAAGAGGCAGCCCCAAAAACTGCGACAATGTTACCACTCCCAGCAGGATAGAAAAAGCCGGCGCTATTGTAAAAATTGCCGTAGATGAAATTGTTTTCCACACCACGGCCTTGTCCATCTCAATAGCCTTTGCCCGTTTCACAGCTCTAATTAAAAAATAAAAAGATTGTGCCAATATAAAAAGAATTGTAACTGCAGCCACAGCATACAAAAAAATGCTGTTTGTATTAAATTGTTTTTCCATGGTTTCAGTATAACGCAAGATGGGGAGAAATGTTAGTGTTAAAAAAAGAAGGCTGCCTGAAAAATCAGACAGCCTTTGCTAGCTTAAACTAGTTTATATTAAGCAAACGGATTCTCTGTTGCATAAAGTGTTCCAGCTGGCTGGTTGTAAGCGATGTCTTCGATTCCGAGGTACTGGAATACTGTCCACAAAGCTTTTCCTACGTGGCCGAATGCAACTGCGCCGTGGTGTGGGTACTGTTTTGCAACGAGTACGTGGCGGTAGAAGCGTCCCATTTCTGGAATACCGAATACACCGATACCACCGAATGAGTGTGTAGCTGCTTCAAGAACTTCACCTTCAGCAACATATGCCTGGAGCTTTGTATCTGGGCGTGTCTGTAATCTGAAGAATGTGATTTCGCCAGCTGCGATGTCGCCTTCCAAAGTTCCACGTGTGAAATCTGGCTCGCTTCCTTTTGGTTCGAGCAAGCGGTGCTGGATGAGCTGATATTTTACACCAGGTTTGCGGTCTTTGTTCAAGTGGCAGAAAGGTGTGTTTCCACAGTGGAAGCCCATGAATGTATCGTTGAGCTTGTATGGATACTTTGTCTTTCCCTTGATTTCGTCATCATAAAGATCCTGAGGAACTGTGTTGTTGATGTCGAGCAATGTAACTGGGTCACCTGTGATACAAGTTCCGATGTATTCAGAAAGAGCACCGAAGATATCTACTTCGCAAGCTACTGGGATACCCTTAGCAGCAAGACGGCTGTTTACATAGCAAGGCTCAAAGCCGAATGCCTCTGGGAATGCAGGCCAACATTTGTCTGCAAATACAACGTACTGGCGAGCGCCTTTGTGAGCTTCTGCCCAGTCAAGCAATGTAATTTCGAACTGAGCCATTCTTGGGAGAATGCCAGGGTGATTGTTTCCACCAGCTCCAAGTTCAGCTTCCATATCTTTAACAACTTCAGCAATTCGAGCGTCATCTTTGTGTGCTTTGTAAGCAACGAGAAGGTCAAGCTCTGAGTTCTCTTCAATTTCAACACCAATGTCATAAAGACCTTTAATAGGTGCGTTACAAGCGAAGAAGTCCTGAGGGCGAGGTCCAAAAGTGATGATCTTAAGACCAGCAAGACCGATAATAGCGCGAGCTACAGGGATGAAGTCCTTCATCATCTTTACGATGTCTTCTGCAGTTCCAACTGGATACTCAGGAAGAACAGCCTTAAGATGGCGCAAACCAATGTTATAAGAACAGTTCAAAACACCACAGTAAGCATCTCCACGTCCGTCAATAAGTCCACCATTTTTGTATGAGCTTTCTGCAGCAGCAGCATACATTACAGGACCATCAAAATTCTTTGCAATTAAAGTTTCTGGTGTTTCTGGACCAAAGTTTCCCAAGAATACACAAAGTGCATTACAACCAGCTTTTTTTACATCATCAACAGCTTTGAGCATATCAAGCTCGTTTTCTACAGTAACCTTACACTCATAAAGTCCAGATCCATAAGCCTTAACGATTGCTTCTCTTCTTGATTCAGAAAGAGTTCTGATAAAGCAGTCGCGGCTAACAGCAATAATACCAAGTTTTACATCAGGGATGTTCTTAAACATAGTTTTTGTCGCTCCTATTTTTACTTCTTTATTTTATTGGGTACATATACCAATACCCACAAATTCTAACTTATTCCTAAGCAATGTCAAGTTATATTTTTCTTATTTTTTCTTATATTAATGCTTTTTTATCGATAATTTCCCGCTAAATTATACAAAAGCGAGGCTCATTGCAAACAAAAGCTGCGCAACATAGTACAGAACAAGGCTTATTACACGGGAGGTGTAGCATTTTTTCTGTCCGAAGTTATTCATTATAAGAAGAATGTCGCTTGCGGCAAAAAGTATGGAACCAATACCGTAAAAACATGGTGCTATAGTTGCTTCACTGTAACCGATAAGGGCAGCAATCATATTTCCAACGGCAATGCTTGTCATTATAAAAAGCATTGTGATGTAGACAAGTCCGAAAATCTTATAAATCAGCTTTAAGTCGTGCAGAATCTGGTACATAATATAAAGCACAATGTATGCCGCAATCACACCGCAGACAATACAGAGCGTAAGTCTTTGCGCGTAATAAACAAGTCCTACAAGATAAAAAACGTGTCCCAAAAAGAAGAACGCAGTTCCGGAAAGGAAGGAAAGGTGCTTGTGCTTTTCAAAAGCAAACCTGAAGTTTATAACAACATCGCCAATTCCATCCAGAATAAGTCCGGTGATAATGAACATACCAAAGGCTCGGTTCTGACTCTTTTGCAGGCAGATAAAACCAAGGATTATAAACATAAGAGAAGCTAAGCCCTTAAATACGAGCGAAAGCTTCATCATCCCTTTTTTTTCTACAATAAGAAAGATAATCTGAATTAAAACGCACAAGGCACAAAGCAAAAAATAAAGTCCCACTAGTTACCCGCCTTTTTTATGTAATCAACAATCTGTTTTGCAGAGTTTTCGCAGCGATATTTTTTCTGAGCTTCAATAATCTGATTGCGTAAGAAATCATCGTGCATGAGCGTTACTGCAAGTCTTCCTGCATCGGCTGGAGTATTTGCACACAAGGAAAGATGATGTTCTGTGAAGAACTGAACGTTTTCGCTTTCGCAGCCAGGAATTGGTGAAGTGTGAATTATTGGAATGCCCTTCACAAGTGCTTCTGTGCTTGAAAGTCCGCCCGGTTTTGTAAGAAGAAGGTCGCAGGCAGACATATAAAGAGGAACTTCTTTTGTAAAGCCAAGAAGAACAAGTCTTTCCTCGCCAGCAAACTCCCGTTCAAACTCTTTGTACATTTCTTCGTTGTTTCCGGTAATTGCTACAACGCGAGTATGAGAGTTTCCGTGCTCAAAAATGTATTTTGCAATATCAATTGTATCGCCAAAGCCCATGCTGCCGCTCATCAAAAGGTAAGCTTCATCATCATCAGCAAATCCAAGCTGTTTTCGCGCTTCTGCCTTGCTGCTGACCGAACTATTTACAACCGACTGCGAAACAGGAATGCCAGCTGGAACTATTTTGCTTTCTGGAATACCGTGTTCAAGGTAAGTAAAAAGACTGTCCGGATGTGCAGAAAAAATTACATCTGGAGTTGTTTCTTCGAGCATAGGGCAGATGTAATAATCTGTTGCAACAAAATAAAACTTCTGCTTTAAGTCGTGACGGCGTTTAAGGTGAGTCATTGCTTCTGCCGGGAAAATATGAACACAGATAACTGCGTCGAAATTGTTCTTTAAAATATGATCTTCCAGCGCATCTGCATAAACCTTGTTTACAAGATAAACCGGCGAGCGCAGTTTATCGCTCACAGTATTATTAATCTGGCCAAGCTTACTGCCCATTTTGTAGATTTCGCCAAAAAGCTTAGGTGTCTTTTTTACCATTTCTATGTAAGAGTCGCACACCAGGTCGGAAGCAAACTGACCGCCAAAGGAAAGCGCATCCTTTACTTCGCATTCATCGCCCTGTAAATCAAAAACCTCTTTAATAGATTTTGCAGCCGTATTATGACCGCCCCCTGTATTACAGGATAAAATAAGTACCTTCATCGTCTACCTTCTAAAATTATTCGTTAAGCTCTTCTCCTGATTGTGGGTCTACTTTTTTTACAACACCAAGCGGTTTGTCGTGCTTGTATTCGTGTTTGATAATGAGTAAGGCTATAATATCAATAATAATAACAAAAAGTATAAAAATGAAAGAAAAATCTTCCTGAAGATTCTCATCCAGCAGGAAATCGTAGATGCCGTGGATAATTGTCGGAACAAGCAGAGCCTTAAACTTAAAGCGTTTTACTCTTGCCGGCTGATTATTACACAGAGCTTCCTTTGCGCGGCTAAGATAAAGGCCCATAAATACGCTGAACGTTGTATGACCCGGAATTGCAAAAAGTGCGCGGCCAAGAGAAATGTCTGTTCCAAATTGAATAAGATAAAGAACATTTTCCAGAGCGGCAAAACCAAGAGAAGCGGCGGCAGCATAAACAATTCCGTCATAGCGGTAATCGAAGTTGTCGTTCTTCCATATAAAAAGCATTATTACAATATATTTTGCAAGCTCTTCTATAAGTGCAACACCTACAATATTGTCCATTGCTATAAGTTGCACAGAGCCTTCTTCAAAGAAAAACTTAAGGATAACTTCCATAACGCTTTCTATTCCTGCGCACGGAAGCGAAAGAATTGCACCCCAGATAAGGGTTTTTAATACCAGTCCAAAGGGCTCTTTTTCTACTTTATCCTTTTTGTAGATATAAAAGATGATTAAAATAACAGGAAGAAGTGCCGGAACTAAAACCGCATACAAGGAACTACTCATTTTAGAATCTCCAAAAAAGCTATTTTTATACAATTTTACTGTATATCAATTCATTCCGCAAAGGAAAAATATATGATATAAGTTATTCGACCACTAAATTGAGTGGATACAATGTAAACGAGGTAAATTATGAAGCAATTTTCAGGTTATATGCATGGAGTAAATCTTGGCGGCTGGCTTTCCCAGTGTAATTACAAAAAGGAACATCTTGATTCTTTTATTCTCGAAGATGATATAAAAACAATTGCAAGCTGGAATCTGGACCATGTTCGTCTGCCGGTTGACTATAATCTTTTTCAGGCTGAGGATGGCTCACTTATAGAAAGCGGCTTTGCTTATGTTCAAAACTGCATAAACTGGTGCCGTAAGTACAACCTTAATATGATTCTGGACTTACACAAAACAGCCGGCTTTTCTTTTGATAAGAAGGAAAAGGAAATCGGACTTTTTGATGACCCTGAATTACAGAACAAGTACTATTCTCTTTGGGAAGAATTTGCACGCCGCTATTCAAAATACGAAAATATGATGTGTTTTGAGCTTTTGAACGAGGTTACAGACCAGAGCTACAGCAAAAAATGGAATGCAATTGCAAAAAGCTGTATTGAGCATATCCGAAAAATTGCACCTACAATCAAAATCCTTGTAGGAAGCTACTGGAACAACAGCATTTCTTCTGTAAAGGATCTTGATCCACCTTATGACGAGAACATTGTTTACAATTTCCACTGCTACGAACCGCTTGTATTTACTCATCAGGGAGCAGGTTGGGTTAGCCCAAATATGGACAGAGATTTCCGTTTTGCTTTTGATTCAACTTATGCAGAGTATACAGAAGCTACAAAAAAGAAGATTGCAGAAATGAACGTAACCTTTGGTTCTTTTCCACAGAATGCAACACCAGATGCTGTTTATTTTGAAACTCTTTTTGCTGAAGCACTTAAAATTGCAGAAGAGAGAAACGTTCTACTTTATTGCGGCGAATATGGCGTTATAGAAAAAGCAACTCCTGAAGACACAGTAAAATGGTACAAAATAATTACTTCTGTTTTCAATAAATATGGAATTGGACGAGCTGCCTGGACCTACAAACGAATGGACTTTGGTCTTTCAGATTCCCGTCTGGACGCCTGCAGACAGGAGCTTCTTAAAGTTCTGTAAATAAAGACGATTTGTGATTTTCGGGCTTGTCCCGAAAATCTATTTTATAAATTGCGTAAATTAGTGTATAATTACAGTATTCTAAGTTATAACTAATGGAGCAAAGAATGAAAAAAAATCGTTTTAACGTACTCTTAACCGTATTCGTTACTCTTTTTATTATTGCAGGTTTTTCAGCTTTATTTACCAGTTGTTTAGACAGCTTGAATGGAGAGGAAAAAAACTCCTTTGTTGCATTAGAAATAACATCAGAACCTAATAAAACTTCTTATACTAAAGGCGAAACTCTTGATTTAACAGGACTTACTGTTCAGACTGTTGACGCAAATGGAAATAGAAGCATTTGTAATGATTACACAACAACCCCAGCTGCAGGCGAAGTTCTTAATACAACAGGCTGGCAAGAGGTTGTTGTAGAAAAGGTTATTAAAATGAACAGAGGCATAAAACGCTATAAAGATACCTTTAGTATACAGGTAAGCAACTAACCTAGAACGTAATTATCTCTTCGTACACCTGAATCGCAAACTGGTCAGTCATACCGGAAATGTACTCAATTATACATTTTGTAAACGAATCATTATCTGTAACATCAAAAACCTGCGGAATGTTGTAGCGCAGAATTGCTTTTTTATCTACAAAGCTGTGTTTTTCTACAGAGAAAGGATGATAGTTTGAATAACGGATAAGCCAGTCTTCAAATGTAGAACAAAGCTTTGGATAGATTTTAAGCACCTGCGGGATTCTGCCGTTTTTTGCATAAACTTGAGTTTTCTGCAGCGTCCTGAACAGTGTATTTATGATATTTTCTGCATAAATTGCAAACTCGCCAAGTCTCCAGTGATTGTAGATGTTTGCAAAATTGAACTTTTTAAGCTCCAGAATAAACCTAAAATATTCATCAGAAAACGAAAGACCTTTTTCCGGAGTGGACTGTTCGCAAAGATCAATAATCAGATCGTTTATAAGAACTGTAGTGTTTACGGCTTTTCCACTTCTTAGGGCATGGGCACCTTTTTTTTCAAAACCAAGCGTTGAACCAACAATTTCGCGTAGCTGTCGGTAAGAAGACATATCCAGAATATGATAAGCCCGCGCATCCTCAATATCTCTTCCAAGATACGCAATTTTATCTGCAATTTTTACAATACAGCCTTCCCAGGTAAACGGCTGTGTAAGTCCTGGACGTTTGATTGAATACAAATCTATAGCTTCTTCACGAGGCTTTACACCCTGCTGGTCAATTTCACCGCAATGGCAGATTAAACCATCACGAACACCATAAGTAAGGTTGAGCGGCTGCTGTATTCCGTTAGGATCCTGAAGCGTTTCAATGTAATCTGCAAAAAAGAGGCTGTTCCGTTCGTGCCAGAACTTTTTTGGTGCGTTTGCTCCTTCCTTCTGCTCTAAAAGCTTGTTCAAGCAGTTTTCCCCGTGATGTCCAAAAGGCGCATGCCCAATATCGTGGCCGAGTGCAATTGCCGAAGTAAGCTGGTCATTTAAGCCAAGATATTTTGCAATTGTAGAAGCCACCGAAGCAACATGACTCACATGCTCCATTCTTGTACATATATGGTCATTGTGCGGCGCAAAAAAAACCTGCGTTTTATGCTTAAGTCGTCTGTAAGCCTCGCAATGAAGGATTCTAGTATAATCTCTCTCAAACTCCGACCTTATATCGTTATTTCGTGAATAAATTGGCGTTTCCCTATGGATTGCATCCTTCCACTTAGGTGAGTTTTCGTTACAACACTGGTTTATAAAGGCATTTTTCATAACTAATATAATACTATGGAAATGTTTTTTTTTCTAATCTTTATTTTTCCATTACCGATATATTTAGTGAGGTAAAAAATATGACTTCTAATATCGGGAACATTAACGCTTTCTCTTACAGCAGCATGGTTTCATCGGCTGGGAAACTGTACGTTCCTGTAAGCAGATCAGCATTACTTTATTCTCACTTTGACCATGTTTCTGGAGTAGTTGCTGGTTCTGGCCAGAACGGAGTTTCCATAAGCAAAATAAGAATTTTAAACTCTATTATTGAAAGACTTTCTTCAATTAAAAATGAGCCGAAAGAGTCAATTACTGACATTTCTGAGGAGCAGGCAGACGCTTTGATTAAGGTTTATCAGCAGCAGATGCAGCAGGCTCTTCAAAATCCTTATATTTTGAATGGTGCTCAGCCAATGGCCGGAGATTTATTCTCTTTCACAGCCTAAATCTTAATCAAACACCTTTTTACGCCACTCTTTCTCAAGCTCCTGCAGCGAAATTGTGCTATTGCCTTCGGCACCAGTTGCTCCAACAACCTTCTGCTTAATGTACGGCTCAATTACAGTGTTTTTGTAGCTTTCCCAGCGTGCAGGAAGATTCTGCGAAACCTTTAGCAGGTTCTCTGGCGGAAGATTTGTAAAAAGCTGTGTGTAATAGGCTGGAAGAATGTGTTCGGTAATGTCGCGGATAGAAGAAAAACCACCGGAAATGCCGAATTGCTCTGTATTAAGTGTAAGCCTGGTTTTTCTTTGCAGGATTTTTTGCTGAGTTTCTGAATCAAAAAACCATTGGATGAACTCAGTTGCTCCCGGCTGGTTAGGGCTGTCCTTGTATATTCCGAGCATATTAAATGAATCTTCTACCGGAATAAACTGTCCGTCGGAAATCCAGCGGTAATCAATATCAATATCCTGATTTTTAAGTGTCTTAAAAAGACTGTCGCTTGTTGTGTAGGCAAAAAGTGTTCTTCCGGAAGTAACCTGTCTGTAATCCGGCATAAACAGATACTTAAAGGTAAAATCTTGTTCTGCCTGAGCCGAAGTGTTTTCTGTGGTTACCCAGTCGGTAAGCTGTTCAATTGTATAATTAAGCTTAGCATCATTCCAGACAATCTGTCCTTTTTCATCGCGGAAGTTTACACCGTAAAGCTTTGTAGTAAGATAAAGAAAATCGCTGTTTCCAAGCGGAGTAAAGCCCATTCTTGTGTAAGTTCCGTTTTTCTTTTTCTTATTAAAGGATGATGATATTGTCCTGATTTGTTCGAGGTTGAGCGTGTAATTATCAGTAATTAAATCTTTATTTTCCGAAGAAAAGATGATTGCAGGAAGATTAAAGCTAACCGGCAGCAGATACTGTGACCTTTCCTGCTTGCCCGCCTGCAAAAGCTGAGGATAAAACACAGAGGTTGTAAGCACTTTTCGGTCAAAAAGATAATTCAAATCCTTAAAATATTTGATTGTGTTATCTGTTCTGAGCCAGGAGCCAACAATAATATCCGGCTTAAGCTCGTCCTTTGCTGCAGGAAGCGAAGCCGCCGGATTTTCTTTATAAACGAGAACTGCGTTTGAATCCTTGTGGGTGCTGTTAAAAAACTCTATGTACTGAGCAAACTCGCTGCAGTTTGTCCAGATTACAATTCTTCCAGGTTTTTCTTCCTTACAGCTGGAAAACAAAAGAAAGAATGAAAGAAAAATCAGAAGAATTAGAAGATTAGATTTTTTGTTCACAAATTACATAGCTCCAGCTACATTATAGATGCTTTCGTAAACCTCTTCAATCTTTTCTTCATCTATACTGGAGAATGCTACGCGTAAAGTGTTTGAATCAATCTGAATAATACCTATTCCTTTTTCTGCAAGAAGCTTTTTGCGGATATCTTCTGCGTTTCCGGTTTTTACATTGAAGCTCATAAAGTAACCGGAATTGAAAGGAAGCGGTGTGAGAACATCAGATTTATGTGTATTAACAAACTTTCTTACAGCATCGTAGCGGCGTTTAAGCATATTGCGAAGCTGTTTTTTCTGTTCGTTGTGTGCTGCATCATTGATTGCGTGAAGAACAAGTGCCTGTGATGGAGTAGAAGAGCAGGAAACTGAAGATCGGATTGCAGCCATAAACTTAGTTGTAAGGGCAGCATACTGTTCTTCTGTCATTCCTTTAGAAGCAAAGGTGATAAAGCCTGTCCTGAATCCCCAGGCAAAATCCTCTTTTGTAGGACCGTCAGCCTTAATTGCAAGAATGTTTTCGTGCATATCGGCAAAGTAAGCAAACAGAGACTGAGGTTCAATATCATCTTCGTAGTTTAAGCCAAAGTAAGCATCATCAGAAAGAACAAGAACCTTTGTGCCGCTTTCTGCAAGCTTCTTTACAATTTTACAGATCTCTGCAGCTTCTGTTTTAGTTGGGCTGTAGCCTGAAGGATTCTGAGGGAAGTTCAAAAGCACTCGAACTGAACCATATTTTTTTGCATCCTCATTAAGGGCGCGTTCAAAATCCTTAAGATTAAAATGACCGTCTTCAAAGCATTCAAACTGATGGAACTCAGCATTTCTGCGGGCACAAGTGATAAGCTCGTAATTGTCCCAGCAAGGATTAGCAGCAAGCAAAGGTTTGTCTGAATCTATGAACAAATCTGCTGTATAAGAAAGAACTGCTGTAAGTCCAGGAACCAGAATCGGCAGAGAAAAAGTTTTGTCCTTAAGAGAAGGATTTTTTTCTATGATTTTTTCTTTCCAGATTTTGCGAAGGTCAGGATTTCCGGCAGTTTTTGCATAAGCAACAGTTTCGCGTGAATTAAAGTCCGGCATTGATTTTTTGTATGTGTCGAGCTCAATTGGAGTTCCGTTTGCAACTGCCATACCAATTGTACCGTTAGCAAAGCTTGCAGATTTAGCAGCCTCGCCACCCTGGGCTATAATTCCGTTAGGAAAATAAAGCCTTAATCCCATGTCCGAAAGCAGAGCGCCTGCTGTTGTACCAGAAAGTGTATTATTTAATTCTTTTGCCAATTCGTTTATCATCATACGCCAATTATCATTAATTCTGCATAAAAAGTCAATAATATGCAGAAAATTG
>JAFZRP010000017.1 GCA_017619795.1 Treponema sp.
CGGAGCAAAGTGGTATCTCACAATTCGTTCTTATATTGATTCTGCAAGAAAGCACGGTGTCAATGCATTTGAAGCTGTTAAATTAGCTTTTGCAGAAACACCGTCTCTTTGTTTTAGTTTTTAGTGCTGAATAGTTACGATTTTTATTATCATCCCAACCAATTGTTATTCTTTTTACATTCCACTGATTATTAAACCATATATCACAAATATCACCAACTAATTGTTCATCATTTATATAAAGAATTGTATTTTTCGAGTTGTCTTCTATTGGGCAAACTGCTTTTGCTATACAGTAGTAGTAATCTCCTGTTTTAAAATAATAATCAAATATCCAAAGACCATTTTCTTCTTTTAGAACATCGAATTCTTTTCTTGTTTTAGAAAAACTTCCATAAATACTTTTCTGTACTAATGTTATAAATTCATTGCTTAAAAATACATCACGCGATATTTTCTTTGTTTGGAATCCAAATAATAAATTTGTTATACACAGGAAAAATATAAATAGTACTAACTCTTTAAGCTTTCTTAACATAAACATTTTTTTTATGATTCTCTTTTCAATATCATAACTTCGAATAAAAATCTCCACCACCAGAAACTTTCCAAGTTTTATACATATCCATATAGTTTTCTTTTATAAACTTCTAACTCAGGCATATTCTATCTTTACACCTTTTATTGGTGAAAGAAATTTTTCTTTATCCATATATAAACCTTCAAGGACAGGAATCAAATCTATATACTCTTCAATCTCTTCCTCGTTATGTTTATACTTTGCCATTACTTCCAGATAACCGTTATCCCAAAGTAAAACTTTTGTATAACGTTCTAAATTATTACAAGTTCGGAAGGTTAGTTTTCTGCCGTTGAATGAGAAAGTTGTATATTTATCAAAACTGCTCAAAATTGCAATATCTTTTTCCTGCATAATTATAGTTTAACACACTTTTATTTAATGTACTAGAAAAACATTGATTGTATCACCAAAACTAGATACCGTAATCTATTGACAGTTGACATTTTTTTAGAATTTGAGTTTTTGAATCAAAAGTCAAAACTATCATAAAATCTCCATTTTTTTTTAGAATTTCCAAAGTATTTTCTGGCATATAATTTTCAGCTGAGAACCAACAAAATAAATCTAAATTATCAGAAGTATATCTTGAATAAACCTTGCCATTTGTCACATCAAAAAAATCTGAGACATCCTGAAATCTGGTTTTACCAATTTGAAAATTTAAGAAGGTAATATAATAATTTGGATTCTCAAGAATAATCAAATATGTAAGAACTTTATCCTTGTCAAAGGCATCAAAATTGTCAAAATAAAATTGTATTCCCTCGTATGCATATCCAGATATCCTTCCTTCAATATCTTTGGATTCTATAACAGCTTTAGGTTCGCCTAAAAATGATTTTATTGTGTCAAAATCCATAAGTAAAAAAAATTCATTTCCTTTTTCATCATGCAGTTTTATTGATTCATCTGTTATTTCATAGGAATATAAATCAACAGCAATTATAATGAATAAAAAAGTAGAAAATATTTTTTTCAATATCTTAAGTATATGCATCAAATTTATCACTCCCACAAATGAAGAATTGGATTCTCGTATTGTACGCTCCCCTTATGGCCAACTTTTCCTTGCCATGTTATCGTAGTTTTACCTAAATCCATTTCTTTGTTTTCCTTTTCATACTCAAATCTATTTCCATTTTCATCAAAAAAAGATATAGAAGCATATCGATTTATCATTTCATTACCAATCTCCGTAAAGATATAACAAAACACAACTTTTTGACCAGCTATTACTCTTTCTTCTCCATAAGTAAAAGGAACATAAAACTGATTTTCCTCTCGTTTCCTAAAGATATAATAATCGGAAGGGGCAAAACCTTCTACTTTTTCAAATCCTTTTTCTGATAAGTATTCTTGAAAATTGCTATAAATTTCATTTTTATTAACAAAATCAATTTTGATTTTTTCACAAATCTGAGTTTCATAATCAAAGATAAAACTAATCCATCTTTGCAAAGGGATTCGACTTGTATCTATCGATTTTGAAAATAGTTTATCTGCAACTCTAGATACTAATTCCGACATATATGAAATTATAAGTTTATCTCGTCCATCTATAACAGACATTGAAATATGTCGTGAATTGTGACCATAGGATTCATACAAATCTTTCAAGGTTAGTGTATTTACTAATAACTTGTCACTAGAGACAAAACATTCTGGATTTGTAATTTCTATAGAATCTAACCATCCTGTTTTTTTAGAAACACAAAATTGATTACCTTTTTTTTCAAAAGTAATATAATCATCATTTTCTTTTATCTTATATTCCTTTAAAACAAGTTTCAAATCATCAGAATTAGATAGATAAGTTATTTTACTGTCTTCCGAATAAAAAACTTCAAACTGGTCATCATAACCAAACTTATATTCTTTTTTCCTTTCTGCCGCGAATGAATATGTAGATAAAACAAAATAAATGAATAAAAAAAGGAAATGAAGTATATATTTTTTCTTAATCATATTTATCATCCATTAGCACCCTTTTCCATAGACACACCAACGCATAATTTCTTTTTATAATCAAATAAATACGTTATATGATAAAATGAATCCTTATCTGCATTTTCTGTCATAAATAAGTGATTTATGGTACTGAATCTTATATAAATAATCTGATTCCCTTTTTTATCTTCAGATAGAAAATAATTTTGCCGCTCAATATCCTGATATAAATCCAGTATTTCTGAAATTGTTGTTTTGCCGATTTTTACATTCTTTTCTGAAATACTAACTTTATCCGTTTTGATTTTTATTTCTCTAACTTCTGAGAACCCTTTCCAATATGAAATATCAAAATCTGGATAGTGGAGCGTAACGGTTGTATATTCATCTCGTAAATCTTCAATTTCTTTTTGCTCTGTAATTTGTTCCGGCTCACCAATTTTTTGCAACACGTAAGAAATGGGCTCACACAAACTTACAAAACAATCATTTTTTACATAAACAGAAAACAAAGATTTCTTATCAGTTTGCGAAAAACCATTAATACAATGCAATACTAAAACAATTAGTAGACAATTCTTTTTCATATTTGAGCCTAGTCCGAGAAAATTATTAAAGAGCTTTTGGATTAGTTTTGTTGTCATCTATTTCTTCTTAATTGTATACTCAAAGCTTGCGATTGCAGATTTATCGGCCGGGTCAAATACCCATTTGCAAACCTGTTCAATTATTTCGTTCTGGATGATTGGAGCAAGAACGGAAGCTGGAGAGAACTTAATGCTGCTGCGCGATACAAAACCGTTACTTTGAACTGTAAATGAAACTATAACCGTGATGTTACTTTCTACAGCCTGTTGTGCATCTTTGGAAAGTGTTATTTCCGGTTTTTCAGGTTCGCGGATTGCACGTTTTGAACCGTCAGCCATTGTAATATTTATTCCACTTCCAGATGATGATGCGCTCGGTTTGTTTTTGGAAGAATCATCTGTTTTACTACCTTCTGTCGTTTGACCAGATGGTGTGCTACCAATTTTTTTTATTGCTTCGGAAGTAGTCTCGCTTTCTTTCTGATTTCCAGTATTCTTTTGTACCTGTGAAGTTTGCTTTTGTGTTTGAGTTTCTGTAACTGTTGCCGCACCACCAGAAGTTGTACTCTGATTTGTAACAACCTTTTGCTGAGTAGTTGTAGAAGCTGATGATGAAGTTTCTGCATCTGAATCATCGCCAAACATATCTTCCCAGGTTGGCTTTGGCTTATTTTTCTTAGCAGCAAGCTGTTCTGCCATAAGTTCTTCGTTTGATTTTACAAGATCGTAGTGAACTGTTTCCACAGGTTTTTCTGGAGTTTTTTCTACAGGTTTTGTTTCTACCGATTTCTGCGGTTCAGGCTTTTTTTCCACAGGTTTTTGTTCAGGCTTCTTTTCCTGTGGCTTAGGCTCTGGCTTTGGAGTTTCTTGTTTAGGAGTCGGCTTAGGTTCAGGTTTAGGCTCTGGTTTTGTTTCAACCTTAGGTTCTGGTTTAGGTTCCGGTACTTTCTGTACAACCTCTTCTACAACTGGCTGTGGTTCATTCACAGGCGAAGTTTCTACATTTTTTGGTACAGGATTTTCAACAGGCTTTTCAATCGGAGTTTCTGCTACAGGTTCAGTTGCAACTTCATCCACAACAGCTTCATTCGCCGAAACATTATCCGCATTTTCATCACCCTTACTATCTGCACTTTCTTCCGGCTCTTCTTCCACCGGCGTTGAATCAAGCACAATTCTGATTGTCTCGAACTTTTCCTTATCATCATTCGGGTTAATAAAAATACAGCTAACCAATAAAATCACCCAGAGAACTATTGTTGCAATAATTCCTATTACAAGGCTTGTGCGGTGAGGAGAGCTGTCTTTTCCGAATAATGGCAAGCGAATCATTTTTTCGATGTCGTCCTCAAATTAATAACCGAATAACCACTCTCGCGGATTATGTCAAACAATCCTACGATAGTACCATTTGTTACTTCTGAATCTGCTTCCAGACTGATCGGAAACTCTACTTTTTTTGTGTCGCCGGTATCGAACAAAGTAAGCTCTGTTGAAAGCTCGTCCGTTGTAATCGGCTTTTCGTTAAAATACAGCTCGCCGTTTGCAGAGGCTGTAATTGTAATTCCCTGTACCGAAGTTCCTTCCGCAGTTTTACTTACAGGAAGATTGAGCTTGATTCCAGGCAGAATTGCAAACGTTGTAGAAACAAGGAAAAACAAAATCAGCTGGAAAACAATATCAATCATAGGAGTCATATCTACATTCGACTGAATTGAACCACGTTTACTTCTTAATCTCATTGTACACGTCCAGTTAATTTTAATACTACGGAAGTTACGTGAGCTTCCATCTCTACAATTCTTCTATTCACGCGGGAAACAAAATAATTGTGGAAAATTACAGACGGAATAGAAACACAAAGTCCGGCTACGGTTGTTACCAGAGCTTCGGCAATTGCGCCCGCAAGCAAAGCAGGATCGCCCATTGTTCCGCCGCCGCCAAGAACACCAAAAGCCTTGATATTTCCGGTTACTGTTCCAAGCAAACCGAGCAGTGTTGCTATATTAGAAATTGTTCCAAGCGGAGTAATAAAATGCTCAAAGCGAGGCACAACAAAATCCATTTCGGCTTCAACTAAGTCACGAATATCGCGCTCTTCAAAACGGCGGCAGTCAATTGCCTTTTTTATAACCTGAGCCATAGGAGTATCTGCTTCTGTACACGCAATTGCACAAGCTTCATAGTCACCGCTGGCAAGAGAACTGTTAACGTTGCTCATGAGCTTTGCATCGCGTTTTTTAATGCTTGCAAAATAGATGCAGCGTTCAATGATGATGAAGGTTGCCAGAACTCCGCAAACTAAAATCGGAATCATCAGTATTCCGCCAGATTTTAATGTCTCAATCATATATACACTCCTTTTTATTCCATATTTAGAACAAGAACTTAATCAGCAGCGTTACGTTTCCGCTGTTAGCTACATACTGTCCTGCATAAGTCCTTGATTCCGCACTTACAAGCTTAATAATGTCGTTTGCAGAAAGAACGATTTTTGTTGCTGGAGAAACCTGTGTAAAGGCTTCGAAATTAAGAAGCGGTGTTTTGTCTGCTGCATCTATGCTGTAGTAGGCTTCAACAGAAGTTCCCCAGTTTCCTTCTTTTCCCTGCAATGACATATTTAATATAAAATTATGCTTATTTTCAAGAACAGGCAAGTCTATCCAGTTTGACCACCATTTTACAGTGATTGCAAAAATCTTATATCTGTAAGTAAAGTCAAAGAAGGTAGAAAGTGCTTCCTGTTCTTTGAATGCATATCCGTATATTCCATTTACTAAAGCTGCGGGGTCGTAAGAAGGAATAAGCCTGTTGTTGCCAAAGGCTGATATTGAATAATCTACTCCTAAGTCTGCAGCAAAAGCAGATTTAAGTGGCAGTGTTACCCTGAAGCTTGAATACCAGTCTGACTGTTCTGTTGGAACAATTGAAAGACCTGTAAACTTGTATTTCTTTTCATAATCAGAGATTTTCTTCTGTTCAGATTTTAAGCCGCCCTGCAAAGCAAGACTAACCTTTCTGTCCGAAAAATAAACCGGGAACGAAGCGTTTATTCCAGCAGTAAACGGTACAACAAAATTATTGTCGTTTAAGCCAGTGCTGAAAACAAAAGCAAAATCTGTAAAAAGCTTTATGTAATCATTTTTCCAGGAAAAATCTGCACCAACACTTCCGCGGTTAATCTTTGTGTCTGTAAAGGAATATGCTGCATCAAAAGCGGTTTCTATACCTTTACCTTTCCAGCCGGCATTTAAACCTGTTCCAACAGAAAAGAACATGCTGTTTTTTACCCAATCCGGGCAGGTAAACTCTTCTGAAGAATTATAGGTAAACGCAGAGAATCGGTTGTAAAACTCTGAATCTGCATAGCTGCTTATAAAAAATCCCTTTGGAAGATTCCACAAAAGATTTCCTTTTCCAAAAACTGTATCCTGATTTATAGAAGAAATGCTTTCTGCCTTGCTCTGCAAACCGTTTCCCATATCCTGGTAAGAACCGTCAAGCGTAATAAACAGATTCTTCAGCGAAATGCTTTTGTTCACCTTAATTTCTGTATTATTGTTGCTGTAGCCTTCAGAAAGCAAATGTCCGCAATAGCCCGCAGACGACTGATGATTAAAGCTTATTCTAAAAGGATTTTCGCCGTATATTTTCGAAACCGCAAAATCTCCTGTAAAGCTTGCAGGATAACCACCGCCTATTTTTCCTTCTGCATAAATCTGATTGTTCTTGTCATTATCATCGTATACGGCAAGCTCCTCGCCCTCCTGAAGCTCAACCTCCGGCAACTCAGGAACAAGCTTTCCTAAGGTTTCCGGCATTTGAACAAGCTCTGTAAAATCTGGAGCAGGAATAATTTCTTCTGAATCGTTACCTGTTGTAACAACTGTTGTTAAATCTGGCAGTTCAATATTGTCGTCCGCATAAAGGCTAAAGCCCGCGCACAGGAATGTGAAAATTGCTATCTTAAATATCTTCTTCAAAATCATATACAAATCTCCATAACTGTCATTATTTTACCAATGCATCAACTCGTTTTGCCTGCTTAGAGTCTGGGTAAAGCGAACCAAGCAGCTTAGCCGTAGCTTTTGCATCTCCGTTTAGTCCGGCAGAAACAAAGGCTGCAACTGCTGAATACAGGGAAGCGGCGGCCGCTGAGTCCTGAGCCTTTCCGCAAAGTCTGTAGCATTCGGCAGCCTTTAAATACATTTCCGCCGCTTCTTTATATCTTGAGTCTTTATCGTAGCTCAAGCCAAGGAAATCTGCGTTTTTAGCCCCGCAAAGGATTTCGTCAACACTCTTTCTGGAAGCGCCATTCGAGTTCTTTCCGTCCGGCACCTGTAAAGACAGCAGCTTTTCTGCAAGCTCCACTCCCTTCTGATAGTATTCTTCATACTGAGAATAAAGTGCCACAAGCTCTGTACCCGCAATTCGTCCCTCTTCAGTAGCAAGCTCGCCCTTCTGCGTAAACTCACTCTGCTTTTCTACAATCCGTTTATCTGTTCCGGCTACAATCTGCTTAAGCTCTGCAGCCTTAATTACAATTCCGTCAGCCTCTGCCTGCTTACGGTTTTTATTTATAAGCTTTTCTGCCGAGTTTAAAGCCTCTTCGTACTGAGCCTCAAGATAATATGCCTGTACAAGGTTTTTAAGTGCTCCGTATGCATAAATACTCTGAGGATATTTTGAAAGCAGAGTTTCGTTCTGCATAATGGAACGGTTGTTGTCTCCAAGCTTTAAGTTGCTTTCTCCGCTGAAATAATAAGCAGCATCCGAAAAACGACCGTTGATGTAGCTGTAAATATATTTTGTAAAGCCTTCCTCGGCTTTTCTGTAATTTCCCTTTGAATAATAAAGCTCGCCGCATCTGTACATTGCTTCTTCTGCTTCAGGTGTTTTGCCAAAATCGGTATAAATCCCTTTGTAAACGGCTTCGGCTTTTTCATCATCCCCTGCACTTTCGTAAACATTTGCAATCTGGAACAAGGCACTTATGGCTGTTGGAGTCTGCTTTTTTGTAAAAGGCTCAAGTGTAGAAACAGCCTTCTCATAATCCTTTTTGTCTGCATAGATTTGAGAACAGAAAACTGCTGCATTATATCGTTCTGTTTCGTCAACGGTTGCAAGAATAAGTGCTTCTGCCTGAGCCGAGGCCTTATCAAAATCTCCAAAACGCAAGGCTGCCTTTGCCGCAAGATTATAGGCATTTCTGCTCATTTCTGATGTTGCCTTATATTCTTTTGCCTTATTGTTAAAAAGCACAAAATCTGAATACGCAGTTTTATAGTCGCCGGAATTGTAATAGGCATAGCCTCTGTAGTACACAGCTTCGCCCACATATTCCTTTGAGCTTGAAATATGCTTAGTAAAATAATCGCAGGCAGCAGCATATTTTTTTCTGTTTAATTCGCACAAGCCCGCCAGATAATAAGACTGAGGCTGCTTTGCTTCAAGAGCTGTTTTTTCTGCTGCTTCCCATTTTCTTTGCTTATATAAAACCTTTGAATATTCAATTGTAGTCTGCGGTGGAAGTTCTTTTTTAGCGTAAAGCTTTTCGTATACTGCTTCTGCTTCCTTATATTTTCCAAGCTTAGAAAGAATTGACGCATATAAAAGCTTATTTTCTTTTTCCGTAAGATCAGTGATGATGATGCTTTCTGCCTTTGCATAATCCCGCTGCCTGAAATACGCAGTTGCAGTTAAATAAACTGTGCGGGCATCGGGAGCTTCAATTTTTTCATAAAGCTCAGGAAGCTTTCGCCATTCGTTTTTAAGTGCCCTGCAGTAAATTAAAAATGCATAATACGAGCCCGAAAGATTCTTTGTCTGAGAGGAAGTATATTTTTCTTCGTTTACCGAAAGCTGAGTTTCAAGCTTTCTTGCAAGCGTAATTTTCTCTTCTGTATTTTTAGTTTCTTCAAGCGTCATTCTGGCTTCGTAAAGAGTGATGATGAGAGCCTTTTCGTCCTCCGCAGGTACAGAACCCGCATTATCGGAAGCCTTTGCAAGCTCAAAGCATTCTCTGGCTTTATCAAAATCACCACTGTTATAAGAATCTATGCCAACCCTTACCCAGAAATCTGCAATTATTCCTTCTGAACCAGGCTTTGTACTGTTAATTTTGTCCAGAACGTCAGCTGGCTCCACGTTGATATTGTTCTGGGAAGCAACAACATACGCCTTCTTCAAAGCGGCAACAGAAATGTTCTGATTTTCGTTATCAATAAGAGTATTGTACAAACGGTATGCCTTCTGCGGCTCGTTGCTTTTCTCGCAGCTTTCCGCCGCATACATTGTAAAGAACGAATAAATCTCCTTAGGGAAGTCCTTTTCGTTCAGCTGCTCGTACAGTTCAATTGATCTGGCATACCGTCCGGTGTTTGAATAAGAAACAAACAGCTTCTGGAGCACTTCCTGGTAAGTTTTTAGAGTAAAGTTCTTACCGTTTGCCGTAATGTATTCAAAAAGCGGAACTGCCTTTTCATAATCCTTCTGTAAAAAGTAGATTCTGCCAACATAAAGCAGCGACATTTCGTAATAATCGTATTTTTCTTCTTTTTCAGAGATAGAACATGCCTTAAAGAACGAATCAAGCGCTAAATCATTCTTTTGCAGGAAGTAATACGCCTTTCCGAGCAGATAATAGGTTTTTGAGAAATCCTCCGAGCCAAGATGCATTGAAGGAATTACAAGATGGAAGGTTTCTACGGCTTCTGCAAATCTTCCTAAATTAACAAGTGCTTCGCCCTTAAGGACAAGTGCCGGGTTTATAAATACAGATTCCGGATAGTTTTTTTTGAGAAAATCGGTTCTGTCTACAACACCGGGATAATAACCTGTATTTTTATAGGAAATGATTTCGTTGTAAATTGATATTTCTGTGCTGTCAGTATCGACACTCTGTGCAAACAAAGGGACAGTGCATACGAAGCAGAACAGGCACATTATAAATACTGATATTCGTTTCATAATCATCTGTAATTTTGCGATACAGTTTCCTTCTTAGTTTCCTTTACAGAATATGGGAAAAAGTTCTCACTGGCACGAACCTTTGTGAGATAAACTAATTCCTCCTTATAAATCAGGCAGAAATCTTCAAGCGTCATAGCTCTGCCGTTCATAAAAACAAAGCAATCGAATAAATCGTTACTTTTGAAGTAAGGAAGGAAGATTACACATTCATTAAAGGCCTTAATTTCCGGTGTAACTGTCCGGTCTGTACCGCGAATTGCTCCAAAATAGGCCATATCCGGCTCGGTAGCGGCTAATAAATACATAAGTGACTTTAAAACGCTTACGTTGTAGCCGGAATCCTGCACAAAAGTAACGCTGTTTGATATTCCATTAAAGCTTTTTGTATTTCCAGAAATTGTTCCGGAGAACGGATTTACTGTAACATCTGTACCAGATTCGTTATAAAGATAAGTTCTGCCTGTATAAACCGAAGTTACTGCCGAAGCAAGGTTTCTGATCCAGTTGAGGGAGAAAAACAGGTCATATTTTTGCGAAAGAACACCCTGGTAACCTATATCTTTAACTTCAGTTGTCGGTTGAATTAAAGGCTCGCGCTTAAGCTGGCTTCCTGCAACCGGTTCAACAAGTCCGTCTGCAATCCATTTAACAAAGCCCGCAGAAGAAAGATAAAGGCGGGAATCATCCTGTTCGTCCTTATCAAAAGGTTTGCCGTTGGAAATCTTTATAAGCTCATTGTTTTCGTCATACATTGCATCCTGAACAAACAGAATGTACGGAAGATTTTCCCTTATTACAGCCGCCATCTGCTGATTGCTGTGATAGATTGTGTGGTCAACGGTAACATACTCCCAAGGCAGGATATTTTTTGTAATATCGAGCACATCCTGGAAGGAAGCTTTATATAAAGAAGTGAACGGAACTCCTGTTGGAATGCCTTTTTTTACGTAATTGTCAAAAATTACCATGTCGGCGAGCGCAATTTTGTTATGCGGTGTAAATTGAACGTAAACCTCGCTGTTTGCCGAAAAATAATAGCGGATTCTGAGCGGTTTTCCAGTTCGTTTGTCGCGGACAAGCACCCAGCTGCCAGCATTATCGCCCGGGAAAACCTCCTGTCGTTCAACTCTTGTACCTTTATCTGAATAGATTCTTACGTTTATTTCTGCAGAAGGTGAAACAAAAATGTTAAAGGTTGATTCAGCCTCCTCCAGGCGAATCTGGAACTTTTGACCAGCCGAGTTAATATAAACCTCAGGCATATTTGTTCTGACGTTTTCGAGTGTATTTTCAAACCAGCGCTCAGAAAGCTGCTCACGTATTTCTGAAGAATCAGGGATTCCCCAGCTGTTATATGCCCCAAAGAGAGGAGAAACTAATAATAAAACCGCTATAAATGCAAAGACTGTTTTTTTCATAACCAATCTCCCTCTTATGATTGTCGGACTAGATTTGATAATCTTTACTTTATCGGGTCAACATCCGTTGCGCCTTCTGCATATCTAATTTCCGGCTTAACAAGCTTGCCGTCCAGCATTCGGATCATACCGTCCTTTGTTTCGTCCGGATGAGTACCAACCGGTGCGTTTGAAAGCAGCAGCTTAAGCCTGTTCAGCTGATTTACCTCAGAGCTGCCCGGATCATAATCGATAGCACTTATGTTTGCACCCGGGAACCTTCGGCGGAGCTCCTTTATCATACCTTTACCGGTAACGTGATTTGGCAGACACGCAAACGGCTGTACACACGCAATGCTCGGAGCGCCCTCTTCTATCAGCTCAACCATTTCCGCCGTAAGGAACCAGCCTTCACCCGTCATATTGCCAAGCTGAACAATATCATCTACACCCTTCATCAGCTTAAAGATTGACGACGGAGCTTCGAACCTTCGGCTATGCTTAAGGTATTTTATCATTTTATCTCTATATAAGTCTAATACCCAGACAAGCAATTTAGCAAATATTGCCTTCTTTTTAGGGAACTTCAAATCCCTGTGTCTGATTATATCATCAGAGAACGAATAGAAGAAGAAATCTGCAAGATCCGGCATAACACATTCCGCACCCTCGCGCTCAATTGTTTCTACAATCTGATTATTCGCCGTAGGATGGAACTTAACAAGGATTTCGCCGACTACACCAACGCGCGGCTTTTTAATAGGCTTAAGCGGAAGGTTATCAAAGTCGCGAACAATATCCTTTATAAGCTTGTGATATTGATTTCGTGTTATTCGTTTAGAAAAAAGCATTTCTGCCTTTGCGTTCCACTTTTCGTAAAGCTGATTAGCACTGCCCGGAACAGCTTCGTACGGTCTTGTTCTGTACAAAACCCTCATAAGCAGGTCGCCAAGCATTACGGCACGGATAAGGCTGTCTATAAGCGGAAGCGTAAGCTTAAAGCCAGGATTCTTTTCAAAGCCCTGAGCACTAAGACTAAGTACCGGAATATGACTCCAGCCTGCATCGTTTAAGGCACGACGGATAAAGCCGATGTAGTTTGTAGCACGGCAGCCGCCACCAGTCTGTGTGATAACAAGGGCAACCTTGTTCAAATCATACTTTCCGCTTTCAAGCGCGGCAATCATCTGACCTGCAACCAAAAGCGACGGATAACAGGCATCGTTATTTACATATTTCAAGCCCGCTTCAACCGCCTTAGGGTCAACAGAATCGAGAATCACAAAATTAAATCCGTCGCTTTCAAATGCCTTTTGCAGCAATCTGAAGTGAATCGGCGACATCTGTGGACCAATAATTGTGTATTCCTTCTTCATTTCTTCTGTAAATACAACCCTGTTGTAAGCAGAAGATTTTATTTCTATCTTTCGTTTATTTCTTCGTCTTTCCTTTACAGCCGCAATCAAAGAACGGATTCGGATTCGAACGGCACCAAGGTTACTTCCTTCATCAATCTTTATGAGCGTGTACATTCGGCTTTTTGCCCGCAGGATTTCGTCCACCTGGTCGGCAGTTACGGCATCCAGACCGCAGCCAAAAGACGTAAGCTGAACAAGCTCAAGATTCTGCATTTCGGAAACAAACTGTGCTGCCCTGTAAAGTCTGTTGTGATAAGACCACTGGTCTATAATTCTAAGCGGTCGTTCAATTGTACCAAGATGAGAGATTGAATCTTCGGTAAAGACTGCAAGACCAAGTCCGTTTATCATTTCCGGGATTCCGTGATTTATTTCCGGGTCAAGGTGATATGGACGACCGGCAAGAACTATACCGGTTGCTCCTCTTGTAATTATTTCTTCAAGTGCATCTTCACCCGCACGAGCTACATCTGCACGGAACTGCTCCTGTTCTGCCCAGGCAGCATTTGAAGCGGCTATAATTTTATCTTTTGTAAGAGTCGGGAACTTGCCGCCAATTTCTTCTACAAGTCGTTCTGCAAGTGCCTTTTTATCGTAAATAGGCAGGAACGGATCCATATAGATTATTGAAGAATCCTGTCTTAATTTGTCGATATTATTACGCAAAACTTCCGGATAGCTTGTTACAATCGGGCAGTTATAGTGATTTCCAGCTCCACTATCCTCCTGCTTTTCGTATGGTGCACAAGGATAGAAAATAAACTTTACACCGCGCTGGAGAAGGCTTTCTACGTGTCCGTGGCTTATTTTTCCAGGATAACAAACTGACTCCGAAGGAATTGTTTCCAAGCCTTTTTCGTAAACAAGTCGGCTTGAACGCTGGCTGAGCACTACTCGGAAACCAAGCTCATTGAAGAAGGTAAACCAGAACGGATAGTTTTCGTACATATTAAGAACGCGTGGAATACCAACATCGCCCATTGGAGCATCCTCTGGTTTTCGCGGAACATACTTAAACAAACGCTTGTATTTCCAGTCGAAAAGGTTTGGAAGCGGCTTTCCGTCGTAATCTTCGTCAAAGCTTGAGTTTGCCTTGTTGCTTGCATCTATAACATCACCCTCAAACTCGGCGCCTTTTTCGCAGCGGTTGCCTGTAATAAAGGTTCTTTTTGAGTCGCCGGTAGAGAAAGTGTTTATTGTGAGCAGACAGTTGTTCTGGCATTTTCCACAGCGCTTGAGTTCAAGCTCTACCTTAAAGTTTTCCAGATCTGCAAGGGTTGCAATTCCAGAACGAACATCGTGGAACGTATCCTCCGGTTCGCCCGGCTTTGGAGCAGTCAAATCACACCACTGGTCGTACGCAATAAGAGCTGAGCCATACGCACCCATAAGTCCGGCAACATCAGGGCGGTAAACATTTACACCTGCAATTTTTTCAAAAGCACGAAGAATTGCATCATTAAAGAAGGTTCCGCCCTGAACAACAACCTTGCTTCCAATATCACTCGCTTTTCTAAGCTTGATTACCTTAAAAAGCGCATTTTTAATTACTGAATAAGAAAGTCCTGCGGCAATATCTGCTACGCTTGCACCTTCCTTTTGTGCCTGCTTTACGCGGGAGTTCATAAATACGGTACAGCGGCTTCCTAAATCTATTGGCTTTGATGCCATAAGCGCTATCTGACCAAACTCGCGTACATCCATTCCCATGGTGTTGGCAAAATTGTCAAGGAAGGAACCACAGCCCGAAGAACAAGCCTCGTTCAGCTGAATGCTTACGATTGCTCC
>JAFZRP010000018.1 GCA_017619795.1 Treponema sp.
GGTATCTAATCCTGTTCGCTCCCCGCACCTTCGCACCTCAGCGTCAGTCATCCGCTGGCAGGCTGCCTTCGCCATCGGTATTCTTCCTGATATCTACAGATTTCACCCCTACACCAGGAATTCTGCCTGCCCCTCAGTGACTCAAGCAATGCAGTTTCCAACGCTGTTCCGGGGTTGAGCCCCGGCATTTCACACCAGACTTGCATTACCGCCTACATGCCCTTTACGCCCAATAATTCCGAACAACGCTCGCAACTTACGTGTTACCGCGGCTGCTGGCACGTAATTAGCCGTTGCTTATTCATGACCTACCGTCACCGGAAAACGTTTCTCTCATTCTCCTTATTCCTCGGTCATAAAAGGACTTTACAACCTTCCGGCCTTCTTCGTCCACGCGGCGTCGCTCCGTCAGACTTTCGTCCATTGCGGAATATTCTTAGCTGCTGCCTCCCGTAGGAGTCTGGGCCGTATCTCAGTCCCAATGTGCCCGTCCACCCTCTTAGGCCGGGTAACTATCACTGCCTTGGTGGGCCGTTACCTCACCAACTAGCTAATAGTACGCGGGCCGCTCCTCCGGCGGTTCAAAAGAACCTTTCCTGCATGTCCTCTGACAACATGCACCGTATCCGGTATTATCCTGTGTTTCCACAGGCTGTCCCCGTCCGGAGGGTACGTCACCCACGCGTTACTCACCAGTCCGCCGCTCTAGGGAAAAAGCAAGCTTCTTCCTTGCCGCTCGACTTGCATGCTTAAGACGCGCCGCCAGCGTTCGTTCTGAGCCCGGATCAAACTATCCATGATTATTTCATAGCCCCGAAGGGCTGTGACTTCATAAACAGTGTAACCCAGCTTTTTCTATTTGCTGAATTGATTTTGTCAATCGGACCACAGGATCCGTGGTCCGCGGGTATGTTTTTGTTCGTTGATAAAAAACATATAAAAAATTATTTTCGTCAGTTGTTTCCTTCCCTGTACTGTCAAAGACCAAAACCGTTTTGCTTCAGTGCTTCAGCCCTGTGCGCTGACGGTGAGAGTTATATTACACCCTCTTTCCTTTTCTGTCAAGTGTAACTTTAATATTTTTTGAAGTTTTTTTTAGTTTTTTTTTATTTTTTTTCATCATTCTCATAAACGATTTCGGTGACATATATAAAATCAATTTCATAGTTCAGAGAGGATGATAATCCAAGCGGACAAACGAAAATACCTTTTCCATTACCGCCCACTCTTTCTTCTATTTTTATATTAAATATTCGATTTCCATAATCAACAAAATCCTCTGATTCAATATCATCAGAACTATAATCATACGACTCTTCATAATCCGAACTAACAGAAACATAAATCGATGCACTAAAACTAATCACAGCTTTATCACTTTTATTCTTAAAACAAAGCTCAACAAAAACATCATCATCATTAATATGCTGCTCGTAAACAATTCCTCCAGAAATCCTATAGGGCTTTTTAGATCGCGCAGAAAGCTTAAAGTTAAAACAAAATTCAATCAGACAAACTAAAATAAACGTCAAAAAAATACGGGACTGAATAAAATATCTTCTGAAACGAAAAAATCTTTTAATATATTTTTTTTCCATAATCAATCCTCTAGTTACCAGAGTTCTTATTTATGTGCTTCCGGTAAAGCGGACAGATAATTACGTTCTTATGCCTGCACAATCCTTTAATGGGCTTAATACTCAAAATAGGTTCTTCATTAAAATAAGCCGGATTCATAATCCATTTGTGTTTACCGTTTTCTTCAATATATTGAGCAGAAAAACCGTTTCGACGATGAACTTCATCTCCCTTCATAAACTATTCTCCTTTTCAATTTGCTTTTTTACATCTATTGCACTTGCATAACTGAAAACAATAACAGAATCTTTTTTGAAGCTTTCGGGACAATCTGGTTGGCTGCGTACATAAGATAAATAAAGCTGAAACGATTTCCGCAGCTTTTTCTTTACCGACGCCTTCTCGTAATAAGGAACAAGAAAATTAATAAACGAGCCCTTCTGCTGGATAATTGCAGCCCGATTGTAAATGGAATACCCTGGCACCAGTCGATACTCATACTTTTCTTTCATATACATTTACATCCTTAACTTAAAAGTTCTTGTATATATATAATGACAAAAACAAAAGATTTCGGACCATGAACAGAAAAAAAAGTTTAAAAAATCTTCAAAAAAAGTGAAAAATATTAACAAACAGGGGTTTTTCTGTTAGAATAGAAATAACGGTTTGCGTTCCGCTTACTTATCTTAATTTTCAGGAGGTAGATATGGACAGTGGTAGTTCGAGTTATCCCTTATGTCGCATAGCTGATTTAATAAACCTTCTGAAGATTTTTATGTTTACAATTCTCTAAGAACGTCTTAAACAACAATCATAAAAATCCAAAGTAGGTTGACTTGATAATAAATAGAGGAATTGAAAATCTAAAGCTTTTCAATTCTTCTATTTTGCACTTCTAGGAAACGCTGCGCAACTGCTCGCGTTTCTTTAAACTCAGGAGCACTATTATGATAACTTACTGGCAGCAGTTAGACGGTCTTTTTTCAAGACAAAAAAAGGATGAAATAGATCCAAATCTTCCATTGTGGATTGATGCAAGAAATGTTACCCGCGATGAAACCACGGAGCTTCAGGAAGAATATGAAATTGACCCGGATCACATTCTGGATATTCTTGACCCTGATGAGCTTTCACGTCTGGAGGATGGTGAAGGCTACATTCTTACAATTGTGAGGGTTCCAATTTATGACCCTAATGCAGAAACTCCATATTTTACAGTTCCTGTCGGCATTATTATAAAAGGAAAAACCATTATCACTATCTGCTGGACAGACAGTGAGGTTTTAAAAGATTTTGGTACAAACAGAATTAAAAATGTTCGCCTTACTGACTTCCCTTCCTTTATTGTTCAGATAATGAACAGAGCTAACCTGAACTTTCTGCGTTACCTTAAAGAAATAAACAGACGTTCTACAAGCATTCAGAATGAGATGCGTCTTGAAATTGAAAACAAAGAGATTATGTTGATGCTCGGTCTCGAGAAATCGCTTGTTTACTTTACTACTTCACTTAAATCTAATTCTCTGCTTCTTGAAAAAATGCGTACAACAAAGCTTATTAAGTTTGATGATGAAGATATTGATTTTGTAGAAGGCGTTAAGATTGATAACCGACAGGCGATTGAAATGGCCGACACTTATTCAAACATTCTTTTTGGTGTAATGGATGCTTATTCTTCGGTAATCTCAAACAACCTGAACGTTGTAATGAAAAAGCTTGCCATTATCAACCTTGTAATGATGGCGCCAACCTTTGTTACAAGCTATTTTGGAATGAACTTTAAACTTCCTTTCGAAACAATGCCGGGCTACATTCCTGTAATTCTTGCAACTGTTCTTTGTATTATTTCTGTATTTATCTGCAGCTGGTTATTAAAGTTCAATAAAGAGACGGTCCAAACTGTAAGAAAACACAAACAGCTTTCCCGCAAGCAGAAAAAATCGCTCAGAATTGAAACTAAAAAGATAAAGAATCAGGAAAAGAAGCTTTCTGCAAGCAGCAAAAAGGCAAAGAACTAGTTTCGCGGGATTATGGCTGCAAGCTTCCGACTGTGCATGCGATTCTAAAACCGAAATAATTGTATTTCTCGTTTGGATCAAAGAAGTATCTGTCGCCGGCGTAATAGAACATTGTAAAAGGTGCCCAGCTTCCGCCGCGGCTTACACGCTCATACCCTACAGCAGGACCGTACTCATTATCTTCTGTATAATCTCCAAACCAGTCCCAGCAGAACTCAAGAAGATTTCCGCTCATATCATAAAGACCGGCACTGTTTGCATTTCCAGTTCCAGGCATAGCAACTGTGTCCGGATCAAATGGAACACCGGCAGTTCCTACAATGTGCGATGAACTTGCATTTTCAAAGGTCCAGGCATATAAAAGTCCTTCTTCACTGTCGGTTCCAGTCTGTCCGCTTACGAGGTTTCCTTTCTGGAAGGAACCTTTGTTTCGGCGTGCAGCATATTCCCATTCAGCTTCGCTCGGAAGTCTGTAGCCATCTGCTTCCCAGTTGCATTCGCACAAATCGCAGGAAGCAGTATCTCCGGAATCCTTGATTACAGCACCTTCATAAGTATAGCACGGAGTTCTTCCTTTAATTTCGCTCAGGGCATTACACCACACAATCGCATCGTACCAGTTTATCATTGTTACCGGCTGACACGCATTTTCGTCTGTAACTGGAGCAGCTCGTTTTCCATGGGAGCCAGGCTGTCCTGGATTTTCAAAATAATAGCCTAAATCTTCTGCGGCAACTCTTGTCTGATACCACAAGCCATAGGTTGTTTCGTATCTGTTGATTGAGAACGGTTTTAAGGTTCGCTCTGCAGTAAAGGATTGTGAATCCTCACCAATTGTATACGTCAAATTAGATTTAAAAGTTACAAAGCTTATGTGAGAGAATCTGGATTTTGATTCTGCTGAAAGACCGAATAAAAACAATGAACAAATTATTATCGCGGTTATCTTTTTCATCATACTTCCCAAAGTACTTAGAGCTTACACAACTCAGTCCGAACTACCTTTAATGCTCCGTCCTGTTTTTCTACCTCGAGCCAGGCGTAATTACCTTCTCCAAGGCTTCCAGGATTGATTACAGTAGTCTCTCCTATTTTCTCAACACCTATTCCTTCGTGAATATGTCCGCAGATTACAGCAGCAGGCTGATTTTTAAGGATATAATCTGTAAACTTCTGACTTCCTGCGTGAAGAACCGGATTTACCTTGTCGCACAAATCTCCCTTTGGCGGATTATGACTGATAAGGATAAGATTTTTCCACAGAGAGCTGTCGCTGCTTTCGGTGACTGCTTTTTCTACAATTTCAAAATCATTTAAGATTTCTTCTTCGGTACGCTCAAACTCAGTTTTTCCTGTAAACTTTGTTCCGCCGCCGGCACCAGCAATTACAAGACCATCGTGGAAGGCAAGTGTTTTTTCTACACAAATGTCGTTCTCTTCAAGGTCCATAAGGAAATCTTCATTATCACAATTGCCAAGAACTGCAAAAATAGTTTCGTGCTTTGAACAAAGGGCTTCAAGTGCGCCAATTCCAGTTTCCGGCTTAAAGCATTCTGCAAAATCACCGGCAAAAAGCACTGCATCTGCCTCAGAAAAAATATTGTCCATTTTATCCAGCACGGAATTATTTGCGTGCAGGTCGCTTATTACTAAAAGTTTCATTTAATTGCCTCCAATACTGCTTTTCTAAGTTCGTCCATCTGCGACTTTGTTCCAATGGTAATTCTTACAAAATCCTCTATGCCCGGGGTGTTGAAGTGGCGGATTAATAATCCACTTGACTTTATTCGCCTGTAAAGCTCGTCTCCACCAAGTCCCGGCTTTTTAGCAAACAGGAAGTTTGTTTGACTCTTTAATACATAAAAACCATTATCGACCAAAAAGTTATAAAAGCTTTCGCGTTCTGTAACAACCTTTCTTGCACAGTCTGCGTAATAAGAAGGATTTCTACAGGCCGCTGTTCCCGAAACCTGTGCAATTGCATCAAGTGGAAAATGATTTACACTGTTTTTTACTGTCGTAACAATGTTTACAAGCTCCGGATTTGCAACTATATAACCGAGTCGCTGCCCTGCCCCGCAAAGACTTTTTGAAAAGGTTCTTACTATAACAAGGTTTTTGAACTCTGCAAGCAAAGGGATACAGCTTTCGCCGCCAAAATCTACATAAGCTTCATCAACAATAAAAATCTGGTCTTTATCGGCTGTAAGAAGCATTTTACGAACCTGCTCGCGGGTGAGTCCCAGTCCTGTTGGTGCGTTAGGGTTTGCAAAAATAATTCCGCCCTGATTTTTTGCAGCATGAGCAAGCATTTCTTCAGTATTGAGTGTCCAGTCCTGATTCAACGGAATACAGTCGGACGGGATGTTGTAAAAGCCTGCATATACCGGGTAAAAGCTGTAAGTAAACTGAGGCATTACAAAGGTTGAACCGGAATCAAAGAAAGCATAGAACACAAAAGATAAAACTTCGTCGCTTCCGTTGCCGGTATAGATCATTTCTGGAGTTACGGTGAATGGGATTTTATCTACGGGAGAAGGTGCAATATCATCATCACCACTTTTATAAACTGCGCGACAAAGCACTCCGCCTGTTTTATTAAGCATTTCTGCTATAGCGGCATGAAGCTCTGCAGAATCCGGATCTGGATAAAGTCCCATTTTTTCGGGATGTTTTTTTACAAAATCCAGCACAGCCTCCTGAACCTTTGGGCTTGGCGGATATGGATTCTCGTTTGCATTCAGCTTTATATAATCTCTGTCTTTTGGCTGCTCTCCAGGTACGTAAGGATGCAGATTTTTTACTCTGTTAGAAGTTAACATACTTTTACTTTACACTTAAAATGCCGAAAAATCAATTGAAGCTCACAAGTTATCACTAGTTAAAAGTAGATATATGGTGTAAAATGTATTAGCGGGGATTATATGGGGACATCTTCAAATTTAAGTTCAATTATCAGGTATTACGCTGAAAAGCAGAATTCTCCTTTTATTGATTTTAAGGAATTCAGCATTTGGATTAAAAAATACGCCGAGAAAAAGGTTGAAGAACAGGCAGAGCTTGTAAAATATCTTGGCGACCCTTCCGGCACTCTCACCGCCGAGCTTAAGGGACTTGAAGAAAAGCATCTTGCTGCTTTAATTGAAAGCAACAACAAAAAAGTAATAGTTTCTATAGCTTTCCTCTCCGTAAAATATGCAGAACGCTACAAAGAGATAATAAAAGATTTTACAATCCCATATATTACTGAATATGATTTACCTAAAAAGGTTCCTTTTGAGATTCTTGAAAGAAAAAAAGCACAGGAATACGTAACGGAAGCCATTCAAAATCAGAATACAAAATCTCAGACAGTTTATTTCCTTGAATTCTTAAGGGAAGTTCCTGCAATGGTAATTCCAGCTTCTGTTCCAATTCAAAAGCTGATTGAGATTTCTCAGGCAAAAATTCTCCGTATGATGAGAAAGGAAGATTACCACGATTATCTTCTGAAAAAAATCAGAGGTTCAAATCCTACTAGAGAAATTTCCATAAAGCACTTTTTCACAACGTATATAAATCCTGAATATTCAGGCTTCTATGATTTTAATAATGATGATGATTATTACCTCTGGAGCCAGCTCTGCTATCTTCTCCGTGTAGATTTTGAAAAGCTTCAGGACCGAACAATTGAAGACCTTAATGTACTCCAGTCGATTCAGATTTCGGAAGCATATAATTCATACTTAAAAGAGCAGATGCAGGTTTCAAAGCGCCGTGAAAGCGCCCTTAAAGCCCTTAAAACAAACCTTCAGCAAAGTCCTTACTTCTACTCTTCAAATCAGATTCTGAAGTTCCACGATGAAAGCGGCCGTTTACTTTATGGTCAGTATTCAGAAGAGGATCTCAAAGAGTTTTTGCAGAAGGAAACAACCGAAGCCGAAGAAAAAAGACTTCCAGAGCTGCTTGTATTTAAGGTTGAATCGGGTACAAAATATTATGTTTATAAAGATAATGTAATTTCTCTTGTAATTCGTCTTTGTAACGAAGCACACGGAACTATAGAAAGCATTCTAACCGAAGAATGGTATAGAGCGATGATGGACTATTCAAAGCTGCCTGAAATGAATGATGATGAAAAGTTCGAACAGCGGCTTGAAGATCTTGTAGAAGAAAAATCACCGGTTCTTTATTCACTTCTCAATGCTAACTTTATGAGCTTCCTTGCTTACGAAAAATACAACGACGAAGCATTACAGACCTTCCAGATTTTTGCCGATGACAAGCTGCTTCCTTACAGCGGTCTTCTTATGCTTAAGAGAACAAATATCCTTTCTGAAGCAAAAGCAAAATTACCGTTTATCTTCTCTCTTCCAATTCTTTCCTGGCTGATAGGCTTATTCAGAAACAAAAAGAATAAGAAGGAAAAAGAAACTGTAAACGTTGTCGTAAAGAATCCTTTTGATGAAGAAGAATCCGGAAATGGATCTGAACACAAACAGCAGCAGACACGACAGCAGTCTCTTGCTGAACAGGCTATTAAGCTTTCTAAAGAGATGATTCCGGAAGGTTCTTCTCTGGACAGAGAGCTCAACTACCTGAACAAGCAGTGGAATAAGCTCATTACAAAAGAAGCAAGCATGAATCTTACAGAGGATGTAAACTCCCTTATCCGCGACTATACAAGAAAAGTATGCAGAACAATTTCAGCTTCTTCGTTTACAAAAACAAGAATTGAAAACCTTGCAGAAACGCTGGTAAAAACTCCGAACCTCCAGAAAATAGGAGAAGAAAAAGCCCTTAAGGAATATATAGAGCTTTACATGCTGCGTTTGGTAAGCAATTCAAAATAATTCTGCCGGAATTATATAAAACACAATTTTTTTTCACTTTTTTAAACTTTTTTTCTCGAAAATGGTCCGAAATCTTATATTTTTGCCATATTAAGTATATAGGATTTTAAATCCTTTTTTATGGTCCGGCCGGCCAAGAATTATTAATTATCAGAGGTGTTTATGAATCAATTGAACTCAATTATTCTGGAAGGAAATCTTGTGGCTAATGCAGAGCTTTCGGAGCCATCTAAAGGTTTTAAGGTTTGTAAGTTTTCACTTGGTGTGAACCGCTTTACAAAAAGTTTGAATGGAGAATCTATTGATGAAGTTTCTTTTTTTGATGTTGAAGCATATGGCAAGCTGGCAGAATCCTGCGAAAAGAACGGAGTCAAGGGACGTGGTGTACGCGTAGTTGGAAGGCTCAAGCAGAGCAGATGGAAAAATAATGATGGGAAAAACCAGAGCCGGGTTTATGTTATTGCTGAGCATATCGAATACAAGCCGAAGTTTGAGAAAAAAGATTCTCCTGAGCTAAAGGAAGCCGATGAAGACATTACCACTACTGAACTGAAGGAACAGGAGCCGGAAGCCGTACTTGAACCAGTACCAGTAGCTGAGGAGGCAGTTTTCTAATAAGGATAATTAAAGCAATCAGTTCTTTGCTTTACGGCCTTTGTTACGGCCGCCTTTACCGCGGTTATCGGCGCCTCGTTTGTAGGAGCTGTTAGCCGCAGTATTCGGGCCTTTTCCAGCTGTGTTTTTGGCTCGTCGTTCGTTGGCTGCCTTATATTCTTCCAGCTGCTGAGGCGAATAAAAACCATCCTTCCAGTTAAATCTGGAGCTTTCGGAAAGCGGCTGACCGCGGGACATTGAGGTTGTTATTGCCTTAATCTGACCGCGGGTAACCTTTGTCTTAGAAAAGTCAACAAGGATTCGTTTAAAGCCAGCCTGAGTTATAAACTCAACCTTATCGGTAATGGCAAAAGGCTCTTCAGGCATAACAAAGGAACCGTCCTTTGTAGAATTAACCTTAAACACTGATTCTTCTTTATCAGAAAAATAGGTAAAGTCATAATTCTGAGGAAGCTTGAAACGCATTCTGAACAAAGCCGGATAAGCAAAGACCGGAACAAGCACCCTGCTTCTTATACTCGGCTCGTACGTATCCTCAAGATTTTTTCTTGAGTTTTCGTAAGGCATTATAAAGGAGCTTATATTCTGATTTTCAAGCCAGGAGGCTGCCCATCTGTTGAAGGTATAAAGATACGGACCTGCAACGAGATTTACAGAATAAGGCTTGAGCATCTGGATATGAGCGATATTGTTAACGACAAAGGTTGTAAAACCATCCTCAATAAGAGTGGCAAGCTCTTTCTGTAAAGCATCTTCCTGAGCCGCAGAACAGAATGGATCAAGCGAAATATAAAGCTGTTTTTTTGAAACAGGGAGCACAGTCTTATGATTCAAAAGGTCATAAGAGGTTTCCGAATTATACTCAACAATGTATCTTACAGGCTTCATACCCTGAACTGTAAAAAGATCAGGAATAGAAGAAACCTGAGCATAAATACCTTCAGGGAAGAACGCAAGCTCATTATCCTTTACTGGAGTTAAATCAAGAACTGGGAGAAGCTCATCCTTAGGCTGACGTCTATATTTTCCAAGGTCGTTTGGCAAAACATGCTGATAGCGTTTAGAACCGGACTTTATCTGAAGCAGATAAACACTGTCTCCAATCTTAAAGCCTCTTGGAATATCAATCCAGCGCTTTTCATTATCATCAATTTCTACAGTTCTTACCTTGTGGCTTTCACGACCTGTATCGTCCTTTTTGTGCAGACGGATTGAATCACCTGGATCAGGCTCATAGCTGCCACCTTTAAGACACGCAAGCTGAATAGAAACCGGTTCGGTAGAATTGCGCTGCATAGCCTCGACAAGCTCTTTTGGAGCAGGCTTAGTTGCCGCTATATTACCCAGGAAAATGCCCGTTCCACCCGCCTGCTCCGGATTCAATATTTTTCCGGCGGCATTATCCACTCCGTCCTCCAGAGTGTTAAAGCCATACCAGTACGTTGTTTTTGAGCGTGCAAAATCGGAAGCAAGCATTCGTTTTCCTGCCGCTATAGAACCTTTTTTATCTTCTTTATAATGGTCGATTACATAACGATAAGCCGCTACTACACTACCGACATATTCCGCACTTTTCATGCGGCCTTCAATCTTAAAGGAATCTACACCAGCTGTAATTAAATCCGGGATATGGTCGATGAGCTGTAAATCACATGGAGAAAAATAATAGCCCTGTTCTATTCCGCCCGGAACCTCTGCCGTATAATAACGTCTGCAGGCCTGAGCACACATACCTCTGTTTGCAGACTTTCCGCCAAGGAAGCTTGAGAAAAGACAAAGTCCGGATTCGCTTACACAAAGTGCACCATGAACGAAAACCTCAAGTTCTGCCTGAGTTTCGGTCTTTATTTTTGCAATTTCATTGAGTCCAAGCTCTCTTGCAAGAACAACACGTTTTACACCGTTTGCCTGAAGCAGCTTTACAGCATTCGAGCTTTCAACGTTCATCTGAGTAGAAGCATGAAGCTCTAAATCCGGGAAAAACTCCTTTGCCATACGCATAATGGCGTAATCCTGAATGATTAATCCATCCGGCTTTACTTCGTTCAAATAAGAAAGAAATCTGTACAGGCGCTCTGTTTCGCGTTCTTCGCAGACTGTGTTTACAGTAACGTAAATCTTTTTTTTCTGCTTATGAACTGATTCTACAGCCGCCTCAAACTGATTCCACGCAAAGTTGGAGGTTCTCATTCTGGCATTAAAGCTTTTGAGACCTAAATAAACTGCGTCCGCACCTTCGCCGATTGCGGCATCAAGAGATTCTACATTTCCCGCAGGAGCTAATAATTCCACCATATGTAGAAATGTAGCATAAACGCGTACTTTTTACCACTGCATTTCCTTACAACGTTCCTGGCGTTGCTTCGACCGATACGACCCAATCATTGTCACCAGCAGGAACTGGGTACTCAATTTCCTCCCCGGAGAGAGCCATTTGCTGGAGTACCAGCGCTGTCTGACGGAATATTGTTTTGGTAGCAGTCAGGCCGGTGGTGACAAAAGCATTTTCAATATCGCCGGAAGGATAGATACTGCACTCGTTCATAAGCTGGACAAAGGTTGTGTAGGTTTTGGACCACTCTTCTACGGTGTCGGCGCGATACATAATTGCATCTAGGATTTTTTCGCTGGCACTGTCACGGAGAAGGATTATATCGGTTTTGTTGCCAAGAACAGTGGCGGTCTGCTCAGACCATAAATCTCTGATTTCAGGGCTTGTATAAGATGAGGTTGCCTCAGAAAGATTGTCGGTAAGCTCGCTTATGCAGCCGTTTCCCCTGTTTCGAAGATGAACTACAAAAACTTCGCCCGCCTTAACTTCAACTGCCGGGAAGGAATATTTTTTTTCTTCGCCGTCGTAAGAGCTGCAAAGCTCAAGCCCGGCAAGGTTTCCATCGGATAATGAAAGGAACTCTATAAACTCATTTCTGTAGATTCCCGCTGTTTTTTCCGTAGCCCGCTGAGAACTTACACTTTCGCTTTGAATCTCTGTCATAATAATCTTTGCCTGTCTTGCATTAAAACCAACAAATGGAATGCAGAAAGTAAGCGAATTACCACCATCATCCTTTACAACACCATAAAGCTCATATTTATTTCCAATTTCCGTGCTGTGCTCGAGCTTTAGTAAAATAACATTCTTCTCAATATTTACAGTGCTTACAGGAATACTACCCTCCAGTCCCGCAGCAGCCGCCAGTGCAGCAGATAAGCTTTGATCCATAGAGTGCTCATCTGAATCAGAGATTCCTTCAAGAACAGGCGACACAACACAACCAGACAGGCTTACGTTTTCCGAAAAAATCATTTCAAGCGAGGCCTCATCCAATACCGTAAACTTCTGCAGCAAAGGTGGAGAATAATCTCCTTCCAGGATTTTTATTCCCTCGGTAGTAACCTTACAGCCAACCGGCGACACAGCAAACAAAGTAATAAGTGTCAAAAAAGCTGCCTGTCCAAAAATAATTCCAATTTCTTTAAGCTGATTCTTTGAGATAAAAAAATGTCCCATAAAATCCTCCGTACCAGATTATTATGATATTTTTATCAGCCCCAAAAACAAAAAGGTATGGGCTCTTACGAACTCATACCTTTTTCTAAGGAGTGATAATATGAATATCTATATATAATATAGTCAAAACTTAAAGATTTCGGACCATTATTCCAAAACTTTTTTCATTTTTTTTGATTTTTTTATTTGATTGCTCCGGCTTCAACCATATATCTGATTGAAACACCAGTATCATCTTCCATAGTTTTTTCAACTACAAAAATAAAGTTCTTTTCAGATTTATCGCACATAATGCGCTCAATCTTATAGTTGCTTACTCCTTTTCTTACAACATCTGGAGAACCAATCTGTGTCTTAGAGATAAGGTTACCGTCACCATCTCTTTTTTCTACCATGATATAAAAGGATGATTTTACATTCTGACCATAGCCGGAAATTGTAGGTACAAGCTGAATATTAAAGGTATTAGGCTTTTCAATATCAGAATGGATAAAATCTTTGAAAACAATTTTGTCTGTTCCAGCTTTGTTTGGATCATCACAAATATAAAGAACCTTATCCGGCTCTGCCTTCTGGCAATTAAGCGACTTCATATGATAATAGCTTTTTGCTTCAAGGGCCTCGTAAACTTCAACACCGGTTTTATCTGCAGTTACAGCAGTTGGCTTCATCTTGAAAACACCGCTCTCTACAAAATCGTTCTTTGCAATTTCTACCTGATATATTTCTGCCCAACCCTGATATTTTTTATCAGTTCTTCCGTACTGTCCGAATACATAGTATTTTCCGTCCTCCGAGAAACCTTTATCTACAAAGGTTGCCACATCTCCTGCCGAAAGACATGCTACAGAAATCAAAAACAATAAACCTGATAAAACTGTTTTTTTCACTTTGTTTCCTCCCGAAAGCTTCAGTTAAATTATCACTTTTATTTTCGGTTTTTTTCTTTTACACTTTACTATTATTTATCATACCGATACTATCTAATTATGACTGTAAAAACAAGAAACAGGCTAAGTCTAGGACTTTTCGTTATTGCAATTTCTATTTTCGCTTTTAATGCCCTTATTCTGGTACTCAGGCTGCTGAGGGGCGAGCTTGATATAGCTTCTTTTCCTAATCCACACACAGGAAAAAACTTTCTAACCGTATATAATCCATACATTGCACTGGCTTCTGTTTATATAGAGATTCTGTATGTAATTGTTTCGAGCTATCTGCTTTTCAGGATTTTTGAAAAAACTCAGGCTTCGGAAATCATCTACTTCCATCTGTTTCTTGTTTCGTGCCTTATAGATTCCTTCCGTCTGTGGCTTCCTTTGTTTAATGCATTTAACTCTTATTCAAATCTGCTGGTATTCAGTGGTAATGCTGTAGTTTTTGCAAGGCTTTTAATTCCGCTTTCTCTGTTATTTACTGTTTATATGGGTGATATTGAAAAGCGCCAGGATATTGAAAAAAACATTTTCATTCTGTTCTGTACCGCTTTTTTCTTTGCGTACTTTATTCCATTAAATACTGCAATTACAAATCCTAATTTTTCTGTTGATTACAGTTTTTCTTTCATCATAAAAATTACTACAATCGTAGTCATTGCAAGCTGTACAATTCATCTTTTTATACAGAACCACCAGAACAGGCGTTCACAGGCAACAGCTTTCGGTTATCTTCTGATATTTATTGGTATATTCTTTTTGTTTAATGCAGTTTCGATTGTTCTTATTGTAGTTGCTGTTCCAACACTTACAACAGGAACTGTTTTGTACTTAAAGGGACTTCACAATCAGTATCTCTGGTATGATTGATTAAAACTACATCACCTGCACAAGAAACATATAAAAAGAGCTTATCGCTATAGGAATCATCAGATTATCAAAATCGGCAAGTGGGAGAACTTCTATAAACATAGCAAGCAGAGCTACGAGCAGGCTTACCCCTATTCTTCTAGTAACACACCAGGTTGAAATAAAAACCGCAATAAAGCAGGCTAAGCTTCCTTCAAATGTTTTTCCGCCAGCCTTTGGAATCTTATGCTTACCGCAGAGCTTTCCAACAAGACTAGCAAGGCCATCTCCAAAGGAAAGGGCGTAGATTCCAACCTTTGCATATTCCAGAGGAAGGACAAGTGCCGCAAAAAGGATTCCTAAAACAAGAGTTACCGGACCAAGAACAAGCTTTCCTTCATCACGTTCGCGGGCGGCGGTATTTGTAATTAAAGAAATAAGCGGAACTGGATGTCCTTCCAGTCTGAGCAGTTCACAAAAATAATAAAGGACAACTATTATCATAAAGCCGATGATTACAGGCCAGTAAGCTATTTTTAAAAGAAAAGGAATAGCAGCACTGCATAGATGAATCATTTTCCTAAATATTTCTTTTAATAAAACCTTCTTGTCTACATTCATAACTTTTTGAAGCTTCCTTCTTTACAGTCTTTCGGTATCTGTAAGGGTTTTTGGAATGTCTATGTAAATTGAAGGCTCAAAATCTGGAGAAGGATGTGTTACATATTTGATATTCTCAGAAGCAAGGTTACTACCTTCCAGTCTGAGCAAAGTCTTCTGATTTCTTGTTAATGCATCCCAGGCTCGTACAGACTGCTGCAGCTGAACTATTGATTCTGCATTTTTCTGGCTGTCGCCGGTTCTTTTTGCAAGACGATGGAGAACTACACCATAGTTGTTTGCGGCATAAAGATAGAGATCAACTAAATCGTACTGGTCTGCATTTGTCTGAGGATATACGCTTCCGCCTGCATTCTGAATCTCAAGATCAAGCTCAGAAATAAGCTGCTCGTAATAGCCTTCTGCTGCATAATCATCATTGCGGAGTGCAAGAGTATTTGCCATTGAATACAAAAGGTTTCTCTGCTTTATGTTACCTTCGCCAGCCTTCATAAATGAACCAAGAGCTTCCTGATAATTCTTTTTCTTATAGCTCATATAACCGAGTCTGTAGCGGATAGAAGGACTGTCGTTTCCAAGCTCAACTGAGTTCTTGTAATTAACGGCTGCATTATCATAATCACCGGCGAGCAGATAGTTAATATCTGCTAAATCTGCATAAAGGATTCCGATATTCTTGTTTCCAACAAAGCCCGCATTTTCTTTTTCTGCGGTATAAAGTGTAATACCCTTTGTATACTGCTCCTGTGCCTGAAGATAATCGTTTGTCTTGATATAGTTTTCGCCAAGCAGTCTGTAAGAATCAATAAACTTATAAATATCTCTGTGAGAAAGCTGTGGAGCCTTATTAAACTTGTCTACTGCCTTGTTCAAAGTTGGTTCAACATATCTTATTTCGTTTGTGTGGATATAATATTTTGCAAGATTGTAAAGGGCAACTGGATTTTCCTGATCCATTTTTACTGCACGCTGGAGCAAAGCCCTTAAGCCTTCAATCTGGTATCTGTACTGCTCTTCTGAAGGAGAAAGCGGTCCGTACATTTTTTCAAGCAGATAACCGCCAAGCTCTGTCCAGTCATCGGAACCAAGCGACTTTTCATCACTTTCGAACATCTTCTGGTAACCGATTACCTGCTGCAGGTTGTCAGATCGGATATAGTAACGCATCATTCGTGAGTTATAGAGATTATTAGGCTTGTATAGCTGCATAAGGTTCATATACTGGTCTTTGGCAGCATCAAGCTTTTCAGGATCCTTTTCTGTACCCCACTCCAGGAAAATATCGCCTAAGAGTAAAAGTCCGTCTGCATCGTTTACGTGATAATCGAGCACCTGTCTTCGGACAATTTCTTCTGCCTTTGAATAATTTGCAAGAGGATCAAGCTCCATCTGTGCATATTCAATACCAGCCTGCTTATCGTGGTCAAAATAGTGAAGAATCTTCATATATATATCTGCTGCACGCTGATACTGCTTGTGCTCCCTATATTCTCTTGCATATCTGAAGAACCATTTTTTCTTCATCTTGTAAGAAGCGGCCTGGTCGAACTTCATCTGAGCCTGAGAGTATTCATCTGACTGGAGAAGTGTATAACCCTGCTTGTAGTATTTAGATGCCTTGGCAGGAATGTAAATGCAGTTCTTTGTAAAGTTAAACAGTCCCCAGGAAACGAGAACAAGAACCATAAATATGAGTGCGCCAGGCAGGATTTTATTTTTAAGCTGATATTGAATTGACTTTTTGTAAGCTTCATATTCATCCGCAGTTCTGTGCTCATAATCTCGTGGAACAGGGATAGAAGTATCGAGCATTTTTTCAAGCATTGCTGCAATCTGTCTTGCAGGAGCTTTATTCAATATCTTTTCTATAATTTCAAACTCAGCGTCGTCGGTAAACTCGTCCTGAACGATTAAGTCTTCAAACGCAAGTCGTACATTAAGAGGATATTCGTTAAAGTTCTTTAAGAACTTAGCATACTGCTCGTCTGATAAAGTATTTGGAGGAAGCTCTCCGCCGGAAATACCTTTGCTGAAGTCCGGAACATCAAGCTTTTTAGCTGCATCCGGCTTCTGATTCTTCTTAGGCTCCTGAACAGTTTCTACATCGGAGAAGCCCGGGATTTCAAAATCACCGCCATCAAAAGAAAAATCTTCTTCAGGACCGGCAGCAGGATTCATTGCGGTATCGGTATCTGGGATTCCAAAATCCACATCTTCCATTCCGCTTGTATCGAACGTTTCAATTGGACCGCTGTCGTAATCAAAGGATTCCTGATCAGAACCGCCCTCGGTGTCAAAAATATCGCCGAAATTATCTGCGCCACCCTCTGCTTCTCCAGAAGAAAAATCATCAGATGGAATATCATCTATAGGGATATCGTCGCCTGTAGGAACATTGTCAAAGGAAACATCAGGCAAAGAATCAATATCATCTAACGAAACTGATTCAAAATCGCCGCCAGAAGCTCCGAAATCATCTCCTGCAGAACCAAAATCATCACCGGAAACACCGAAATCATCTGTAGCTGCCGGAGTCTCAGAAGGAAGTTCTATATCATCAGGATTGTATAAGCCTTCAGGAATATTATCTGTAAACTCATCTGGTCCAGAATCTTCAGAAGTAAAATCAGATGCGCCAAAATCATCGGTAGCAGGAACATCAAAATCAGGAAGTGAATCCAGACCAAAGGAATCGTCCCCGGAAGGAACTTTTACTGTACTTACTCCGCCCTCTTCCTCAGGTGGCTCAAGCTGTACAGGAGCATCCATATCCAGAGGCATATTAAAGTCATCTGGAACAGAAAAATCGTCAAAATCTGAAGCGGCTGGAGTTTCTGTGGATTCAGGTATAGAGAAGTCGTCCGTTACCGGTACGTCTGGAATTTCTGGAACATCTGGAATTGCAAATTCATCAGTTGCGGCTGGTTCTGAAAAATCAGGGACATCTGGTATAGCAAAGCTGTCTGTTGCGGGAGAAGTTTCCGGTTCAGGCTGGCCCATTCCTAAAACAGCCTTAAGCTCATCAGGCATTTCAAAGCCGCCAGAAGAAGAATCTGTAGCAGCAGGCTCTTCTTCAACAGGCTCTGGAGCCGGTTCCTCAGGCTTTTCTTCTTCAACAACTATATTATCAAAATCTGAAACAAATTCATCATCATTAACTGCTGCAGGACGTTCATCCTCGGCAGCTCCTTCCGTACCGTCAAATCCAGCACCGGCAAGAAGCGCATCGAGTCCCATATCGGCAACAGAAATTTCCACTTCTTCCTGTGGCTGCTCTTCTTCCTGAACTTCAGGCTCCGGCTCGTCCATAAACATAGACAAATCCGGCATACCGGCATCAGCTTCACCAGAATCTGCGGAAAAATCAACAACTGGGGCAAGAAGAGAAGATAAATCAGGTCCACCCTGTTCAACCACTTCTTCTTCACCAGACGAAGCAGTTGTCTTTGAGCCAGAACCAGTTATATCCGAAAGGTCATCATCAACAACAGTCGATTTCTTTACAAGAGGAACCTCCGGCATTCCCAGTACAAAATCCTCTGCATCATTATCAACTTTTATGTTTTTTGGAACAGGAACTTTTACAGGCTTTTCACCACGAGAAGCACGAAGTGTAACTTCATCACCAAGAGACAGGATATCCTTTTCGAATTGTTTAAGTTGACTTAGGCCTGGCATACTACTTTAATTTTACCCCACATTTCCCATAAATTACAAGTATACTACTATTCATTTTATCTACGGTAAAAAATCAGGCTGACTTTAACTTTTATTATAACATTATTCTTATTTATATAACTTTATATTGTCAAACTTTGCTAAACTTATTTTTCTTTTGTCCGATAGATGAAGTATGAAAAGACAAAGATTTTTCTCACTTACAGCCGCAGCTTTAGTGCTGATGACGTCTGTGACAGTTCCACTGTACTCAAAGGAAGCGGAAATTATTTACCAGCCTTACGAGCTTGATGTTGCAATCCACAACATTGAAAAGCCTTGTGCGCCGGTTATCACTGAAAACTATATTATTTTTACCGCAAGTCCTGAAAACCGCCAGGTTGGAATTGCTTTTGATTTTGAGGATTATAAAATCATACACCCATACAAAATGCTCAACCACATTGATGTTGACGGCAATAAGGTTCCGCAGCATCTTTTTTACTGCTACGAGCGCCAGCATAAGCTTACAAAAATAAAATATAGGGTGATAATGGACGGACTCTGGACTACGGATCCACTTAATCCGAATAAATATTACGATGAAAATATAAATCTTTACTTTTCAGTTGTAGAAGACAAAAATAGCATAATAACTAACACAGAAATTACAAAAACCGATTCTGTGCGCTTTATTTACAAGGGAAAAACAGGTCTTAAACTCCATCTTGCAGGAACCTTTACAAACTGGGACCCATGGATTTACGAGCTTAAAGAGACTGCCCCAGGCTTTTATGAGCTTAATTTGCCACTGCCAAAGGGAAAATATTACTATAATTATTATTTAGGCCTCACGCCAATAACAGATAACACGAATCCGCTGAAAGAGTATACGGCGGATGGTAGAAGTGTGAGCGTTATTCAAGTCGATTAGCAGGCGATTTAGTGATTATCTGAACTTTTTGGCGAGTTCCTGGAGCTTTTTCATGTCCATACCTTTAAGGCTGTTCAGGTCCATACCGGCTGGAAGACCGCCCATGCCACCCATTCCGCCGGCACCGCCTAGTCCGCCCATCATTGAAGGGTCAATACCCATTTGATTCATAAGCTTGCCCTGCATGCCTTTGTTGCGGCTAACCTTCTTCATCATAAGCTTTGTCTTTTCAAACTGTTTGAGTAATTTGTTTACTTCGGCAACACTTGTTCCAGAACCCTTTGCAATTCTTTTACGACGGCTAGGTCCAATAATTAGATGATTAAGGCGCTCCTTGTAGGTCATTGACTGAATTATTGCTTCGTTGCGCTTTAAGGCTCCCAAATCCATCTGAGAAGCATCTACGCCGGACATACCAGGCATCATATCAAGAAGAGACTGCATGCTTCCCATTTTTTTTACTGACTGGAACTGTTCAAGCATATCCTGGAGTGTAAACTCATTGCGCTGAAGCTTTTTCTGAAGTTTAAGTGCCTGTTCAGCATCAACCGTTTCCTGAGCCTTTTCAACAAGCGAAACAACATCGCCCATACCAAGAATACGGCTTGCAATTCGCTCCGGATGGAAAACTTCAAAATCTTCAGTTTTTTCACCAGTACCAATGAAGAGGATTGGTTTGCCGGTAATTGTTTTAAGAGAAAGAGCCGCACCACCACGAGCATCTGAATCGAACTTTGTAAGGATTACACCTGTAAGACCAAGCTGCTCATCAAAGGATTTTGCAATATCAACTGCATTCTGACCTGTCATTGAGTCGGCTACGAGCAGAACCTCAACAGGATCAGTTACCTTTTTAATCTTTACAAGTTCAGCCATCATTTCTTCATCAATCTGAAGACGTCCGGCAGTATCTATAATAATTACATCGTTTCCATTCTTTTTTGCAAAGCTGATTGCGTCCTTAGCGTTCTGAACGGCATCCTTAGAGTTTTCTTTATAAACAGGAACGCCAATTTTTTCGCCAAGCTGACTCAACTGTTCTACTGCGGCAGGACGAACAAGGTCACAGGCAGCAAGAAGAGGATTTCGACCTTCTTTTTTAAGGCGGGCAGCAAGCTTGTGAGAAGCAGTTGTTTTACCCGAACCCTGAAGACCAAGCATAAGGATTACAGACTGAGTATCAGGTCCCTTTAAGTGAAGATCCTGCTTAGTATCACCAAGCATTGCGACCATTTTATCGTAAACAATCTTTGTAAACTGCTGTCCCGGATTTACAGATTTAAGAACCTTTTCACCCTTTGCTTCTTCAATTGTTGAATTAACAAAACGGCGTACAACCCTAAGGTTTACATCCGCTTCAAGAAGAGCCATTTTAATTTCTTCTACGGCATCTTCAATATTTTTTTCGGTGATGGTTGATTTTCCGCTAAGCTTCTTTACGATTCCGCTAAATGTACTTGTGATTTTCTCAAGCATTTTATAATCCCCTTTTTATAGTGATTGTACCCTATCTTTTTTTCATGCTCAAGGCAAGAGCCTTCATATTGTCACGGCTTACAAGCTGTATCAGACATTCCTTAGGGCTGCATTCCTTATTCAAAACCTTATAAAGACTTTCGCAAATTGGCAGCTTAAGGCTTTTCTGTTCTGCAATCTGCTTTACATATTTACAGGCAACAGCACCTTCAGGAAGATAGCCTACCTTCTTTATATTTGCAATCAAATCATCCAGATTCTGGAACTTAGAAAGCATATCAGTCTTAACAATATCCTGTCCAAAACGTCTGTTACGACCGTACTTTGATTTACAGGTAACATCCAGGTCACCTACTCCACTTACTGAAGCAAACGTCTGAGGATAAGGTGAGCCCATTGCAAGACCAATTTTCATCATCTCGGTAACACCAGCCGCAAGCAGAAGGCTTTCAGTGTTGTCTCCAAAGATTTCGCTTGTTTCTGCCATTGCATCGAGCATTCCATAAACAGTAGCAATAACATTTTTTACTGCGGCACAAATCTGAACGCCAATCGGATCAAAGCTGGCATAAGGCAGAATACAGCTTGAGGTTCTGAGTAAGTCGCGCATCTTTACGGCATTACGATGATGAAGGCTGGCACTTATAAGACCAGTGATTTTTCCAAGAGCAACCTCTTCCGCATGGCTTGGACCTGCAATATAAACAGTACAGTCTTTATAGCATGGAGGAAGTGCTTCTTCCATTGTTTCAAGAATCAGCTTTGGATAATTATTTGAAGACGGTACAAAGCCCTTTGTTACCGAGCCGATTATTGGTGTACCGTTCTGAATATCAGGTAAATCTGTAAACTTCTTTATTGTAGATTCAAGAAACAGTGATGGTGTTGCAAGAATAATAAAATCTTTTCCCGTTGCAGCTGCTTTAATGTCACCAGTTGCCTTAAGGTTTTTGTCCAGCTTGTAGCCCGGAAGATACATTTTGTTTTCGTGCTCATTGTTTATAGAGCTTACGACTTCATCCTCCAGTGCCCACAATTCCACAGCATTACCACCGCGAGCCAAAGCAGTTCCAAGAGCAGTTCCCCAGGCACCACCGCCAATAATGCAAACTTTATTCTGTTCCATTGTAATTTCCCCTCTAAAAAAATGACCTGCAAAAAAAGCAGGTCATTCTTTTTACTAAGTAAGATAAATTATCCTCTTAGTACCATCCGTCTTCGCAGTCGTTCCAGTCAAAGATTTCTTCTTCCTTGAACCACAAGCCAATTTCGCGGGCAGCACTTTCATCGCTGTCAGAAGCATGTATAATATTTCTTGAAGTGTGAATACAATAGTCGCCGCGGATTGTTCCTGGCTCTGCTTCTGCCGGCTTAGTTTTTCCAACCAGCTTGCGTGCAATTGTTACACAATCATCTGCCTGTAAAACCATAGCAATTACAGGTCCTGAAATAAGATAGTCTACCAACTCTTTAAAGAAAGGCTTGTCTTTGTGCTCGGCGTAATGAGCTTCTGCTAATTCCTTTGTAGGATGAACCATTTTCAATCCTACGATTTTCAGCCCTTTTTTCTCCAGGCGGCTAATTACTTCACCCATCAATCGGCGGTTTACAACTCCTGGCTTTAACATTGCAAAACATCTTGTCATAGTCTGTCTATTATAATGAATGAAACAGATTGTCACAATACCCTTTATATTTCAAAGCCTTTTTTTACTTCAACACCTCTTCTACCCTTCATAAAAACCGAAAGCTGTCAGATAGACCATTATTCCAAAGATTAAAAGTGTGACTAAGAAGATAATGCGTGAATTACGCTCGCTTAGTAAGTCTTTGATTGATTTCAAAATCTCTTTTAACGGAGGAAGCTTCTTTTTCCTTTTGTAGCGCTTTAGTTTTCCGTTTTCTTTTATAAGATAAATAAGAGGATTATCATATAAATCTAAAATACCGTATTTTACAATAAAAACTGGAATGAGCGGAACTGCAAGACAAAACCATACGGCAGAGCCACCCAGATTCAGCCTTTGAAAATTAAAGCCGTTTATAAAAAGTGCAAAAATTACAGGTAAGAAAAGAAATACTGCCGCTCTAAAAATCCAGGTGATGATTCGCCTGAAGGTAGTAAAACGTAAAACTACAAACTGTTCTTTTCCATCTATTTCTTCTGTAAATACTGGTGGGGTAACCTTGCGCTTTAGTGGCTTTCTTTCTTGAACGAGCTTTCCTTTATTACGCACAAAAGGTCCGCCCTTTGAGGTAAAAAATCTCTTGCCGCTCACTACCGCAAGCTTATGTCTTGTTGTTTCACTAAAAATTGCAAGCATTATAATTGGGGTTATGCTTCCAAGACTAATGAGCGTAGCCCTAATTAAATCTTGTTTTGCACCGCATAGAAACATAATTCCTACTGTTATTGAAAGCGAAACAATTGTCCAAAAAATTGCCTTTATCCACCACGGAATAAAGAAATAATGCGTGTTTCTGATTGACTGAACGCTTACCTTTCCGGTCTGTCCGTTTACAGCGGCGACAATATCTCCATCGGAAAAATAATAAGCCGGAAGAAGAACAGGCAAACGCATAAGAGATCTTGTTGAAACATCAACAGAAACAGCTTTGCTTTCAAGCACCTTTCTAACAGCCGGAGCATAATCTTTAGCAACCTCGTCACTAATTCTTTGATCAAGCTCTCGTTCATTAATATCACCAATTTTCACCTGATGCCCTGCAACGTAAGCAAAATCAAACTCCGTAAGTTCAGAAAGCTTATATGGCTCCATTCCATCCAGAAGAAGATTGTTCAGCTGTGAAGAACGGTTTACAAAAACCTCATCGATATAACCGTCACAATAGTATTCGTTTCCTTCTGCCAAACGAGTTACACTACAGTAAACAGGACCTTTTACAAGCTCATATGGAAGATAAAAACCGTTGAAAACACTCTGCTCTGATGCTTTCGATTCTTCTGATGGTACATTCTCACTCAAATCTGTATTGCTTTCTATTTTCTTTTGCAGTTTTGTTCTTTCTGGCAGAAAAACTAAAGTTTCTTTTATTCTGCGGGATTCAGCTTTTAATCTATTTTTATTACACCAGTCTAAAAGTCTTTCTTTTGCTTCCTCACGTGTGATTTTGAACGGAATTATCAGCTCCGGCATATTGTTGGTTTGCATATAGTTTTTTCTAACAAGGGATTTTCCACAAAAGGCACATTTAGCGAGAGCATCATTTTCATTAAAAACAACCTCTGCCCCACAGCTCTTACAGCTGGCTTTAAAAAGGGGAAATCTTCTTACTGTATCCATCATTTTTTTCTGATGTAACTGTCTGAATCCCTTTTTCTGCTCCAATGCTTCTTTTACAGAAACTTTTCCGCCACAATACTGGCATAAATAGCAGCCTTTTTTTATTTCATATTGCGCAGGTGCCCCACAAGAAAGGCACTTAACATCAGTAATATTTTCCATAGATAATTCTTCTCAACTCCTTATAGTAATACAGTATAAGTTATCTTCCTAAGCTTTCTTCCACCCCATCAATAATTGCATCCGGTGTACTTGCTCCCGCTGTTATTCCAACTTTTTCCAGTGTAAAAAACTCCTCCGGAATCTCTTCTGCATTTTGTATGTGGGCAGCTTTTTGGCAATACTTTTGAGCGGTCTGATATAACCGTTTTGTATTTGCCGAGTTTTTACCGCCTACTATAAGAACACCTTCAACCTTCTGGCAAAGCTCTACAAGTGCTTCCTGTCGCTCACGGGTAGCAGGACAGATTGTATTCATAACAGCAAGATTTTTGACCTTTTTGCGTATAATTTGTTCAATTTTTGAAAACTCAGCTTCACTGTATGTTGTCTGACTCATTAAAATAACACTCTTACCTTCGAGCAAAGAAAAACCGAGCTTAGCGGCATCTTCTGCATTTTGAATCTGTAAAAAGTTTTTACTTGCATACCCCGCAATCCCCTTCATTTCACCATGATTTTTATCGCCGGAAATAATTACAAAATCATCATCATACGTATATTTTTCTACCATCTTCTGGCTGGCTTTTACACGGGGGCACGTGGCATCTATAATCTTGCATTTTTTTTGTTCAAGGATATTGATAATGACAGGAGCAACACCATGCGCTCTTAGAATTACAACGCTATCTGAAGGAATGCTTTCAACATCATCTTCTTCTATAATTTCAAGGCCTTTTTTGTTAAGCTCGGCAAGCGCACTTTCATTATGAATAAGAGGACCAAGAGAATAAACCTTTTTACCTTTGTTTTCGCAAAGTGCCTTTTCTGCTAAATCTACAGCACGTCGCACACCAAAACAAAATCCCAGAACCGAAGCACGAATTATTTCCATAAGCTAATAATAACATACAATAGTACAAAAAAAAATCCCTGCCAGCGAAGCGAACTTCTAAAACCCAGCAGGGATTATATTTGCTATAAAAGCGTTAGAATTGACTATTCGTCATTCTTTACATGCTTGAGTGAGTGGTGTACACCGTACTCTGGTTTCCAATTTTTACGACATGCAGAAATGAATCCGCTTGAAATAAAGATTGAAGAATACATACCGCTTATCAAACCAACAATCATTGCAAGAGCAAAGTCTTTGATGCTTCCTGTTGTGAATACATACAAAGAAACTACTGCAAACAAGGTTGTTACTGTTGTAAGTACAGAACGAAGGAAGGTGTCTGACAAAGACTTGTTAAGAATTGAATTGAATTCTTTTGCTTCAGGCATGTACTTAAGGTTGTAACGAATACGGTCAAGAATTACGACTGTAGCGTTGATAGAGTAACCGATGATTGTAAGAACAGCAGCGAGTACAGTATTTGAGAACTCCATCTGAGTCCAGATTATGAAGGTAATCATAATCAGAGAGTCATGAATCAAAGCGATGATAGAACCGAGAGCGAAGTCCCAGTGGAATCGGATTGCAGCATATACCCAGATCAAAAGAACTGTAAGGATAAATACGATTACAGCTTTTAAGGTATTTGACTTAGACATTGAAGAACCAATGAAGTCTGTCTTTACAATTGCAACCTTTTCTTTTCCGAAAGAATTGTAAAGCTGAGTATTGATTGTTTCCAAAAGATCGCTCTGAACTGATTCCTCAGAAACTCCCATACGAATCTGATAGCTTGCATCTGCACCAGTTCCAAGCTGTTTGATTGCAATACCGCTTACACCGTTAAGTGCATTTCTAATATCATCTGTTGTGATTGTAGAAGTTCCAGCAGGATAAATGTAAATTACAGAAGTTGTGAGCTGATTTGTTACAGCTGAGTTTAAGAACAGCTTTGTTGTGTCATAAGAGCCGTCCAAAACCTTTACGTTTACACCGTCAACTGTATTCAATACATTTGCAAGAGCACTTACTGTCGGGTACTGAGCAAAGTTATAAGATTTTGTCTCGTTTACAGTTCCAACACCTGTAATAATAAGGTCGAGCTGACCAGCAGACAAATCCATAGAAATATTTGCAGAACCATCATAAGAGATTTCGGCAACTGGAGAAGCCACGCGAACTTCCTCAATTAAACCTGGTCTAAAATCAATACCGAAATTAATTCCGCCCTTTACAAAGAAACCGATAATTCCGGAAAGGATGAGTACGCAGCTTATAATAACGCTAGGAATGAATCCTTTACTAAAAGTGATTGTCTTTTTCATTGTTTAATCCCCCAGCCGATGCTTACTTTCTTAGCATGGAGTACATCTGTATCGAAGTCGAAAATCAAGCGGGATACGAACAGAGCTGTGAATACAGAAGAAACAACACCAATTGCCAATGAAACCGCAAAGCCCTGGATTGAACCAGAACCAAGCTGTGAAAGGAAGATAGCAGCTATAAATGTTGTAATGTTAGAGTCCAAAATTGCCCACAATGCGTTATCAAAACCCATCTGAATAGCGGCAGGTCTGCTCTTTCCAGATCTCAACTCTTCCTTGATACGCTCAAAAATAAGAACGTTAGCGTCTACTGCCATACCGATTGTAAGAATCATACCGGCAATAGAAGAAAGTGTAAGAGTAAGATTGAAAGCAGAAAGTACAGAGAACATAATGTAAAGGTTCAAGATCTGAGCTACTACAGCGTTAATACCAGATGCTTTGTAGAAGATAAGCATAAATACAAGGATAAGGCTAAGACCAAGGATGATAGCCATAACACCCTGCTTTATTGCTGCTTCACCGAGAGAAGCACCAATAACCTGCTGACTTTCAACTGTAAGAGGTACGTTGAGCCATGCAGTCTGAAGAACCTTCTTTATGTTGTTAGCTTCGTCCATAGAGAACGAACCTGTAAGCTGTACACTTCCAGTATTGATTGCATCCTGAATAACAGCGTTTGACTTAACCTTGTTGTCGCTTACGATTGCGAGGTAATCACCAATGTGCTGACCTGTAAAATCACCGAAGATTATTGTACCTTCAGCATCAAGGTTGAAGCAAACCTGAAGCTGTCCTGTGTAAGGATCGCTTCTTACTTCTGCAGACTGAATGTGTTTACCATCAAGAGCAATATCCTTCTTTACAACAAGCCAGTCATAGCGTGTATCAAGACCATATTCATCCTTTGTATAAACACCGAAAACTTCGCAGTCTTCAGGAATGATTGATTTATCCATCAATTCACCTGCAGCATTAAATGTACTTGCAGGATTCTTTGCATAATAGTCTTTGAAAGCACTTGTAGCACTCATGTCTGAAAGACGGAAATTAAGAATACCTTTACCCATAATAAGAGTATTAACAGCATCTGCCTGTGCAGCACCAGGGATTTCGATGTAGATTCTGTCATCGCCCTGCTGTCTGATTACAGGAGAAGTAAGACCAAAGCGGTCAATTCTGCTTGTAAGGTTTTCGATTGCATTTTCCATAGCCTCTTTCTTGAAGGCAGCGGCATCAATATCCTCATCTGATTCTGCCTGAGACTCAAGAGCTGCATCCAGATCGGCACGTACAATTACGTTCATACCGCCGGAAAGGTCAAGACCAAGCTTTACAGAGTTGTTGTAGAACTTTTTAGCCTTTAAGATTTCGTCACGGTATTTAGACTGAATTACATTCATAAACTCAAGCTCTGAATCGTAAGCACCAAGAACGCCAGTAATTGTAAGTGGCTCTGGAGCTTTCTCTCCAAATGACTTGTATTTTTTAGCTGCTTCTTTATTCAGCCATGCAAAATCACCATCAAGAACTGATGATGAATCCTTTTTCTGTAAATCCTTAATTGTTCTTACGTCTTCTGCCGCTTTGTTTTCGGCATAAGTCTTGATGTTTTCCGTAGAACCCAGCGCAAGCTGCTGAACTTCTTTTGGAGTCCTTCCATACCAACTGATTGAAGGCCAGAGGAAAACGAAA